>CAIPHK010000015.1 GCA_903864835.1 uncultured bacterium | reverse complement strand
GGTCAGTGTCCAGACTAAACCCTTCGGGCGGCTTTCAGCCGGTCTGGACACTGACCCTCTCTTCCGTTTTTAACCAAATATGGGTTTTTGCGTAAAACCCAATTTTACAGAAAAATTGAAGCACAACTCACCCCCTCTCCACACACAACGTGCGTGGAGAGGGGGCCGGGGGGTGAGGTGAAGCCCAAAAGCAAACCCCAAAAACCAAATCAAAAGATGTCACTAAAATCGGCGGCGAGTTTGGAATTATAGCGACGGTTGCAATGGCGCGTTAGGGCGTCACCTCACCCCGGCCTGCGGCCACCCCTCTCCATTGACTGCGTCAACAGAGAAGGGCTGTAGGTAGTATTTTTACTTGGTTTGAAGTTTATTGCATTTTTGTCTAAATTTCTTGTCATGAAAGCAAAAGGACGTGCTCGTTTACTGCGAGCTGCCTCGACGGCGGAAGAAAAACAGCTATGGGATTCCGTAAAGAACCGAGGTTTAGGTCCAAAGTTTCGTCGGCAGTATCCGATTGCCTTTGTATATCGCGAGGAACCCCACTGTTTTATTGCAGACTTTTACTGTGCCGAACGGCGTCTAATTATCGAATTAGATGGCGAATTTCATAGTACGAGATCTGATTATGATGGATACCGAACATTTCTAATTGAAACCTTGGGATTTAAGATAATCCGATTTTCAAATTCTGAAATTCGAAGGTCGTTCTCAACTGTCAAAAAAAACATTATCAAAACTATCAGTATACCTGGCGACTAACGGACTCCGATCAAAATATCCGACAGCCCTTCTCTGTTGACGCAGTCAATGGAGAGGGGTGCCCGAAGGGCGGGGTGAGGTGGGGGTGAAGCGGGGGTGAGGTGAGGTGAGGTGAGGTGAGGTGAGGTGAGGTGAGGTGAGGTGGGGGTGAAGCGGGGGTGAAGTGCGGTGAGGTGAGGCGGGGTGAAGTGAAGTGAAGTGAAGTGAAGTGAGGTGAGGTGAGGCGGGGTGAAGTGACGTGAAGTGACGTGAAGACCCTACGCTGATGGATCCAAATACGCGTCGAGAATCTCCATCTGAATGCCATGGTCAGAGACGCCGTAAAATTGGAACGTATGATGGGAGTTGGCTGCGATAGCGTCGATTTTTTCTGGATAATCATGGATCCATTCGAGGCTTATCACTATTTTTTTGTGGGGATGGATATAGATGTCTCGATCAAAAATAAATCTAAACCCCTGTTCGATAAGTTGTTTATGCGCGTTGCGGTTGGGCAACACAAAATGAAATTCACCATTAATCAAATGGGCATTGGGAATGTTGTTTTTTAGGTTTTTTGCTTGAGCTTCCTTGATCGCATTATTTCCAATCCGTAATAGTTGTAACGCTTCAGCCAATGCATCATTGTCGATCATTTTTTACTCCGTTTAAAAATTCTGCCATCAATTCGTTGTCAAAAATCTCATAGTCTTGGTGTTGTCCAACCGCAATAAGTTGAAATGTATTTGCGTTATAAAATAGTTCCCAGCCGTCACATAACTGTCGGTAGGTATCCCAAAATAGGCGTTTGCTTCGATAAAAACGACGGATAATGTCGTTTTTTGGGACGTCATGTCCGCCGGACTGTACACGGCTTTTTACCCGCATGATATTGAGCGTGGGATCTACAAGATAGAGGTATATGAGGTGGATTTTGAAGTCTAATTTTTTTGCGGTCTCAATGACCTTGATGAGATATCGGCCTGATAACGTCGATTCGATTGCAAATGTTTTTTGTTCGATGAGGTGACGGTTTAAGTGGTCGAAGAATAGTTTCCCCGCCTTCATTTGTGCCTTTTTTATATCGTTTGGATTGATCAACTTTGCCAATTCATCGGCATTAATAAAATAGATAGTTCGTTCTCGAACAAAATCCAACGCGAACGATGTTTTTCCGCTCCCGTTTGCGCCAGCAATAATGTATAGAACCTGTTGAGTCATCGGTCGAATATAGTACGAGAAATATCTTGTCCCGCAAACCACCTCACCCCCCGCACCGCGGGACCCTCTCCCCGCCAAAGTCGCGGAGAGGGTAAACGCCCGCAAGCCACGGGGTGTGTTAGGTGACCCCCCAAAGCAAACCCCAAAAACCAAATCAAAAGATGTCACTAAAATCGGTGGCTAGTTCGGAGTTATAGCGACGGTTGCATGGTGCGGGAGGACGTTCACCTCACCCCGGCCTGCGGCCACCCCTCTCCATTGACTGAGTCAACAGAGAGGGGCTGTAGGTAATATTTTTATTTTGTTTGAATATTTTTGAATTTTTATCTAAATGAATCCTTGGGATTTAAGATAATCCGATTTTCAAATTCTGAAATTCGAACATTGGTCTCAACTGTCAAAAAAAAAAACAGTATCAAAACTATCAGTATATCTGGCGACTAACGGACCCCGATCAAAATATCCGACAGCCCTTCTCTGTTGACGCAGTCAATGGAGAGGGGTGCCCGAAGGGCGGGGTGAGGTGGGGGTGAAGCGGGGGTGAAGCGGGGTGAGGTGAGTGATCTCGTATTGAACGGGGGTGAAGCGAAGTGAGGTGAGTGATCTCGTATTGAAGCGGGGGTGAGGCGAAGTGAGGTGAGTGATCTCGTATTGATGCGGGGGTTAAGCGAAGTGAGGTGAGTGATCTCGTATTGATGCGGGGGTGAAGCGGGGGTGAAGCGGGGAGAGGGGTGCCCGAAGGGCGAAGTGAGGTGAGTGATCTCGTATTGAAGCGGGGGTGAGGTATTACCCCAATTCCCTCAAAAACACCGCCCAAGGTAAAATCCGAATTCCATCCACCACCCGCGCCTGGGTTTCCAAACACACGACGACGAAGTCAGTTAGGCCCCCCTCTTCGCGAAGTGCGCGAAGGCCTTTAAGATCTTGTTCGGATACCGAGTCTTTGGCTTTGACCTCGACGGCCAGGGTCTCATTGACGATAAAGTCGACCTCAAATCCACTGGTCGATCGCCAATAGTGGAGGGCGCCAACTCCGGATAGGTCCACCCATGTTTTAAGTTCGTGGGCGATGTAATGTTCAAATGCTGCACCGAATTCAGGTGATCGAGGGAGTAATGTTTGGCGATGCTGCAAGAACCGGGCGATGCCAACGTCAAAAAAATAGAATTTTGATGTGTGGATTGGTTTCCGCTTAATTGTTTTTTTCCATGCAGGTATCTCATAGGCAATGAGCGTATCTTTAAGGATTTGAAAATAGTCTTGTACGGTGGATTGTGGGACCCGGGCATCATTACTGATATTCGTGTAATTAATGATCTGGCCGTTACACAGTGCGGCTACTTCTAAAAAACGGCTAAAGGATGGGATGTTGCGAACGGTGGCTTCGGATGAAATTTCTTCCTTAAGATAGTCGCCACAATAGGACTGAAGATCTTCGAGAGGGGAATCAGAAAAATAAATAGACGGAATCAACCCGTAGGTCAGCGCGCGGATTAGATCAAATTGAGTGCCAAGTTCGGCATAGGAGAATGGGTGTAAAGTGCGAGATCGCGCCCGACCCCCAAGTAAATTAACGCCGCCTTGCCGAAGTTTTCGGGCACTTGATCCGGTCATCAGGAATCGGATGCCATAGGTTTCGATCATTAAATGAACCTCGTCGAGAAGTTGCGGAAATTTTTGAATTTCGTCGATGATAACAATCTGTGTATCGGGCGTGAGCGATTGTTCAATCCATTTTGGGTTTTGGCTCAAATTCAAAAACGTAGTGCTATCAAGCAAGCTGTAGTATGGATATTCCCCCAACGTTTGCCGAATCAAAAATGATTTCCCGGTTTGCCGAGGCCCAAAAAGGAAACAGGATTTGGATTGTAATATGGGTTCCAGCTCAAGACGCCGGGCGGTGTATGTCATGATAATTAGCATCATATCCGCTGTATATCATGATGTATAGCGGTGGGGTGGGCTAAATTCCAAAAAATACAGTGATTCATTGCAAATAGTCACACGCGTTGCAAAACGATACATGATGTATGATACTAAAGGTATCATGAAATCGTTTATTACCGACCGTCTCGTTGATGAAGAAAATTTTTGTAACTTTCTTAAAGAAAGAGAGCGACTACGGGATCATATCGATCAAAAAAACCACGTTGTTGTCTTTGGTCCTAGAAATTTTGGAAAAACATCGCTTCTAAAAAATATTTTAATTAAAGAATTTCGAAAATCTCATAAAAAATCCTTTGTATTTTTTGCGGATCTGATGGAAGTCAAGTCGATGGATATGGTGGTGTCGAGACTTAAGCATGCCTTTGAACACTCGTTTGAGGACTCATTTCCGGTTAAAAATATGCTCCAAACTGTGGCGGAGCTACTCACTGCCATTCGACCTGAAATCACCATAGATCCCTTAACCTCACAGCCCAGTTTGTCGCTGACGCTATCAAAAGAAAAAAGGCAGTATTCTATTCCGTTTATTTTTCAATTGATTCTCTCTATCGCAAAAAAAATGCCCTGTTTGGTTGTGATTGATGAATTTCAGGATATCGCCGCGATTCCCGAAGCGCAGGCCTTTTTTAGATCCGCGTTTCAAGAAATAAATGAGTCGCCGATAATCTTGCTAGGGTCAAAACGACACATTTTATCGAAATTATTCTCGAATCCAGATGCCCCCCTTGCGTTTTGGGGCCAAGATGTTGAAATTGGTGAAATTGCATATGAAGACTACCACCACTATATTCAGGAACGACTCGCTCAACAAAAAAACAGCATCGATTTGGACACGTCGATGTTTATGCAAGATCTGGTCCGCCGTGTTCCGGAATCGATCAATGCCCTCGGCAGTCAGCTGATGTCGCTATATACATCGACTCATGTCACGCAGCCCCATGTCGTTACGGCTTTAAAAACGTTACTTGAAACAAAAGAAAGTCGTTACGAAAGCTATTTGTCTCAATTTTCGGTGACGGAACAATCGGTCTTAGAGAACCTCTCGCAAACCGACCGGCTGACCCAACCCCAATCCCAGGCATTTGTATCTAAAACAGGACTTACCAGCAAAAGCGTAGGGACGATTATGTCCAAACTTCAAGACCGAGGGATTGTCGATCAAAACAAAGGCATCTATCGAATCTGCGATCCCCTATTGGCGCATTATATTGAGTATTATCGGTAAGGGGTCACCATGCCCACCCACCGCAAATACCCACCTAATCCCGCCGATACCTCCACCGCAGTAATCTGCGGCACCGCATACGAATGCCCCTGCAAAATCGCTGCTTCCACCGCGGCATACCCATCCCGCCGACACTTTGCGACCACCTGCCATTCCTGAGCAACCTCAGGAACCCCATCCCATATATAGCGGCTTTCAACGGGCCCCATAATTTGCACACAGGCTGCTAATTTCTGGCTTACCAACGTGTCCGCAATGGCCCGTGCCGCCTCAATGCTATTCACTGTTGTCGTCACCTGCCAAACTGCCGGTGTGCTGTGTTCATTGACCCGCGCCAATTGTGATCGGTAAAACACCCTGTCCTTGGGATGGCTCAATAAATCACCGACCGCATCCTTGGGCATCCAGATGGGCCGAGATTTAGACTCTACCGATCCCAATAGGGGACTTCGCGCCAAAAATAAAAACATCGTAATTTCTTTGAGTTCGCTTTCGTCATCCCCACCATCAAGACCGAGTTTATGCCGGGCGTAAGTCCCCAGTTCGGACACCAAGTCCATCGCAAATACGCCCGATTCTTCCTCGATTTCCCGTCGCGCGGTGGTTTCCATGGTTTCCCCGGGATCACAGTGGCCCTTGGGTAAGGACCAACTGTTTTTGTTCTGATGAATCACCAAAACCTGATCGTCATACAGAACAATGCCCCCGGCACACTGTGTCGTAATCAACCGTTAAAACCGATCCGTGACGGCACCGTAGGACGCCGAGGTTACGGTTTTGGCATATTTAGCCAACACCCCCCGGGTATATCGGGGTGCAGGGGCGGTCCATTGGCTTAACCTTGCATCGATTTCCGCCTGGGTAATACCCAATGTCACGGTTCGGGTCTCTGCATCAATTGTAATTGGATCGCCATCCTGGATAATCGCAATCGGGCCCCCATCAAACGCTTCCGGCGTAATATGCCCGACCACAAATCCATGGGTCCCCCCAGAAAATCGTCCGTCCGTAATCAACGCCACGTCTTTGCCCAATCCCTTGCCCATCACCGCAGCGGTGGGGCTCAACATTTCACGCATTCCGGGGCCGCCTTTGGGGCCTTCGTAACGGATCACAAGAACATCGTTTTTAACCACGGTTCCATCCAATATCGCGGTCAGTGCCAATTCTTCGGACTCAAATACCCGCGCAGTCCCAGTAAATTGAAGGCCTTCTTTACCCGAAATTTTTGCCACGCTGCCACCCGGTGCGATGTTGCCATAACAAATGACCAAATGGCTGGAGGTCTTGAGTGGCCGATCCAACGGGTACACGACATCTTGGTCCTCTGGGTACGGTGCCACATCGGCTAAATTTTCAGCCATCGTTTTGCCGGTCACCGTCATACACTCACCATGGAGCAATCCGGCGTCCAAAAGTGTCTTCATTAATGGACGAATTCCACCGATTTCCACCAGTTTGGACATCGAATATTTCCCACTGGGTCTTAGGTCCGCGAGAACCGGGGTCTTGGCCCCAATTCGGGTAAAGTCATCAATGCTCAGTTTTACTCCGGCTGAATGTGCAATTGCCAGAAGGTGAAGGACTGCATTGGTTGACCCCCCCAACGCAATCGCCACGGTAATCGCATTTTCAAACGCGTGGGGCGTTAAAATATCGGAGGGGCGAATGTTTTTCTCCACAAGATTTAGTACCGCGATTCCGGCCCGGCGACAGTCATCCCGTTTTGCGTCAGAAATAGCCGCTTGCGCCGAACTGTTGGGCAAACTCAGACCCAACGCTTCAATTGCGGATGCCATCGTATTGGCGGTGTACATCCCCCCGCAAGATCCGGGTCCCGGTATGGCACAGCTTTCAATCGCCTTAAGTTCTGCATCGTCGATTTTGTGGTTCGCATGGGCCCCAACCGCCTCAAATACCGATACCACGTCGAGACTTTTTCCATCATGGCATCCGGGCATAATGGTACCGCCGTATACAAAGACGGAGGGCCGATTCAGTCGGGCCATGGCGATCACGCAACCGGGCATGTTTTTGTCGCAGCCACCGATGGCCACAAATCCGTCATATCCTTGGCAACCGATCACTGTTTCGATGGAATCCGCAATCACTTCCCGAGACACCAGTGAATATTTCATTCCTTCGGTACCCATCGAAATGCCGTCAGAAATCGTAATGGTATTAAAGATAATTCCCTTGCCGCCTGCGGAATTGATTCCCGCTTCAACGTCGACCGCCAGGTGGTTGATATGCATATTACAGGGGGTGACCATGCTCCACGTGGAGGCTACCCCAATTTGAGGTTTCTCAAAATCCGCGTCAGAAAATCCAACGGCACGAAGCATGGCGCGGGACGGGGCACGATCTGGTCCATCGACAACAGGACCCGAAAACGACCGAGAATCACTCATTAAAGAACCTCCAGAAAAAAAGATAGAACTCACCCTCGCAGCAACTCACCCTCTCCCCCAAATTCCCCGTCCGGGAAATTTGAGGATCTCCCTCTCTACGCTGAGCGCATAGAGGGAGAAAAACAAAATCAAAATCATCCTTTTTGCCCCCTCTATACGAATTTTCGTAGAGAGCGGGCCCCCTCAATTTCCCCGAACGGGGATAATTGTGGTGGGGGTGAGTGATGTCAGCGTCGGGGAGGTGGGGGTGAATTTGGCTTACGTCGATATTCTATTGTAAGATGGAAAACTCTATTATTTCAATTTTTTCAGGAGGATGGATATGTCGCGGAAACAGCTATCCGCAGCGGTCATGGTAATGATCGTCGGCGCAGCACTAGTGGGATGTAATTTTGGGGGTAAAGATACCGCCGCAACGGTCGGAAATAGCAAAATTTCCGTCGAAGATCTAACAGCGAGATTGGCGGCATTTCCTCCGCAATATCAACAAGCGTTACAACAAAAAGAAAACCGACTCAAAGTCTTGGATCAAATGATCGACGAGGAAGTGGTTCTTGAAGCGGCGCGTCGCCAAGGATTTGATAAAAACAAAGAACTTGAAAAACAAATCAAGACCAGTGAACGCCAAATGTTGTTGAATTTCTTTATCCAGGAAAAAATCGACAAGGCAATCACCGTTACCGATGACGACCTTCGTAATTATTACAATGCCAATTCTGCCCAATTTAAAGAAGCCGAATTGCGCCAACTCAGCCATATTTTGGTAAAAACCCCGGCCGAAGCCCAAGCGATTCTAGCTGAACTTAAAGCCGGTAAAGATTTTGCGACCGTGGCAAAAGCAAAATCCCAAGATGCGACCGCCCAAAATGGCGGGCAATTGGGATGGGTACAACGGGGACAATTGGTTCCTGCATTTGAACAAGCTGGATTTGCGATTGGCAAAAAAGGCGGCTTGTCCGATGTGGTTCAGACTCAATTTGGGTACCACATCATCCGTTTAGAAGATGCACGGATGCGCCCTCGGTATGATTTTGAGCAAGTTAAAGAACAGATCCGTCAGATGGTAACGACTGAAAAGAAAAAGACCATGACCGCTGATTTGTTAACCACGTTGAAAAAAGACATCAAAGTGTCGCGAAAAGACGAAAACGTAAAATAAATTGCCCGCGATCTCTGCCCTGTCGAGCAATACGGAAAAAGGTGCCTCCCAGGCACCTTTTTCTGTTTTATCCCACGCCAAACTTAATTTATCCCTCTTGATTTATGCCCCGAGATCAGACGGCTATCACCCCATTTGCTCGGTGTTTCAGGAGATCTCCCTGCATGACACGCTTGAAATCGAACTGCGAAAACAAGGCGAGTTTTCCGTATCGATTCCAGGCTCTCCAATTGATGGCCAGCCCAATATTTTGGACAAGGTCTTTGCCTCCTTCAAGGGTACGCTGACCCACGGCTATCACGTAACGATCCGCAAACAAATCCCGATCGGTGGTGGGTTGGGGGGGGGCAGCAGCAATGCCGCCGCATTGTTAAAGTGGTTGGTTGACTTTGAAAAGAGAGAAATCTCGAGCCAGAAGATGCGCAAAATCGCGGTGTCGTTAGGTGCTGACGTCCCCTTTTTTTTAACGGGGGGCACCGCATTGGTGCGGGGGATTGGTGAAAAAATCAGGGCGCTTCCGACCCCGCGTCAGCAATGGTTTGCGCTGATCAATCCCAATCAGCACGCGGCCACATCAGAAATATTTCGGGCATACGATCGACAAATGGCCCCGCTTAAACGTCCCGGTCCCACTCCCCAACGGATTTTGCAGGGGGCCATTGGGGAGAACGGATTTAAGCCAGTGGTCTGGACATTGATCCCTGCGTTGGCCGAGTTAGAAACTCAGATCGGGGCCGAACTGGGACTTCCGCTATTTTTGTCCGGGTCGGGAGCCACGGTGTTTATACCGTTGGACTCTGAGTTGGATGCGGAGCGGGTGGCGCAGTGGGTGTCGGGGCGTTATCCGGAATATTGGGTCCACGTCACGCAATCGTGTGGCTCTAAATTTCTGGGTTGACCGTGTTCTCTGATGCGTTGCGAACGCTCACCGTACCTCCACCTCACCCCCACCTCACCCCGGCCTTCGGCCACCCCTCTCCATTGACTGCGTCAACAGAGAAGGGCTGTAGGTAATATTTTTATTTAAATTTATTGCATTTGCTTCATCGGCAATATCCGATCACGTTTGTATATCGAGAGGAACCCCACTGTTTTATTGCCGACTTTTACTGTGCCGAACGACTTCTAATTATCGAGTTAGATGGCGAATTTCATAGTACGAAAAATATTATCAAAACTATCAGTATACCTGGCGCCTAACGGACCACGATAAAAACATCCGACAGCCCTTCTCTGTTGACGTAGTCAATGGAGAGGGGTGGCCGCAGGCCGGGGTGAGGTGGGGGGGAGTGATTCAGGTAAGGGCAACCCACCCTAAAAATTAGATACAAGTTAATGAATACTCTTTTACGATTGCAGCAACATTGAGTATGATACGACGTATCCCCAATTGAACCCAAAGAGGTACCCTTATAGTGAATCTCAAACGCTGGATTGGAATGATAAGTATCACTTGTGGGCTCGCTATATACGTTGCGGGCTTAACTATTGATGCCGCCACCTCGTATGTCGGGGATGAAATGTCCATTTCGGATGGACTGATGGTGTACCGAAAAGTAACGTCTCGTGATGGATCAGGCTTTGTTGGGATCGGGATGACCGAGGCCCGCGAGTATTTGTTGCCGACGACCCCGAACCTGGGAGTTGCCGGATCGATGGGTCTTCATGGGGCGTTTTCGCAGGGTGAAATTGGACTTGGTGTGGGGTCGACAAGTCCGGCAATTGATTGGCGTCAAGGAAATAACCAGCAAATGCGGATCGATGGGAATACTCCGACATTTACCTTTACTGCGCCGCAGGGAACGTCAATACTGACCCTGAATCTCAGGTATAATAACTCTGCCAGTTACGGTGCGTTTACATGGCCCGCGACTGTGAAATGGCCCCTGGGAGAAAAGCCGATCATGTCGACGGCGGGTATCACTGCGAATGACCATTCTGATACCGTTTTTTTCTTTTATGATGCGAATCGTGGGGTGTATTACGGCGTGAGGGGGTATGGGAACAAATGACCCGAATTAAATGGATTTTGGTTGGGCTTATAGTGCTTTTGAATGCCTCGGTGGGGGTGGAAGCGACTACGTTGTCAGTGATGGATTCTGGCGGAATTGTAATGGAAGGAACCGGCCTTGTGGTCACTCAGAATCGCATCGGGGTAGGGTGGGCGAAACCGACCGCGTCGATCGATGTGAGGGGCTCCGTGTTTTTAAAGAAAACGCTCACCTTTGATTTGGTGGATAGGGCGGGGTATACAGTGGATTGGTCAAAAGGGAACTGTCAGCGGATGGTCATCACCCAGGACGGGGCATCGGGGATATCGATGGGGGTGGCTCCCTCGGCTAGTGCGCATCTCATCCTGTCCATCGACTACAACACGGATACCCCGGGGAAAACGACGTTTTCAGTTTCGGATCCCACGAAGGAGCAGTTCGTCTGGAGCTGCGATGTGTCAGAAAATACACCCATTAGTCATAATATTGATGTCGTCCATTTCTTCTACGAAAAAGGGCCTGTGGTGTCGACCTATAATGGCTTCGCCACCTTTTGGTATCGGATACCTGAATGAAACGGTTAAAGCGATATTTGGGGCTGTTGATTTTGGGTATCGTTGTCAGTGTCGGACTGGCCCATCCCGTGTTGGGGGTTACCACCATGAGTAAGACCTCCCTTGGGGTCAATAACTCCAGTGTTTTAGTTACCAATGGCAAGATCGGGGTGGGGACCCCTACGCCCACCTACACATTGGATGTCCGGGGTAATTTCCTATTGACCGCCAACGCGTCCGGTACTGGAAATATCTATTCCACGATGAACTATGTCGTGGGGGGCGTCGTTGATTGGAGTGTTGCCCCTTACCAGCAAGTGTCCGTCGGGAATGGGGGGCTGTCGGTGTCATTTGTAAATCCATCGGGACCCTGCGGGTTGCTGTTGGTGATCAAACGGACCGGTACTGGGGTCGTCTCTTTTCCGAGCGTGCTGTGGCAGGGGGCGGTCGCACCTTCGATGGCGCATTCGGAGCAAGCGGGAGGGTCTATCGGGTCGCCCGTATATGATATTTTGGGGCTCTATTATGACGGGGTCAAATACTACGGTGAGGTGAATCTTGACTTTAAATAAAGGTCTAAAATTCAGCCTCTGTCTTCTGGGGTTGTTTTTGGGTAGTACCTTCCTTTACGCAACGCGGACTTTAACGATCCCTACGCCAGTCCTCAAGGTACCGTTGTATAATAATGGTGCGTCTGTGGATGGCTCGTCTATCGCGGTATGCCCCGACGTTTATTTGGACAGCGATGGTGGGCTTATTCAAACGGTTCGATGCCGAATTGTGTCCGGGTTTATCTCAGGAGATATTTTGGCGGTGACGACGGCCAATGTGGCACCCAATCTGAGCTCTACTTACATTCAGTCGTATGACCGCGCCACGGGGATTTTGACAATTACGGATCCGACACCCACTTCCGGGGAAGGCGCACCGACGTCTACTTGGCAGGCCCTGCTTAGGACACTGACTTTCTTTCCGGTCGCCGGGAATCTTTCGCAAAATAACGTCCGCGAGGTTAAGTATGACATCCTTGAACAAGGTGCAGCCTACCTCCATTCGGATGGGACCTATCATTTTTATGATTTTGTTGTGAAGTCGTCTAACGGGAATGGGACGTACCCATGGGATAGTTCATTGACGGATGCTGCATCTGCGGCGAATAAATATTATGGCCTGAGTGGCTATTTAGCCACGGTGACATCGACCGACGAGAATTATTTTATTCATGGGCAGGCGCCTTCCGCGACGGGCTGGATATCAGGGACGGATGGGGGCACAACGATTGATAATTGGCACTGGGCGGCGGGGCCGGAGCTAAACCAGGGCTTTCCCGGTACCAATGTGGGGCCTGCATATTCAAGTTGGGCGTCTGGGGAACCGAATAGTTATGGCGTCGGCACGTCTGTAGAGCCCTATACACAGATGTTAGCGACTGGGTTGTGGAATAATCTTCCCAATGCAACCGGCGACAGTGGCGGGGTTTACGCCGTATATGGGTATTTTATTGAGTGGGGCGGCATGCCTGATCCGGGTGCCGTTGTTACAATCAAAATTCAAAATCGCAATGCCGTTAGACATGGGGCTGGGTATTAATGAAATGTATGCTCGGTTTATTTTTGGTGTTATTTTCAGGTACGTCTTTGGTTGCTGCACGAACCTTAACAATTAATAATCCTGTGCGTCGGGTATCTCTGTTTCCGGAGGGCACATCTGTCTTGGTAGACCCGGGTATCTATTTGAATAGTGACGGGGGCATTATTCAAACAGTGCTATGTAAACTCGGGGGCTTTAAGAGTGGCGACCTTATTGCGGTTACCACGGCCAACGCGTCACCCAACCTGAGTTCGACCTACACCCAGTCGTATGACGCGGTAACTGGAATTTTGTCGATTACGGACCCGAACCCGACGTCCGGGGAAGGGGCTTCTGGCGCGACGTGGGAGGCATTGCTCCGGACCCTCAGATTTTATCCAGCAACGGGGAATCTGTCTCAAAATAACGTTCGTACGGTTGAATATGAGGTTCTTGAATCCGGTTCATACTACGCGCACCCGGATGGGACCTATCATTTTTATGATTTTATTTCGTCGGCAGGAATAACATGGCCGGATGCAAAACCAGCCGCTGTCTCCCAGTTATGGTATGGGAAGGTGGGATATTTGGGGACGATAACATCGTCGGATGAGTTTACGTTTATGGCGGGTCAAGCACCTGGGACCAGCGGGTGGTTGGCGGGGTGCGATTCGATGTCGGGGAGCCTTGGAGGGACGGATGGGGGGACCTATGCGTTAAGCGCGGCCACCGATACGTTGTCCGAAGGATATTGGAAATGGGATGCGGGGCCCGAAGCCGGGCAGCTATTTTGGACCGCAAATACTCACGCCGCAGGGACCCATTCGGACAAGACCGGGACCACTGCCCCTGGGAGATATTCCAATTGGCCCGGTAACCAGCCAGATAATTCGGGCGAGGAAGATGCCTTGCAAATTACAAGCGCCGGGGCCTTTAATGACCTTCCCGTAGACTACGGAATCGTCGCCGGCTATTTCGTCGAGTGGGGCGGCATGTCAGAGCTTGCAACTGTTGTGACCATAAAGATTCAAAATCGCAATGCGCTTAAGCACTCGGCCGGGTTTTAAGCGGTTTCTTAATCGATGGCTTGTGGCCACCCTTATTATGGGGCAATGCGGGTTTTTTTGACGCCGGTGTTCGCGACATATACCCGGACGCGCACGTTAACGGTGCATCCTCATACCTCCCCGTCGGATGTATACGCAGATTCGAATTTGATTTTTTCAAGTTCGGAGGTAATCCAAATGGTCCAAGTAGCGATCTCGGCTGGATTTAAACCGGAGGATGTTTTGTCAGCGGACGCGTTCGGAACACGTACTGTATCGTATGATTCAGCGACTGGAATTTTGACGATAACCGACACTAGTCCGTCGAATACCGAATCAGCAGCCTGGCAAACTGTCTTGCGGTCTGTAAAGCTGAATACCTCTCAAGGAGGGGGGAAAAATAACACGCGAACCCTCAAATATACGGTATTTGAAAATGGGAGGTGGTATCTCCACCCCATCGATGGCAAATATCATTTTTACGATTGTGACTCCACAACAACAACGTATGCCAATGCGTTGGCGAGCGGTGATAATCACCTTTATTATGGGGGTGAGGTGAGTTACTTGGCGACGATTACCGATTCGGGGGAGAATACCGTCCTCAAGACCACCCGCGATCAATATGGCTCGACAGAAGCCTATTTTTCCGGGTCTGACTTGACGACTGAAGGGACGTTTAAATGGACTTCTGGGCCAGAAATTGGACAAACGTTGACGTACTTCAGTTGGCAATCTCCCCAGCCCAATAACTCAGGCGACCAAGATTATCTTTATATGTTTGGGACCAACGATTCCCCCTATGCCAGCGGAACTTGGAACGACTATGATGCGACCTCGTCGTTCATGTCGCTGGTGGAATGGACTGATGCTGGCTCGGCAACGATTGTAATTAAAAATCAAAATGCGAATGCAATCATGTTCGGGGCTGGATTTTGAACGGGTTTTCCCGCTCACTCCGTTGACGATCCAATTCGGATTTTGATACTATCCCTTGAGCTTGCTTCCTCGATATTGAGTGGGTTATCCCACTTTTTTTGTTTTATAGGCCGTGAAAAATACGGCCAAATAAGGCCGATGGTTCATCAATTCTCGCATCGAGGCTACGAGAATGTGAAAGGATAGTTATGATCGTTATTGATAATTTTAACCAAGTGGCGGCGCAAATTGAAAATGAGCGCGGGATCACTAAAGAGACCCTGGTGAGCGCGATAGAACAGGCGTTAGTGTCTGCATGTCGACGAAAGTTTCATGATGATGCCCTTCTTGAAGGAGAGCTAAATCCTGAAACGGGTGAAGCCCGTATATTCCAATTATGGAATGTCGTGGAAGAAGTGGACAACGAATACTCTGAAATGGACCATGAAGAAGCCCAAAAGTTTCGTCCATCGATTGAGGTTGGAGATGTGCTTAAAAATGAAGTGACTCCGGGGGATTTTGGACGTATTGCGGCACAAACCGCAAAGCAGGTCATTATCCAGCGCATTCGCGAAGCTGAAAAAAATATCATTTACACCGAGTTTAAGGACAAAGTGGGCCAGATTTTGGTAGGTACGGTTCAACGTGTCGAAAACCAAAATTATTTGATCAATTTGGGTAAAGCCGAGGCGATTCTTAATTTTAGGGATCAAATTCCTGGCGAACGCTTTATGGCCAAAGAAAAAATTCGGGTGTTTATTTCGGGTGTGGATAAAAATAGTCGCGGAACATTCATTAATATTTCTCGGGCCCATCCGGGACTATTGCGACGGCTATTCGAACTGGAAATTCCTGAAATTTTAGACGGCATTATTGAAGTGGTCAGTGTGTCTCGCGAGCCAGGTAAACGGGCCAAGGTGGCTGTGAAGTCTAATAGCCCCTCAATTGGTGCGGTCGGGACCTGTGTCGGGCACTTGGGTGCGCGGATTCAGTCGATCATTAAAGAATTGGGC
The DNA here is from genome assembly GCA_903864835.1 of uncultured bacterium. Classification (GTDB taxonomy): domain Bacteria; phylum Margulisbacteria; class Marinamargulisbacteria; order SXXA01; family SXXA01; genus CAIPHK01. The sequence goes on along the minus strand of CAIPHK010000015.1, from coordinate 185,514 downwards.
GTCGAGAAAATCGATGTTCTTGAATGGGACGAAAATCCGAAATCATATATTGCCAACGCACTGAAGCCTGCAAAGGTGTCCCAAGTCATTATTACCGACCCCATTGAAAAGACGGCCGTTGTCGTTGTTCCGAATGACCAGTTGTCGCTCGCGATCGGGAAGGGTGGCATCAACGTTCGGCTAACTGTGAAGTTGACCGGTTGGAAGATGGATATTTTGAACGAGGAAGAATACGCTAAAAAAAGCGATAGCATCCGCGAGGTTAATCATCTTTCGATTGTGGATAAACTAAAGAGCGCTAAAGAAAAAGTGGTGCCTGTTGACGAAGAAAGTCAGGCCGCAGCCATCGCTCAGGCAATGGTCGGATCTGAACTGGATGCCCCTGATCATCAGCTTCGGGCGTCGGAGTTTGCCAAAATTTTGAAAATAAAGACCAAGGAATTGATCGATCGTGCGCATGAGGTGGGGATTGAGATTTCCAGTGCGCGAAGTGTATTGTCGCCGGACCAAATCGAATTGTTAAAAGAAAAGATATAAATTGAAACTGATTGAACTTGCTAGATCGTTAGGAAAATCTCATAAAGAGGTTGCAAAGCTGTTGGGGGACTTGAATGTTCGGATTAAGTCACCGAATCAGCGTTTGGAAGCCGGGTTGGTCGAACAGATTCGTGCCCTTTACAAAGGGGAAGCGGCGGACAGTGACGACGGGTTAGCTGCCCCTAAAATTGTTAAGGCGGCCCAAGAGCGGATTACGATTAAAGATCTCGCCGCATTAACTCAGGTTGACTTGGGAAAATTGATGAAGGCCGTGTTAGAGCGCGGGATGCTTCTTAATTTGAATTCAGAGGTCGATATTAATTTGGCTGTTGAATTGGCCGCAAAACTTAACGTGGTATTGGAAGTTGAAGGGGCAACGAAGTCTGCTCCGATGAATATTCGGTCCTCGCTGGATCGGATCGAAGAAGCGGAGTTGGATCGGTCACCGGATTCCCTGACGGAACGGCCACCTGTGGTTACGATCATGGGCCACGTGGATCATGGAAAAACATTGTTGCTGGATACCATTCGGAAATCGAACATTATTTCTGGCGAAGCGGGGGGGATCACCCAGCATATTGGGGCGTATCAAGTCGTCGCCAAAGGAAAGAAAATTACGTTTTTGGATACCCCTGGACACGCTGCCTTTACCTCACTTCGGGCACGGGGATCTCAAATTACGGACGTTACTATTTTGGTGGTGGCTGCAGATGAAGGGATTAAGCCTCAAACGGTGGAAGCGATTCATCACGCGAAAGCGGCCGGGGTTCCTATTATTGTGGCCATTAATAAAATTGATAAACCGGAAGCCGATCTTGAACGCGTCAAGCAGCAGCTCGTCGAGCATGATTTGGTGCCTGAAGAATGGGGCGGGAAAACCATTATGGTTCCCATCTCGGCCAAAGCAAACCTAGGGATTTCTGAACTGTTAGACATGATTCTGTTGGTTGCAGATATGGCGGAGCTTCGTGCGGATGCAACCTGTATGGCAAAAGGGGTGGTTATTGAATCTCGACTATCCCGTAAAAAAGGTCCGATTGCCACAGTGTTGGTGAAGTCAGGGACCCTTAAAGTGGGCGACTTTTTTGTAATTGGTAGCACAATGGGTAAAGTCCGCGCCTTGTTAAATGACCTTGGCGAAAAGATCGTCAGTGGTCTGCCGGGTGCGCCTGTTGAAGTGTTGGGGATTGAGGAAGTACCGTCTCCTGGAAGTATTTTGGAAGTGATGGGCACGGAGCGCGAATGCCGCGACGAGATGGAGCGACGGGCATTGTCCGCCAATGCGCAGGGGACATTTAAAGCAATTACTCTTGAAGCGGTGTCTGAACAGGTTGAAAAGGGTGAAGTGCAGCGCTTGAATTTAATTATTAAAGCGGACGTAAATGGATCGTTAGAGGCCATTATTACATCGGTACAGCAAGTTCATTCGCCAGAGGTCACCGTGAGTATCATTCACGCAGCAACGGGTCCAATCAATGAAACCGACATTTTGTTGGCGAAAGCATCCTCTGCGATCATTATTGGATTTGGAATCACTATCAACGCTGAGGCGCAGTCAATCGCTGAAGCAGAGGGCGTTGAAATTAAGATTTACAGTATTATTTATCAAATTTTGGATGACTTAAATCGAGCCGTTCAAGGATTGTTGAAGCCTATTTTTGAAGAAGTTGAGCAAGGTCGAGCCGAAGTTCGCCAATTGTTTTCCTTCTCCAAAGTGGGGACGATTGCAGGATGCCATGTTCAGTCTGGAAAGATCTTTAAAACCAGTTCTGTTCGGGTATTCCGGGATAAACAAATGGTTTTTGAGGGTAAATTGGGGTCGTTAAAGCGATTCCAGGAAGACGTTAAAGAAGTCGCCTCAGGATTTGAATGCGGTATCGTTTTGGATGGGTTTAGTGTTGCGCAGGGCGACATTATTTACGCCTATACCATTCAAGAAAAGAAACGCTAGGACCGGGTATGCCGCTTCGTTTAGACCGGTACGGCTCCATTCTACGAAAAGAAATATCCGATATTATCTTTAAGCGGATGCAGGATCAGAATTTGGGGTTGGTGAGTGTAACTGCGATTGATATATCGAAAGATGTATCCAAAGCACTGGTTCATGTGAGTGTGCTTGCATCCGATAAAAAACGAGATGAAGTGGTTAAAAAGCTCAATGGGGCCTCTAAGTTTGTTAAGGGAGAAATTGGGCGGGTGATTCGTAACGTCACCATTCCCGATTTCACATTTGTGTTGGATAATTCGCTTGAACGCGGTGTCCAGATGTCCCAACGGATTGATGAGATTATCCGACAAGACTCGCAAGGCAGTTGAGGCCTTACTACCGGTAATTGCCGGTACCCGTCGCGCACTCATCACGGTTCACCGGGATCCGGATACGGACGCGATTGGCTCGGCCTTGGCGTGGGCGGGGTTCCTTTCCCAAAGGGGAATTGAGAGTACTATTTGGGCGGCGGATCCATTGGAGCCTTATTTGAGATGGTTGCCGGGAGTGCCGCGGGTTCAGACGGATTTTGATTCGTCGGTGGACTATGACTCCATTTGGTTTTTGGATTGTGCATCGATGGAACGGGTTCGGCAGTACGAACGACTTCTGCCGTGGGTGGGGAAGCGGCCCATTATTAATATCGATCACCATGAGGATAACTCTCGGTTTGGTGACCATATCGTGGTTGAGACAATTTCGTCGGTGGGGGAGTTCTTGGTCGGCATTGCGGAGATATTAAATTTCCAAATTACACCGGAAATAGCCACCTGTCTTTATGCCGCCATTAGTTTTGATACGGGGCGGTTTCTCTATAGTAATACGACGGCACATACCTTTGATGCCGCGGCAACGTTGGTTCGGACGGGGATCTCACCGGGGGAACTGGGAACACAAATGTTTGAGTCTGTTCCAGCTGCGGGATTTGCCGTGCTAAATTTGGCGTTGTCTCGGATGGTCATTGAGCCGGAGCGACGACTGGCGTATACGAGTTTGCCTAAAGGCACCGGGCCGGAATCCATTAAGGTTGTTGATTTTGTTCGTCAGTTGGAAGGCGCCGATGTGGTGGTGGTCTTTCGAGAGCAAGATGATGGGATTGTCAGGGTCAATTTGCGGTCGAAGGGCGATGTCGTTGTGAATACAGTGGCTCACTATTTTGGGGGTGGGGGGCATGCCAAGGCTGCGGGAATTACATTGCCTGGTCCGTTGGATACCGTAATGGTGTCGGTATTGGCGCGGTTGCGGGAGACACTGGATGCCCGATGAACCGGGCGCGGTGATCACACCACGAGTACAAGGTTGGCTGTCGGTGGATAAGCCCGTGGGGTGGTCGTCGTTTCAGGTCGTGGCCCGAGTACGAAAATTGACCCGAGTAAAAAAAGTGGGTCATGCGGGAACGTTAGATCCGTTTGCCTCGGGGGTCCTGGTGGTCGGTGTAGGGAAAGAATTTACCCGCCAAATTGAGACGGTTCAGTCGCAGCCTAAAGGCTATTGTGTCCGAATGGTGTTGGGAATGGAAACCGATACATTGGATCCAGAAGGCCGGATTTTGTCAGTGGATGAGGGTGTGGCCACTCGGCCACTAGTGCAGCAGTTTTTGGAAGACCCGTCGTTTCAGCGCGCAGTGTTGGCGCAATGGATCGGGGATATCGCTCAAATGCCACCTCGGTATTCCGCGAAAAAAATTAATGGGGTTCCGATGTATGCAATGGCCCGAAAGAATCAAGAGTTTGAGGTGCGTCCGACGCATGTGCGGATCGATTCTATTGAGGTAATTTCCACACGCCAGGGTGTGTTTCCGACCGTTGATTTGCGAATTCATTGCGGCAAAGGGACCTATATTCGCAGCCTTGTTCGGGATATTGCGATTGCGTTGGAAACGGTCGGCTATGCCCAACTATTGGTACGGGAATTTATTGGAGACTATCGGTTGGCGGACGCACTGTCCGTGGAGGCCATTCCTTGCGTATTTTAGGGGAACTACCCAAGGGGGGGGCAATCGGATTGGGTGTGTTTGACGGGGTTCACCGGGGGCATCAGACGATAGTCGATCAGACGGATGGAATTTTGACACTGTTTCCTCATCCCGATCGTATCCTTCGAAAAAATGCAGAGATGCCCTATTTGTGTTCGTTGGTGGAACTGGCGGCATTGGTTCCAAATTTATTGGTGCTTCGGTTTTCATCGGCCACGGCACTGTTGCCGCCGGACGCGTTTTTGGCGTTGATTCTGGAAACGCTCCACCCCGGGCGTATTGTGGTGGGGAGTGATTTTCGGTTTGGCCATCGTCATGCCGGAACGGTGGCTCACCTTCAAGACTGGGGAGCGTTGCACGGTATTTATGTGACCGTTGTTTCCTTGGCCGCGGTATCGGGGAGTCCTATTAAAAGCTCTCATATTCGGGAATTGATTCAGGCGGGTGATCTTGCTGATGCCTGTGGGTTGTTGGGCCATCCGTATCCGTTATTTGGGCGGGTCATTCGGGGTAAAGGTCAAGGACGAACCCTCGGGTTTCCGACGGCGAATCTCCGTGTATTTCGTAATAAATGCCTGCCGGGGTTTGGTGTATACGCAGCGGAAGTGGAATTGGAGTCGGGGCGGCGGCCCGCAATCTTGTATATTGGAAACCGACCCACATTGGGATACGGGGATAGTATCGAGGTGCATATTCCGGGTATCGACGTGCAGTTGGTGGGTCGACGCCTCAAGGTGTGGATCTCTCGCAAGATCCGGGGTGAACATAAGTTTGCATCGACCGATGCCTTAATTACACAAATTTATAGAGATATTCACGCGCTTCAGGGGTAGCGGTCTCGTCGTCGGCCGGGCGGGCGCTGCCCCGGTCAGTATGACGCTCTTATTTTAAGTCGGAGTCGTCGTTCTTGATGGCCGAGGTTGGAACCACCGATTCGGGGAGAAGCTCATTTAATGTTTGTTTGCCTAAGTCGATCAGCACGAACTGAATGGGATCTGACGCGTCCGCTTGTCCGTTGTGGTTAATATCAACGCTGACCTTATATAATACTTCACCGCGCCACCCATTGCCTGTTGAACTACTGCCTTCGGGAAGCATTGAAACGTAACTAATAAAGTTAAAAATCGGTTTATTGATCTTGTGAATGTCCCCGCTAATCGGGTTGCACCAGAACAATTGATGAATGTCTTGTGCATCAATGCCGCCATTGCTATTGGTGTCTTCAGTAGCCATCGTGAGTAGAATAATGGGTTCGCCCTGGTATTGAATAACCGATAAATCATCGATCGATACGGCTCGGTTAAATAACAATTTCTGGGTGCTGGTGGCCCGACGATAAAGCGCAAGGTTAATCATGTGTTTATTTGCGTAAAGTGGGATGACGTAGGTTCCTGACCGGACATCCACCAGTTTGGGTTGGCCGGGAGTATACGTATGGGGAGATATTTTTTCGGGGGGTGGGGTTGGGATTGATTTGAGATCGGGGCGTGAGGCCCATTTCCAAATGCCAAATCCAACCAAGAGAATTCCACACAAACCGGCCAAGCGGAGTGGCAATCGGTTGGGACGTCGTTTATGAATATCGGATCGTCTGAGTTGCATGGAGGGCAGTATAACCTTAGTTCGGGGACTGGCCAATCATCTACATAAAAAGAATCCAATCGGTATCAGCAGAGGACAATGTAATAGTATTAATTTGCTTAGCGTTACCTACGGTCATAATCAGTCACCTCAGGGAAATTTTCAGAATTACTTGGGATAGCCAATATATCGACAAGAGAGAGTCGTTCAAAACATCGATTTTTTATGATGGAGATAGTTTGGTATGATAGCCGCGTGGTATTTCCTTCCTCTACCGTTATGTTTGTCGGCGCCGGACCGGGTGATCCCGGGTTAATGACTGTTGCCGGAGTCGACGCACTGCGGGCGGCATCAATTGTCTTTTACGACTATCTTATCCCGCCCTCTATTTTAGAGTTTGCGGCGGGCGCTGAGCTTATTTTGGTGGGGAAGAGTCGGGGGCATCATAGCAAACGCCAAGACGACATTAACGCCCTTTTGGTGTCGTATGCCCAAAACGGCCATCGGGTTGTTCGGCTCAAAGGCGGGGACCCCTCGGTGTTTGGCCGTTTGGGCGAAGAAATGGAATATCTAAAAAGTAATAATGTGGGGTATCGGGTGATTCCCGGCGTGTCCTCGGCGACCGCTGCCCCGATCTACGCGGGAATCCCGTTGACCTTTCGGGAGGTGGCACGGTCGGTCGCCTTTGTGACGGCGACGACATTTTCCAACGTCGATGCGCTTGGAGACCTTCATATCCCCACGGCCGACACGGTGGTGTTTTTTATGCCATTGGCCCATTTGGAGGCACTTACTTGCCGAGTGGCAGGGAGCGGTGGCTTTTCTGAAGAGACCCCCGCTGCGGTCATTAGCTCGGGGACAACGGGAGCCCATCGCCACATCGTGGGGAATTTGCGGACCATTGCGGCCTTGGCCCGGGAACACAAGATGGAATCGCCGTCGTTGCTGGTGGTGGGGGAAGTGTGCCGATTTGCAGCGGACCTTCAGTGGTTTGTTCCCCAAGGTAATCATGAGGAGCCGTTTATATGTCGATAGGAAATCGAGGAAAAATAGGCTTGTTTTTGTCAGTACTTATTGTCAAGTTGGGTGTTGCCGGGTTGTTTTCGTCGGCCTATTTGGACCAGCTGTTTATTCCGTTTGTATCTCGGTTTTTGTCTGAAGGAGGCAATCCGTGGGCGGCAGTTGGGGTGACGTCGTCATCGTTTCCCTATCCCCCATTGATGTTGATGCTATTGGTTCCCGGGGTGGCGCTTTCTAAGTGGATTTCGATGGCCTTTGCACCGTCGTTTTTTGTTCAACATATTCTGTTTAAACTACCGACACTTGGGGCGGATCTGATGATCGCATTTTTGCTGCGCCTATGGTTTCCCAAAAAGGCAATTGAAATTCTTTTGTTTTATTGGGCCTCGCCCATCATTCTTTATGCAGGGTATATGCATGGGCAGCTGGACTTGATTCCGACTGCGTTGGCGGTATTGGGGACCCATTGGGTGCTGATGCGGAAACCGACCTGGGGTGGGATTGCAATGGGGTTGGCGATGGCGACGAAACTCCACGTGGCGGTGGCGGTTCCGTTACTTTTTGTCTACGTCGTCAAGAAATATGGAACGCGTGCGGCGCTCTTGTTTTTGCTACCGATTCCGATTGTGATCGGGGCAATAGTTTGGCCGTACTGGTCGACGGCGTTTGTGGCGCATGTGCTTCAGAATCCGAAACAGATGAGCGTTATGAACGCGGTGCTGGATGTTGGGACACTTCGGATTTACCTGCCGTTGTTGGTCAGTGGGTTGCTGGTAATCCGATTCGCAACGTTTCGAACCCTTAATCGAGACATATTGACCGCTTTTTTGGCGATTTTGTTTACTTTGTTTGTGGGGATGGTGCCGCCATCACCGGGTTGGTATATCTGGCCACTCCCGTTTTTGAGTATATTTTTTATTAAGTTTCATACTCGGAGTCGGACGTATCCGTATCTATACATCGTACTCGTGCTGGCGTATTTGGCGTTCTTTATTGGGTTTTATGTGCCGGATTACCCGGATTTATCGATTCTGGGGCATGCGATTCTGTTGAAAATTGACCACCCAGTGCTTCGAAATTTGATGTTTACCGCCCTGGAAATGATGGGGGTTGTAACCATTTATATGCTGTATAAAGTCGGGATTCGGAGTAACCAACTCTATATTCGGGATACCGCGACGGTGATTGGAATCGGCGGGGACAGCGGGGCGGGGAAATCCACCCTAAAGACGACGGTGCGACGGTTGCTCGGTAAAGACGCATTGGAAATTGAAGGGGATGGCGACCATCGGTGGGAACGGAAGGATGCAAATTGGCAGTCGTTTACCCACCTGGATCCCAAAGCGAATTTTTTGCATCGGCAGGCCAATCATCTGATTGAGCTCAAACATTGGCGACCGATATTTCGGATCGACTATAATCATGACACTGGGAAATTTGATCCGCCGACCAAGATTAAACCCAAGCGGTATGTCATTTTTAGTGGGCTTCACCCGTTTTATCTGCCGGTGGCACGACGTCTGACCGATATCAAAATATTTATCGACACGGACGACGGGTTGCGGCGGTACTGGAAAGTGCAGCGGGACAGTGCGCATCGGAGCCAGTCTGTCGATAAAATCATGCAGGACATCGAAAAACGGGTGGGGGATGCGTCTCGGTTTATCCAGCCTCAGCGCGATTTTGCTGATTTAGTGATTCGGTTTTTTCCGGCGGTTCCAATTGTTAATCCGTTGACGGACGATGTGCCTGAGATCCGACTCGGAATATCGGTAAACGCCAGTATTGCGTTGGATACCGTTTTGGAGTTGTGGGAGCGTCTAGGGGTTCCCTTTTCGTGGAACTATGAGGAGGACCTTCGGCTGCAGACCGTTGTGTTTTCCGTGCCACTCGAGCCGCTCGTGTTGGATAGTAGCGTGAACTTGGTGGTTGATAATTTAGAGGATTTGATTGAGTTGCCGGTGGAGTGGGAGACGGGGTTTTCGGGGGCAATCCAGTTTTTTATTCTCCTGGTATTGGCGGAGACGTTAAAAGGGGCGGGCGATGACCGAAACTAGCGCATTTTCTCGGCTCTGTAGACTGGCGGGGTCTCGGTTGGATTGGATTCAGGCGGGGGGCGGAAACGCATCGATCAAACGGGACGCTGTCCGAATGACGATTAAGGCGTCGGGCGCTGCGCTGTCGACGGTCACCGATTCCGTGGGCGTCGTGGATGTGGATTTTCCCCAGATTGTTGATTTTTTATCGGTGCCGCGTCGTGGAGAGATATCCGAATCATGGGCCTTGCCAGTGATGTCCGAGGGACGTCCATCCATTGAGACATATATGCATGCAGTGTTGGGGAGAGTAGTACTGCACGTGCATCCTTGGGACGCGTTGCCCATTCTTTGTGATGCAAATTGGAAAGAAATGCTTAAGGATATTTGGGGGGCGGATGTGGCCTGTGTTCCGTATTGTACCCCAGGCGTTGCATTGGGTGTCGCGGTTGCTGATCTTGCGATAGATCCGGCGAATCCGACGGCAATTTGGCTTCAGAATCACGGGTTGATTGTGTCGGGCCCCACCGAGGAGGGCGTGTTGGAGGTGATGCACACCGTTACCGGAACCATCGCCGATGTGCTTGGTATTGATCCATTGCCCTATCGAATGGTCACTCGAATTCAATATATGATTGAGGCAAAAACGGGGGAAATTCCGGTGGTTCATTGGTGCCAGACGCCGTTGTTTTTGGACGTGGACTTGGTGCGGCGGGCCTCGGAAATCGGGCCGTTTTTTCCTGATCAGGCGGTGTTTAGTGGGCCGGCATGGCCAATGCTGGCGGATATCGCGACGTATATTGCGGACTTCGGGACGTATCCGCCGATTATCAGAGATGGCGATCGAGTGTATATCGCAGCAAAATCAATGAATCGGGCCAGGGAAATCGAGGAGGTCGCGACGGCCCAGTTGATGGCGGTGAAATTTGGTCAGTCGGGGGTCCCCCTGCCGAACGACGAAGTACGCTTTTTGCAGAACTGGGATGCTGAAAAATGGAGGATGCGGTAATGCAAGTGGTAATTCCGATGTCGGGAGTGGGGCAACGATTTTTGGCGGCGGGATATGAGATGCCAAAGCCGTTAATTATGGTGGATGGGCGGCCGATTATTGCTCATGTGGTGGATATGTTTCCGGGCGAGACCACGTTTATTTTTATATGTAATCGGGACCACCTGGAAACCACCCCAATGCGTCAAATCTTATTAAAATATGCACCGTCCGCGAAGATTATTCCGATTCGGCCGCATAAGTTGGGTCCGGTTCACGCGGTGCTGGCGGCCTCAGAATGGATTCGGGACGACCAAGAAGTCATCGTTAATTATTGCGATTTTGGAAAATGGTGGGACTACGCCGATTTTTTAAAGGTCGTGCGGGGTCGGAAATCAGATGGGGCAATGAGTGCCTACAAAGGATTTCATCCCCATATGTTGGGCAGCACTCACTACGCGTTTATGAGGGAAACCGACCAATGGTTGCTCGAAATCCGCGAAAAAGCGCCGTTTACCACTAATCGAATGGAAGAATATGCATCGGATGGGACGTATTATTTTAAAACCGGAGCGATGGTAAAACAGTATTTTAAGGCCTTAATGGACCGTCAAATCGATGTGAACGGCGAGTTCTATGTGAGCTTGGTCTACAACCTGCTGACGGAAGCAAAACTGCGGACGACCGTTTATGAAATTCCCCATATGCTTCAGTGGGGGACCCCCGCAGATCTCAAAGACTACCAAAAATGGTCTGACTATTTTAATGCTGCTCAGAGTCCGACGACGGTTCCGTCGTTTCCAGATGCGATTACGGTTATTCCGATGGCGGGTAAGGGCGAGCGGTTTGTGAACGCTGGTTTCACGACGCCGAAACCTCTGATTCCTGTGGATGGCGAACCGATGGTGGCGCGTGCCGTCGCGTCATTGCCGCATACAGGGGCCTATCGTTTTGTGTGCCAATCGGAGCATCTGAAGTCCGATGAAATGACCGAGGCACTGAGGGCATTTCCCCATGCCAAGCTAATCCCCATTGACTATGTCACTGAGGGCCAAGCGGTGTCCTGTGCGTTGGGATTGGGTCCTGAGGATTCGGATCGATCTCTGTGGATTGGGGCCTGTGATAACGGGATGCGGTATGACGGATCCCGGTTGCAAACCTTGGTGAATGATCCGACGGTCGATGGGATTGTTTTTACGATGAAAGGCCATCCGTCGGCAGTGGCGCATCCCCAGATGTATGGGTGGGTGAAAACCAGGGACCATGACATCGCCGAGGCTATTTTGGTGAAGCAGCCAGTGTCCAATCATCCCGAAACCGATCATGCGATTGTGGGGGCATTTTATTTTAGACGAGTCGGGCTTTTTCAGGACGGACTCGCGGCCTTGCGCCAAAAAAATGAACGCATTAACAACGAATTTTATGTAGATAGTGTTATGGCTGAATTGGTGCGAACCGGAGCTAAAATCGTGGCATTCGAGGTCGACTATTATCTGGGATGGGGGACCCCCGATGATTGGCGAACCTATGAATATTGGTCGCGGTATTTTTCTTTAGCCCGGCGATCGCCAGAGTTGTCGGTCGTGATCCCGTGTTACAACGAAGGGGAAGGAATTCCTCGGCTCGTGGATCGGTTAAAAGACGTGGTGCAGGCGTGTCCGGAGTTGCATATTGTTTTGGTGAACAATGGCTCAACCGATAACACGGCGGAACTTCTTGCGATCCATTGTGCCCATTATCCCGGAATTACTTGTATCCATGTTCCGGTTAATCAAGGCTATGGATTTGGGATCCTGAGTGGATTAAAGGAATGCCGTACGTCTTTCCTAGGGTGGACTCATGCCGATCTCCAGACTGATCCCATGGATATCGTGACAGGGTGGAGACGGTTGAATGAACTGGCGTCTCCGGACACTGGGTTTGCGAAAGGGAAGCGAAAAGGGCGTCGGTGGGTGGATCAGTTTTTTACGATTGGGATGGCGCTGTACGAGACCCTGTTGCTGGGGCGGTCGCTGTGGGATATCAATGCGCAACCTAATTTATTTCATCGGTCCTTTTATGAGTCCTGGCGCAATCCCCCCCATGATTTTGCCTTAGATTTGTACGTATATTTTATGGCAGAAACCCAACGGAAGACGGTGGTTCGGTTTCCGGTATTGTTCCCCCCGAGGGAGTTTGGCCATTCGCATTGGAATTTTGGATTTGCATCCAAGGTGAAGTTTATTAATCGAACATTGGCGTTTAGTCGGTCTTTGAAGAAAAACTTAGGAGTCTAATTATGGAATGGATTGCCCATCGGATTAATACCGTGGCGGAATTGCAGAGGACTCCGGTAGAGATGGGTGTGGAGCTTGACTTGCGGGATGTCGGCGGCGAATTGGTATTGCAACATGATCCCTTTTCCACGGGGGAGTCGTTCGAATCCTATTTGGCCGGTTACCGTCACGGCACCATGATTTTGAATATTAAGAGCGAACGGATTGAGTGGAAGGTTCTGGAGCTGATCCAAAAGTATAAAATTCCAAACTACTTCTTTTTGGATTCGTCGTTTCCGATGATCATTCAATTAAATTTAAAGGGGGAGCTGAATACGGCGATTCGATTTTCGGAATACGAGGGAATGGACACGATCGCGGCGATGGCGGGGAAGGCCGGTTGGATATGGGTCGATAGTTTTGCGGCACTCACGCTGACCGGGGACCAAGCGCGCCAGATGAAAGCGTGGGGATATCGACTGTGTTTGGTGTCCCCGGACCTTCAGGGCCGACCTGAGGAAATCCCTGCGTATAAAACCTATTTGGATGATGCGGGAATTAAACTGGATGCGATTTGTTGCAAGATGGTCAATATGGAGAGGTGGGGGCGATGAACACTGACGAATTTATCCAATATTTAAAGAAAAAGGGCACCGGCCCCACGATGAGTAAAAGTTTGTCGAAGGAAGAATTGGGGAGGGTATCCCTTTTTTTTGACGACCCAGACTTGCCTCTGGTGACCAAGGCGACGATGTTGACGGCCATGGTGTTGTTGGATGCAACGCCTGCGGAAGCGGACTGGTTGGCCCAAACCCGGGCCGATTTGACTTGTATTCCAGAGACCATTCGGTGGCTGTTAACCGGTGAGGCTACCTCTGACTTGGAATCGGCGGTTCTGGCGATTGTTCGTGGGGAAGAATTGTCGGGTCGGGACGCCGATCGTTGGATGGAATCCTTGTTTGATCCGGCGGTTCCCGCTTGGGGGAAAGCGGCACTCTTAGAGTCCCTCCGGTTGCGACGGGAAACGGAGATTGAGAATAAGGCAGCGCTTGCGGCCTGTCTCCGTCGGACGTCGCCGGTCAGTGTGAATTTGCCGGTCGTTATTGATATTTCAAATGCCTACGACGGGTTTAATCGTAATCTATTTTTAGCCCCATTTGTGGCGGCAGTTTTAGCGGCCATGGGTTTTCCTACCGTTGTGCATGGCATGGATGAAGTGTCACCCAAAAAAGGGGTGAATACCCGTAAGATTTTGACCCGGGCAGACAAACGGGCGGTACGGAGCCCTGAGATGATTGCGGAGGATCTTACGAGTGTGGGGTGGACCTATGCCGATCAGTCGGTGTTTTGTCCGGCGCTTTATGCCTTGAAACCATTACGATTGGAGATGGTGAAACGTCCGATATTGGCGACGGTAGAAAAGTTGTTGTTGCCCGTTCGCGGGGCCAAGACGTTTGTGGTGACTGGCTATACGCATCCCCCCTACAAGGGCAAAACGGTGACTCTTTTGAACTGCCTTCCGATTGCAGGGGGCATCATTGTTCGTGGACTTGAGGGGAGCACCCAGTTGCCGCTGGATCGTCGGGCACCTCAAATGGTGGTTCGTCCGGGGCAAGCGCCGATGGATGGGTTTATCCGGCCAGAAGATGTGGGGTTGGAAACGGAAGAGGATCGGATACTTCCCGATACCGAGATCACCATTGGGGATTGTTTGGATGCGGGCGTTGCTGCGTTGAACGGCGAGTCTGGGCTTGCGTCCCGGATGATTCGATATCAAGCGGCACAAATTGTGGCGACTGCGGGACTGGCGGACCGTCCATTGGCTCGGGTAGATGACGTTATTTCGAGTGGCGAGGCATTGCGCCGATGGCAGTGTTTGAAATAAATCGCTCGGTTCTTAGCTGGCGATTGGCGGTGGGCTGGACTTGGTTATGGCATTTTTCGTCCGATCAGATGCGGTATGAGATTCGCCAATTGGGACGACCCGCTGAATCGTATACTCAGGGGGAGACGCCGGCCTCGGTTTTGAGGGTAATCGCGGAAAAAACAGGGATGGGTTTGGGAACCCGGGTATTGGATATCGGATGTGGTCGCGGGTCGGCGTTGGCCTATTGGGCGAGAGTTTGGGGTGCTGCGCCGATTGGGATTGAAGAAGTCCCTGCGCTGGGCGGTGCGACCCAGGCATTATTTAACGGACTGTCTATTTCGGGGACGGTGATTGTTGGGAACTTTGAGACGGTGGAATGGCCCGATGCCGACGTAATTTATGTCGCAGGAACCTGCTTCTCTCCGTCGGCAGTGCGTGACTTACAACGCAAACTGGCGCACTGTTCAGCGAAAACAAAGATTGCAGTGATTACGCTTGAGTTGCCGACGACCCAGTTTGACCTTATTGACGCCGTGTCGGTTCGCTTTGCGTGGGGGAAGAGTATGCTTCGAGTTTATAGGCGGATTACGTAGTTAAATAACGATGTTTACTCGTACCTATTTATTGGGTACTATTTCCTTGTGGATATTTTTGATGTGGTTCTTTCTAAGAAGGCGATTAGCGATTTAAAGCGATTGCCGGTTTATATCGTAATAAAACTTCAGTCGTGGGTGGATCTCATTGTGCATGAAGGCCTTTTGGCCGCGAGACGAATTCCTGGATATCACGATGAATTATTAAGGGGCGAACGAATGGGCCATAGATCCATTCGGCTGAACAGAGCATATCGGGCAATTTATCGGATTTCCGAGTTGGGAGATGTGGAAGTTGTTGATGTGTTAGAAGTGAACAAACATAAATATTAAGAAGAAAGGGATGGAAATATCTTGAGAGCAAAAAAAACAAAAAATACGATTGAAACATTAGAATCCATTTCAGGGTCGCTAACATTAGGCAGTTTGTTACACGCGATTCGTCTAGGAGAAGAGATGGCGCAGGTTAAATTTGCTGCTTTACTTGGAATTTCAAAGCAAAATTTGTGTGATATTGAACATGAACGACGTTTTGTAAGTCCAAAAATGGCCGAGAATTTTGCAAAGAAGACGGGCTATTCGTCGAATCAATTTGTCAGATTGTGTTTGCAAGACATGCTGAAACGGGATGGGATCCCGTATGAGGTAGAGTTGGTTGCGTAGATTGATAGTCGAACCCCACATAAACGCCGTATAATAGCCGCCCATGCTCACGACTCTTCGAATTGAAAATCTGGCGGTTATCGCCGAATGTGACATTGAATTTAACTCGGGTTTTACCGTGCTTACCGGTGAGACGGGGGCAGGAAAATCCATTGTCATCGACGCGATTTCGCTGTTGATGGGGCATTCCGGTGACGAAGGGCTAATCCGAACCGGTGCCGACGCGGCTGTGGTTGAAGGGGCCTTTTTTCTTCCTGATCCGACTCCGGAACTTGCGGCCTTAATGGAAGATTCCAATGAACTGATTGTCTACCGTCGGATCTCCCGTGGAAAACCGGCGATTACCCGAATTAATGGCCAAGCCATTCCATTAAAACAATTGCGCCAGGTGATGAAGTCCGTGGTCGGAATTACCGGCCAACACGATCAACTTGCCTTGTTTGGGGCGGAGTATCAATTGAGGCTCATCGATCAGTTTGCCAATGCCTGGGGAATTGAAACGATACTTACCGAGTATAAAGCGAATTTTCGAGAGTGGACGGATGTCACTGCTCGGTATAATTCATTGGTATCGTCCGAGGGGCAGCTCGCCCAAAAAATTGATTTTCTTCAATTTCAGATCGACGATATTTCTCAGCATCAGCTTAAAGACGACGAGGAAGAGACTCTCAACGGGATTAAAAAAGACCTGAACCATCGGACCTTAGTTGTGACCCAGTTGAAGGAGGCCTTATCCGCGTTGAACCAACTGACGACGGTGAGTCATCGGTATATCACCGCCCTAAAAAAAGTGGTGCCCGTATTAGATCAGTTTAATGGGTTGCTTGAGGCGGCCAATGATATGCAATTGATGGCGGAAGATCATTCCGACCAACTGGAACGCTATCGGCAAGCGACCGCAAACTTGGATCAGATGGATGTGGATGCGGTCGAGGCCCGGTTGGATATCCTGTTTAAACTTAAAACCAAATACAAGGCGTTAGATCTTCATTCTCTGTTGCATCAATTGGAGGTGATGAAGGCGGAACGGGATGAGTTGCTCCAATTTGAATCAACATCGACCCGTCTGGAAGCGCAACGCGAGACCTTGCTCACCCGGTTACATGAACTCGCTACTGCAATTCATGAAATTCGTGAGCGGGCGGGTGCTCATATTTCTGAATCGGTCAGTAAAAAGCTAGAGGAATTGGGGTTTAATCAGGCTGATTTTAAAGTCCAGCTCGATTTGGACTTGTCCCGGTTGACCGCAACGGGGGCGACGGTTGCAGAGATGCAAATTGCACCGAATCCGGGGGAAGATCGGAAGGCATTGGGGAAAGTGGCGTCGGGCGGGGAGTTGTCTCGGATTATGTTGGCCGTGAATTCGGTATTTTTTGAGTTGAACCCGACGCCCACATTGATTTTTGATGAAGTGGATGCGGGAGTGGGTGGATTAACCGCACTCAGAATTGGCGAGCTTTTGAAGCTGACGTCCAAGTCTGCCCAAGTATTTTGTATTACCCATCTCCCTCAAATTGCCCAAAATGGGGATCACCATTTGCTTATTGAGAAGCAAGTGAGGGAGGGACAAACCTTCACCGTGGTCACGTCGCTGGCGTCGACCGATCGCACCGATGAGTTGCGCCGAATGGTGGGCGGAGATGCCGTAGTGGCAAAGGTTGCCAGGGGGTAGCGATCCCTCATCATATTCCCTATAATAGAGCTCTTTTTCCCGTCCTTTATATGTAAGGAGTAGATATGTGCGGAATCGTAGGCTATGTCGGCGATCGAAATCTTGAATCGGTATTACTAGTTGGCCTGGAACGGCTAAGTTACCGGGGGTATGACTCGTCTGGAATCGCAGCGATTTCTGAGGGTGAACTGAGTTATTGGAAAACACCCGGGAAAATTCGTGAATTAGAAAAGTTGCTCCAAAATATGAACGTCCAAGGACGTGTGGGAATCGGTCATACGCGATGGTCCACCCATGGCGAGCCCAACGAAGTAAATGCTCATCCTCAGGTCAATACGGTCAAAAAAGTGGCCATCGTTCACAATGGAATTATAGAAAACTATCAAGCACTCAAACTTAAATTGATTGCCGAAGGGTACATTTTTAGATCCCAAACGGATTCGGAAGTGATTGTGCATCTGATCTCTCGCTACCTTCAAGATAGTTTGTTGGAAGCCGTGGAGCGGACGATGCTTGATCTGGAAGGGACGTATGCATTTGCCGTGATTGCAGAATCGGACCCTGAGCGGATCATTGCGTGTAAAAAAGGGAGTCCGTTGATTGTTGGGTTGGGCAAAAATGAGAATTTTATTTCGTCTGATATCAACGCGATCATTCCCCATACCAAAGAAATCGTCTACATGGACGACCTGGATATCGCGATTGTTGCGCAAGATAAGGTCACTTTTAAAAAATTGGGCGGCGCGGTGATCGAAAAGACGGTCCATCAAATCGCCTGGGATGCCACTTCAGCCGACAAAAATGGATTTGAACACTACATGCTTAAGGAGATTTTTGAGCAGCCTGCGGTGGTTCGAAATATTATTTCAGCCAGTGTTAAAGGGGATTTAATTCAGTTTGACGGTCTCAGAATGGGAAATGAAGATCTGATCCGAACCACCCGGTTTATTATTCAGGCCTGCGGGACGTCTTGGCATGCGGGGTTAGTCGCCAAATATATGATTGAACGATATGCCCGTGTATTGACGGAGGTGGATATATCGTCAGAGTTTCGATACCGCCAAATGATTTCTGGGGTTAACGATATCGTTGTGGCGATTTCTCAGTCAGGGGAAACTGCGGATACCCTGGCGTGTATTCGGGAAGCAAAGAGTAAGTTCTTTAAAGTGCTTTCGTTTGTAAATGTCCGAGGCTCGACGATTGATCGGGAGTCTGACGGCGTCATTAATACCAATTCGGGTCCCGAAGTGGGCGTGGCATCAACCAAAAATTATGTCGCCCAGCTCGTCAATTTGTACTTATTTACCTTGTATATTAGCCAATTGAAGTGGACGTTGTCTCAAGCGGAAGTTCAAACGATGCTGATGGAGCTCAAGAAAGTCCCCGACTATATTGAGCGAATTCTGGAGCAAAAAGAACAGATTCAAGCCATTGCCGAAAAGTATTACAAAAAACGCGAATTCTTGTTTATTGGACGAGGGATGAACTACCCAAGCGCCCTTGAAGGGGCTTTGAAACTCAAGGAAATTTCCTATATTCATGCCACGGGATATGCCGCTGGAGAATTGAAGCATGGCCCGATTGCGTTAATTGATGATCAGTTGCCAGTGGTATGTATCGCTCCAAAATGTTCAACATACGACAAGATGATGAGCAACATTCAGGAAGTCCGGGCGCGAAAAGGCAAAACCATTGTGATCGCGACGGAAGGCGATACGGATATCGAAGAATTTGCGGATGACATCATTCGAATTCCTGATGCGTCTGAAGATTTAACCGCTATTTTGACGGTAGTGCCGATGCAGTTATTGGCCTACTACATTGCGGTACGACTCGAATGCGACGTGGATCAACCCCGTAATTTAGCCAAAAGCGTCACTGTCGAATAAAGGGTTTATGATGAAAGTAACGGTAATTGGGGCGGGATACGTAGGCTTAGTGACAGGGGTGTGTTTGGCCGACTTTGGCCATTCGGTGGACGTGATCGATATTGATTCGTCCCGAATTGAGCGTCTGAAGGAGGGGAAAAGTCCCATCTTTGAACCGGGTATTGAGCGACTAATTACCCACAATTTGGCGTCGGGACGGTTGTCGTTTTCGATGGATTTGGAATCTGCGGCCCGTGCGGCATCTGTTGTGTTTATCGCGGTGAGCACGCCGTCATCGGACACCGGTGAGGCCGACCTTCGATACCTGTTTACTGCGGTAGACCAGATGGCGGCTATTTTGGCTCAGCATCCATCCGAAACACCGACGATTCTAGTGGTCAAAAGTACGGTTCCTGTGGGGACCTGTACGGCGGTTCGGACCCGGCTTCTCAGCGCGGGTATTGGCGAGGATCGCTGCGTTGTGGTCTCGAACCCGGAATTTTTGCGAGAAGGTAATGCGATTGGCGATTGCCTCAACCCGGAACGCGTGGTTATTGGATCCGGATCAGCGGTGGGATTTGAGCGGATTAAGTCGCTGTATCATCCCTATGTCGCGAGGGAAATTCCGTTTGTTGAAGTTGCCTTAGAGGCGGCTGAACATATCAAATATGCATCTAACGCCTTTCTTGCGGTTAAAATATCGTTTGTTAATGAGCTGGCGTTGCTATGTGAAAAAACGAATACCGATGTGTTGGAAGTGGCCAGGGGAATGGGCCTTGATGGACGAATCGGTCCGAGTTTTTTAATGCCAGGGCCTGGATTTGGGGGCTCGTGTTTTCCAAAAGATATTCGCGCATTGGAAGCCGTGGGTCAAAAAAATGGGGTCGAATTAAAACTCCTTGGGGCGGTGGATAGTGTCAATAAACGTCAAAAGCACCATGTAGTCACCCAAGTAATCTCCCGGCTTGCTGGGATTGTGTCGCCGGTGGTGGCCGTTTTGGGATTGGCGTTTAAGGCCAATACGGATGATATGAGAGACGCCCCGGCCTTAGATATTCTCCCGTTACTCATTGCGAATGGGGCGGTCATTCAAGCCTACGATTTGGTGGCCGCCGACAATGCCCGGCCACTGTTGGGAGATCAGGTACGTTATTGTAGTAGTGCGATGGCGGCGGCGGCGGGTGCGGATGTCCTGCTCATACTGACGGAGTGGAATGAATTTTATGATATTGATCTGATGGCATTGAAGGCTCAGATGCGGAGTCCGACGATTGTGGACGCCCGACGGGTGATTGATCCTCAATCGGCAATTCGTGCTGGATTTTCTTATTACGGAATTGGGCGGGCATGATATACCGACCAGGGATTATTATTGGCACCCGACCTGAAGCCATTAAAATGGCGCCTTTGGTGGCGGCGTTTCGCCAAATGGAGGGGATGAACCCCATCGTTATCGTCACGGGTCAGCATAGCGAACTGTTGCACCCGGTGCTTTCATTTTTTGGGATTTTTCCCGAGGTGGAATTGGGGGTAATGGTGCGGGGCCAATCGTTGGCCGAGTTAAATTCTCGGTTGCTGTTTGAATTGGATCGGGTGATTCCCACATTGAATTTGAGTTCTATTTTGGTCCAAGGCGACACCACCTCCGCGTTGGCGGGTGCGATGGTTGGGTTTTACCGAAAAATCGACGTCGTCCACATTGAGGCGGGACTTCGGACCGACGACTTGTATGCGCCATTTCCCGAAGAATTTAATCGACGGGTGATTGATCAAGTATCCACCGTTAAGTTTCCGCCAACGGCTGCATCATTGACACGGTTGGTGGCTGAAAATATGGGGGTAAATTCGGTCATGGTGGGAAATACCGTGATTGATGCCTTGTTATTGGGATTGCAGCTGATTGAGCAACGGGGTGTGCAACCGTATCACGACTGGATGGAGTCTCTCGGATGTGTGCCCGGGGCACGTCGAATTTTGGTCACGACGCATCGGCGTGAAAATGGCGGGGCCCCGTTGGACCAAATTTGTTGGGCACTACGTCAGTTATTGGAGGAAAATTCGGATTTGGAAATTTTGCTTCCTGTTCACCGGAACCCCGAGTTTTTTGACACGATTCATCACCGACTAAAAGATACGCCTCGGATGATCCTGTTGGAACCGTTGCCTTATGACAAACTAATCTGGGCAATGAGCCAGTCGACCTTGGTTCTGACGGATTCGGGAGGTCTTCAGGAAGAAGCTCCTGCGTTAAATAAACCCGTATTGGTCATGCGGGATGTGACGGAACGTCCCGAAGGCGTGACTTCAGGATGCGCGGTGCTGGTGGGGACGTCGCAGACCAAAATTGTGGACGAGGTGACTCGGTTGCTTCGGGATCACAAGGCATACGCCGCAATGGCGGAGAGCCCGAATCCCTACGGCGATGGGACGGCATCGCGTCAGATTGTTAACTATCTCAAATTGCATTTTAACCAAGAGGTGACCCCTGGCAACTTTAACTTTGTCCCGACTCAATAATCGGCGGCTTTCGGGCCGACCCGTCGTATTAATTGTGATGGATGGCGTTGGCATCGGAAAACGGGATGGGGCGGATGCTGTTTTTTTGGCAAACACTCCCACGTTGGACTATCTAATGACGCTCCCAACCTACCGTGAGCTCAGGGCACATGGCACAGCGGTGGGAATGCCATCCGATGACGATATGGGTAACAGTGAAGTGGGGCATAATGCATTAGGGGCCGGGCGAATATTTGATCAAGGGGCCTCACTTGTTCGGACAGCGATCGATTCTGGGGCATTGTTTGCAGGGGCAGTGTGGCAACAACTTGTAAAAAACGTGATTTTGGAAAAATCGACATTCCATTGGATTGGATTGTTATCGGATGGCAACGTTCATTCTCATATCGACCACCTGATCGCGATGGTGCGCCAAGCGGCATCCGAAGGCGTTCATAAAGGCCGAATTCATGTGCTTTTGGATGGCCGTGATGTCGCTGAAAAATCAGCATTAGAGTATTTGGATCTCCTAGAGGCGGTCTTGTCTGAAATCAATGAGGCGGGTAATGACTACCAGGTGGCGTCAGGTGGGGGGCGAATGGTGACCACGATGGATCGTTACAATGCCGATTGGGATATCGTAAAGCGGGGATGGGATGCGCATGTACTGGGCGTCGCGAGGCCATTTCCCGATGCAAAAACGGCGGTTCAAACGTTTTATGACGAAGATCCTAAAGCCATCGATCAATATTTACCGTCGTTTACGGTGGTAAAAGAGGGACAACCCATCGGCGCCATTGAGGATGGGGACAGTGTTGTTATCTTCAATTTCCGTGGTGACCGGGCCATTGAATTGACGATGGCGTTGGAAGCCTCTGAATTTTTAAGATTTGATCGGGTACGAGTCCCCCAAATTTGTTTTGCGGGAATGATGCAATATGACGGCGATCTTCAACTTCCCCGACAGTTTTTGGTGAATCCACCCGCGATTGAACACCCCGTCGGGGAATATATGTGCGGAGTGGGACTTCGAAGCTTTGCCATTTCGGAGACTCAAAAATTTGGACACGTGACCTATTTTTGGAATGGAAATAATTCGGGATACATCGACCCTAATCTCGAACTCTACGTCGAAATTCCATCGGATCGAATTCAGTTTGATCAGGCTCCAGATATGCAGGCCGTTCAAATCACGGACAAGGCAGTAGAGCTCATAGAATCGGGACAATTCGATTTTGGACGGATGAATTATCCCAACGGGGACATGGTGGGGCATACTGGAAATCTGGAGGCAACAATTCGCGCGGTAGAAACAACCGATGCCAGCGTAAAGCGGATTATAGACGCGGTACGTGCCCAAGGTGGGGCCGTTATGGTATTGGCGGATCATGGCAACGCGGACGAAATGTTCACTGAAAAAAACGGAATTCGGACTCCCAAGACCGCCCATACCTTAAACCCGGTACCGTGTGCGATTATGGATTTTCGACGCAACGCAGTCTACCAATTGGCGGATCTCCCCAATGCCGGCCTGGCCAACGTAGCGGCCACCCTTTGTAATTTGTTAGGGTATGAAACCCCGCCAGGGTACGAACCCTCACTAATCACCGTCGACGGCGACCCGGTCTACCAAAAAATGGTTACAGAAGGGTAGTCAGCGAGGGCTACAAATACGGGGGCCCCCCGAAAAGTACACTGACCGAAGGGAAGGACTTTTTGGGGGAAACCTTATCACTGTTCAATCCAAAAATGCCCTTCGCCCACGACTTCTCTTAATTGGGCAAAGCAAAGTTCGTCATCGCTGACCCAATATTTTCGATGGGCCAAAATCATAGTGTCCCCCAACTGAAAACAGACGGGGGTATACCCCTTAAATTGTAAAAGGATTCGCTTGATTTCATGGAGCAGGTCATCAGAATCGATATTATCTAGGTCGATTTTTACGGTTTTACTCTGCATGGCGTAATCGACCGGTTGGATATCGTCGACTGATATCGTGATTTCGTCTTGGTTTACGCGTACGCGTCCTGCAATACGGATAATGGCGTCGTCAACAAAAAGGGCAGCCCGTTCTTCAAAATTGTCCCCCATTTGGAACATCATGACGGTGACCGATCCGCGATAGTCTTCCAGACTTCCAATCACCATTTCTTTTTTTGTTTTTGTAATAATTCGCCGGCAGTCGGTGAGCTGCCCAATCATATCTACTTTTTTTCCGTTATCTTCGGGTCTCAGTGTCCCGGAATTATGGGGCATTTTTTTGAGCAAATCTTGGATGTGGTCGAGTGGATGGCCGGAAATATACAGGCCTAACATTTCCTTCTCCATCTTGAGGCGATCGACATAGCTCAAGATAATGTTGTCCCCTCGCCGGATAACATCCCGTCGGGGAACCGACACCATTTCAGCATCACCAAAGAGGCCCACTTGGCCGTTGCTTCGTTCTTTGGCAGCAATTTGTGCGGATTCGATGGTGGATTCAAAGATCTCTAGCAATTCGCTACGGTCACCGATAAGGTCAAATGCCCCGCTTTTTATTAGGCTTTCGATGACCCGTTTATTGACCTGTTTGAGGTCGATTTTAGCGCAAAAGTCCATTAGATCGGTAAACGGTTTTTCTCGGGACGCAATAATGTTTTCAATAGCGGCTTCCCCGACGTTTTTGACCGCGCCCATTCCAAACCGAATCGCCTGCTTGCCATCCTCAACCGCAACAATGGTGAAGTCCACACCGCTTTGATTGACGTCGGGGGGTAAGATCGGGATTCCCATCGACCGGCATTCCTGAATATAGAGGGAGGTGCGATCACCCAACCCTAAAATTGAAGATAACAACGCCGCCATATATTCGACGCTGTAGTTGGATTTTAGATACGCGGTTTGGTAAGAGATGAGTGCATACGCGGCGCTGTGGGATTTGTTGAATCCGTATTCTGCAAATTTATAACAGAGGTCAAAAATGTGACGGGCTTTGTCGATATCGAATCCCCGGTCATCCGCCCCGTCAATAAACTCGTCGCGAAGGCGGTCCATTTCCTCTTTTTTCTTTTTACCCATAGCCCGTCGCAACATGTCGGATTGGCCCAGACTAAACCCAGCGACCGTGCTGGCAATTTGCATGACCTGTTCTTGGTAGACAATCAGTCCGTAGGTTTCGCTTAAGATAGGTTCCAATTCAGGGAGGTCATATTTGACCTGGGTATCGCCTGATTTGTTAGATACAAATTCGTTGACCATCCCCGAGCCCAATGGCCCCGGGCGATACAGTGCCAATAACGCGATAATGTCTTCAAATACCCGGGGGCGAAGGTCTTTGATGAGCTGTCGCATTCCCCGACCTTCAAGCTGAAAAACACCTGCGGTTTCCCCGGTACACAGGAGGTCGTACGTGGCGACATCATCGACCGGGAGTGCGTCCAGATCGATCCGAATGCCATGGCGTTTTTCAATCATATTGATGCAGTCGTCCAATACGGTGAGGTTGCGCAGACCCAAAATGTCCATCTTAAGGAGGCCCACTTTTTCAAGGTCGGACATCTGGAACTGAGTGACAATTTGACCTTCATTTTTAATGAGCGGTACCACGGTGGCCAATGGGTCTCTCGAAATAACCACCCCTGCGGCGTGGGTCGAGGTATGGCGACTCAGGCCTTCCAATTGGATTGCAATATCGAGCAGTCGTTTGATTTGTGGCGATCCGTCGTAGGACGCTTTAAGCTCTTGGACCTGCTCCAATGCCTCGGGAATGCTGGTATATTGTCCCGGGGTTGAGGGGATCAGTTTGGCGAGGCGATCGACTTCCGGGAGGGGGACATTGAGTACGCGACCCACGTCCCGAACCACCCCGCGGGAGGCCATGGTTCCAAACGTAATAATCTGAGAGACCCGGTCCGTCCCATATCGGTTGACGATGTAATCGATGACCTCACTGCGCCGGCGAATACAGAAGTCCAAATCGATATCCGGCATCGATACCCGCTCAGGATTCAAAAATCGTTCAAAGAGGAGCTTGTATCGGATGGGGTCAATTTTGGTGATATTTAATGCATAGGCCACAATTGAACCGGCGGCAGATCCCCGACCCGGGCCGACTGGAATATTACTTTTAACGCAAAAGTCGAGAAAATCAAAAATAATCAAGAAGTAAGGCGCGTAATGCATTTTATTGATGATATCCAACTCAAAGTTGGCACGGGCTTCGAGTTCTGGGGTGATGTCTCCATATTTTTTCCGGATGCCGTCCCATACCAGTTCGTTTAAATATTCTTTGGGATGGAGGCCCCTGGGGCATTCAAATTGAGGTAACTTGACCTGTTCAGTTTCAATTTCCAGGTTGCAGAGATCGGCGATTTTGAGGGTATTGGCAATGGCGTCGGGGATATCGGCGAATAAGGCGGTCATTTCGTCTGCCGATTTAAAATAGCTGTCGTCATCGTCAGAAATTCGGGTTTCTTCCTCAATCCGTCGGCCTGTTTGAATACAATTGACGATTTGGCGCAATTCCGTGGAATGGGGATTTAAATCGTAGACATCGTTGGTCGCAACGACGGGAATCCCCAGTTGTTGCGACAGCGCCAAGCTCCCGTCGATCATAAAGTCATCCATAGACGACGAATGCCGAACTAACCCCAAGTAGAAACGGTCGCCGTAGATTCCCCGAAGTTCCCGGGCAAATCGTTCCGCTTCTACGGGATTATGGGACCGAATATTGTAGGCAACTGGCCCTCGTTGCCCAGGGGAAATCGCGATCAAGCCCTCTGAAAATTGGGCCAAATGCTCAAGGTCGATTCGGGGGCGATAATAGAACCCCTCCAAATAGGCGATCGTCACCAACTGAATTAGATTTTGATACCCCGCGTAGTCTTGGCAGAGCAAAATGAGGCGGTTGAGCCCCCGTTCTTTTTGGCGGATTGTGGTTGTTAGGAACATTTCACACCCGATAATGGGTTTGATGCCCTTCTTCTTACAGGATAGGTAAAAGTCGATGACACCGTACATGGATCCGTTATCGGTCATCGCCAGCGACGGCATCTCAAATTCCTTCGCGCGCTCAATGAGCTTGTCAACGCGGATGGGACTTTCTAACAGAGAATATTCAGTATGAACGTGTAGGTGGATGAACGACATCGTTATTCGTCCGCGCCGTTCCCACCGACCAAGTGGGTATAGCGGCGTTCAATTTTACGCAATTGTTTGATGGTTTGATGGTTGAGGGTCAGTTGCATTTGCGTATGTTCTAATTTTTTTCGAAGGGATTTTGACGACTCCTCAATGCGGCTGCTGAGCGATTGTTGGGCAATTCGCAAGTCCCTTTCGATCTCTCGCCGGCGGGAAATGTCGCTCAACCCCATGACTGATCCAATGAGTTGATCTCCGTGGTCTCGCAGGCCGGTGATGCTGAGTTGGACTGTTTTTGGAGGGTTGTCCTGCACCCGAAGTCCAATTTGATCAAATAACTGAGGGGTCCCTTTTCTCAAGACGAGTTGGATGGGGTGTGTCAACATGGGGTGAACTGAATCGTCATGAAATTGGATCGAGTCGAGAACGGATTGTTCGAGTAACTGGGTGCTCTGGATGTCTAAAAATGCTTCGGCACTGGGGTTAATGTAGGTGATTTTTCCGGCAATGTCCGTGGCGATTACGGCGCTGTTGATACTGTTTAATACCGATTCAATCCATTTTTCTCGGGACTTGATCCGTTTTTCAACTTGGTATTTATGGAACGCAATTTCGATATGGATTTGAAGTGCCCGTTCCTCAAACGGTTTAAGAATATACCCAAATGGATCGGTCAATTTTGCCCGTTCAAACGTGGGGCCATCCGCGTAGGCGGTAAGAAAGACGACGGGGATATCGTGGGTTTTTCGGACCAGAATGGCGGTGTCGATGCCGTCCATTTTCCCTTTTAAATTAATATCCATGAGTACCAAGTCGGTGGGGTTTGTGGCCAATATGGACAATGCCTTGTCCCCCGTTGATGCCATGCCGGTGACCTCGTAGCCCATCTCCTTGAGACGGAGTTCGATGTCCTTGGCAACGATGGCCTCGTCTTCCACGATTAGAATTCGTTTTAAATCCATATTTACTCCTGGTCGTCCGTGTCAGGGTCGGAAAAAATGAGAGTAATCGAGGTCCCGTTAACTTTGTCGAGGTCGAGGTCGGCGTCCAATTGGTGGCTCAACGTGGTGACCAATTGCAACCCCATCGAATTGCTTTTTGATAAATCGATTCCTTTGGGAAACCCGACGCCGTTATCGCGGACCGTCAACGCATATCGATTGTCATCTTCAACCAATGACACCCAAATTTGGCCCGACCGGTTGTCTGGAAATCCATGTTTAAAGGAATTGGTAACGAGTTCAGTGACGATCAGGCCACAGGCGATCGACGTATCAATATGAAGAGTCACCTCTGGAATTGAGATGTTAACCGTGATGTTTCCGGCGGTTTCTCGGTAGGACAATGATAGTCGTTGGACTAAGTTTTTAATATATCCAGAAAATTCGATGTTGGCCAAATTTTTGGACATGTACAGGGTTTCATGAATGAGCGCCATGGATTTAATTCGATTTTGGCATTCTCTAAAGACCTCTTTGACCTGAGGATCTCCAAAATAATGGCTTTGTATATTGAGCATACTGGAAATGATTTGGAGATTATTTTTGACCCGATGGTGAATTTCCTTCAGTAATACTTCTTTTTCGTCGAGGGAGTCTTGAAGTTCTTGGACGATCGAGAGTCGCTGCCTGATATCCCGAGCGACCATAATAATTTTAGCGGAGTTGGGATCCTCTGTTTCGAGGGAGTTAATTCGGCATTCAAATGGGATGTAGTGACCGTTAATATGCTGGACCTGGAGGGTCGCAATGGCACGTTGGGTAATCGGCATGTTGGCCAATAGTCGACGGAGATCCTCCCGTTCGTCAGGATGAATCAAATCCAAGCCGTTGGACCCGATCACGGACGCCTGGGAATACCCCAATTGCCGGATGGATTGTGAGATAAATTCGATTGTTCCGTCCGCGTCTCCCTCTACAATAATATCGGAGGTGGCTTCGGCAATACGTCGAAAAAATGAATCCCCAGGGACTTCCAGCGGGGCTAAGCGCGATTCAATGTTGCCTATGCGATCGGCAATGAGTTCGAGAAGATGATGAACGGAGTCAGGCATATGCGTCACATGGTAGAGGGTCGGACCATAAACGCCAACACCGTATCGACACAGGAGAGTGGGAGTGTGCGTAGGTGTGAAAATGAGGCGTAAATTGGCTCGTGGATGGGGAACCCAAATTTGAGTTTAAATCGAGTCAGTGAATAAGATTTGTAAAACCATGACGTGGCCAACCGCCCCAAGGTAAATTGCCCCCGTTCCGCAATGGAGAGGGACAGTTCCGGTGAGGGGGTGAGCGGACAAAGTCCCATTGTAATATATCGGGCGCCGTCGTGGCCCAGTTGGGTAATGGCGTGGTCGACCAATTGTTCGATAACTCCGTTGGGGGCCGTCGGCTTGCGAACCCATTGTTCCAACAGCCACCCCTTTTTTTTGGGAATTGGTGAAGCGATGAGATATCCCTGTAATTGCCCATTTTGTTCGGCCAACCATACGGTTCTGTGGTCCGGATGAAGTGCGATGTCGGGGTCGGTCATAAAATAGAGTTTAAATGGGGACTTGGATGCCTGCCACTTGACCAGACACCGATGGATTTCAGGGAAATCAGAGGGTCTTGCCGCTCGAATTTTTATGTTTTTTCGGGCGGATCGCCCAATCTGATATCTCATCGGTCCGTTGTTCGATTTGATCCCTTCCCAATCAACCGGGTCGAGTACCGTTTGAAATCCAATAGGAATCCTAATATGCGCCAACTGCCGAATAGTGAGGTTGGACAAGGCCTCGGATGCACCAAACCATATCGTTCGACTCAGGTTTTTTTCAAAATCAATTATGGCAGCGGCCCAGAACTCGGGAGGCCCGATCGGATCTCCCACAACGACCGCCCCGTTTCCAAACCGTCGGAATCCGATAAGCGTATTCGAGGCGGGATGTATCCAATGGGATACCCCGGGATTAAAGACCTGCCAACAGGTGGCGTTGGTGCCCCATTGCTGAACTATGTCGATCGCTTGGCTTGAAATCTCTGAGCTCCAATTGATCCCGTCAAAATAAGCGCGCCGCCCATTAATTTGGCGGCAGTGAGGGGCTCGTCAAGAAAAATGGTGGCGATCATAATCGTAAAAAAGACCTCGATATAGGAGAAGATGGCCGCCTGGCTGGTGGGTATTTTTTTGAGAGCAGAGTAGAAAAATGCATAGCCGCCAATTCCGACCACGATGGACATGGCAATACTTGCGACCGTTCGGCTGACCGGTATTGTTGTAATCAAGGTTAACCCGGTCGGGAGAAAAAATACCGCACCGGCAAAATTTTGAACAAAAATGGTTTCGGGTGGAGTCAGCGTGTCGGGATTCCGTTGGAGGGCCAATAACATCGCTGCGTTCGATGCGGCGACACCGAGGACTACTGTACTTCCAACCCAGAGTTGGTGGGGGGAGAGGGTCTCCGGTGAAAATTGGATAATCCCAATGCCAATCAGTGCCAAAAATCCCATAACCAACTGCCAGGGGCGAAAGGGTTCTTTTAACACCAGCGTGGATAACGCGGCGACGATAATCGGCCATGTGTATAATAAGAGGATGGCATGGCCAACGGGGAGAAGGACAAATCCCCAAAAATATAGGACCGATCGAACGAGGTTGCACAAGCTCGCAAGTACGGTATAACGGTTCCAAATCCCCCCTCTAGAGACAGGTGTGATGAGTCGTTGCCATCCGATTTGCCGTGATACCCAGTACCCCACCAATCCCAACGGTACGCTGCATCGAATGAAGGTCAAATACGCGGCGGGTAAGCCAATCCACCGTGCGTAAGGAGCGCTGAGGCTCCAGAAGAAAGTGGCGAGGATGATCTCGAAATAGGGCCTTACACTTTTTTCCAGCGAAAATGTCCTTTCAGGTTGAGTCCGAAGAGGACCACATTGCCCACAACGACCCCCCAACTGTGCGCCATCAATCCAAACGCGATCCAAAAACAGTTGCCAATCATTCCAAGGGCAAAGCCGACCCGGTTGCGTTCGCCAACATAATGCATGGAACCGAAGGTAAATGAGGTGGCAATCCAGTCGAGAGCGTAATAATTAGCAAGATGGGCGATCATTGGGACACCTGAGCCTTTTTGTTAATTTGGGATAAGATCAAAGAAAATATAATGTGGTGGATAGGCCAGAGGCCTAGCCAATACAGCAGACCGATGGGCCCTGACGGATCAAAGATCATGGTCCAATTGAGGGTGAATGGGGCGACGTCTGTCCAACTCAATTCAATTCGGGCCCGTCCTAATAGAAATGATGTCCCTCGGAGGCGAACCCGATGGGAATCAATCGGTTCGGATTTCCATTGCCATAGGGGTGTGGCAATCCACCAGCGTCCCCACTGTGGCAAGGTCAATGCGACCTGAGGGAGTCGACTTCCCTGTGCCGTTACTGTTTTTTGGAATCGAATATGCTGACGTGACCACGAAAAGGGCGGGAATTCTGTCATGAGGTGATTGTAGGGGGTGGGCTGGGGACATGCAAATCCTACCAAAATCGGGTACCCTTGGGGCCATTAATATGATTACCGAATTGATGAATTGGTTCACGATAAATCAGCGTCCGATGCCGTGGCGGACATTCCCGTCACCCTATTGGGTATGGATCAGTGAGGCCATGCTTCAGCAGACCCAAGTGGCGACCGTTATTCCGTATTTTTACCGATTTGTAGAGCAATTTCCGGATATAGAGACCTTGGCGGCAGCCGATTCCCAGGCGGTATTAAAGGTGTGGGAAGGTCTGGGATATTACAGCCGGGCCCGCAATCTCCATCGTGCGGCGGCGCGTATCGTTGCCGATTGGGGGGGAGGGATTCCTTCGGACTATGACACCCTTCAAAAATTACCAGGGTTTGGACCGTACATTGCGGCAGCGGTGGCATCGATAGCCTTTGAGGTGCCGGTGCCGGTGGTGGACGGCAATGTCTTGCGGGTTTTTGCCAGATATTGGGGACTCCCCGATGATATTCGGGCGACCAAAGTTCGCAACGATGTCTTTGACCGGTTGACCCCGCTGGTCGCAATGGCCCCGCCGTCTCAATTTAACCAGGCCATTATGGAATTGGGCGCATTGGTGTGTACCCCCAAAAATCCAAACTGCACCCAATGTCCGTTGGCAACGGACTGCGTGGCGCTGCGGACTCACCGAGTGGCAGAATTGCCGTTTAAGTCGACAAAGCCGCCGGTTCCTCATTACACAATCGGCGTTGGGGTGATTTGGAAAGACGGAAAAATACTGATTGGTCGACGTCGGGATGACCAAATGCTGGGGGGCTTGTGGGAATTTCCGGGTGGGAAACAAGAGGGGGAGGAATCAATCCAAGAGACTATTTCGCGTGAAATTGCCGAGGAACTGGGAATTCAGGTGAAGATTGGGGGCTGCATCACAGTTGTTAAACACGCCTACACTCACTTTAAAATTACCCTTCATGCCTACAATTGCGATTGGGTGGCAGGGGTGCCGGTCCCTCAATCTGCGGCGGAACTCCGATGGGTGGATATCGACACGTTGAGTGATCATCCCTTTCCCAAGGCCAATGGACGCGTGATTGAGGCCATTAAAATTCAGGCGGGGCAGCTATTGGAGGAACGTCGATGATTCAAGTAGTGAGTGATATTGATTTTACGATTTGCCGGCCTCAAAAAACCAAAGAACCGTTTTTTGCAAAATGTTTGGCCCCTCATGAGTCCAGTTGTCCCATTTTTCAGATGACCCAGCATTTTCCGTGTAAATCAGGGCGGTGCGAGACACAATCCGAGGCGGAGTTCCATGTCTCGATGTCCTGTCCCTTTCGCGATGCGTTTTCCGAAGAGTTTTATGCGTGGTTGGCGGCGCTGGATGTCGAACACGACGAGCTTATTCATCCAACCGTGGAGTTCCTCCGGTCCCAACCGAACCCGCCGATATTGTTGACCAATCGCGATGAGCAATGTCGAGATAAAACGATTCAGTTTATGGTCCGGCATAATATCCCATTTAAAGACCTTTTAATGCGCCGCAAAGGGGACTTTCGGCCACTCTGGGAATTTAAATCCGAGACAATTCATCAGTTGGCGCAGCAGCATCCGCAGATTATTTGGCTGGACGACCAAGAACCACCGATCCTGTTGCCGAATGTCGATTGGCGACATCCCGACTTGATTTTGCCGCCGGGATAACCGTACATTGTTTCAATGACCGACCAACCTCGTAAAATTGTAGCCAGTAATAAACGCGCCTTTTTCGATTACGAAATTATCGATCGACTCGAAGCGGGGATTGTTTTAAAGGGCCCTGAAATCAAATCGATTCGGGCCGGGCACGTAACGATTAATTCCTCGTTCGCGCATGTTGATAAAGGCGAAATGTGGTTGATGAATTGTCATATCCAAGAATATGACAAAATTGCCCACGAAAAAATTGAGCCGCGTCGAAATCGGAAGCTCCTCCTTCACCGTCGGCAAATCATAAAATGGAAAGAAAAGACGGCCGAAAAGGGATTTACCATCGTTCCCTTACATCTATATTTTTCAAAAAACATTTTGAAGCTTGAAGTGGGGCTCGCGAAGTCCAAAAAACTTCATGATAAACGCCATGCGATTAAAGAGCGCGAAGTTAAGCGCGAAACCGATCGCGCGGTTCGCCAGTATTAACCCGTAGGGGCGAAAAGTTTTCTTACTGTGTTTTCGGTCGCTCCTCAGAAAGATCCCGCGTTCAAAGAGTTGCTTATCTTGGTTCGGTCCGGTTCTGTGGATGATGTTGAACGTACATTTTTAGCGATGGATTCGGCAGAAAAGGCAAAGCGCTGGCCTTTATCTGTGGGAAATTTCGTTTGGGGTGAGTTTTTTTTCTACTGCGATCCGTTCGCCATCTTGGATCATTTGAATCGGATTTGAATCAAAAAATACGCGCCAAAATGCGAGCCGTTCCTGAAATGAATTAAATCGTGCTTTAATCGATGTTCGATATTTTTTTAAAATTCGACTGAGTACCGTGTATTCCGGTCCCACGATTTGTTTCAGTCTATCTTTGATTTCCCTTGCCATAAATGGGCTGACGCCCGAAGTGGACACTGCCACAGTGATGGCACCGCGCCGGAGTATGGCGGGAATGATATAGTGGCAAAAGGCCGGTTCATCCACCGTATTACACAGTATTCGCCGGCCGAGGCACTCTTTCGAAACCGCCGCATTTAATGTAGATTCGCCGGTTGCCGCAAAAATGAGTAGATATTTTTCGGAAATATCGGACATTTCAAATGGGCGCTCTATCAAGGTGAGTCGTCGGTTAAATCGACGAATACTGGTACTGATTTCAGGGGAAATCACAGTAATGGCGGCCCCTGCCTTAAGTAAGTTTTGAATTTTCTCCAAAGCGATATTCCCGCCCCCAATGATCAGAATGGGGCGGGCTTTAATATCAAGAAAAAGCGGGTAATATTCCATTTAGATTCGGGTGCGTATCGCTTCAATTGCTTGCGCTGGAGTGCAATGATCCGAATCAATTGGAACAATCGGGAACCGCGACAACGGGTCGCTGACGGCAACAACGTCGTGGGATGTGCCAGAAATGGCCGCAATTACCACTTGTCCCGAATCGGCAAGAATATATGCCATTTCGACCAATCGTTCCCATTGGAGGGGGCTGGTTGCACCAATTCGATAGGCGGCGATTTTTTCCTCAAAAAGCGATGTCTCGATGGCCTTCGACAATTCATTGGCATGGGCACCAAACACAATCGCGATTGCGGCGGAATGCCCCGCGCGTTGGGCGCGCTTCACGGCATCGATGCTGGTCATCTGCCAATCGGAATCGAATTCTAACCGAGCGGTATACCCTGAGCGATTGGATCTGTTTTCGACCACAATCCCACCGCCCGCAATTTCGTATCCATCGACAATAACAAATCGGCTGGTCAATGGATGGCCGTCAGCCGTGTCAAACGCGATCGGTTTTTGGGTTTGGAACACCACTTCCGCCACTTCGTGACGACCGACTTCGGGCTTGTGTTCTGAACTCAATTCAGCAGCATTGAGGACGTTAATAATTTCTTTAACCACCATCTGGACACGTGCGGATCCCAGTTTTAATTTGTATTTTTTCCCTAATACCAATGGGTTTTTGCCTAACCAAAATATATTGGCTTTAAACTGGGTGCCAATGTGGCTATTGGCCGCGCCGGTTTTACACATCATTTCGCCAGGTTTAACGAAAATTTGGGTGGTTAGCGTAAAGCCGGTCGCCATATCCGTGCCAATTGATGACCGGGGGTCGACGTTGAATCCTTCGATTTTGGCGATTTTGGACCGTTTTTCGGACGGTAAAAAGATGACTTCATCCCCTTCGTTGATGGTCCCAGACACAATCGTTCCCGCGACAATGCGGCGGTCATCATCCTGAGCGGTAAATTTGTACACATCTTGGACAGGTAATCGGAAGGGCAAGTTCTCTGCAGGAAGTTCTTTGTGAAACGCATCCATCACCGCCAATACATCCAGGCCGGTGTACCAGGGCATCCGCTCTGATGGAGAAATGAGATTATCTCCGTCCCTCGCACAGACGGGAACCCAGGCGGATGGCTTCACCCCAACAGAGGTTAAGAATTGGGAATATTCCTCTTTGATTCGGTTGAAGACGGTTTCGTCAAAATTGGCCAAGTCCATTTTATTGATTAAAACGGCCACTTGTTTGATGCCCAACATGGACAACATATAGCCATGCCGACGTGAGTTTTCTTGAACGCCCTCGTGCGCGTCGATCAATAGGATGGCCGCTTCAGCGCGTGCGGCACCGGTGATCATATTTTTTAGAAATTCGATGTGGCCGGGGGCATCGATAATGATGTAATGCCGTTTGTCTGATTTGAAAAAACAGCGCGCCGCGTCGATGGTGACGCCTTGGGCCTGCTCGTCTTTGAGTGCATCCAGCAAAAATGCATATTCAAATGGACGGGAATTGATGGCGCACCAGGCTTTGACTTGGTCTAATTTCCCTTCGGGCAGCGATCCCGTGTCTGCAAGTAATCGCCCGGTAAAGGTGCTTTTTCCGTGATCAACGTGGCCGACTATGACAACATTCATTCGCTCCATTACATATACCCCTCTCGTCGTAGGGTTTCGAGACCCCCACCATCTTCTTTGTCTTGGGCGCGTCCCGACCGTTCGGCAATATTGGCAAATTTCCCCGACCGAAGTTCTTCGATGATTTCTTTAACCGTTCGTGACGGCGATTCCACTGGTGTTGTGCAGGGAAAACATCCCAGGGATCTATATCGCTGATTCCCCCCTGGTTTGGCAAAATAAGTATCAATAATGGGGATGTTCTCGCGATCGATATATTCCCAGATATTTAACTCGGTCCAGTCTAATAACGGGTGGATCCGAACATGGGTTCCCGGTGCAAAATCGGTTTTGTATTGGTTCCAAAATTCGGGGGGTTGATCCGCCACATCCCAATCGTGGTCTTGGTTTCGGGGTGAAAAATAACGCTCTTTGGAACGACTTCCTTCTTCGTCTGCACGGGCGCCTACAATAACACCGGTAAACGCAGTGGGGTTGGTATCCGTCTCCAATTGGCGCGTTTCATGGTTCATCCGTAATCGAGGCCAAGTCCCGTCTAACGTATGTTTCAGGGCATCGGCCTTTAATGCGCGGCAGCAGGCAATTCGATCAATGGCGCCATCGGGGTACGTTTGTTTATTGGCCAACGCTTCAGTATTTTGACCCACGATCAAATTGAGATTCCATTCCAATGCCTTTTCGTTCCGATAGGCGATCATTTCTGGAATTTTGTACGAGGTATCAATATGAATCAATGGAAAAGGAACGTGTCCAAAAAATGCTTTTCGGGCCAGCCACAGCAACACGGTGCTGTCTTTTCCAATCGACCATAACATCCCCAATTGTTTAAAATCTCGATAGGCTTCTCGGAAAATGTAGACACTTTGGGCTTCCAATCGATCTAAATGGTTCATTGTGATTCCTCTGTATGGATATGTAATCCACATTCTTTTTTGTCAGGATCTTCCCACCACCAACGGCCGGATCGAAGGTCGTCCCCTGGCTTTACCGCTCGGGTGCAGGGCGCACATCCGATACTAGGAAACCCACGGTCGTGAAGGATGTTATAGGGGATCGAATGGGTTTTGATATAGGTCCAAACCTGCTCGGTCGTCCACGCAGCAAGCGGGTTGAATTTCAAAAGTCCATGGGCCTCGTCCCATTCGATCACATCCAGTTGGGTTCTTGTAATGGCTTGTTCCCGGCGTTGTCCGGTGATCCATCCCGATTTCCCTGCGAGCGCTCGGCCTAATGGCTCTACTTTTCGGATGCCACAGCACTGTTTTCGAAATTCGATCGATTCATAAAAGAGATTCGGCCCATGATCGCTAACCATCGCTTGAACGGTCTCCGTTTGAGGGAAAAACACCTGGTATTTAAAGCGGTACAAGTCTTGTGTCTTGGACATAACAGAATAGGTTTCCTGAGGTAACCGTCCGGTGTCCAACACAAAAATAGAAATCGGTAAGTCGGCACTCCGGATCATATGGGTAAGGACCTGATCTTCCGCTCCCAGGCTGGACGCCAGCGTAATGGGCCCCATTTGGTTGAAAATTTGGTAAAGCAATTTTTCCGGATCATCAATAGGAAGGCGATTATTGAGTTCGGAAATGGATGGGGAATGCGTCATTTTCTATTCACTTTCTAAGGCAATTGACAGAGCAGAAACAAAAAGACCCCGAAAACGCCCCCCAACGTTCTCAAGGTCCCTGAAGTATGGTCGCTAAAGAAGGGGTTATCCCTTCCGGATCAATACTTTCCAGTAACCATCTTCCGACACACGTTCCACAATTTGGTGGCCTTCGTTCAGTTTTTCAACTGATCCAGGGACATTCTCGATGGGCTCACCGTTATCCAGCCAAATTTCCAGTAACTTGCCCGAGTCAACCGTATCTAAGGCAAGCCTTGTCTTCACAAAGTTCATTGGGCAGGCTACGCCACGAAAATCTTTGATGGTCCGATCTGTCGGGGCGGCAACTGTCGCCGCTGGTTTGGCCTGATCACTCGGGAAACGGAGGGAATCATCCATGCTCTTGTATAGTTTCGTCATCTCATCGCCCAACATGTAGACCAATTCTCGGTGGTCGTTCAGAAATGAGTTGTGGTTTAAGCGGGCAGCAAATACCAAGTCCTTAAACTTGTCAGAAATCAACCCGGCTTCGATAAAGTGTTTAATGAATTGGTCAAATACAGTGTTGTCGTCGTAGGCTTCGATCCCTCTCGCAATCAACAACATTCGAGATGCGGAGAACACAATGTTCCTTAAGGATTGGTCGATCTCGTCCTGACTCGTCGAATTTTCAATCGCTTTTTTTGCGTCACTAATACTCTTTACGTCCACGTCGATCATATCGAACATCCCGGCAGAACATTCTGCCTTACCCAATCCCACTAACGAAAAGAAATCTGCAGCTCCCCAATCTTGGAAGTATTGGCTGTTTTCTTCAAAAGAGGGAATCGCGGCATATTTTTCGCAAATTTCTTTGATGTCGCCTTCCCCACGGTCATCGACATACTCAGCGAATGTGGAATAGTTCCCTTTCAACGGAATATAACGCTCCAGGAGATCGTGAACAAAGTTAGGCGTGTCGTGGGATGCAATTTCACCCACTTTGCGTGCAAATCGAGTTTTTCCTTCTTCGCGAATCGCGCCAGCAACGACCCAGTAGGCAGGTAACATTCGGCCATCTTTTCGAGATACTTTGCCAAAAAATCCAAGATCCGACGCGTGATGGAGGCCGCAAGTATTAGGGCATCCCGACATATGGATTTTAAGCTCAGGAATTTGGTCGAGTTGTAGTTGTGACTTGATCAAGCGATCTTGAATTTCAGGTGTCGCGCCACGAGGTAAACAGATTCCCAATTTGCAGGTAGCCGCTCCGGTACAAGCGATCATGTTACTAATCATTCGAGGTGCATCCGATTGGGTGCGAATCGTTTGAAGTCCATTATAGATATTTCCCGCGTAGGCTTCAGGGATATTTCGTACGTAGAGGTTCTGGTCAGTGGAACATCGAACTGTGTTGTCTCCAAATGGCTCGAGCAAATCCGCTAATTTGGCCGCATCTTCGTTCAGAATGTCACCGAGGTGTAACGGAACCTTGATGTAAACCAAGCCCGGTTGTTTTTGTGCAAATACGTATCTGCTTTTCCATTGGTCAAACTCAGGGCCAGTGACAGCGGCGGGTGCAAAGTTAGGAATTTGGCCCACGTTATCAATTTGAGGTAACACAAGTTCTTGGCCGAGTACTTTTTGAGCCTCTGCATATTCTTCCTCAACATAGCGTTGGAAGGTATCTCCGCCGAGTTTTTCATACAAAAATCGGATTCGATTTTCGTGTTTGTTTTTTCGGTTTCCGTGCTTGTCAAACATGGTCTTGATCGCGCGGGTAACGTAGTAGACGCGGTCATCGGATACCCAGTCGAATAACACATGGCCCAATAGTGGTTTCGCGCCCATTCCACCGGCAACATAGACTTTAAATCCAGCTTTGCCGTCTTTAACTTGAGCGATAAATCCTAAACAATGGAAACACGCGTGCGCGTTGTCTCTGGGGTCAGACGAAAACGCGATTTTAAACTTCCGAGGTAGGGTCCACGAATCGGCTTCCCGAATCAATCGATCAGTCAAAGACACGACATACGGCGTTGTATCAAATGATTCGTCTGGGGAAATACCCGCGTTATAGGAAGTGACGATATTCCGAATGGTGTTTCCGCCACCACCTCGAGAAGATAATCCCACCGTCATCAACTCATCGATTACGGCAATCGCATCTTTGATGTCAACGTAATGAAGTTGGGTTTCTTGTCGTGTCGTAACGTGGTACTCATGCGCGCCGTACCGTTGGGAAATATCACCCAATTTCCGAATTTGGCGGGGAGTAATTCCTCCGGCGGGGTTTCGAATACGCACCATATGGGTGCCTTCTTTTCGTTGTTCATAAATGCCGTATGCAACGCGGATTGCCCGAAATTGAATTGGATTTAATGTGCCGTTCACAAATTGGTCGATGGAATGGGCCAGATGGGCCTTGTCGGGTTCTAATAACTCGACCGGTGGTTCGTAAAATTTAATCATGAATTGGCGCTCCCAAACTTGGTACTCTACTAATATAATAGAGTATATAGATAATGCCTTATTGTACCTTGATACGAGGTAAAATCAACCCCTGGCTCTACGGTGAAACGCACAATCTGCACAATGTTCGATGGGCTGATGTGGCGCACCGGGGATTCTCTTTTATAGGTAAGGTAATGGATCGGGAATGCCGGCGTCGGCAAACCCCTTGAGCCTGAGGGTGCAGGCGGGGCATTTTCCGCAAGCGGGGCGCAGGCCTTCGTAGCAGGTGTGGGTTTCGGCATACCAGTCTAACTTCCCAAGCTGGGCCATGAGCTGAACGGTTTCTGCTTTCGTTAGCCACATCAAGGGGGTCCGAATTTCATACGGATATTCGATCGCCAATTTTAGGGTTTGGGTGAGGCTTTGGATGAAGGAGTCCCGACAATCGGGGTACCCCGAAAAGTCCGTTTCGCAAACGCCGGTATAGATCACTTGGATACCACGTTGTTTGGCCAACACCGCGGCAACACTCAAAAAAAACAAGTTGCGTCCGTCGACAAATGTGCTCGGGAGTTGCCCATTGGTATGTGTAATCGGAATGTCGGGACGAGTTAATGAATTTTCCGTAAGCCGCCCCAGCCATTGCATGTCGATTTGGTGATGTTCCGTTGCCCCAGAAATTTGGGCTAGAATACGAGCCTGTTCAAGTTCAATAACGTGCCGTTGTCCGTAATCAAAGGTTACGGTTTCGACAGAATCAAAGTCCGCCAATGCTTGAGCGAGGCAGGTCGTGCTATCCTGCCCCCCCGAAAATACAACGAGGGCCTTGGTCGCGGTTTTCATAAAAGTGTGGATATCCAGTCATTCTGAAATTTTTCAAACATTCCGTCTCGCAGTTCACGAAATGGGGCGAGTTCGTGACCATAGTATGGAACGGCTACCCGCGATGGGTCATCAAATCCCCAATGAATGCGGTGAGCATTCCCTAGAAATGCAGGGCAATTCCGGTCCGCGTCGGAACAAACGGTGATGACATAGTCAAACGACTGTCCAAAAAACTCACTGACCGATTTTGAACGATGGTGGGAAATGTCGATTCCAATTTCCTTCAGTACCGCAATCACTTCCGGCATTACGATATTGGGGTAAGTCCCTGCGCTAAAGACGTCATAGTCATCCGAAAATTGATGGTTGGCGAGGCCCTCCGCCATTTGGGATCGGCAGGAGTTGGCGGTACATAAAATGAGGACACGTGTTTTAGTTGGGGAGTTCACATTTAGTTCCAATTAATAAGTAAAAATAAAGGGTGATTTTAGAGTGTTTTGAAAAATATGCCAGACAATAAAAATAAAAAAAGCTCGCATTTCTGCGAGCTAAATCTAATATCGTTGGTAGCGGGGAGAGGATTCGAACCCCTGACCTTCGGGTTATGAGCCCGACAAGCTACCACTGCTCCACCCCGCGATGTAAATCCCAACCAAGTCAAAAAGCAACCTGGGGGAACTATCCTATCAAAGGTGACCCCAATACACAACCGCCAACATAAAAGCGCGCCGCCATGATGCTGACGTGCGGACACTTCGAAATCGTAGTATTTTGGAGGCCTGAAGGGTCGTTATTTTAGCCCCCTTCTATATATACAAAGAAATGAGCAGAAATTATGGCGGTTGCTGAAGGCCTTAGACTTCCCTTTGTTGGCGAGGAAGGAATCCGGTGTGATTACCTCGAACTGTTCCCCTATGTTGGGGAGCGGCAGTTTATTACATACGAAACGAGTGAATGGTCCTGTGTCTGCCCATTTTCCGGATTGCCCGATTACGGAACGCTTACTATTGAGTATGTCCCCCATCTTCATTGTGTGGAATTAAAATCTCTGAAGTACTACTTGGTGTCATACCGCAATGTCGGGATCTATCAAGAACCCGCGACGAATCGACTTTTTCAAGATTTATTTCAATTTCTCAACCCTGCATATCTATCAATTACCACCAAATACAACACCCGGGGCGGTATCGACGCGGTGTGTCGAATAGAAAAAGGCCAACGAAACGCGATCGAATCCTAATTAATTTGCAACTGATTTTCTGGTTTTTGAGATCGTTAAAATTCCTAGTAAATCAATTAAAAGTGGACTGTGTAACCCGATGTTAGTGACCGATACCCTCCCAAAAATGAGAGGGTATCAAAAAAAAGGTGTTGACATCATGGGGTCGGTTTTAGTAAATTACCCCTCCTGCGCTAAACCGCACTGGTCTTTGAAAATTAAATGTAGTCGTCTTCAAATAGCCGAGAATAGAGCTTAGCTACCAGTTTTTAATTTCGTTAAAACTGAGTGAGTTATTGCTCATAAGTCGTTTTGATTAAGATAGTAAGGGCGTATGGAGGATCCCTTGGCACACAGGCCGACGAAGGACGCGAGCAGCTGCGATAAGCTCCGGCGAGCTGGCCAAAGCTCTGACCCGGAGGTCTCCGAATTGGGAAACCTATATAGGGTAATGTCTATATATCCATATCTGAATACATAGGATATGCGAAGGGAACCCAGCGAACTGAAACATCTCAGTAGCTGGAGGAAAATAAATCAACCGAGATTCCCCTAGTAGCGGCGAGCGAAAAGGGAATAGCCTAAACCACACCTATGTTAGTAGCTTACAGGCGCTGTAGCTGTGGGGTTGCAGGATGTTTTTATACACAACTGTAATTGTGTAAACGAGTTACAAAGTTTCAACTTAGCAAAAGGCTCTGGAAAGTTCTGCCATAGCGGGTGATAGCCCCGTATGCGAAAAGTTGAGACCTCGTTTAAAATATTCCTAAGTACCGTGGGACCCGAGAAATCCTACGGGAATCAGGGTGGACCATCATCCAAGGCTAAATACCATTGTGTGACCGATAGCGAACAAGTACCGTGAGGGAAAGGTGAAAAGAACCCAGGGATGGGAGTGAAATAGATCGTGAAACCATACGCTTACAAGCGATCGAAGGTTCCTTTTGGGACTGACGGTGTGCCTATTGAAGAATGTGCCGGCGACTTAATTTTAGTAGCAAGGTTAAGCTTAAATGTGGAGCCGTAGCGAAAGCGAGTCTGAATAGGGCGCTTAGTTACTAGGATTAGACCCGAAACCCGGTGATCTAACCATGAGCAGGATGAAGCGGTGGTAACACACCGTGGAGGTCCGAACTAGTTGGTGTTGAAAAACCATTGGATGACTTGTGGTTAGCAGGTGAAATGCCAATCGAACCGGGAGATAGCTGGCTCTCCTCGAAATGACTTTAGGGTCAGCCTTGAGGTTAAGCGATCCGGAGGTAGAGCACTGTTTAGGCTAGGGGTGACAACCATCATTACCAAACCTAGGCAAACTCCGAATGCCGGATTTGTATACTCAGGAGTGAGTCTTAGAGGGCTAAGCTTCTAGGACAAAAGGGAAACAGCCCAGACCATCAGCTAAGGTCCCTAAATATATGCTAAGTGGAAAAGGAGGTGGGATTACTCAAACAACCAGGAGGTTGGCTTAGAAGCAGCCATCCTTTAAAGAAAGCGTAATAGCTCACTGGTCGAGTGATCCTGCGCCGAAAATGTAACGGGGCTCAAGCATATTACCGAAGCTATGGACTTGCGCAAGCAAGTGGTAGAGGAGCGTTCCGCATTAGGATGAAGCTAGACCGTCAGGTCTGGTGGACGACGCGGAAGTGAGAATGTCGGCATGAGTAACGAAAAAGAAAGTGAGAATCTTTCTCGCCGTAAACCTAAGGTTTCCTGGGGAAGGTTCGTCCGCCCAGGGTTAGTCGGTACCTAAGACGAGGCCGAAAGGCGTAGCCGATGGACAACGGGTTAATATTCCCGTACCACCTATGAATCGTTATTAGCGATGGGGTGACGCAGTAGGATAGGTCAGCCACTTATTGGATTGTGGTTTAAGCCGGTAGGGGGAAGAGGTAGGCAAATCCGCCTTTTCATTCAACCCCGAGAAGTGAATACGAGCCTTCGGGCGAAGTGATTGAGTCCACACTGACAAGAAATAACCTCTAGTGAGAGTCATGGGTGTCCGTACTAAAACCGACACAGGTAGGTGGGTAGAATATACCAAGGCGCGCGAGATAACTCTCGTTAAGGAACTCTGCAAATTAGCCTCGTAACTTCGGAAGAAGAGGTGCCCTTGTAGCATGAAAGTCCTCGCGATCGTAGTGCGAAAGGGTTGCAATAAATGGGCTCAAGCGACTGTTTACCAAAAACACAGGTCTCTGCTAAACCGCAAGGTGATGTATAGGGGCTGACGCCTGCCCAGTGCTGGAAGGTTAATAGGATATGTCAGCGCAAGCAAAGCATTGAATTGAAGCCCCAGTGAACGGCGGCCGTAACTATAACGGTCCTAAGGTAGCGAAATTCCTTGTCGGGTAAGTTCCGACCCGCACGAATGGCGTAACGAATTGAGCACTGTCTCAACGAGAGACTCGGTGAAATTGGAGTGTCCGTGAAGATACGGACTACCTACAGCAAGACAGAAAGACCCCGTGGAGCTTTACTATAACTTGGCTTTGTGTTTTGGAATAATTTGTGCAGGATAGGTGGGAGGCTTTGATACTGTGTCGCTAGGCACGGTGGAGCCGCCGTTGAGATACCACTCTGATTATTTTGGAATGCTAACTAACTTCCGTTATCCGGAAGTAGGACAGAGTCTGGCGGGTAGTTTGACTGGGGCGGTCGCCTCCTAAAGAGTAACGGAGGCGCCCAAAGGTTCACTCAAGACGGTTGGAAATCGTCTGTAGAGCGTAAGGGTATAAGTGAGCTTGACTGCGAGACCTACAAGTCGAGCAGGGACGAAAGTCGGGCC
This sequence comes from uncultured bacterium, assembly GCA_903864835.1. Classification (GTDB taxonomy): domain Bacteria; phylum Margulisbacteria; class Marinamargulisbacteria; order SXXA01; family SXXA01; genus CAIPHK01. Next base: position 140,902 of record CAIPHK010000015.1, on the reverse strand, counting down.
TAGTGATCCGGTGGTTCCGCATGGAAGGGCCATCGCTCAACGGATAAAAGTTACCCCGGGGATAACAGGCTTATCTCCCCCAAGAGTTCACATCGACGGGGAGGTTTGGCACATCGATGTCGGCTCGTCGCATCCTGGAGCTGGAGTCGGTTCCAAGGGTTGGGCTGTTCGCCCATTAAAGCGGTACGTGAGCTGGGTTCAGAACGTCGTGAGACAGTTTGGTCCATATCTGCTGTAGGCGTAGGAAATTTGAGAAGATCTGCTCTTAGTACGAGAGGACCGGAGTGGACACACCTCTGGTGTATCAGTTATCCTGCCAAGGGTAAATGCTGAGTAGCTACGTGTGGAAGGGATAACCGCTGAAAGCATCTAAGCGGGAAACCCACTTCAAGATGAGATTTCCCATCCCCTTGTGGGAGTAAGACCCCTTGTAGAGAACGAGGTTGATAGGCTGGGCGTGTAAGTGCAGTAATGTATTCAGCGGACCAGTACTAATCGGTCGAGGTCTTAATTACAAACGGCTTATGAATCAATAACTTAATTGAGACGACTACATTTAAAAACGAAAAAGAGCGCGGTGCGTATTCTTCTTGGTCATTATTGCGAAGGGGGTACACCTGTTCTCATTCCGAATACAGAAGTTAAGCCCTTCAGCGCCTATGGTACTTCCGGTTTCACCGGTGGGAGAGTGGGTCGTGGCCAAGAACAATATGCATCGCCTTTTTCGACAAAGATCATAAAATAAATAGTTTAATAATCAAATCCCCAGAAATGGGGATTTTTTTGTTTTTTAGGATTCTGAAATTCGTGCTAGGCTGGGATCCTTATGACAAAACCCGCAGCTGTTATTCTCGAAGGAAGCCATGTGCGACTGAGGCCTGTGGACCCAAATGGGGATGCGATGGGCTTGTTTCAGGTATCGTGTGGAGATCCGATTGAGTGGGGATCCCGACGTGTTCCGGCATTTGATTCAAATACTTTGATTTGGAAATATTTGTTTGATGGGCCGATGGCGTCCGAAAATGAGATGAGGGAAGCGATTACCAGACGTGTTCATACCGAACGTGCTCTGTGTTTTTGCGTTGTTGATTGCCTCACCGATCGGCCGGTTGGTATGGCGAATTTTGCTTCGAATTATCCAGAACATCGACGGATTGAGTTGGGAGGTCTGTGGTTAGGTCCCATTGCACAAGGGACGAGCGCAGCGGCAGAAATGGTGTTTTTGATGCTGGAGCATTTGTTTTTAAATGGATATCAGCGAGTAGAATGGAAATGTGACGCCAATAATGCAAAGTCTGGTAAAGTTGCATTGAAGTTTGGATTTACGTTTGAAGGTGTTCAAGAGAGACATATGATTATTAAGGGGAATCCACGGGATACCGCATGGTATAGGATGTTGAGCGAAGAGTGGTTGGAAAGACGGCGTAGGCTATTAAAAATGATAGAAGTAAGGAATATGGAATGAATCGCTTTCTAATGATCTTGGGTGGGGTTCTGGCGCTTTTTGGAGCGACGGTGCTACACGCTGGTGGACACGATATTTTAGGGGCGGGGGCGACTTTCCCCTATCCGTTATATTCGAAGATGTTTGACGACTATTACCAGGAGACTGGGGACCGGATTAATTACCAAGCGATAGGGTCCGGCGGCGGCGTTAGACAGATTCAGAATCGAACGGTTGATTTTGGCGCGACGGATGCCTTCGTTTCTAATAAAGATCTGAAGAAGTTTAAATCGGATATAATTCATATTCCGACGTGTTTGGGCGCGGTGGTGTTGACGTATAATTTGCCGGGTCGGCCTCACTTGATTCTTTCAGGCGATATAATTTCTGGTATTTTTTTGGGGAAGATTAAACGTTGGGATGACGCTCGGATCAAGGCTTTGAATCCGGGTGTGAAGTTGCCCAATTTGATGATTGCAGTGATTCATCGATCAGATGGGAGTGGGACGTCCTATGTATTGACCGACTATCTGGCAAAAATTAGTCCGGAATGGAAGTCGCATGTGGGAGTTGGGAAGTCGGTTAATTGGCCCGTGGGTTTGGGGGGCAAGGGCAATCCTGGGGTATCAGGCCTTATCAAACAGATTCCCGGCGCAATTGGGTATGTCGAACTCGTATATACTACCCAAAACAAGATGCCTGTTGCACGTCTCAAAAATCGGAAAGGCAACGTGATTACGCCGTCGGTAGGTTCCGTGAGTGAGGCTGTACCTCGGAAAATTCCTGATGACCTACGGATTTTGATTACTGATACCGACGCAGAACAAGGATACCCTATTAGTAGCTTTACCTGGCTCTTGGTGTACCAAGAACAAGCGTATAGCGGCCGGAACATAGAGGAAGCACGAGCACTGCAAAAAATGCTGCGATGGACCGTAAAAAATGGCACTCGTTACGCCGCCGAATTGGGGTATGCGCCTGTACCGCAGGCTACCGCAGTCCGTGCACTCGAACTGATTGAAGCAATGACATTTACGGGAAAGCCTCTAAGTCGATAGACTCAAAGTCTGTCCAGTCGAGTAAGGCTAGCTTCGCCGAATTGTAGGCTCTAAATGGATGTTCCGGGTCGGCGCCCTTTTACAAAACGCCCTTGGTGGAGGGCACAGTCGATTTCCTGGAGTCCAATTGGGTGGCGTCGTCCAACGCAACGGCCATAGCCTTAAAGATGGCTTCAGCAATGTGATGCAGGTTGTGTCCCGATATTACCTGAATATGGGTGGTTATTCGTGCATTGGTCACAAAGGCATGCCAAAATTCTTCGACCAACTCGGCGTCAAATTCGCCAATTTTTGCCTTAGGCATTGGGGGGGAAAAGGCAAAATAGATCCGGTTCGACACATCGATCGCAACCTGAGCCAACGCCTCGTCCATCGGCAACACAAGCGAACTGTATCGTCGAATCCCCTTTGCAGTGCCAAGTGCCTCGCGAAACGCCAACCCCAAACAGATTCCAATATCTTCAACCGTGTGATGAAAGTCGATATGGTGATCCCCCGTCGCGGTCACGGAAAGATCAAAGAGGCCATGTACCGTCCACAAGTTCAGCATGTGGTCCAAAAAACCGACTCCTGTAGATATTGCTGATTTACCTGTTCCGTCCAAAGTCAGACTAAGCGTGATTTGGGTTTCATTGGTGTTGCGTGTAATTGTTGACTGTCTCATGGGGTACCTCACGAAAATAATGGTGATTGGGGCGATTCTTGGATTTTTAGTGGAATTCCGAGGTGCCGATAGGCCAAGGGCGTCGCCGAACGGCCCCGAGGGGTTCGGTCGATAAATCCAAGTTGGAGAAGAAACGGTTCGACCACATCCTCTAACGAATCCGTCTCTTCTGAAATACTAGCGGCAATGGTATCGACTCCGACAGGGCCACCCCCAAACTTGGTAATAATGGTGGTTAAATATTTGCGATCGATCTCATCTAAGCCAAGGGGATCGATTCCCATGCCGGCTAATGCATCCTCGACCACGGGTATGCCAATCGTTCCATCGGATCGGATTTGCGCCCAGTCCCGCACCCTTTTCAGAAGACGGTTGGCTATCCGAGGGGTACCTCTTGCTCGTTCCGCAATCGTTAACGATGCGTCGGGTGCAATTTCAGTGGCCAATATACCGGAGGCCCGGCGGACAATGATTTCAAGGTCAGCGGGTTCGTAAAATTCAAGGCGTTCAACAATACCAAATCGATCCCTCAATGGGGCGGTGAGCATCCCAACCCGAGTGGTTGCGCCGATTAATGTAAACTTATTGAGATCAAGCCGAATTGACCGCGCGGAAGGTCCTTTTCCGATGACAATATCAAGTTCAAAGTCTTCCATCGCCGGGTACAAAACTTCCTCTACCGCGCGGTTAAGTCGGTGGATTTCGTCGATAAATAAAATATCGCCTTGCTCTAAATTTGTTAGAATAGCGGCCAAATCTCCGGGGCGTTCGATCGCGGGCCCAGATGTAATTTTAATATTTACGCCCATCTCTCGGGCGACAATGCTGGCCAGCGTCGTCTTGCCGAGTCCCGGGGGACCATAAAGAAGGACATGCTCTATTGCCTCTCCACGTTGCCGGGCGGCGGTAATGAAAATCTCAAGATTACGCTTTATTTTTGCTTGTCCAATAAATTCCGCAAGGAATTGAGGTCGCAACGACCCTTCCTTAGTATCTTCTATTCGTTTATCAGGAGTGATCAATCGTGAGTCATCTGGGTTCATTCCAACAGTTTACCAGAGCCGTTATCTATTGGGCGAACCCGCGATTTGCCAGCAGAGGTGACCGCAGAATATACTCGGTTTGGAGGGTAATACATGACCACTAGACAATTTTACCAGTCGTTGTCGGAGATAAGTTTAGCCGGGGAGACCCTCGACGCAGACATCGCGTTACGACTGCTTCAAGATCCGGATATTGACCTTTTGCCCTTGCTTCATGCGGCGTATGACGTCCGCAAAACCTATTGGGGCAAAGCGGTATCCATTCATATTATTAACAACGCCCAAAATGGGCACTGTCCCGAGGATTGCCACTACTGTGCGCAAGCCAAGACGTCGGATTCGGGAATTGAAGAATATCCGATTAAATCTGATGACGAAATTTTAGATGAAGCGCGTCGGGCTTATGAGGCCGGGGCATTTCGGTATTGTATGGTGTTTGGTGGCCGGGGCCCGAGTAAAAAAAGGGTGGAGCGGCTATCGAGCTTGGTTCGCCAAATCAAGGCAGCGTATCCGATCGAGGTTTGTGTATCTGCGGGGTTGCTCGATGATTCGGGTGCGGAGTCCCTTAAAGAAGCGGGTTTAGATCGGCTGAATCATAATTTAAATACCTCCGAGGCGCATTATCCCAACATCTGTACGACGCATACGTTTAAAGATCGGCTAAATACGCTTCAGGCAGCAAAAAAGTCGGGGATCGGGCTGTGTTCCGGTGCGATTATGGGTATGGGCGAGACGGCTGAAGATGTTGTGGAGATTGCCATGCGGTTACGGGCTGTTGAGGCAGTATCCATCCCGATCAACTTTTTGATTCCAATCCCAGGCACGACCTTAAGGACATTTACCCCGTTAAGCCCAGAGTATTGTTTACGGGTATTGTCGCTATTTAGATTATTGAACCCTAAGTCTGAACTTCGGGCAGCGGCGGGGCGGGAATTGCATTTGCGGCAAACTCAAGTTCTTGCGCTTTATCCCGCAAATTCGTTGTTTATGGAGGGTTATTTGAATACCATGGGGAATTCGGCGGTCCAAACGTTGCAGATGATTAAAGACGCTGGGTTCACAATTAACTCCACCAAAGAATTGGATCAGGTGTTGAATCAGATGGAGGCAAATGCAACTGGATCAGAGGCGGCTGGTTCCGTGGATCAAGTGATACTGAAACAATTGCGAGATCTTCGTCCGTCTCCCTATGCTCCGGCGTGCTCGTAAGTTCTGGAGTGGCGTAGGCGCGGGTATTGTCGCAACTGCGCTTCTAACCGGGGGGGTCTTTGCTGCGGACGGGCCGTGGCATTTTCAGTTTTCCCCGACTCAAACAAAACGGCGGATGGTGGAATCGGTTCGATTTGAACGGGTGCGGTCGGTAGATGGTGTTGTGTCGACGTCAAACGGCCATTCCGAGACCCAGGTTGTGTTTGAGAAAAAAAAGAATACCTATCACATCGATTTTAAAATGATATTGAGTACAATTTCGACGGATGGACGCATTGTACCTAATCCGGTGACTGACTTGTTGCTCAATTTGCCGGTGTCAGGGGCGACGGATTCGAGCGGGAGGCTTCTTGAAATTCGAGGTTTTTCGGCTTTGCAAAAACGAGCCAAGCAGGTGCTGAGTCCAACGATGTATAAACGGGTTTCGCCATTTTTGGCTTCCGACGCGATGGCTCGGCAATTTAAAGACGAGTGGGAAAGTAGGATGGGGTTAGTCAGGGGGCGAACGTTAAAACAGGGCGATCTGTATGAAGTGACTCAAAATGTTGCGATCCCGGGACATTCTGGAAAAATGGGCATGGGCGTTGTTTGGGTGGAGGGGGCGAGTACGGCTGATCGGCCCAAAGACTGCGTGAAGATACGGGTCTTTGAAGACACAGATTTAACGCGGTTGGTGGCTGAGGTTCGGCGATGGGTTCCGACCTATGTCCCATCGGTTGTGTTGCCGACGGAGGTCACTGAGGACGATCACAATCGTGTGGTTGCCCAAACCGTATACTGGATTGAACCGGCGACGATGTTAATACGGGACGAATGGAGCCGAAAAACGGTGACTATGAGTCGTCTTGCGGACGGTACTGCGGTTGAGACTCGGTTGATGGACGAGCGAAGAACCGAATTGAAAGATCAGTCTAGCGGTAATTGAAACCGTTTTGTTGACAATTAAAATTGCCCGGACTAGGCTATGGAAACCGCTATTTTACGGTGATATTTTGTGTGGCATAAGTGCCCAAGGAGACAATAATGAAGGCATTTAAAGGGATCGCATTGGCAGCGTTGGTCGGAATTGGATTTCCGATAATGGCTGTGGATACCTATAAAATTGACACGGCACATTCAACCGTTCAGTTTTCTGTTAAGCACATGGTCCTAAGTAATACGCATGGGACTTTCGGGACGTATTCCGGTGATATTAAGTGGGATAATGACCCCAAATTATGTAGTTTGTCGGGAACCGTTAAGGTCGATAGCATCGACACCCGGGACATTAAGCGGGACGAGCATTTGCGCAGTGCTGATTTTTTTGATTCAGGTAAATACCCGGAAATTACATTGGTGAGTAAATCCATTAAAAAAGGAAGAAAAGGGTATGTATTAACGGCGGATTTGACCATGCGCGGTGTGACCAAGACCGTGACGGTACCTTTGGAAGTGAGTGCCCCAGTAAAAGATCCTTGGGGAAATCAACGGGTCAATTTTGCAACACAGTTTAAATTAAACAGGCAGGACTATGGCATTTCTTGGAACAAGGCTCTCGACAACGGCGGCTTAGTTGTAGGGAATGATGTGTCCGTTGAACTCGACATCGAAGCGGTTAAAACCAACTAGTTATTAAAAATGGGGGCGGTAGTCAATACGCAGCGGTACGTTTAAGATAAGTGCCATGAAATGGTTTTACCGCAACAGATTTGGGTTGGTTGATAGTGACCAACCCTTTTTCGGGTTTTGGGTATCGGTAGTGGTGGTACTCAGTATGGCCACCGCTGCGGTTGACGCAAATCCCCTGCAATACTCTACGATTCGAATTTTTCAAAACCGAGAGCGAATTGTGGTGGGGAAGCAAGAGCTAATCGCGGAATATCACACGGCGATTAATATGTTGACTCAAAAGCGGGTAGTTTATGGGGTCCGTGTTCGAGATAAATTTGATCATGAACTCTATCGGCGCGATTTTGATATCCCCTTCAAGGCATTCGCTGAAGACGCCTATTATAACACTGTTGCAGTGAAGCCAGTGATCGGAACCAATGGCACCGGGGTGGCTGTGATTTCGATTTTGGGGCCGACCTATGATGCCCCACGCCGGATTGATTTTTTTGGAGTACGGTCAGGAAGTCCCACTGTAATTGGGGCACGGGCCACTGAAGTTGTTCCTATTTTGACTCAAATGCAAAATCAGTTTGTAGATGCGGAGCCGACCCGCAACAGTATCCGACTTGGGAAAGGCGATACCTGGACCTATCGGTATTGGACAGGAAGTTTTTATCTCTATATTCCGCTGGCGGTTGATTGGTATGGGACAATTTCCCCAGTGCCGAAGCAAACTGATTTCTATGTTGAAGTACCCGGGTTTAATCGGGCGCAAGGGAAAATACGTGTCTATTTAAAGCCGACGATCAAGTCTAATGCAGCCTACCTACAGATTACACCGACCTCGAACGTCCGTTTTATTCGCGGCCATGGTGTTCCGAGCATGTCCGGCCAGCGGCTTCTCGTGAACGATGCGGCGATTCGGGTTGAAGTTGACGGGAAATCAGGCTGGGTAATGGATGCCGATAGTTTGGATGTTCTCGGTTTAAAGCCACCGATCTAGGCGGAAGCGTCTTTACCCGTTGGGTTCGACGTGAATGAGCGCATCATGGATGCGGCCGTCGTCCTTCATGAGTCGATCTTTTAACGCGTGGGCCAGCGCGTGAGAGTCCCTCACGGTCATCCAGGGATCCACGTGCATATGAATATCGATGTAATACCCCAACCCCATTTTTCGCGCTTTGACTTGTTGAATTTGGCTGATATCCGGGAACCCAACCGCAGTTTCTCGGACAATCTGGGTCCAATCTATGATCGGCGCAGTGTCCATCAGCTCAAGTATAGCGGGCCAAACCAATCGAATGGAATTGAGTGCAACGGTGCCTCCGGTAATAATTGCAGCCCATTTATCTGCAAAAATAAATCGAGGGCCCCCGTACAGGGCCAACGCAATACCGAATAGCGCGGCCATCGAGGTCAGAGCATCACTTCGATGGTGCCAGGCGTCAACCGTAAGCGCGGTACTGTCGATTTCTTTACCGACGCGGTGGACAAACCGAAATAGAACTTCCTTGATAATGACTATTCCGGCCAGGACCGGCAACGTAAATTTTGCAGGGAGGGACGCGGCGGTGTGAAGTTGTCCCCAGGATAGCCAGACGGTGAGGACCGCCGATCCCATGAGGACCATTCCCCCTAGAATGGCCGCAATGGGTTCAGCCTTTCCGTGGCCGTAGGGGTGGCTGTCGTCAGGCGGTGTCGCGGAAATTCGAATTCCGATGAGGGTGCATCCTGAGATCACCACGTCCCCCAATGATTCGATCGAGTCAGCAACAAGTGCGTAAGAATTTCCTAAAATTCCAACGGCGCCCTTGATAGCGGCAAGGCCAAGATTGATAACTGCCCCAATAACAGTGGCCCGCGTCGCTTGTTGCACTCTTCTGTTCATTTGGGGCATTCTAGAAGAAGGTGGGCGAGTAGACAAACTGGCGGATACCCATATATAATCGCATCCCATTTTTTGTCCGAATCAAGCCCAGGTTGTGTGGTTGGATTGGGCCAGGTATTTAAGCAGGAGTTTCAATAATGAAAAGTTACGAGAGTTTGATAATTATCAAACCTAATTTGTCTGACAGTGAAGTGACAACCCTCATCGAGACGATTCAGGGCTGGATTACCGCCAACGAAGGCGAAATAGTTCTTTCGAAGCCCTGGGGTATCAAAGAACTCTCTTATCCAATTAGTAAATTTACCCAAGGCCATTATTATCAAGTTCAATTTAATGCTACTCGGAAGACCTTGGTAGAAATGCGAAATCGCATTCGTGTAACCGAGTCTATTTTGCGTGATTTGAATGTTACAATGGAGTCTATTCAGTCCAAAAATCCGGTTCAAGAAGAAGTGGCTTCAATCGCTGAGTAATGAATTGTGACAAGCTTTAATCGAATTACATTAATAGGAACCGTTTCAAATGAACCTGATGCCCGAGTAACCAACTCGGGGGACCCGATGTTGCGATTTACTGTCGCGACGGAACGGCCTGCTGCAGATGGGATGCCGGTATCTGTCGATTATATTCCGGTTATTGCTTGGCGTCAGCTTGCGGAGCGAAAAGAGCTGGTTCAGAAGGGTGCGCTAGTTCTTGTTGAAGGACGCATTTCGACACGTAGTTTTGAAGATACCGAAGGTCGTCGCAAATGGACAACTGAAGTAGAGGCGCGGGAGATTCGGTCGGTCGGCGTTGACGCGGGGGCAATGCCTTCTGAGGCCTCAGTTACCCGTGCGGTTCCCGCAAAATCTGCCGAGACTCTTGAACGAGCCTCCGTCGATGAAGTGTCGCTCGCAGATTTTGATTTTGGAGAGCCTAAGCCGATGGCCGGGTATGCCGCTGGGCCTAAGTTTGATGCTGAGCTTGATGAGGATGTGCCGTTTTAACCTATGTATAATAAATCGTTTTTGATAGGTCGATTAGTACGGGATCCAGAGATGAGGGTAACTTCATCTGGGATTGCGGTTACCAACTTTACAATTGCCGTGGATCAGGTGCGCCGCAAGGGTGCTGAGAAGTCGGCCGATTTTATTCGGGTGGTAGCATGGCGGCGGTTGGCTGAAATCTGTGGAGAATATCTCAAAAAAGGAAAGCTCGTCGCAGTTGAAGGACGCCTACAGATTAGTAGTTACGATAAGGATGGCGAGAAGATTTATACCTCCGAAGTTGTTGCTGAGAATTTGCAAATGTTAGATCGTGGCGTTGGCGGGGCCGAGAACGAAATGGATATGGTCTCATCCCATTCCGAATCAGGTTTTTAGTCGACGGGAAGTTGAAAGGAGAAAGTCATCGTGGAGAAAAAAAAGCAGGTTATTAAACGACGAACAAAGAAACGCAGGGTATGTGCGTTTTGTGTGGATAAGGTGGATGTTTTGGACTATAAAGACTTGTCCAAATTTAGACGCTTTGTAACAGATCGGGGCAAGATTGTTCCACGTCGTAATTCTGGGATTTGTGCCAAACATCAACGGGCATTGGCTGAAGCGATTAAGCGAGCAAGATTTATTGCGTTGCTTCCGTTCTGTGTCGATTAGGATAAACTAAAATGGGTAAAGAAATTGACGTTCTTCTAGTTCAGGAAGTAAAAGGTCTCGGAAAATTTGGGCAAACTCGGAGCGTTGCGTTGGGATATGCACGTAACTATTTGTTGCCTTATCAATTCGCAATTTTGGCGACTCCAGCCAACCAACTTCGCTTTAAAGCGATCGAGAAACGCGAAGGAAAACGTGTTGAGCAAGAAAAGCTAGAATCCGAAGCGCTTGCGGCATCGTTGAACGGTAAAAAAATTAAGGTTTCTGCATCGGCTCAAGAAAATGGCGCATTGTATGGATCCGTATCTGCTTTGGATATCGTAGATGCAATTAAGGCCGCTCATGAAATTGAGGTGGATCGTCACTGGGTAGTGCTGGATGAAAACATCAAAGAAGTAGGGGATTTTGAGGTCACGATTTCCTTGCCTCAAGGGGTTTCTGCAAGTGTTTCATTGTCGGTTACTGCTGAAGTTAAAGAGGCTAAGGCGTCAAAAAAATCGTCTAAATAGGATTTGTCGACAAATCCTCCGATCGATCTTTCGTCACTCCCCGATCAACCAGGTATCTATAAGATGCTGGATGATCGGGGAGTTCTTATTTATGTCGGTAAAGCAAAAAATATTAGGAATAGGGTCAGGTCATACTTTCAGTCGGTAGACCGGCTTGACGTAAAAACCCGGCATCTTGTTGGAAATATTGCATCGATCGACACCATTGCTGTGCGATCCGAATCCGAGGCGTTAATTCTTGAAGCCCAATTGGTCAAAGAATTTCAGCCTCGGTATAACATTTTACTTAAAGACGATAAAGCGTTTCCCTATATCAAGATTACGGGGGAACTGTTTCCTCGGTTGCAGATCGTCCGCGAACGGGTTCGGGATGGCGGTCTGTATTTTGGTCCATTTCCGTCCATTGGATCCTCCAAAGCCCTGCGGCGTATGCTCCAAGATATGTTTAAACTAAGGGATTGTTCCCAACCGATTACCTTGGATGAGTTGCAACCGAAATGCATCAAATTGGACATCGGCAAATGTTTAGGCCCTTGTGTCCTAAAGGGCGTCAAAGAAGAATACGACGGGGTCGTTCAGCAACTAAAGAAAGTTCTTACAGGAAAAAATAGACAGCTGATCAACGAAATGAAATCTGAAATGGCTGCCGCGGCTGAGACACAGCGGTACGAAAGAGCGGCAGAATTTCGGGACCGTATTCGAAAACTGGAGTTGCTTGGCGAGCGTCAAGCCGTATGTCTGGATGGCGTCGGCCGGCTCCAGTTATGGACGGCGGCAGAGGAACGCGGTTTTTTATACGTCATTGTACAAACGTTGATTGACGGCAAGTTATTATACCAAAACGGCTATTATCTAGAAGATCCATCGGACGACAGTCGGGAGGCGATGGTTCAGCAGAGTATTTTAACCTGCTGGTCCGATTCTGAAATGCCAGATTCTGTGATTTGTGATCCCTGGCTTTTTGAAATCGTGGTGCGAGTTCGGACGGACGCTGGATTGAGTTTGGGGGCAATCGCCGTTCCGAAGCGTGGGGTGAAGTTGGAGTTGTTGGATTCCGCACGGCAAAATGCACGTTTGGCGATTGGGCGGATTATTAGGGATCGATCCATTGTGAGCCTCCGTCCAAAGACGGAGGATATTGTTAATCAGCTTCAACAGCGACTTGCGCTTCGAAAGCGGCCGGAACGAATAATTGGGGTGGATATTTCCCACCTTCAAGGGACCAATATCGTCGGGTCGGCGGTTTATTTTAAAGGAGGGAATCCGTTTAAAACGGGCTACAGGAAGATGATGGTTCGGTCGGTATCTGGAGATAGCAATGATCCTCAGTCGATTTACGAGGTGGTGTCTCGGAGAATTCAGCTGTGTTTTACTGACCACGAGCCGCTTCCTGATTTGATGCTGATCGACGGGGGGCGCGGTCAGCTTAATTTTGCTTACAAGGCCCTTGTTGAATTGGGGGTAGAAAATGAGATCGAGTTAGTTTCCTTGGCGAAGCAAAATGAAGAGTTGTTTAGGATTGATGATCCAAATTCGTTGGTTTTATCAAGAGACGACAATGTGCTAAAGTTACTCCAATGGATTCGGGATGAATCGCACCGTTTTGCGGTGACTTTTCAGCGTAAGAAACGAAAACAGCAGCTTGAGACCAGTTTACTTCACTCTATTCCTGGCCTTGGTCCCAAGCGCATTCAGAAATTATATCGGCATTTTCAGAATGTTGAAAAATTGCTTCAAGCCTCCGATCTCGAAATCGCCCACGTGGGAGGGTTTAGTGCAAGTTTGGCTTGGCTCATCCGCACTAAAATAAAAGATATCGCCACTCATGAATAAGTATAGAGTCATTATTGCCACCACTATTTTTGGACTTTGGATTGGGTCTATCGCTGTGGTTGGTGCCAGTAAATCAGCAGGTACAGCGCATGAACCGGCGCCAGATCCTCAGCGAATCGAACTTCAAATTAAGGAAAATAAATCGAAGATTCAGGAAAAGAAGCGAGAGAAGTTGTTCGCTGAGAGGAATCTTGGCGTGCTCGCTCGCGAACTAAAATATACGGAATTGAGCCTGAATAAGGCGAAGACTGATTTGGATAGTTCTGAAAAAAAAGAGCAACAGTCACGTCAGAAGTTGAACACGGTACGACGTCAATATTCGGATTCAAGTACACAATTCTCGTCTCGCCTTCGATCAATTTATCAGAATCAGAATTTGGGGTTTGTGGAATATCTGTTTACGTCGCGGGATTTGACGTCGATTGTGGACTCCGCCTATTACTTCGATCGGGTTTTAAACCGGGACTCGCAATTGATTCAGTCATTGAGGAAAAAATATGCTGAAGTGACGAGGGAAAAGTCACAAGTCGAACGGGAAACTCGGCGGATAGCCGACCTGAAGTCAGAAATTGGGCAACGGGAAAATGATCTGACGCAAAAAGCGGAACGCCAAAAACAATATATCGCGTCACTTCATTCCCAAATTCAGGAAATGGAGCGGCAAACCAAAGAGTTAGAGAAATCGTCTCAAGAAATCGCTCAGGCAATCCGGCGGGCGGGTAAGTCACATGGGGATACTTATTTTGGGTCGGGTACCTTTACTAAACCGGTACAAGCGTGGATTTCGTCGTATTTTGGGTATCGGCTTCACCCTATTTTCAAACGACGAATTCGGCATAATGGGGTTGATTTTGGTGCGCCGTCTGGCGCGCGTATTCGCGCCGCTGAAGCAGGGTATGTCATCGTCGCAGGGGAAAAGCCGGAGTATCATGGGTATGGTAAAATTACCGTTATTGACCACGGTCGTCGGCGTGCCGATGGGAAGCGAATTTCAACGGTATATGCCCATCAATCACGGATTCTTGTGAGAGAGGGCGAGTTAGTTAAGCAGGGGGATGAGATCGGCTTGGTCGGAAGCACCGGGTATTCAACAGGTCCGCATCTCCATTTTGAAGTTCGGGAAGACGGAGTTCCCGTTGACCCCATGAGGTATTTACAATGAACGTTAAGCCGATTGCTAATTTTAGTGTTGTTTCTTTGGGGTGTGCCCGTACTTTGGTGGATACTGAGAAGATGGTCCAATCCTTGCAGGGACGGGGCTTTGGGCTGGTGCCCGAGGGGCATGAGCAGATATCAATTTTGAATACCTGCTCTTTTATTCAGTCGGCGGTTGATGAAACTGAGGCCAATATTGTGGTACTGTCTGAACGAAAACGTCGGGGGGAAATTCGATACTTGGTGGTTGCCGGCTGTTATCCCAGTCGGTTTAAAAAAGAGGAACTGAAACAGCGATATCCCGACGTGGACATTTGGTTGACCACACAAGAGGAAGATAAATTACAGGTAGAATTGGCTCAGTTGGTATTTAAGAAGCGATTTTTGCCGAGTCGTCCGGTGCGATATACCAAGCTGACACCCTCGCACTATTCCTACATAAAGATTTCAGAAGGGTGTGACAATTGGTGTTCATTTTGTACAATTCCAAAAATACGGGGGATCCATACGAGTAAATCCGTTGAAGCGGTGCTGGAAGAAGCCCGCCTTCAGGTATCGTTTGGGGCGAGAGAACTAATCCTTATCGCGGAAGATACTACGGCATGGGGGGAGGATTTGTTTGGGAAGCCATCCTTGCCGGTGTTGTTGAATGAGTTGGTGAAGGTCGCCGGGGTTGAATGGATTCGGTTGATGTATATCTTCCCACCTCGGGTGAATGCCGAATTAATTGCAACAATTAAGGCCAATCCTAAGATTATTCCGTATTTGGATATGCCAGTTCAGCACGCAAATACGCGGTTGTTAGAATTGATGAACCGCCGATATACCGGTGATTGTTTGAGGGGACTGATTCGGGAATTGACGACGGAAATACCGAATTTGGTGTTGCGTACCAGTTTGATATTGGGGTTTCCTTCAGAAACGGAATCTGAAGTCGAGGAGTTACTTCAATTTATAGAGGAGTATCCATTTGCTCATTTGGGGTGTTTTGCATATTCCGAAGAACGAGAAACCCGGTCGGCCCGGATTGAGCCTAAAATTGAATCTGATGAGATTCAACGGCGGATTACACGCGTAATGGATCGCCAGTTGGAGTTGGTCGTTTCTCGGAATCGATCGCTTGTGGGGCAGCGATTAATGATGGTGTACGAAGGAAATCGAGTCGGCCGCTCGTATCGTGAAGCGCCGGATGTCGACGGTCGACTTTTGGTGGTAGATCCAAAGGGGCTTACCCCAGGGGATATGGCGGAAGTGACAGTTTTAGGCGTGTCAGAATTGGATCTGACGGTTTCCTTCTAATTTAGCCCCTGTATGCCGGATAATGGAGCCTTCAACCATATAGATGACGTCTTCTGCGATGTTGGCGGCATGGTCCGCAATACGCTCCAAATGACGGGTAATGGAAAGGACGTTAAGTAAGACGTCACATTGCTCGGGGGTTGCCTTAAGTGTCGTGACGATAACGTCATTGGCGGCTCGCTTTTGAGCATCGACGACGTCATCCTCACGGCATACCTCTCTCGCTAACGGGGCATCGACCTGGACTAAGGAATCTAGGCTGTGTTTCAACATCCATTTGACCTTTTCCATAATGGGCCCAAAATCAAAGTCTACCGGGAGTGTCTTTGTCCCTGTATTAGCAATGTATTGGACTTTTTTTGCCATGCTAACTGCCAAGTCCCCAATCCGTTCTAGGTAATTATTGATTTTTAATATTGAAATAATATACCTCAAGTCGGTGGCGACAGGTTGGTGGAGTGCCAAAATTTTGAGACATTCCTCTTCAACGTCGATTTCTTCACGATTGATCTCGATATCGTTCATAATTACGGTGCCTGCCTTGGTTGCGTCGAGCCCTTGAAATGCCTCGGCGGCCAAAGCGACATTTTCTTCGACTCGGGTACTGAGGGACAAAAATACACGTTTAAGTAGATCTATTTCCCGATTAAGTTGGTATGACATGAGTTCCTCCTGAAGGGGGTGTTGGAATTTGAATGGTAAATATTGTCCCTTGCCCAAAATGGCTGTCCACTAAAATTTTACCGCGGTGAACGTCGACTATTGCTTTGACAATTGCCAGTCCCAATCCGCCCCCCTTCACCAGGTTATGCTCTGGGGTGTTGATTCTGTAGAACGGTTTGAAAATCTGGTCGATCGCAGTTAACGGGATCCCGATTCCGTTATCCTCGATGGTTGCCGTTGCATGGGCGTCTGAACCGGACACCGTAATCGATATCTGTCCACCGATCGGGGTGTAGGTAATTGCATTGTTGAGGAGGTGGGTGGCGGCCTCGTGAATACTGCTGGAATGGCCCCAAGCGATTCCGTGACCTTGAATTTTGACCGTGACCGACTTTTGGTCTGCTGGTTTTTGGAGTACAGAAAGTGCTGTTTGAAATACTTCCTCAAGTTCAATGGCCGAGAAAATCATTTTTTGATTTTCAGCGAGTTGTTCAAGTTGAGTGAGGTAAATGAGGTCGTTCAGAATTGTAATCAAGAGCGTGGACTCGCCCGAAATGGCGGTTCTTACAGAATCTGTTTCGTCGATTGCAGTTGACTGAATCAATGCTTGGATACGTGATGCCGGACCTTTTAGGTGCTCGGATACGGTCATAATGATTTCTCTCCGGGCACTCTGTGTTCGTTTTGATTGGGTGATATTGTGAAACACGATCAGGATTTTTTTGACGGCAAACGAGGATTCTCGAATAGGGATGCAGTCGACTTGGTAAAATTCCTCGTCATGATTTCTAAAAACGATTTCTCTTGTACTCGGGGATTTGTCTTGGACTGTACGGCGAACCAATTCGATCAACGCGCTATTTCGTATTTGAGTCGCTAATTTTTGACCCGGTCCAAACCCCTGGCTAAATCCGAGTATATCCGCTGCGATACTATTTAAATTGAGGATGGTTTCTGTGCCATCGATTACGAGAATGCCGTCAAATAGGCTGGTTAATATGGTTTCTTTTTCCTGCTGTTCGTCCTGAAGGGATTGAAATCGCTCATCCAGCTGAGAGGCCATTTGATTGACTGCACGGGTAATGACACTCATTTCCGAATCCCCCGACGGTACCGATAGACGATATTTTAAGTTACCTGTGGAGAATCGCTCGATACCTTCTCTAAGACGCTCTAGCGGGGTGGTTAGCCAGTGATATAAGAGGTAACAACCGACAGACACTACTGCAAGAATAGATGCGCAGGCCACAAGGATTCGGATGTAAAATGTACGTGTAGCGTTGTGGACGGAGTCCAATGAAATCGATGCACGGATTACTGACACCGTCCGCCCATTTTCTAAAACGGGAATCGCAACATATAGCGCACGTTCTTTGAGTGTCCGGCTGTATCGCTCGGATATACCGATTTTTTTGTGGATGGCTGCGACAAATTCAATGCGATCGGAATGATTTTCAAGGGTGTGGATGTCCTCTAGCGAGTCGGCAATGACCGTTCCATCCGTAGAGATAACCGTCAGGCGACTTTTGCCATTGATTGCGAGTTGTTTAAGGGTGGCATCAATTGCATCATAGTCGTGAGTGAGTAAAGGGCCTCTGATCAGGGTTTCAATGACCGCTGTTTCTTGTAGCAGCGTATCTTTGGCGCGTTGAAGGACTACTTCCCCAAAGTAATAGGTGGAATACCACGTCATGGCAGACAGGATCAGAATCGCCAATGAAAGGAACGCGGGAAAGATCTTCCACAAGATACGTTTAGGCTTCAGCGCCATGTTCATCCAAATTTCCTCGATAGGTATTCTTCCGTTCGCTTGTCATCGGGCACCGTAAATAGTTTTTCTGTTGTTCCATATTCCACTAGCTCTCCCAGATATAGAAATGCGGTGAAGTCGGAGACCCGAGATGCCTGACCGATATTGTGGGTGACCATAATAATCGTTACAGTCTCTTTGAGTTCAGAGATGAGGTCCTCGATATGGGCGGTTGATTTGGGGTCCAATGCGGAGGTGGGCTCGTCCAATAGGAGAACTCGGGGTTTCATTGCGAGTGCGCGGGCGATACAGAGCCTCTGTTGCTGACCACCGGACAGAAATGCGCCTCGGCGATGTAATGCGTCTTTGACTTCGTTCCATAGTCCGGCTTTTGCCAACGAACTCTCGACCAATGTGTCTTTTTCGGATCGCGTGAGTTTGATTCCATTCAGGAGGTAGCCCGCAATGACGTTGTCATAGATACTCATTGTTGGAAACGGATTGGGCCGCTGAAACACCATTCCAATTTCTCGGCGGACCATAATGGGGTTCATTTCATATATGTTTTTTCGGTAGAGGGTGATACTGCCGGTTACGACGGTATTGGGAATGAGTTCATGCATCCGGTTAATACACCGGACCAATGTGGTTTTCCCACATCCTGATGGTCCCATAATCGCCGTGACTTTTTTTCTAAAAAAAGCCATTGATATATCTTTGATAATCTTATCGGCGCCAATCGATACGTTGAGTCGATCAATTTCTAAAATGTGTTTGTTCATCGCTTAATTAGTGTCCTTGTGAGTAGGCTGAGGCCGAGTACAAATATAATCAATACCAATGACGCGCCCCACGCGACTTGCTGCCAATCCGGATAGGGGCTTGTTGCGAAATTGTAAATAATCAGGGGCAGCGAGTTCACCGGTTGCGTGATATTGACGGTCATAAATGGATTGCCAAATGCGGTAAATAGGAGGGGGGCGGTTTCTCCTGCAACACGCGCAACCCCCAGTAACACGCCGGTTAAAATGCCATTTGCTCCGGCGGGTACGATAATTTTAATCATGGTCCGGTAGTAAGGTACACCCAGCCCAAGTGAGGCTTCTTTGAGTGAATGTGGGATGAGCTTTAACGTTTCTTCTGTGGCGCGGACAACCATAGGCAACATCATTAGGGCCAACGCAATCCCTCCAGAGACAGCCGAAAATCCCCCCAAAGGAACGACGATCCAAAGGTAGGCAACAATTCCGATGACGATCGAGGGGATTCCTTGCAGCACCTCGACGCATAGTCGGACAGCGCTCGCCAAGTGGGTTTCAGAAAATTCATTAAGGAAAAGACCAATGGCCACCCCAAAAGGGATGGATAGTGCGCCTGCAATTCCAATCAATAAGCCCGATCCAACGATTGCATTGGAGATGCCTGCGCCAAGGACGCCAGGCGGTTTGGGCAACGATGTTAGAAAGTCCCAATTGATCACGGTGATGCCGTTGCTGACGATGTAATACAAAATTAGTCCCAATGGAATGAGTAAGACCGACGTGCTGGCGACCAAATAAATGCGGAATCCCAAGTCTTTGACAAGGCGAAATGCGACCCGATTCATCGATTAACACTCCATCGACGAATCACTGCCCGACCCAGAAATCCGATGATTGTGGTGGTAACAAACAAAATGAGGCCTAGGTGAACAAGGTTGGAAATGTAGAGCGGGTCTGTTGCTTCTGCAAATTCGTTCGCAATGACGCTGGACAATGTATTCGCCGGGTCAAAAATGGAGCCGGGAATAAAGTTGGCGTTCCCGATGACCATTGTAACCGCCATTGTTTCGCCGATAGCGCGTCCAAACGACAAGAGTACTCCCGATAACAATCCCGATTTTGCATAGGGAAGGACAACCCGGTGGACCACTTCAAACGGGGTAGCCCCCAATGCCAAGCCCGCTTCCTTAAGATCGTTTGGAACCATAGTGATGACATCCCGCCCGATTGAGGCGGCGTAGGGGATTATCATGATGGCCAGTATTATGGACGAGGTTAAAATCCCCACGCCGTAAGGGACTATTCCGATGGATAGTTCGAGTTTTCGAATAACAGGAACAAGTATAAATAGCCCCCAAAATCCGTAAATAACAGATGGAATCCCGGCCAATAGGTCCACAAGCGTGCGAATCGCTGACGCTAAGAAACCTGAGTTTACGTAAAATCCAGAAAAAATCGCGAGGGAAATGGCGATGGGGACCGCGATCACCAGCGACAACAATGTTGTGGCCAATGTCCCTAATATGAACGGTAGCGCGCTATATTCTTTAAATACGGGGTCCCATTTTCTTCCCGTATAAAAGTGGATTCCATATTCTCGAATCGAAGGCCATGATTGCCAGAGAATGGTGACCAGCAGTGCAACGAGTAGTGTCACCATAATTACTCCCGCACCTTTGAGGACGAGTTTAAAAATCGCCTCATATAGGCGGATATTTCGATCTTCTGGGTTATATTGAGAGGTTTTTCGCATCTTTTTTTAGGTTTGACTGGAGCCGATGACCGGAATTGAACCGGTGACCTACTAATTACGAATCAGTTGCTCTACCATCTGAGCTACATCGGCCAGCGGGCACTTGCCTATGGTACCAGACAGATACCGGAATTGGACAAGGTGTGACGAGTGGTACTGTCATCATGTAAACTAAATGGTCTTATGGAACTTTCATCAACTGCGGCGCTGACGTTGAGGCCTACAATGGCCTTTATTAAATGGGTTAAGTCGACGGCTGTTGGGTCTGAATGGGCCGACGAGATCCACGAAACGGTTCGTGAGAAGTCGAAACAAGATGGCCACATCTATTTGATTCCTCCGCTCGACGGGGATGACGAGTTGGATCGAGTAATCGATCAGAAATCAGTGGAATTATTGTCAAATGAGCTTATCGAATGGCAAGTCGATCCTGAAGTCTGGCCGGAACATTTATCGAATGCTCTATTGCGACAATGGTTTACGGTTGCGTATAGCGAAATGGTTTTTAATATGGTGAATGGGGAGACCGGGGATTTGGTAGACTTTTTGGCGGATTCCAAATTACAATCGACGCCGCCTGACCCTTTGGGGATAACACCATTATGACCAAAACCATTCTTGTCGTAGATGACGATCAATCCATCAACTCTATCTTTGAGTTTGTTTTGCAGCAGGCGGGGTATTACACCATTACAACGACCGCTGGCCAGGACTGTATTGATATCATCAAATCGGATCAGCCCGTTGACCTTGTATTTTTAGATTTGAAAATGCCTGGCATTTCAGGAATAGATACATTTAAAGAAATTCAGAAGCTGAGACCGATGCTTCTGGTCATTATGATGACAGGATATTCTGTTGATGAATTGCTTCGGGATGCCTTCGAACTTGGGGCTTATGGGGTTATTTATAAACCGTTTGATGTCGAAGAAGTACTCTCGGTGATCGAGAAGATTTTTAGATTGCCGGCCCTCAGTTAACTAGCAGCACCATCGGAATGCACCCACTGTTACCGTCTGTTCAAACGTCTCTGTCGGCGCTGGGCGACTCTCTCAGGGAGCGAGTTCATTCCTGCTCGGAAATATCTCGGGTTATTGCAGATGTTGCCGAAGTGCTATTTCCAGGTACGTATATATCGATTTATTTGCAAGATCCTACCCAGGGGCAAATTGTAGATACTCGGCATGTGGGCCCCGCATGGGTATTGGGGGATCGCGACCGGGCCTGGCTGGTGCAACAGACCAAAGAGCATCTTATTAAGTCGGAGCGCTCTGGGATAATCTATATATCAGATCGGGCCAAATACTTGGCTTTGGATAAGCTCCAGCAACGAGAAGATCATGACCAATACGGCGAATGTTCGAAGGAAATATTGTTCCAGGTCCTCATTTCTGAAGACGAGCTCATTCTTGGCATAGTAGTTGTTCGCGGGTGGGGGGCTACCCCATTGGCCGATATGGCTCACTTTGAGGTGAGGAAATCTGAGTTCTCTGGGTTTTCAAAAGGGGTGGCATTGGCCCTTGAAGATCTCTACATCCACCAAAAGATTGAAAGCCTTCTTATTGATAAGCGGGAACTTAAGCTTCGGATCCAAAAAGATGAAGAAGATCTCAAGCGACGTATTTTGGAATTGACGGTGTTGTACGACACCTCAAATGCGTTGGGCTATTCATTGGATTATTATCAAATCGTGAGGCTGGTGGTTGAAAGTCTCGCAAAAGTATTGAATTTTGATATTTGTGCCATTTTTTTATTGGATTTTGTGTCCGGTGGGGAAATCGTTACGCGAATTAATAAACCGTTGGAAGATGCATTTGTGAATAGTGTTCAGTCGAATGTCGTTTCTGCAATTGCCCCGTTTGTTCGGCGGGCCATCGACCCCCTGCATGTCAAATTGACGACGGAACTAGGGTATCGGCCATCCCGGAATCAAGTCCCTTCAAAAGAATTAATGAAGTCCTTTGCAAATGTGCCACTTATTTTCAAAGAAGAAGTAATTGGGATGCTCAATATTTGTTCAACAACTCGAAATGCGTTTCCCCGAAACGAAATGACTTTTTTGCATACAATGGCCAATCAGTTGGCCTCCCATTTGGGGCGATTGAAGGTCGTTAAGAATCTAGAAAAATCTAAAATGGATTCTGTGATCAAGAGTATGAGTGAGGCCGTGATCATGACCGATGACGCTGGTGAAGTCGAATTTATTAATCCAGCGGCAAGGGAATTGCTGGAAATTCCCGGGGATGCCGTCGTAACGAAAGAAGAGCTGTCCGCACGATATGTTGAGGTGGGTATTGATCCGATATATCGTCAGAGTTTGCGTACCCGGAAGTCGTATTTGAACCAAGAGGTGATTCATAGAGACCGCATTTACTTAGTTAATGCCACTCCGGTGATGGACGGGGGTAAGGAGCGCGTTGGGACGGTATTGGTGATTCGCGACTTTACCGAAATTCAAAAAAATAATCGGATTAAGACGCAGCGGTTGGAGGCGATTTCTCAGGTAAACGTCATTATTAAATCCATCACGGATTTGGATAATATGCTGAGCGTTCTCATGCAATTCATTCTCAATGTGGTCAATGCCGAGTCGGGTGCCATTCAACTCAAGGATGGGAAAAAGTTGGTGACCAAAGTTCACAGTAATTTCCCTGACAAAATTCGGCGGGAATATCAATTTAAATCGGGCGAAACTATTTCTGAGTTTGTGTCGCGGAATGCGGATATCTGTTTTATAGAGGATTACCACGCGGATCCAAGGGTGTGTCCGGATGTAAAAGTATTAATCGAAAGCTACGTATGTATTCCAATCATGGTCAAAAATGATTTGATTGGGGTGGTGAGTATCGTTCGGAAATACGGGAATATGAATCCCAAAATTACCCAAGATGACATCCGAACTTTGACGACGATTACCTCCCTTTCAGGTACCGCAATTCAAAATGCACTGCTCTATCGTGAAACGTTAAAAAAACAGCAAATAGATCAAGAGCTTCGAATAGCGACTGAAATTCATACAAAATTATTACCGTTACAGGTGCCGGAATTGGATCATTTCTTATTTGGCGCGATTTCTATCCCTGCACGAGGATTGGGCGGGGATTATTATGACTTCTTTAAATTGGATGATGGCAAGATCGGGATTTGTGTGGCGGACATTGTGGGTAAAGGGATTCCCGCAGGGCTATTTATGGCAATGCTCAAGAGCTTGTTGCATTCTCAGCTTCAACAAGTCGTCTCTCCCAAAATTGCGTTGCAAAAAATTAATGAAGTGTTGTTTCGGGATCCCGTGATCGATAAATTTGTTCCGTTGTTTTACGCAGTATTGGATCCCGCGACGATGATGCTTCGATACAGTAATGCGGGCCATGAGCCGGCGTTGCGGTTTAACGGGGCCGAATTTGAGGTTTTAGACACCGATGGATTTCCCTTGGGTGGATTGTTGGATTCTGAATACGGCGAGCATGAGATTCAATTAAGCGACAAAGATGTAGTGGTCTTTTTTACGGACGGCATTGTTGATGCGAGAAATTCCAAAAACCATAGCTTTGGAGTGGCGGGTGTGAAGGCCGTCTTGAAGAAATTTTCAGATCAGTCAGCGAAAGGGATTACTGACAAACTCTTTTCTCATGTGTCTCAATTTATGAAAGGGATGCCGCAACCGGACGATATTAGCATCGTCGTGTTGAAGACCGATATGGCCCACCATGTACTGGGGACCGAGCAGCCGCTACGGGTCAAAAAAATGCGAGTCACCAGTTCAACAAAATTTATCAAAAAGGTAAGGGCTGAGGTTGAGCAGATTGCAATTGATATGGGGTTTCCAGAAGAAGATATATTCAATATCAAATTGGCGATTAATGAGGCTCATGCCAATGTGATTGAGCATGCGTATGCCGGGAGTGATACTGGCGATATTTTATTTCAGTTCATGATTTTTTCGGATCGCCTAGAGGTCGTAATCAAAGATTTTGGGCAAGGTATGGGGGCTCGGACAACGAAAGGGGAGGAGTATTTAGACGAATTAGAGGGGTCCGGATTGGGCGTATTTTTGATCAAAACGGTCATGGATCGGGTTCGGTATCGGCGGACCTCTAAGGTCGGGACGGAGCTGTGGTTGACGAAATGCCTTCCCGCAAAATCGTAGTACCCATGGTGCTGGAAGGTATGGTAAGGTAACCAATAATTTCAAGGCCGGCGGCTTAGTGTAAATGGGCGTTTTTTCGATCGATTAAGGAGACGGATTTATGGAAATAGTCAAAAATGTCGTTGATGATAAGATAATTAGGTTGCAAATTGGCGCTGAATTCGATGAAGTGAAAAAAGAATTGGCTGGAGTGGTCGAGCTTGATATAGAGAATCAGGCCCATTTTGTGGATGTTGTGAACTCGGTATTTGATGACGGGCACGTCAATGTGATCGTTGATATGGAAAATGTGAGCTACATTGATTCGTCTGGGCTTTGGGCTCTATTTGAAGGGCATAAAAAAGCGGCGCAACGCGGCGGGAAGCTTGTATTGCTCAACCCCACTAAGGACGTGCGACGTGTTCTTGATATAACTAAAATGTCGTCCAAAATTCAGATTTTTACGACCCAAGCTGAGGCGTTAACTGGCCTTGTAAGATAATTGCCAATCGGAAGATCGTGGGGGGGATAGTTTCCGGGTGGATGCCATGGGTGTCCAGCCGGGTTTTTTTTTAAGGAGAATGAGTGTGTTGGATGGTCATTTGAGTGAAGAGCAGGTTCGAGTACAAAAAGTAGCACTGTTGCGTGAGAGGGGCATTAATCCGTACCCCTATAGATTTGACCGAACGCACAGCGTCCAGGCCGTATTGGAAGCGTATCAATCGCTTGGGGTGGAAGAATCCCGTCCTGAAATTGTAGTCGTCGCGGGGCGAATTATCGCAAAGCGGGGGCATGGAAAAGCCACGTTTGGCAATTTGATGGATCAGTCGGGTACCCTGCAGTATTACGCAAACGTGGATCGTCTGGGAACTGAGCGCTTGGACGACCTTTCCCATTTAGATATCGGTGATATCCTGGGCCTCAAGGGGCATATGTTTCGGTCAAAACGAGGTGAAGTCTCCCTTCATATTCATGAATTTGAGTTACTAACAAAATCGCTTCATCCGCTTCCCGAGAAATATCATGGGTTGCAAGATAAAGAGACACGATATCGGCAACGATATGTCGATTTAATCTCGAACGAAGACGTCAGAACTGTGTTTATGACGCGGTCGAAGACGATTCATTCATTGAGAAATTACCTGGCGGACCAGGGTTTTATGGAAGTTGAAACCCCCGTACTCCAGTCTATTTATGGCGGGGCGTCTGCGCGACCGTTTGTAACGCATCATAATGATTTGGGGCAAGATCTGTTTTTAAGAATTGCATTGGAACTTCCGCTTAAGCGATTAATTGTTGGGGGATTTGAGAAGATATTTGAAATTGGGCGCGTATTTCGGAACGAAGGCGTTTCGTTTAAGCATAATCCCGAATATACGCTCCTGGAACTCTATCAGGCGTATGCGGACTATAATGATGTGATGGCTCTGACCGAAAATTTGCTGGCGCATTTGGTGTTTCAAATGCACGGGACCTACGAAATCGAATATCAAGGGCATTTGCTTAATTTCCAACCCCCTTTTCAAAGAATTACGATGATTGATGCGCTGCAAACCTACGCAGGGGTTGATCCTGACGCGACGGTAGATACCCTGCGACAGCATGCGTTACGGTTGGGATTAGATCCGTCGATCCAGCCAATGCGGGGCGAGCTGTTGGCATTTATTTACGATAAAGCGGTCGAAGACCACTTGATTCAGCCTGTTTTTGTCATTGATTATCCCTGGGAAACGTCCCCATTGGCGAAGAGGAAGCGGGACGACAACGCTCTTGTGGAGCGGTTTGAACTCATTATAGCTAAGATGGAGGTTGCGAATGCCTTTTCTGAGTTGAATGATCCCATTGAGCAACACGCTCGTTTTGTGGAGCAAGTAAAGGCCCAAGAAGCGGGCTGGGACGAAGCCCATCAGATGGACGAAGACTTTGTAGAAGCATTGAAGTATGGCATGCCGCCGACCGGCGGTTTAGGAATTGGAATTGATCGCGTGGTCATGTTATTGACCAATTCTGCGAGTATTCGGGATGTTATTGCATTTCCTCATATGAAAGATCGGAAAGAAAGTTGATGCGAGTAGGGGTGTCGGGTATCGTTGGGCTGAAAAAAAAGTGGGTTTGGAGGAGTATTCGGTGATCAGAAATATCCGGTTTCGTGTGGCCATAGTGGTGATCGTCGTCGTGTTAAGTGCGATTTCATTTGTGATGTATCCTATTAATTTAGGCTTGGATCTCCAGGGTGGATCAAGGTTGGTTCTCGAAGCCAAAGATACCCCTGATGTCAAAGTGGATAATGACGCGGTAGAAGGTGTCCTTGCGGTCATTCGAAATCGCGTCGATAGCTTAGGTGTTGCGGAGCCGATTATTTCTAGAAAAGGCCCACGACAAATTGTGGTTGAATTGCCTGGCGTACAGGATCCTGATCGGGCGATTAAATTGATTGGAGATACGGCACGCTTGGAATTTGTTGAGGCCGAGTGGGCGCCCGCTGAAGTGAGCAGTCTTAACGCGGAACAACTTGCGGTACTCGCAGGCCCCAACGCCCGGGTCGACAAAATGGTTCAATTTGACGCAAAGGGAAAGGTTGTTAGCGAACGACCGATTATATTAAAAGGCATTGCGCTTACCGGTGCAGATTTGAAGATGGCATCGCCAGGACAAAATCAATACGGGGAATCGATTGTTAATATTGAGTTTACACCCGAAGGTTCCGAGAAATTTAAAGCGGCAACAACACGGTCGGTCGGTCGGCCATTGGCGATTATTTTGGATGGAAAGATTATTTCTGCTCCGAATGTAAATGAACCGATTTCGGGTGGGCGCGCTCAGATATCTGGGCGATTCTCCATTCAGGAGATGCGTGATTTGGTGATTCAATTGAAGGCCGGGGCGCTTCCTGTTCCGGTAGAGATCGTTTCCAATAAAGTGGTAGGGCCAACATTGGGCAAAGATTCGATTGAAAAAAGTAAATTAGCGGGCCTGATAGGCTTTAGCGTTGTGTGCTTATTTATGATTGTGGTGTATCGATTGCCGGGGGCCATGGCGAGCATTGGCCTGTTGCTATATTCCTTCATTTTCTTCTCAGTACTTAAGGCGATGGGCGCCACATTGACCCTGCCGGGGATTGCCGGATTTATCTTGACCATCGGGATGGCGGTTGATGCCAACGTCATTATTTTTGAGAGAATCAAAGAAGAGCGTCGACTGGGGCAAAGTCTGAAGGCGTCGATCGATGCAGGGTTTGATAAAGCCTTTTGGACGATTGTGGATGCAAACGTGAGCACATTGATTGCGACGGTGGTGTTGTTCTGGTTTGGTACCGGAACAATCCGTGGATTCGCGGTGACTTTATCGACCGGAATTTTTGTGAGCATGTTTACTGCGATTACAGTGACCCGGCTATTGTTGGCGGCGGTGACCCGATATTCTAAAGCCGCGAATAGTATTTCGGTGAAATAATAAAGGGAACACATATGATAGTAAAATATTGGAAAATTATTGAAAAAAGGAACTTGTGGTTTGCACTTTCTGGGTTAGTTATTCTGGTTGGGTTTGGAATGATGGGCATTCGGATGGTGCATGGCGAACCCATACTCAACCTCGGAAGTGACTTCGCAGGTGGGAATACGATGGTCCTACGGTTTGATTGGCTTAATGAGAAACATAAACAAATTGGGCATAATCCGGTTGCGTTTCAAGATGAGTCGAGTAAATTTATCGGAAGTATTCGAAGTGTTTTAGGTCAATTTGGACTTGAAAATAGTGCGATTCAGATTTCATCGGATCAGGAAGTTATCATCAAGACGGCCAAAGTGACGGAAGATAAGAGTACCCACATTCGGGACGCACTTACTGCCCGTTTAGGGCCGATTGAAGTGTTGGAGATTGATTATATCGGTCCGGCGATGGGCGCAGAATTGAGGAATCAGTCACTACTGATTATCATCCTGGTGAGTGTGGCGCTCATGGGCTACATCAGTTGGCGGTTTGAGTTTTGTTATGGGGTCGGGGCGTTGGCGGCGACCTTACACGATGCGTTAGTGATGATTAGTATCGCGTCGATATTTCATGTCGAGGTGGATACCGCATTTGTTGCGGCCTTGCTGACAATTCTCGGCTATTCGATCAATGATACCATCGTTATTTTTGACCGTATTAGGGATAATCTGGGGGCCGCCCGGGCGTCAAAACAGCCGTTTGATTTGGCCACTGTAATCAATATGTCAATCCGTGAAACGATTGGCCGGACTATTAATACAGTAGTGACTGTCATTATTGTTTTGGTATCACTGATTGTGTTTGGTGGGAGTACCTTGCGTCCGTTTTGCATGGTCCTTCTGATGGGGACTTTGGCCGGTACGTATTCGTCCATATTTATTGCGAGTCCAATGATGGCCTTTGCATTTAGACAAGCGGGATCAGAACGCAAATAAAATTCTGCCGCCGGGAGAGCCCTCCGTCACTGGGGGGCTCTGTTAAATCCCTGGATCCAGAAACCGGCCCATGGCCCTGAATTTGGCGTATCGCTGAGATTTTATCTCTTGCTCTGACAGATCCTTGAATTTACAAAGCTCGGCTTGTATCGCTTCCTGGATGCTCTGAGACACGACCTTCCAGTCGTGATGCGCCCCTCCCAGTGGTTCTGGGATAATTCCATCGGCGATTCCAAGCTTTACAATTTCCGGCGCGGTAATTTTCATTGCGTCGGCGGCAATATCCGATTTTTTAGCGTCGCGGAATAGAATTGACGCACATCCTTCTGGAGAGATAACCGAATAAACCGCGTTTTGAAGCATATATAGCCGATTGGCGACGCCGATTCCCAATGCGCCACCGGATC
This sequence comes from uncultured bacterium, assembly GCA_903864835.1. Lineage (GTDB taxonomy): Bacteria > Margulisbacteria > Marinamargulisbacteria > SXXA01 > SXXA01 > CAIPHK01. The sequence goes on along the minus strand of CAIPHK010000015.1, from coordinate 111,692 downwards.
CCCCTTCGCCGATCACAAACGATACAATGGGCACCGTAAAGCCGGCCATTTCTCGAAGATTTCTTGCGATGGCCTCTGCTTGCCCGCGTTCTTCCGCCTCGATGCCCGGATATGCGCCTGGTGTGTCGATAAATGTGATGATCGGCATACGGAATCGATCGGCCATTTGCATCAGTCGTAGCGCTTTACGGTAGCCTTCTGGGTTGGGCATTCCAAAATTACGACGGATATTTTCTTTGGTGTCATGGCCTTTTTGATGGCCCATGACCACAACTCGAAATTGTCCCAAGGTCGCAATGCCGCCCACAATGGCGGGGTCATCTCCAAATAATCGGTCGCCGTGCAATTCGACGAATGTATCGAAGATCAACCGAATCAGACTGTCCGTATCTGGCCGATGCGGGTGCCGGGCGACTTGCACAATCTGGTTGGGGGTCAAGTTGGTATAAATTTCTTTACGGACTTGTTCGGCGCGACCTTCAATTTTTTCGATTTCGCCTGAAAGGTCGATGTTGCCTTCTACAGATAATTTGCGTAGCTGTGCAATTTTGTCATAGAGCTCGGCGAGGGGTTTTTCGAAGGGTAATAGTTTCATTGATTGGGCTCTCTGGGGATCGACAGCGTCGTGAGTAGCGTCGAGAGGGTATGTCGTAATTCCCGCCGATCGGTCACCATATCAACCATTCCGTGGGCAAGTAAAAATTCCGATCGCTGAAACCCCTTGGGCAGTTTTTGGCGAATGGTTTGCTCAATGACTCTTGGTCCAGCAAATGAAATGAGTGCACCCGGTTCGGCGATATTGATATCCCCAAGAATTGCAAAACTAGCCGATGTTCCGCCGGTAGTCGGGTCGCACAGTACCGAAATGTAAGGGACTCTTTGTTCGGCCAAGCGTTCGAGTGCGGCACTGGTCTTGGCCATTTGCATTAGGCTCATAATTCCCTCTTGCATCCGAGCTCCTCCGGACGAGGTAAATACGACCACGGGTTTAAAATCCTCTACACTACGCTCGATGGTTCGGGTTATTTTTTCTCCGACGACAGAACCCATCGAGCCGCCCATAAACGCAAAATTCATTATGGCGGTATTCACCGGAAGTCCGTTAATGGTGGCCGTTCCAGATACGACGGCATCGTTTTTTCCCGATTTAGATTGGGCTTTACGAATTCGGTCGGTATAACTTTCTGTATCAAAAAATCGAAGAAAGTCCGTGGGGCCTATTTCTGAATCTTTTTCTATGAACGTATTGGTGTCAAACGTATATCGAATTCGGTCTTCAGGAGATATACGGAAGTGGAAGCCGCATTTAGGGCATACCTTTTGGTTGGACTCCAAATCCTTTTGGAAAAGGATCTCAGAGCAACTCGTGCACTTCACCCAAACATCACCGGGGATGTTGAGGCGCTCACTTGAGCCAGTGCTTTTTTCTTTTTTAGCAAACCAGTCGATGATTGACATAGGAAATTTAGAGGCGATAAAATTCTAGGTTCATCATAACGAACGCCCAAGAGGGGTGTCAAATTTGTGGAACTGACGTTTTAGCGGCACTGACCCGTAGGGCAGGGCAAGAAGATTAAGGAGATATTGTGGCAAACATTAAGTCGTCGAAGAAGAATATTGAGATCAATGAACGAAACCGGAAACGGAATCTGAAATACAAGACTTTGGTAAAAACGGTAATTAAAAAGTCGCTTGCTGCGGTTGCAGCTGGAGCGGAGAATCGGATTGACGTTGTAAAAAGTGCGTTGCGTACTTTAGATAAAACCGTGACGAAGGGCGTTTTGCATAAAAAAGCGGCGGCACGTCGAAAGTCTCGGATTGCCCGCGCACTTAACGCAGCTGCGTAAATATCAACTGATTGTTGGTGGTCTAATTTGGGGCCTTTTTTTTGGCCCCATTTTCGGCACACAAGTTTGTTTTAAGTCGGATTGTTTTGATGTGGAGATTGCTAAAACCGAATCGCAACGTCAACGAGGGTTGATGTACCGTCGTCATTTGCCAAAAAAGTCGGGAATGTGGTTTGTATTTGAGACCGAAGGAATTCATTCGTTTTGGATGAAAAATACCTGGATTCCTTTGGATATTATTTGGGTAAATGCGGGTCGGTCGGTTGTCCATATTCAGCGAAACACGACCCCCTTTTCTGAGGTTCCCATTATTCCAGGAGCAGCGGCAAAGTGGGTTTTGGAAGTTCCAGCGGGCACGGTCGACCGGAAACATATTGCGGTCGGTGATCCTGTCCAAGTAAGGTAGGCAATGCCTCCAAAAAAAACTGAAGTAGATCAAACGGGTCATCACGAATGGCTGGGCTTGGGATTAACATTGGGCAGCGCTTTTTTTGCGGTCGCATTGGTTAATACGCATTGTACGGGATGGTTGGGCGTCTGGGTCGTGCGCGGCGTTGTCGGCGGGATCCTGGGTCGTGCAGTGGTGATGGTGCCTATTATCGGTGGGACTGTCGGGGTGGCGATGATGATGGGGCTGCAACGGTGGCGGCGCATTTTGGCGGGTGGCGTGGGGCTTGTTTTGGCGGGGAGTGTGCTCATTGAGATGATGGTGTATCGGGCCCCCCACGAATGGATATGGCCGGTTCCGGGTGATGGGGGAGGGGTTCTCGGGTGGGGATTGTATTGGGGATCGTTCCATTTGGTTGGAAATTTGGGTACTGCGCTGTGGAGTTTGGGGTGCGTCACGATCGGGATTGGGGTGACGTTTAATATTTCGATTGTCGAAAGTATTCGGCGTGGATTTGTCGCGTTGAAGGCAAAAAAGGTAACCCCATCCATTGCTTTGGTGGAGGAACCCCCCAAGGTGAATACTCGGAAATTTCGGGCGGAGACTCTACCGATTGTTCCCGAGATGGACCTTGTTGACTCACGGCCGACGCTCGATTTTGATGCCACGGCGGTGATGTTAGAGGAGTCGGAAGCGGCCCCCCCAATTCCAGAGTTTTTCGATAAGAAAAAAGGGAGCATTCCGCGATTGATGGTTGAGGCGGACCCTGCAGATTATCTGTTTCCTCCGATTACGCTATTAGACCCTGGAGTAGCGAGCACGATTCACTCCAAAGAGAACGTCAAGCGGCGGCAAGCACAGGGAAAAATTTTAGAAGAGGCCTTGGCCAGTTTTCAGGTGGATGCCAAGGTTGTGAATATTACACCTGGGCCTTCGGTGACCCGGTTTGAACTTGAGCCTGGGGTGGGGGTTAAAGTTGCAAAAATTACTGCGTTGGCGAAAGATTTGGCACTGAAATTAGCGACGGTGGATGTTCGTATTGAAGCCCCGATTCCTGGAAAAGCGTTGGTGGGAATCGAGGTCCCGAATACGCAAACTGAGACGGTAACGTTGCGTGGCCTATTGGAGAAGACCGATTTTTTTAGGCATCCATCACGCCTTTTAGCCGGTATCGGATTGACCATCACCGGGGAGCCCACGTTGATGGATCTCGCTAAAATGCCCCACGTTCTGATCGCGGGCGCGACGGGGGCGGGGAAAAGCGTTTGCGTTAATGTCCTTATTTTATCAATTTTGCTGCGTGCAAAGCCGGATGAAGTTAAATTTTTGATGATTGATCCGAAGAAGGTAGAGTTGAGCTTGTATGACGGAATTCCTCATTTGGTTGCCCCCGTGGTAACCGATCCGCATAAAGCCGCGGCGACATTGAATAAATGGGCGTTGGTTGAAATGGAGCGTCGATATGAAGTCTTTTCTAAGGTGGGCGTCAAAAATATCGAAGGGTTCAACCAATGGGTAGTCGACCAGGAAAAAGTAAAGGAAGACGCTGGCGGTGACGGGAAAGTTCATGAGGTCATGCAAAAATACCCGTATATCGTTGTCATTATTGACGAGTTAGCGGACCTGATGATGGTGGCGTCTCAGGAAGTAGAAAATACAATTTGTCGCCTTGCACAGATGTCTCGGGCAACCGGAATTCATTTGGTTATTGCGACTCAGCGACCCAGTGTTGATGTTGTAACCGGCTTGATTAAAGCCAATGTGCCATCTCGTATTTCATTCTTTTTACAATCTCAAATTGATTCGAGGACCATTCTCGATATGCCGGGGGCAGAAAAATTGTTGGGCAAAGGGGACATGTTGTATTCCCCGGTCGGATCTTTTAAGCCGCTTCGCGTTCAAGGGGTGTATGTTAGCGAAAAAGAAGTGAAGGCCGTTGTCCAATTTTTGAAGGCCCAAGGTGCACCGACCTATGTGGATGCTATTTTGGATGTCGAGCCGCTGGCCGTAAAAGGCGAAGACGGAGTTTCTGACCAAGATGAACTGTACGATGAGGCCAAACAAATCATTATGAGTACCCAATATGCATCAACGTCATATTTGCAGCGCAAGCTTCGGATCGGGTATAACCGCGCAGCCCGGCTGATGGAGGATTTGGAACGCGAAGGGATTGTGTCTCAGTACGCGTCTGAGCGTCGTCGAACCCCGTAACAGGCGGCTTTAGTCGTAGATGAGTTGAAACTCTGGTGTGACAACGTGAGATACCGGTATTTCGACGACAGCGCCGTTTTTGACCGCAAATGCCCGGTTGCATATCGAGGTAACCCAATGGACGTCATGGCTTGCAACGACGACCAGTCCGCCCGTCTTGGCGAAACGGACAAGTTCTTCCGATAGTATCGCTTGTTGTCGTGGATCTAGGGCCGTGAGCGGTTCGTCGATCACAATTGCTGGATAAGTTCCACAAAATAGCCGTGCGAGTAGAACTCGGTGTTGTTCTCCGCTACTTAATGTTTCTAGTGCCCTAGAAATGAGTGGCTTCAGGTTAAATCGAGAGATGATGTGTTGGATATCTGAGGGGGATCGTGGGTGAACATGGGGGGGGTGAAGATGGATGATTTCCTCGACTGAAAAGGGGCAATATGAGGGAAGATCACACCCTTTCCATCCAATGACCGGTGGCGTGGATAGTGTTCCCCTGGTGGGATGCAATATTCTGGAAATAAGCCGAAGTAATGTGGTTTTCCCACTTCCATTTTTACCTAAAATGGCGACAAATTCGCCGGTGCGAAGGGTAAACTCAACTGAGTGAAGAATAGAATGCGTGTAGCCAAAATCGACTGCTTCGCAAACGATTGCATTAGACGACATGTCGTCTCCGCCATAGCAAAAAGAAAAAGAAGGGAGTTCCTAAAAGGGCGGTGACCACGCCAATGGGCAGTTCGGCGGTGGGGAGAATCGACCGTGCGACAATGTCACAAATTACCAGGGTCAAAGCGGCCCACATTCCACTTAAAAAAACCAGCCATCGATATTGACGAATTCCCAATAGACGGACGATGTGGGGAACGACTAATGCTACAAATCCGATAATCCCGCCCATCGAGACTGCCGTTGCGGTAAGAATAGATGCAACAATGACAACCCAGAATCGATACCGTGCGACGTTAAATCCAAAGGATGTTGCGGTTTCATCTCCCAACGACATCGCATCAAGTGCGCGCCCCATCGCCATCAACCCACTGACTCCAAGTCCGCAGATGATGGTGGAGCCGATGATTTGTGGCCACGACGCCTGTGAAAAGTCGCCCATGAGCCAAAGGATGACCCAATTCATTCGGGGGCCGGCGGTGACCAACATCAGTAGGGTTAGTGCCGAGAATGAGGCGTTAACCGCAATCCCGACGAGAAGAAAATCGGCGGGAGAATGTCGGCCAACGATACGGACCCCTCCGACCACGAGGCCCATTGCCAGGAGTGATCCCGCAATTGCCAGACCCGGTAACGCGATTGGAAGTACGGCAACGGGGCATAGCGCGACCGCACTCGCTGCGCCGAGTCCGGCACCCGAAGAAACGCCGAGAATGTACGGGTCCGCTAAGGGGTTGGCCAGCGCACCTTGTAGTGCGGCTCCTGCGGCTCCGAGGCAGATCCCGACCACTGCAGCGGCGCAGAGTCGGGCAAAACGGAGGCTGAGGATTAGATGGACCGATTCGGTTGGCATATGACGGAGGGATACTGGCCCAATGGCGATGCCGACAAGAATGGCGAGGGCGAGCGCAACCATGAGCCCAGCGGTCAGGACCGGTTTACTCATGAGGCACTGACGCCGTAAAGACGGCCTGAAGTTGACGCATTGCGATCGGGAAACGGGGGCCCGGACGGAGTAATAAATCGGGGCTGATATTCGAGACAATAAATCCGCGCCGTGCAGCGGGCGTGAGCTGGAACATGACATCCTTTCGGATGGCGTCGGCGGCGGCCTGATCGGTAACTATGATTACCGTTGGGTTTTTGTACATCATTAGTTCTCGTTCGATATGGGGGTACCGGATGTAGCCCGCTCCAATAACGTTATTTCCTCCAGCCCGTTTTACCATATCGCCGATAAATGTATTGGCTGCAGCAACCGTGATCGGTGGATGCCATATCACGACCATTACCGCGGGGGAGATTGTCGGGCGATTTTGATCCATGAGGATGACCTGGTCTTTGAGGGACCGAATGACGTCGCCGGCCCTCTCTTTACGGTTTGTTAACGCCCCGATTTGTCGAATAATGTTGTAGATATCAATGATTTTATCTGGGGTGTGAAACAAGACGACACGGGTTCCGTTGTGTTGTAGTTGACGGAATCCAGGGGAATCCGGTTGCCCCATTCCAAGAACCAACGTGGGCGACAAACTCGCAATGCGTTCGAGACTGGGTTGAAGAAAGGCGCCGACTTTGGGCAACCCTTTAATGGTTTCAGGGTAGTCACAATCGCTACTCACTCCTACAATTTGGCCCGTGACATTCAGTGTTGCGAGTATTTCTGTAATTGCAGGGGCCAGAGATACAATTCGCAACGGAGACGCGGTTACCGCAGATCCGAGGATGACGCCCCATAACAATACGAGTTTAAAACGCAGCATTAGCGGAGGTCGTATAACATGACTTTCTTAATGTCCGAGGCAGTTTCTCGCCCGACTAATTTTTCAACAATGGCCAACGCAAATCGCATCGCCGGGCCGGGGCCACGACCGGTAATAAAATGTTGATCAATGACCACTGGCTTATCTTCATAAATGCATCCGGTCATAAATGGCTCAGAATGGGGAAAACTGGTGGCTTTAACCCCATCCAAAAGGCCCAGGCCTGCAAGGATCCGAGGGGCGGAGCAAATCGCCCCGATCCATTTTTTTTCTTGATGTTGTTTTTGTAAAACCGTTGCGAGGAGTTCACTATTTTGAAGGTGAGTGCTCCCGGGTTCTCCCCCAGGAAGGATAATGATATCAAAATCATGGGCGACTTCGTCGGCTAAAATTGAATCAGCGACAATGTTGACCCCGCGACAACTGGTGACCTCAAATGAGTCGAGCCCAGTGACAAATACCTTGAATTTAGCACGCCGGAGTATATCAATAATGGCAATAGCTTCGAGTTCTTCGAATCCATCGGCGAGGACAATCATAGCTTGGGGCATTGGGTTGGTTCCTTATTTCTTGTGAAACGGCAGGGCCGCTACGACGGCGTTGACGACGTTATTACGAATTTGAATGGATAGCGGGGTGCCTATTTTTTGAAGATGCGACGGAACGAGTGCAAGCCCAATCGCCTGATCTCCATCCGGTGGCAGCGTTCCAGAGGTGACTTCGCCACCTTCTAGGATGACGGCGCCCTGGCGAGGAATTTGTTTGTTTTCACACCGTATCCCAACTGCGACGAGTGGGATCCCCGCATCTCGTTGCGTCGCCAACGCAGTTTTCCCGATGAAGTCACCCTTCCAGTCGACGACCCACGCATATCGGGTATTGAGTGGGGTCAACGTGTCAGATAATTCGTGTCCGTATAGCGGTAGACCTGCTTCCACTCGGAGACTATCCCGAGAGGCTAGGCCACAAGGCGTTGCGCCATTCTGAACAATTGCCGTAAATAGTGTCGGTGCGGCGGTGTTGGGAATGATCAGTTCGAAGCCATCTTCGCCGGTGTATCCGCTTCTCATGATATAGCCAGGGGTGCCTGCATAGTCGATGGGGCGGATTGCAAATCGAGGGATCTCTCCCCATTGTTCCCCGAGCACTTGACCCACAAGTTTAGCGGACTGGGGCCCCTGCACCGCAATCATTGCATGGGTTGTGATCAATTCGACAGGAACCTGATCGGGGTTGTTCTGTTTAATCCAATCAATAATTTTAACTTTATTTGATGCGTTGGCGATAACGATCCATTCATTGTCGGATGCTTGTCCCATCATAATGTCGTCCAAAATCCCGCCTGATGGGGAAAGTACCATTGAATAGGTCATGATGCCCCGTCGTGCTTTGTCTGTTGCTGAACAAGTGATGTGGCGCAGAAGCGTTTCTGCGTTGGCCCCAGATAACCGGATCACCCCCATGTGGGAGATGTCGAACACCCCGGACCCCGTGCGTACTGCAGAATGCTCTTCTCTGACCGACGAATACCAAACTGGGAGCATATATCCCGAAAAATCGATCATTTTTGCACCGTAAGACACATGTGTGTCGTAGAGCGGCGTAACGAGTGGGGTAGATGTCATAGTTAAAGTGCTCCGGTATTACTAAAGGTAAAAAGCCCCATAGCGGGACTCCTTACGTGCGACACGGCAATAGGGACAATCAAAACGGTTGAGATGTTATTCAATAATCTGAGTAACAACCCCTGCACCGACGGTTCGGCCGCCTTCTCGAATCGCAAACCGAAGTCGCTCTTCACAGGCTACGGGTACAATTAAGTCGACTTCGAGAGAGATGTTATCTCCGGGCATTACCATCTCAACACCTTCTGGTAACTTAATGGATCCAGTAACGTCAGTAGTACGGATATAAAATTGAGGTCGGTATCCGTCAAAAAATGCAGTGTGACGCCCGCCTTCTTCTTTTTTTAATACATATACTTCTGCCTTGAATTTATGGTGTGGCTTGATCGATCCCGGTTTAGCCAAAACCATACCGCGTTTCAGATCGTCTTTTTCAACGCCGCGAACTAATGCCCCTAAGTTGTCACCCGCCCGACCCTCATCAAGTAATTTGCGGAACATTTCGATTCCGGTAACGGTGGTCTTTTTCACAACATCCGACATCCCGACGATTTCAACTTCTTCGCCGACTTTGACGATGCCGCGTTCAACTCGACCGGTTCCGACGGTTCCTCGGCCTGTGATACTAAAGACATCTTCGATTGGCATGAGAAATGGCTTGTCGATATCCCGAATTGGGAGAGGGATGTAGGTATCAATCGCATCCATCAATTCCCAAATGCACTTTGCATCTGGATTTTCTCGGCTGGAATCAACCGATTCCAAGGCTTTTAAGGCGGATCCCTTCACAAATGGAACGTCGTCACCGGGGAAATCATATTTGCTCAATAGTTCCCGAAGTTCCATCTCGACCAAATCGACTAACTCAGGATCGTCGACCATATCCGTTTTATTCATAAATACGACGATATAAGGGACGTTAACCTGGCGTGCTAACAAAATGTGTTCGCGAGTTTGTGGCATTGGACCATCGGCCGCACTAACGACAAGAATGCCGCCGTCCATTTGAGCTGCGCCGGTGATCATGTTTTTGACGTAGTCCGCGTGACCCGGACAATCGACGTGGGCATAGTGACGATTTTCAGTTTCATACTCAACGTGGGCGGTAGCGATCGTAATACCCCGCGCCTTTTCTTCAGGGGCGGAGTCAATTTGATCGTAGCCTTTAAATACGGCTTTTCCTACGGTGGAGAGTACTTTTGTAATTGCGGCTGTTAATGTCGTTTTTCCGTGGTCAACGTGACCAATCGTACCGACGTTAACATGGGGTTTTGAACGCTCGAACTTTTCTTTTGCCATGGGGCCTCCTGGAGGTTATGGAGCTCCCGAACGGAATTGAACCGATGACCTCTTCCTTACCATGGAAGCGCTCTACCAACTGAGCTACAGGAGCAAAAAATGCTTTAAGAACTGGACCTATTTTAGGGGTTCGGATATTAGCAAATGCCGTTTAAAATTGGCAAGGCTAATCACTGTCTGAGTTCGGATTGAATTCGGCCTAAATCAATGGCGTCACAAAATGTATCGATTGCAGTTCGGTTACTGATTCCGTGACCCATAACCACTACCATCAAATTGTTGCCTAAAATAATGTGTCGTTCGTAGGTCCCGTCTGACGATGAGTATTTTTCCAGCGCCGGAAATCCCGATTTAAACTCAATGATTTTGGTATCCTCCATTAGGGACACTGATGCCGGACTTTGAATCATTTGGCGATATTCATCAATAGATGGATCTCCCATAGATATGGAGAGGTCAAATCCACAGTTTTCAGGCCCAGCATAAGATCTGGAAAATACAAGGTAAGGGGAGTCTTCCTCGCCTGCGGAGGGGGCCTCTACTGAATACCCGTCGGGAACCCCTGGTAACGCGGATTGAATCGATTGACGTTGCATGTCCCGCGCTCGGATGGATAACGCATTGAGTTCCAATAATACTAACGAAAATCGTCGTTCCGTTGCTAATGTTCGAATTCGGTTGAGGCCTTCTGAAAAGTCAGGGGGTATTCCGGTCAATGATCGGGGTGACGGTGCCGCTTTTTTTTGTGCTGGTGGTCGTTGGCCAAATGCCGGCGACGTAATGATCGTTAACGCAATTAATGTATAGAGAAAGAAGCGCTGTTGCTGAATTATTTTCACAGGCGTTAGAATGAATGGTTATGAAACAAAAATCAAGTTCGAAGAAGCCCAAATTGCCCCCAAATCAACCTCGCGATTTTCGAAATGTTATCTGGTATTTGCTGATAGGATTACTCGTCGTTACTGTATCGACCTCCTATTTCAAAGGGAACACTAAGGTCCGGCAAATGGATTTGTCCGAATTTAATGACCGGCTTTCAAAGGGACGGATTGCGTCCGTTGATGTTCGCCCACAGGAACGCCTTATTGAAGGGAAGCTGAAAGACGGCTCGGCGTTTAAGACGTATTATATTGATCATCCGGAATTTGTTTCGGAACTTAAGGAAAAGGGCGTTAAGGTAAAGGTCAATCCTGCGGATTCGGGGTGGCTTTGGAACCTGTTTGTTCAAGGCTTGCTTCCGTTTATCTTAATTGCGGGGCTATGGTTTTTTATATTTCGGCAGGCGCAGGGGGCCAATAGTCAAGCCCTAACATTTGGGAAGTCTCGGGCGGTAGCGTTTGATGCTGCAGCGGGAAAAGTGGTGACCTTTAAAGATGTTGCGGGTGTTGACGAGGCGACGGTCGAGCTCAATGAAATCGTCGACTACCTAAAAAGTCCGGGGAAATATCAAGATATTGGTGCGCGGATTCCTAAAGGCGTGTTGCTGATGGGCCCTCCTGGAACTGGAAAAACATTGTTGGCTCGGGCTGTCGCCGGGGAAGCTGGGGTTCCTTTTTTTAGTTTGGCGGGGTCTGACTTTGTTGAGATGTTTGTCGGGGTGGGCGCATCCCGAGTGCGTGATTTGTTTGCACAGGCAAAAAAAAGTCAGCCGTGTATTATCTTCTTGGATGAAATTGATGCGGTGGGGCGACAACGGGGTGCCGGGGTAGGTGGCGGTCATGACGAGCGCGAGCAAACTTTGAATCAGCTGTTGGTTGAAATGGACGGGTTTGACGCCAAAAATGCGGTGATCGTTATTGCGGCAACGAATCGTCCGGATATTCTTGATCCTGCATTGTTGCGGCCCGGCCGATTTGATCGCCAAGTGGTCGTCGATAAACCCGACATTACCGGACGTTTGGAGATTCTGAAGATCCACGCTAATGAAAGAAAAATTGAGCCGAATGTCGATTGGTCAGTTATTGCTCGCCGAACCCCAGGGTTTACCGGTGCGGATTTGGCCAATTTGGTTAACGAAGCCGCGTTGCTTGCCGCTCGCAAGGGCAAGAAGATTGTGAGTTCAGAGGAATTGGAAGAGTCAGTTGATCGAGTAATGGCTGGGCCAGAGCGGAAGTCGCGCTTGATTTCAGACCGAGAAAAAGAAATTGTGGCCTATCATGAAGTGGGTCACGCGTTGGTTGCGGCCCATTGTAAATTTTCTGATCCGGTACATAAAATTAGTATTCTTCCCCGTGGGTTAGCGTTGGGCTATACGTTACAGTTGCCGCTACAGGACAAACACTTGGTGTCGCGTGACGAAATCGAAGATCAGATTCGCATTCTTATGGGTGGTCGTATCGCAGAAGAATTAAAGTTCCACTCGATCACCTCTGGGGCGTCCAATGACATTGATCGCGCAACCGAGATGGCCCGTGGCTACGTTTGTTCGTACGGGATGAGCGAAAAGCTGGGCCGACGTCGTTATGGTAAGTCTCAGGGCATGGTGTTTTTGGGGCGGGATTACAGCGACCACTCAAAGGACTATTCAGAATCGACTGCGAAGGAAATCGATGATGAAATAAAGAATCTGATCGAACGGTGTTATAACGATGCGACCGAGATCTTGAAATCGCATTATGATCAGTTGGAATTCATTTCTAAGCGGTTGATGGAAGCAGAAGTGTTGGATTCCGATGAATTTAAAAAATTGTTGGGAATTGAATCGATTGGAGAGTCTGATGAAGCGGTTCACGCCCCATCGGAGGCGATTGCCGATTCGGAAGTGACCGGGTAAACTATTCCGACTTAACGGGGCGTAGCGCAGCCTGGTAGCGCACTAGCATGGGGTGCTAGTGGTCGCTGGTTCAAATCCAGTCGCCCCGACCATTGACTCAGTTGCAAGGTTTGCCGACTATTATTATGTTGGAATAGGCGGAGTGGATGTACTGTGACTGAGGGAATTTTTTATGTATGTGCGACGCCGATTGGAAATCTTGGGGACGTTTCTGAACGGTTGGTGGCGACGTTAAATTCAGTTCAACATGTTTTGTGTGAAGACACACGGGTCACCCGAACATTACTTCAGAGATATGAAATACCAACACCTACAGTAAGTTGCAATCAGTTTCAGGAGGTCCAGAAATTGGAATGGATTCTGGCTGAATTAGCGTTGGGGCACTCGCTGGCACTGGTGTCAGATGCGGGTACGCCCGGGATTTGTGACCCCGGATATCGGGTCGTTAGCGCGGTTCGTGATGCGGGATATTCTATTCAGGTGATCCCTGGTCCAAGCGCATTGGCGTCGATGTTATCGATTTCAGGATTGCCTTCCGATCGATTTGTATTTTGCGGGTTTGTTCCGAAGCGTGTTTCAGATTGGGAACTGGACTGCAAAATGGCCCGAGATCAGCGGTTGGCCTTGGTTTTTTTCGAAACTCCCCACCGGATTAGAGCGACTTTGGAGTGGTTGAATGGGTTCGATTCAACAGCGACTGTCACAGTCGGAAAAGAGCTGACCAAAATTTTTGAGAAAGTAGTTTCTGGGTCTCCCGAGCAGTTGTTGACGATACCCGAATTAGAGGGGCCGCGTGGGGAATGGTGTGGGGTGGTCCAGTTTTCGCCGATTGTGGTGGCGGCGGTGGCACCTGTTGTGCTTGAACTAAGAAAAATGGGGTTGTCGAATCGTCATGTTATTGACGTTTCGACAAAAATATTACATCTTAATAAAAATGAAGTTTACCGAGAGTGTCTTCGTCTCGATGAAGAAGGAACGACCAGTGATTGATACCCACGCTCATTTATTTTTGTCGGAATTGAGTGCCGAAGACTATATTAAAAATGCTCAGGCTGCAGGGCTTGAACGGATTGTATCGGTTGCGACAGATTTGAAGACCTCTGCGGAATGTGTCCGACTTGCTACTCACTATCCGATTATCGTGGCAACGGCAGGTATTCATCCGTGTGAAGAAGGGGCGGAGAACACGATTGCTGCACTTCGGGAATTTGTATCCTCCCATTCTGTGGTTGCGATAGGAGAGATTGGACTCGACGGATACCGGAGTCCAGTTCCGATGGCGGACCAAATTGAACGGTTCGTTCTCCAGTTAGAACTTGCCCGGGAGGTAGGTCTGCCGGTCATTATTCATTGTCGGAAAGCGGCGGATCCGATGATCTCTGTGATCGCTTCGTTTCACGATGTACCCAAAGTATTTCACTGCTTTTCGGAAGATCGTCAGTTTATCGATGCGGTATCCTCACCGGAAACGTATTTTTCATTTACCGGGAACGTGACGTATGACAACGCAAAAAATAGCCGGCATGCAGCGTCGATAGTGCCTTTTGATCGGATAATGTTAGAGACGGATGCGCCCTATATGACACCGACACGCTATAAGGGAAGTGCAAATGAAAGCGCCTTTCTTCGGGCAACCGCGGATGCGATCGCTGAGTTACGGCGGATAGAGACGGATACGTTGATCGACCAAACAACGCTCAATGCGCGGCGGTTTTTTCGTTTGACCTAATGCAGGCCACCGCAGAATGGCGAAAGTTTGCGTTATTTTGCCATCGTTTAGCTGCGATGCTTCGAAAAGGTATCGGTTTAGTTCAAGCGATTGATATGTTAGTTTTAGATGAATTGGATCCCAAAGAAAAGCGAAAACTGGATCTTTTTCGATTGGCCCTTTATAGCGGGGTGCCGTTTCCACAAGCGCTTCGCTACGTGATTCCCTATGAGTACCGGGCCTCCGTTTGTCGGTTGGATCAGGTGCCTGATATTCCTGAGTTTTTAAGCCGGTTGGGGGCGCATGTTACGGAGAGATCGGATGTTGTCGGAACGGTATTGAAGCAGGCTGTTTATCCAATGGTGTTGATTGGAAGTACAGTAGCTACCGTACTTTTTTTTATTCTTGGTCTCGTGCCTCGGTATGTTGATTTTTTTAACGGATCAGGGCTTCCATTACCGGGAATATTAAGAGGGTTGATGGTAATTTCTACTGGATTATCGTCGCCTGTAGTCGCGGGTATTGGGAGTGTGTGTGGGGTGGGGCTTGTGGGATGGGGTGGGGGCCGGGCAATTCGGTGGTTTAAGCACCGGGTGGGTGGCGGTGATGGGCGATCCGCTCTCTTTTGGATGCTTGGGATTATGCTTCAATCAGGGGTGCCGCTGATCAAAGCTGTCGATGTGGTATCTCCATCCGATCGAGACCTTGAGGCACCGTGGCGCAATTTTCGCCTCGCATTATTGGGTAGCGGAAGGTTGGCTGAGAATGCGTATTTGTATCTGGGCTTAACCCGGTATCAACGCGAACTTATTTTATGTGGTGAGAGGAGCGGGACGCTAGCGGTATCTCTAATTGATGTGGCGTCGGATTTAGTGGCAGCGGATCAAGCCGAATTGAAGCAAACGGTTGCATGGATTCAGCCGGTGATGTTGGCGATATCTGCGGTGACAATCGTCTTTTCGGTGTATATCACTATGATACCCGTAACGTCGTTAATTAATTACAATATATAAATATGTAATCCGGTGTGTTTGATATATTATATTACAAATTGTTTTAATATTATGCCTAAGGGGTTAACGAATGGACGATGGATTTTCTCTGATCGAATTAATCGTTGTTATTGCGATTATTGGAATTATTTCTCTTATTGCGATGCCCAATTACACAGCGATTCAAAATAAGGCAAAGGTATCTGCGTTGACGACTGCGGGTCATACGCTGCAAAGTGCAATCGAATCGTATGCGATCTCAAATGGGTCTTATCCGTCGGGCGAGGGTCTCAACGGGGGTGAGTTGTTCGCCCTGTTAACACAATCCGGGGACGTTAAAACGATTCCTAAAAATCCTTATACGGGGCAGTCGTTTGCGGCAGGAGATACCGCCGGGAAAATTGCCTATTCGTATGATTCGACGACGCAGACGTATGAAATTAAGCTTTATGGGGAGACGGTATCCAGCCCGTCGGTGACGTTGAGTAACTAATTCGAATCTGAACCATGGTTACGAACGACAGAACTTAATTTTTGCAGGCTTTTTAGTTCATATTGTCGAATGGCTGATTTGGTTAAAGACGCATAGAAAGTGGTCTGAAAATTGGGGGTTTTGACCGCTACACGTGGGATGCCCAGCAATACGGCTTCCTTGAGAAGTTCATTTTCATGCGGTTGGATGATGGCGATACCGCATACCGGGGAGGTGTCGAGATAGGGTCGAAATAGTCGTATGGCTTCCTCCCAAAGGTCTATGTTTTTGGTATTCAGGTCGCTTACCCAAAAGTCGAGGTTGTCCTCATGAGATGGATGGTCGATCTCTACGATTTCAAATTGGGGGACATTAATGTCTGTTAGTTCTAAATTGTTTACCGAGATTGCGGTAGTTAATACCGTCGCTAGCGCGGATGTAACCCCAAGGCGAAAGGGTTCCATTTCGGGAATAGGCGTTCCATAGAATCGATGAATAAGATCAAAAATGGGAGTGAGAGGTGCTGTTAGTTTGAAGGTCTCTTTGGATCCAGATGGAAATCGATCGTCGGGTTGCATTCCGTCGACTCGAAATAGGTCTAGAATTTCGGGCATCCATTGTTGTTGACTGTCGGCGGACATCTGGGTGACATGGTGGTACATCGAGAGACGAATGGTATTGAGTGCTGACATGACGGCCATTCGTTCCTCAAGTTGAGCGCCTTTATACGAGCATGGGTTGGCCGCGATGGCGTTTTGAACAGCATCAATAATTTCCTGTTGATCAAAGGGTTTGACCAAATAATTTAAGGTTCGATAGTCGCCAAACATTTCTTGCATCCATGTGTGATCTTCATATTCGGTTTGAATGACAATGGGGGGAATCCCAGGGAAACACATCTTTTCAAGCGAGTTCAACAGTTCGAACGCGGTCATATCGGGTAAGCGGATGTCGAGTATTAAGGCATCAATCTCGTGTTGATATTGATCGAATAATTGTTGCGCATCGATCCCCGTCCGGGCAGGTAATACAGTAAAATTGGGTTTGAATACGGCCACAAGCCACTTTAACTGGTCTGGATTGTCTTCTACGATCATCACTGTTTTTTTTGTCATTTAAATAGGGCCCCTTTTATAAATGCTTTTAACACGTTGCCGCCACAGGATCGGTCCAAATTGGTAGTGCCATTACAAATGTTGACCCTAGGTCAGAGCTAGTGTGGACAGCTACAGTTCCGTTGTGGGCATCCATAACCCGTTTCACAAAGTAGAGGCCAAGGCCGACATGTGAATCACCTGACGTCGACGTGGTAATACCTTGTTCAAAGAGCGTGTCTTTGATCGTCGGATTAATGCCTGGGCCAGAGTCGGAAACGTATATATTGACCCAGGGATTTTCGACTTTCACGGTAACTCTAATTTGGGACCCGTCCGGTGAAAACCGTAATGCGTTGAGAAGTAAATTTAACAGGGCCTGGGAGATATATGCCGGTCCGCCTTTTACCACTGGAAGATTGTCTGGAATGGATTTCTCAAAATGGATGTTTCTTATAAAGCCTTCATTATCGGCTAACCGAAGGACCTGATCGACAACCCGCCCCAAATTGATGGGGGAATCCATCCACATTACAGCACCTGAATCAGCCAGTAGCGTCCGAACCAATTCGCCCAAGTTTTTAATGTAGTCGAGCATATTGTTGACGCTGTCTTTGACGGGATGTGTCAGGTTCTCTTCCATTAAGATGAGGGAGCAACATGCTCGAATTGCGGTTAACGGTTCTTTTACCTCATGCACTATGCCTCTGATGACGGCGCCTAATGTCGCTTGGTGGGCCAATGAGTTGACCAGCGCATTGGACTTCTCGATTTCTTCAGCTTGAAATTCTGACTTGAGTCTTAAGTCTCTTTCTATTTCAAATGCACGCTTAAGTTCGTCGTTTTTTTTCTCTAATTTGAGTTCGTACCGCCGATTTGAGACGAAATAGGTTCCTACAGACAAGATTAGTAGAAGAAATGTGGTTAATATTGCACACTGCCGAATATAAAATAAGGTCGGTGCGTTGACATTTTCGATATAGGGAATCCAGGAATAGTGTCCCGATTCCAAAAGAAAATAGGCCCCGATTGGGGCGATGATACAAGCGGATATCCATCCAACTTGGTTGTATTCAAATAATAAGAGGGGGAGTGGAATCAGTGCAAATAGTAGGAATTGGGCACCAGCAGTATCTCCTAAAATGTTGGCGCAAATAAAAAAGCTGACCGATGTTCCAACAATCAGTATTGTTTTGCTTGTGGAATAGCAATTGAGCTTATTCAAGATAATCGAAAGCCCGTAAAGCAATACCGTTAACATAACCATTGTATTGGCAAAGGTCCACCCGAGGTAATAGAAGATCCCGATGTAGGGTAAAGCGAATACTAAAAAAATAATGGAGACTCTGAACGCGAGATCATTTTTTCGCAGAAGGATAGATTGGGAATACACTTCCTTGTTGAAAAATAGCGCAGAGAATAGCCCACTAATATTCAAGATGTGCCCTTGTTTAAAATTCGGTTTAAATTGTCCCGTCAAGTGTGCGTTTAAATATCAAATACATGCATAAAAATACTTCCCAGGATTCTATATAGCGTAAGGTTTGCGTTTTTAGTGTTTCGTTTTTTAATTCACTCGCATCAATTTGCATTGCCTGAATTTCTCGCTCCCACGATTTGAAGAATTGATCTTGGACCCGAGTTGCCATACTTAAATGCTCGCTAAATTTATCGATAAGGTCAATATGGCGCTTTAATTTGCCGATGAGGCTTCCCTTAAATATATTTTCGTCAGGCGATGCCTGTGCCGTCTTTAAAGCAACAACCGCGAGAGAGTTGACTGAATAATCTGACTCTGGGATGTGAAAGCCTCGCTGCTTTACTCGTTCGAGCTGCTCGATGACTTGTGTAAGGGCTTCCCTCCGGAGCACTAACAGCGACAGATAATCAAAGTTGGCAGGGGGAGCCTCCTCAAAGTAAGTCGCAAAAAAATGATTTGAGTACCCTTCTTTTCTTATAAAATCTTCAAATTCTGTGATGAAATTTTTGCCGTCAGCGAGTAGAGCTTGGTTGTATTGAGCGTTCATTTCAAATGGAAATGGACTTGAGAAATCGTTTTCTCTGCGTTCACGAGGCGCTGTTGCGGCAGCATTTGAAGCGGCTGCATTTTTTTGGGATTTGGAGACAATTTGATCGACTATGGCGATGTCTGTTGGCTCAGGTAATTCAATCTCTTGGGTTCGGGCGATCTGAATTACGAGAGATTTTTCTAAATATCGAACACATTTCACCATAATATTAGGGTCCAAGTTGTCCGAGATGGTTTGAGCTGTAATATCGGGGTTGTGCGGGCGGCTATTCATGTATTGTGAGTAGGTGAGGGATCCCATGACTTCTCGATGAATTTCTAAGAATTCTGGCTCTACATGTGCCTTGAAATACTCACGGCCAAATAAGGCCTCTAGTTGGACGACTGCATCTGTCCACAATGTTACCGCAATATCAAAATAAGGGGTAAATATATCTCGTCGATAACCACGTACCTCAGTCCTGTCGTCCTCCAGTGTGGCTGACGATCCAAAAGGAATACCTGCAAAAATGCGAGTTAATTTTTCATCCTGAATATTATCAGCAATGTCGTCTCCACATGCAATCTGAAGAACCAAAAGATTTGCGATATCAAATAATTTATGAAATTTCGCCTGGACTTCTGTTTCCACTGCGGCACATTTGGGATCTTGAAGAAGAAATCCCACAAGAGGGTTTGCTGTCTCTGCTATTTCTTCACGCGTCCAGCCAAAAAGTTTTAAGCTTCTCGCTGAAAATGTGACCCCTGAGGGATTTTTATCTTCTATTAGTTTGGCTTTTAATGTTTTACTCGCGGCTTCGTAGTCGGGATAGCTATTATTTCCTTCATGATTACGTAATAGAGTGGACGAATTTAAGAACATCTTTCCCAAGATGCGGGCCATATCCGGCATTTTCGTCACGGCCAATAGTTTGATGGAATCGGGGAGTTCTACATCTTGGAGTACGTTTAAGATATTGGTAGTAAAAATATCTAGGATTTTGGTGCGGATCTTTTCGTGCATAGCGCCTGTTTCCAAAAATCGCTGTAATTGGGCTGTATAGCATTGGAATAGCTCTGCGTTATTAATCTGGGTGAATGAATCTTTTATTTTTTTGAGATACGTCTCAGCATTGAGGGCTGTTGTGCCGGGCATCTGACGTTCTATGGATAGTACTAGTTCTCGAGAAATCGTTCGGCTTATGGTGGTGGGCGTGGGTATCCTTGGGGTCGCTTCGCGTGAAGCAGCCTCATATATGAGGTCAAGACGAGCCTTTAGGTATGCGTCGGAATAACTCTCCGCTTGATCGCGTGTGGGCATTAAGCACACGTCAGACGTCGTATGACCCAGGCAGGAATCGTGGGTATATTGAGAAATACTTTGAAGATCCATCGACGCGTGGAATATCATGAGTATACCTTGAGGTACTGGATTACTTCCCCCGCTTGAGCGGGTACCCGCCAGAGTTGGAACCGAAACCATTCGGTGAAAATTATTGAATTTTATTGCGAAAGTGTCGGGCATCGTTTTTGTCCTTTAAATGAGCCGTTCAATTGGGGTGACTCGGGGTGTCCCAGTTGATAACTAGACCATACTGTAATTCGCTTTGATATGCCTTTTTATGATTGCTAGTGTACACCATTTTTTACATGGTTTTCAAAGAATTTTTGCGATCTTATCGGCCCACGCTCCATCGGCGCGGACCCAACCTCGATCATGTCCTAGCGGGGCGTGACGAATCGCTATTCCGCCATGTGAAACTTGGGGGGCGCGAGTGCTTTTTTTATCTTTTCAATTGATTTTTTATAGATTCGTGAGATTTGAGATTCAGATATTTCAAATTTTTCACCGATTTGTTTGAAGGTTAAATCGTCTTTGGTGTGATAAATCACTACGGATCGCTCACGCTCGGTTAACACCTGCATGGCTTCTGTGAGCTGCGCTCCGTCATCAATAGTATTTTGAAAATCGGCACGATCGTTGATGGCCATATAGACATAAGCCGCATCGGTAATCCAGTCATAGAACCGGGATGGATCCGATTTTGTGATATGGCGAATATGGTCTTTCATTGCACCAATGACACGGGCTTGTGCCAGTGGCCAAAAGTCGACATTACGACTCGGTAACCAGACTTTTAACGTCTCCAGGAGTTCAAGTCGGGATATCGTGCGTAGGTCATCGATCTCGCTGTCGGCCACATGATAAGGGAGATGTCTGGCATATTTTTTAACAATAGATTCGAGGCGGGTTGAATATGAGGATAAAATTTGTTCCGAGAATCGGGACATGAGGTTAATTTTAATAATATTAATTACGGGAATTTCGATCCCTGCCCAAATTTGTTCGACGGTGCTCACGATAGTCCGAGTTCCGTAAATATTGTTTGGATCAATTTGGTTCGTTGGGTTTCATCCCAGGTGCCGTTGGGGAGTAGGGCCCCGTACACAACATCCGCCTGGGCTTCGATATGCAGTTTGAGGGCAATCACTAATTCGGGATCCAAGATTCCTAGCGGGTTTAATGTGGTGCTTAAGAATGTGGTGTCACCTTCCCGTCGGTCGCGGGTGCGGCGATATACACTTTGAGGGATTTGCTGTAGAAAAAAGGAGTTGTCAGTCTCAGTCACTAATAATTCCAATGGATTGGACCTTCACTTGAGGCACAATCTCGTTATAGGAGAGAACTGCGAGAGATGGATAGTTACGTTCCGTGAATTTTTTGAAGTGGACCCGTAGTCGGGGTGAACAAAGCGCAACCGCGGACTTGTCCATTTTTCTGAAATTATTCATGTTTTCGCCGATTTGGTTGAGTACCAATTCGCCCAATTGGGGGTCCAGTGCCAAGAACGATCCATACTCAGATTGGTGAACGGAATTTATCATAAGTTCTTCCAGGCGGGGATCGATGGTAAAGACGGTCACTGTATCATCTGCGTCCATGTACCGAGAACAGATCTGTCGGGCGAGTGATTGGCGGACGTATTCTGCGAGAAGATTGGTGTCCCTACTAACGTGGGCATAGTCGGCCAGCCGTTCTAAAATAGTTGAAAGATCTCGTATAGATACCCGTTCTCGTACAAGGACCTGTAATACCTTATGAACTTGACCCAGCGACAACATGTCAGGGACAAGCTCCCGGACGATAGCTGCGTTTGTATTTTTTACGAGCTCCATTAAGGACTGAACATTTTGGCGGGTCATAATTTCGTCGGCATGTTGCTTGATTGCTTCCGAAAAATGGCCTGAGATAAAGTCGGTTAAACTTTGTGCAGGAATAAAATTCTCTTGGAGAATCTCAAGCTGGTCTTCTGCAATCCACGCGCCAGGCAGACCGGAATTAGGATCAAGCGCCTCAATGCCATCGACACCCTTGCGTTTAAGTTCGGATATCGTTTTTTGGACAAAGAAGTGACCGGGTAAAGCTTCTCCTACCGCAATTCGGGTGCCGCGAATTTCGATTTGATATGAATTCGGCGGTAAGCTGAGATCGTCCATGACCCGAACCCCTGGGATTACAAAGCCGAGCTCTTGGCCGATATGGTATCGAACCAGAGTAATACGCTCGAGCAATGGTCCGTTTTGACTGGGGTCAATTAACGGGACTAAATTTCGGCCCGTTTTTAAACTGATGGGGTCTAAGCTAAGGGTATTGAGTAGATTTTCAGGTTTCTTGAGCGCATCTTTGGCCGCTTCCTGATTGGTGTCCATGGCCATTTCATCGTCTTTGTTTTTGGTGGACATGATTGTAAATGCAAGTCCCCCCATTACGCCTGCCGCTCCCAGAAACGCAATTGTCGGCATGCCAGGGATAAATCCAAATAAAAATAAAATAAAGGAGGTGACTGCGAATGCCTTGGGTTGAGAGAATATCTGTGCGGCGACGTCTGCGCCCAAACTGACATCGGATGCAGATTTGGTAACAACTAAACCGGTTGCAATTGAAATAAGGAGCGCAGGGATCTGGGCGACCAAGCCATCCCCGATCGTAAGTGTGGTAAAGATTTGCATGGCTTCGCCAATTTCAAGCCCTTGCTGAAATTTTCCAATAATAATTCCACCGACGATATTGACTAAAACGATAATAATCCCCGCGATGGCGTCCCCTTTTACAAACTTATTTGCACCGTCCATTGATCCAAAAAATGTCGACTCTCGTTCCAGTTTTTTACGTCGGTCCCGTGCTTGGTCTGCGTCAATGAGTCCCGCGTTAAGATCGGCATCGATACTCATCTGTTTTCCTGGCAAGGCATCGAGGGTAAATCGCGCGGCAACCTCTGCAACCCGCTCGGAACCCTTGGTAACAACCATAAACTGGACCAATGTAATGATACAAAATGCGACAATCCCAACGACAAAGTTTCCACGGGTCACAAAATTTGCGAATGCCAAAACCATGTGCCCATTAAAGTCCGCGCCGAGGGATAAAATTAGTTTTGCGGATGCGACGTTGATCGATAGCCTAAATAGGGTAGTAATAAGCAGGATTGAGGGGAATGCGGCGAAATCGAGAGGTTGGGAAAGGTACATTGCGACCAAAAGAATCGCTACGGAGATGGCCATATTGATGACCATAAGGAAGTCTAATAGTGCCGTAGGGATCGGCATGATCATCACGCCGACGATCATAATGACAATGATGGCGAGTAAAATGTCAGCGATGCTGAAAAGGTCTTTAAGTTGTTTTATGTTAAACATGCTTCAGCGATTGCCTTAGGTTAATGGTGGTGGGCGGAGCCACTTAGTATCGGCGGGATCGTTTTTTTCGCAAATTATACACAAAGGCCAAAATCTCCGCCACCGCTTTGTAGAATTGCGGTGGAACTTCCATGTCGGGTTCAACAATAGGATAGAGTGCCTGGGCGAGCGGGGGATTTTCAACAATCGGGATATTGTGACGTTCCGCCATCTCTCGAATTTGTTGAGCGACAAGACGTTTACCTTTGGCCAATACCCGAGGGGCATTCATCTGATCCGGCTTGTATTCTAAGGCAATCGCCAAATGGATTGGGTTTGTAACGACGACATCGGCGTTCGGAACAGCACCCATTTGCCGGCCCTGTGACATTTGTCGTGCAGCCTCGCGTTGGCGCTGCTTAATGGTGGGATCCCCCTCCAGCCGTTTGTATTCGTCTTTAATTTCTTTTTTAGACATTTTCATTGATTTCATATACTCGAATCGCTGATAAAAATAGTCAAAAAAGGCCACAACGAGATAAAACATACCGACCCTGGTGACCACTTTCATGACCAATTCTCCAGTAAACGTCATGATTTGCCACAACGACAATTCTTGGGAGAGAAGGACCGTCCCAAAATCTTCACGAATGACACCGGCAAGGATGGATATCACCACCGCCATTTTGATTAATGACTTCAATAGTTCGACATATTGTTTGAGGGAGACGAATTTTTTAAATCCCTCGATTGGGTTGAGTTTTTCCAACTTCGGAGATATCGAATCGAAACTGACCAAAAACCCGGTTTGGAGGGATTCCACGATGATTGCAACTGCAAATACCACGAGTAAAATTGGCAGCAGGGATTTCATAAATGTAAAAAGAGAATCTTCTAATATTTTACCAGCGACACTTTCGGTAAATTTAACGGGGATGTATTTGAACGTCTCAATGGTCGAGGCTTCCATATTTCTCCACAACACTTCCGCGTTGCTTTTGAGTGTATAAAACGCCACGAAAATGAGAATGGACGAGGTAATATCTTTGCTTTTGGCAATTTGGCCTTTTTTGCGGGCTTCTCTTAATTTGTGAGGCGTTGGCTCCTCGGTTTTATCTCCTGAGTCGTCTTCACCCATTGCCAGCCACCGATAGATAGAAGAGTAACTTCATGAGTTTGCCTGTTAGAAGATCCAAAATTCGATATACTCCGCCCAAGAGCCCAGGTACCGTTGCAAGAAATACGGTTAAAGACACGATGGGTTTGATCTGAAATCCCAGCTGAAAGACGTTAACCTGCTCTGCCACTTTGTTCAACATTCCAAATCCGAAATCGATCATAAAGACGACGAGCATAATTGGTGCAGCGAGTTGGATGCCGATCATAAAAATATCAGTGCCGGTCGATACGACGTAGAGGGCCCCCCTTGCAAAATTAATTGGGGACCCAATGGGTAATAGTCGATAACTTTCCATCAACGCGGACAAGACAAGATGATGCCCATTGATGGATAGGAACAGCATCGTGGCTGTCCATTTAAGTAGCAATGAGAGGAGGGGAAGTGATCGTCCGGATGAGGGGTCCAACATGGCGGATACACTTAAGCCGGCTTGGGTATCCATTAAACTCCCTGCAAACTCGATCCCAGTAATAAAAATATCCATTATGAAGCCCATCATGACCCCGATCATAAACTCCGTAATAAACATTAGGATAAATTGGAGCCCGGTGTCGGGTGGGGTTAGCGGGGCGGGTATAACGTAGATGAGCAGCGCGGAAGTCCAAAAGGTCAGTGCCAGTTTGCCTAACGTAAAAAATTCTTTTCGAGAAAATACGGGCGCGGTTACCACCACCCCAATCATTCGGGTCATGATGAGCAAAAAGACCACAATGATTTGTGTGGTAATAATCATGAACTACTGAACTGAATTACCTGGCGTATAGCGGAATATTCCGCCACAGTTCCAATGTCATTTCCATTACAATGCGGGCGACCCAAGGGAATGTGCCGGCTGCAACCAATAGAACTACAATCATTTTGGGTACAAAGGTAATCGTTTGCTCCTGTACCTGTGTTACTGCTTGGAGTACAGCGATAAATAGACCGATTAGGAGGCCAAGGCCCACGCTAGGGAGCGAGCCTAAAATGATCACCTGAACAGCAGTGTTAAGAATACTAGTGACGGTATCGATTGTCATCGGAGCTCCTTGGAATTCGACGTGGGTAAGGGACTAGAAATAACCAAATTGATCGGATAAAAACAACCCCCTTGGGGTAAGGTCTGAACCAATACTTGGATTTGGGAGTTGGGGGCGACGGTGGTTGTATATACCTTTTCTGGGGCTAAATTATTTTTGTGACCAATAAATCCGGTTTCAACGATGCGTTTGTTGATCAGCAATACGCCGCGTGAAATGCCCCCTGCCGGCGCAAATAGAAGGGTGAATTCCCGGGGGATCGAGGATGTGTTAACTGCGGTAATTTTAACGTCATAGACTAGTCCGTAGTTTCCCCGTAAGGCTAAATTTGACTGGGGATCGACGACGAATGGCTCATCACCCACTGGAATTTCGCGAACGGGCAAATCAAAATTGTATTGCACCGAAATTGGGCGGCTGGTGGTAGGAAACTCGCCGTAGGTGTACGGGGACGCGGGTTGATTTAAAAGTGACGTTGACCCAATTTCCGGATCAACGGTTCCTACCACCAATTGTATCGATTGGGGGGACGCCGTATCAAATTCCACGATTGCGGTGGATACCATCTGGGATCTAAATGGGTGGGCCAACAGGGTTGTCCTTTGGAATGGGGCCAATGTCAGCGTTGTCCATTCACCGCTCGCAATGGCCTCCCAATAGGCTTTGGCAGATCGATGGCCTGAATAGATGCCATCTCTACTGGGGCCGCCCACCGCCTTGATCATTTGAACCGTCACCGGGACGGCCGTCAGGTTCTGTAGGATGGTTTGGATTGTGTAGGCGCTGGATGCCCGGTTGAGATGATAATACATGAGCCGGGTTCTAGGAGATGGTAGAGGGGTTGAGACCAACACCCCGGGTTCGTAAATTTCTTCAGGAGAATTACTTACGATCAATGTACCCGCTGTGATTGTTGCGATGGCCATCATTACGATGGCCATCGCGTGGGTGACGTGCCGAATCATCGATAGCTAAGTAAGAGACCTTGGATAATCAAATTCCATCCGTCGGTAAGGACGAAGAGTAAAATTTTAAACGGCAGAGAAATCATTGCGGGCGACAACATAAACATTCCCAAAGAGAGCAGAATGTTGGATACGATAAGGTCAATAACCACAAAGGGAATAAACAATACAAATCCGATCTGGAACGCCGTCTTAAGTTCGGAAATAATAAATGCTGGGATCAAAACGTAAATTGGGATTTGATCATAGTTTTCCGGGTATTTGACCTGTGAAAATTCAAGAAATAGCGCAAGATCCTTGTCTCGGGTATGTTTGAGCATAAAAGTTTTAAAAGGTTTGACCGCTAGGTCAATGGCCTGCATTTGAGATAGTTTGCCCTCGTTATACGGTTGAATCGCGGTCGCATTTACCTGTTCAATAGTGGGAGTCATTACAAATATGGTCAAAAATAATGCCAGGGATACAATGACCATATTGGGGGGCGCTTGTTGGGTTCCAATCGCCTGTCTCACCATGCTGAGTACGATTACAATTCTCAAAAAACAAGTGGCGGATAGTAGGAAAAATGGAATAAATCCGATGGAGGCTAGGAAAAATAAGAGATTGAGTGACCGGCTAAAATTTTCTGAACTGGTCAACGGATTGAGATTCAAAAATCCGGGTTCTTGTGCAAAAAGAATGAGCGGTAACCCAAATACAAATAGTGTAAGTAGCCCTAGTTTGAAGAATCTTTTCATTTTGGGAAGGTTTTCAGTAGTCGTGTTTCTTTGCCAGATACACTGAGCAACATCTGTTCACCCTTTACATCGACGATGACCAGCGTGGCCCCTGCATCGATGGCGAGTCGATCAATGATTTGCATTTCTCCAGAAAAACGACGCTTTTGAAGGGACTTGGAGTATCGTAAAAAAAGGTATAGAACCGCGCATAACCCGCCGAGAGTCAGAATGACGGAGAGTTGATACCCTACAAATCCCTGCATTGGTTACGACTGAGGTTGTGCAATAACGTGGGTAACCCGAAGCCCGTAGTTATTATCAATTGCCACAACTTCACCTTGGGCAACAATTTGACCATTGACAACAAGATCTAAGGGCTCACCCACCAGACGTTCAAGTTCAATGATTGACCCTTCAGTCAACTCAAAAACTTCTTTCAGAGAAACTTGGGCCCGACCCAATTCCACGGAAACGTTAACTGGTATTTTGCTAAATACATCAAGTTCGATTTTTTTGCCCGATGTTTCCGGGGATAAAACCGGGAATTCCACATCGATTACAGACTGCTTAGGCTCTTCAGTATGTTGACGAGATTTTGTTTTTGGGGCTGGATCTGGCATTAATGAAAATGCGCCTTCCATTACTGGATCGATCCCTGTTAACGGATCGTCAAACGTCTTTTTTTTAGCCATGATTGAGTACCTCTTTTGACAATTTCAGATAATCTGCAGCCCCTTTTGATTTTGCATCATATTCAAATATCGTTTTACGATACCCAGGGGCTTCAGACAAAGACACGCTGACACGAATGGGGGAAGATAATCGGCCGGGAAACACGCGTTCTAAGCTCTCGACGATGTGCCGTGTTTTCTGATTCCGAGGATCAAAGAACGTTGGAACCACTTTGCGTACCAACAACTCTTTGCCGAGTATTTTATTGACCATCTGAATATTCTTCAATAGTTGCCGAATTCCGACAAGCGCGAGATATTCCATCGATACTGGGACGATGACTTCTTCTGCAAATGTGAGTGCATTTTGATTGAGAAGATTCATTGATGGCGGACAGTCAATGAATATAAAATCATAGCCGTTTACCGAGGCAAGCAGCGTAGAGAGGATTGCTTCCCGTCGGGGTTGGGCGGCAAGTTTTAATTCGGCGGCAAATAGGCGCTCATTGCTGCAGATAATATCGAGATTGGGGCGGGCGTTAATAATGCATTCTGAGATTGGCTTTAAATTTAATAAAGCGTCATATAACGTCACCTCAGGATCAAGGCCCAAGTAATACCCAGCGGACCCCTGTGGATCAATGTCGACAATGAGTACTTTTTGCCCGAGGCGGGAGAGGCCGTGGGCCAAGTTGACCACCGTACTGGTTTTTCCAGTTCCGCCCTTATAATTAATAATCGCAATTTTTTTTGTCATTGGGTTACATTTCGTCCTCTAGGTCGTCCCAAGAAAATTCATCTTCTGCGTCTGCGTCGGGTTCTGCAGCTGCGGGTGTTTCTGTGGGTTCCTCAAGATCGTAGTCACTGGAAAACATATCGTCGGAGTCAAAGTGGTCATCGGTAGTGTCAGCGTCGGCGGCCTCATGGGATCCTGTGTCGTCGTCCATCGCTTCGTCTTGATACATATCCTCGTCTTCGTCGTCGTCTTCAACGTCATGGCTATGGTCGGTATCGACGTCGAAATCTGAGCCAAAAATTGTGTCTGATTCGTCGTCGGAATTGGTTGCTGATGGTGTATCATCAGAGTCGAAGTCTGACGATTTGACTTCGTCAAAAATACTATCGTTAATATGTGACGCAACGGACGTAATTGGGACTGCTGGAGAAAATACGTCATCATCGTCTAGGTCAATCGGTGGGCTGACAACGGGCTCTTGAGCAATGGTGGCTAGCGGGGGGACGGGCATAACGGGCGCTACAATCGGCGGAGGCGTAGGTCGCCGACGTTCTGAAACACGGGTATCACTGTTCCATAGGATTACTTGAGCACAGAGTCGATCGTCAATGGTACCGGGTTGGACATTAAGCTCGGTTCCATTTCCCAAAAGCAATTTGAGAGGGGCGTTGATTGAGGAATCTAAAAGCAAGACGTCCCCAACTTGTAATGCCCGTAGGTCACTCATCGCAATTTGTGCATTTCCCAAAATTACTTTTGCAGGAATTTTATTTCGGTTAAGAGCCCCTTCTTCTAACGATATAGACGGGGTGATCCGACGCGTCGCCAGTTCGTAATTTGATAACATCGTTCGAATAAGTGCGTTTGGATACGCCCAACTGATTCGATGGATCTTCCCATGACCTAATAATAGTTGATACTCAAAGACAATATACGCTTCGCGAGCAGATACCTTCCGGCTTGGATGATAGGCCCCGGCGTGGAATTCAAATTTCAAATTGTCAAATTCCCAAGAATGGAGCCAAACTTGAGGTAGCAGTGTAACCAACTCTTCCATTTGAGTTTCAAGAATTCCGGCGTCGATGGCGCTAAATTCGTCGGATCCACTGGTTTCCCCCGTACCCCCGGTTAACCGGTCGATGACTTGCTCTGCGAGGGGCCAATCGATGAGGACGTTGATTCGGTCGCCTGATGGGGCAACTAAGTCTGCTTGAATGACTTGGTTGCCGACGGATTGGACGAAGTGACCATAAGGCATCTGCGAGGCGGAAACTGAATGAATTTCAACCTTAATATCCATATCTTTAGAGAGTTTGGTACAGATAAGTTCGCCTAAGCGATAATGTACGTAATGGGCTATTCGAAGCACATCTCGGGGGAGACTATCAAAACCAGCCGATTGAATGGGGCGGATTTTGATCGGCGGCTCAGAAACGGCATCTGGACTAAGCATAGTCCAGTCCCCTAAGGCTGGGGCCAATCGGATAGTTCGGGTGTATTTACGAGTCTCTTTGGTCATGGCTGGTACTCCAATCTGACATTTAACGGAACCCCGGTTGAAAGAAATGGATTTCCTTTATATATAACAACGAATTGTTTGGCCATCTTCATGGTTTTTATATCAAGAACCTGCAGTTCCTCTCCAGGGGGGAGGACATCTGCAGTGGGCTCAGGTATTCGGTCGGCCGGTGTGATCGCAGTAGCGGTGGACTCCGATCCAATTGCGGACATCATGGTCGATAGTTGACTCTCCGCTTCCAATAGCCGCTTGTCTTGTATTTGTGATGCAACATTCATCGCCCATCGCTTACGACTCGGTACGTCTTGAACAAATCCTTCAAAAATAACCTGTACGGGAAGGGCAGTGCCTGTTCCGGGATTTTGAAAGTCGCAGCTGTAGATCCCATCTGCCTTGCTAACGCTAAGGATGATTCCTTGCCCAATGGGATGTCTTTCAGAATCCGTGACTAGCGTTTGAATTCCGATATATTTTGATTTTAAGTAATTGCCAACTGCAATCGTGTCCACCGGACGCTGTGTATTTGCTGACGTCGTCGGTTGGGCATTGGTGGCGGGAGTGGGCATTTGGAATGTATTTCCTGGGTCCGTAAATACTTGGGCATAGAGTATTGGTGGGGGAGGTGTGTAGCTAATCATTCCGTTTCCTCGTCGTTATTGGTGTCGGAGTCGGCAGGGGGCTGCTTTGATTGGCCGCCATTGCCAGATGATGAGCCCTGGGATGGGTTTTCGACTAAAAATTCAAGCGTGGGCGACGCGAGCTCTCGGCGAAGAATATGGGTCAACCCAGATTGGTTTGATTTTAGATCATTGCGCAACTCGTCATCCGGGGTCGTCAATGCAATTTTGAGTGTTGATCCAATGGAGGTGATTCGGATTCCAACCTGATGATCTGGTATCTCGAATTGAACCGTATGATATGCAGAAGAAATCCCACGAATATGAGAAATCATTTGAATCATTACGGATTCACCCGTCCGTGACAGCGGTAATGTCGTGCTGCTTAATTTGAAGTCAATGGTCGACGAAAAGGGATTGATACTGAATCCGGTGACAGCAACCGGTGGTGATGTGGGTTGGGGGTCGACAGAGTTAGTGGTTGCTTCTTTCTTGTAGTCGGATGACTCTGAATCTGAATCGTCAGTGTCGTGTTCGACGCGAAAGACGTTGTTACCGACCGATTTGATCGGCGCAGGCTTTTTTTCCGCCGCCGTAAATAACGACGAAAATGCCAACCCGCTTTCTTTAGTCCATTGTGGCGTTTGGACGCGAGGTTTTGACTCTATTTCGGAGTCTTTGGGTGTCGGGGGCGATGAGTTAACTTGCACTCCGAACCTCTTTTGTCTTTTCGTTACTTTCTTTTTTAATTTTGTAACGATAGGCATCGAAGACTTGTCCCAATTTTTTTGAGTACATTCCATTTTTGATAAACGATTTTTTTAAGGGGAATCGCTGTTGAAGGCGGAGGCCCAGTTTTTCTATAACGTCTGCAGCATGAATTCCAGGCGCCGCACCTGGCGTGACGAACAACGGGTTGCTGGGGTGGTAAATTCGTCCAAGGTCACGGACACCGGCCTTCAATATATCTTCCAGCCAATTTAAATTGAGCTCAAGTGGAACTGTGACCGAGATGTCCTTCGGAAGTATTTCCAACGCCATTTCAACCGCGTGGAGCATATCGGCTCGGGTAGTTGGGCCTTTTCCTTGCATCAAACCAGGTTGGGGAACAAAGTTCTGAAGCAAAACCTCATGAATAGACCCATACTGTTTATGGA
This sequence comes from uncultured bacterium, assembly GCA_903864835.1. Taxonomy (GTDB): domain Bacteria; phylum Margulisbacteria; class Marinamargulisbacteria; order SXXA01; family SXXA01; genus CAIPHK01. The sequence goes on along the minus strand of CAIPHK010000015.1, from coordinate 79,592 downwards.
CGTCAGCGATGGTGTGTAAAATTTCTTTTCGGTGTGATTTGGTTTCGCCAATACCAACCATGAACCCGGTCGCAGTTGGGAATCGGAGTTTTCCAGACCAGTGAAGGCTTTTAACCCGTAGCTCTAATTTTTTTCCGGGAGACTTCGAATACATAGTTTCGGCAAGCGGTGCGTCGACGGAGTCGAGCATTACCTTATTAATTGCGCAAACCTCAACCATTTTTTTGAGTTCAACGGGACTGAGAAATCCAACCTCTAGCGTCGGAATCAATCCTTCTAAAAATCCGAGTTCGCAAATGGTATATACGTAATCAAGATAGGAGCTAAACCCCCATAGATCCAATAATGACCGAACATTGGTAAATTTATCGGGCCGTTCTCCGGCGATGTATGCGCCTTCTCGAACGCCAACAAGGCGTGCTGCTTTTGCTGCTTTAATAGTTGAATAAGGGACGGTCAAATTGTCACGGCGATTAAAGCTGCAGTAAGGACACTCGTTTCGGCAGAGACGAGTGAATGCAACCGGCGTGGCAAGCGAATAAGTCACCACATTAGGGTCGTCTTCGCCAAGGACCTGTATATCGGATTCGGGTGGGGATGTACCTAGCAAATAGCCCGCTACCATGAGTCACTCTTTCTGTGTTTGGAGGGATGAACGTTCACTGTGAATGTGTCCTGTGTGAATCAAAATAACCGAAGACGCCATTCATTGATTGTCCATTAGAAATGGGTATCCGACGATGTGACGCAAGGCTCGCGATACTACACCATGCTGTCTCATCGAGCAAGGTCGGGGTGGCTTCAATGCCTTTTCTTGCAACTCGGTGTGTGCAGGATTATGATCAAGGATCAAATGACTTTGGGCTTACATTTTTCGAACAGAACCGTTGGCACCATTGTGGTGAGAACTCCCCGTGGGTGGATTGAACGGGATATTGAGGTAACCCGTGCGTCGGCGGAGAATTTACCGTTGGCGGTGGCGTCTTTATTAGAAACGGCTGAGATTACCGCGTTATCGCTGGACATCATTGGCGTTGTGGTCGGGCCAGGGGCGCTGACGCCGTTACGCTTGAGCGTGGCGACGGCCCAAACAATCGGACTGGTTGCGCAAGTGCCAGTCATTGGAATTAATGGGTTTGAAGTATTGTTAATAGATGGGTGGCGGGGGACTCAAATTGTGGTTCTCGAAGGCCGCCCCGGGCGATGTTTGATTCGTGGCTACGTCCAAGTGGGTGACGAATTTAGACCACTGTTTAATCAGCTTGAGAAAGATATCGATCAAACGGTTCGCATGATTAACCGATTTGATGCACGGGTGGGAGTGGTTACCGCTGCGGGCTGGATTTTTGATCGGTTGGATGCGGAGTGTAAAGGTGCGGATATTCGAAAGACGGATCGGACGGCGGGGGCCCTTGTCGCACTCCTGGATAAAAGAAAGCGTGAATTGGGCCCGAAGATGCCGGTTCGGATCAATTATGGGTACGCACCGGTTTAGCATCGAAAGGAAAATTTAAATATGCGATTACGATTGTGGGGGAATTCGGCGTGTTTGGTCCTCGTCTTGGTTCAGGGCATTATGGGATTTACCCCCGATGAAATGCGCTATATGGCACTGAAAGCGGGGACGAGTGTTCGCGCAACCGCGATGGGTGGCGCATTTTCAGCGATTGCGGAGGAAAATGGCGCGTTTGGCTATAACCCCGCAGGCCTGGCTGTTCCCGGTGGGAGTGTCCGTTCGGATAATTACGATTACCAGGGGAGTCGGTCGGATGGCTATGGTGGGAACTACGTGTATGCGAGTCCGTTTGGCTTTGGAAAATGGCGGGTGAGCAATGGCACTGATGCCGTGGATGTTACCGCCTATGGCTTAGGGCGGCGGGGAAGCCGCGGTGTCGATTTTGGTGTTTTGTATAAAACGGTAGAAATTAGTGGGGTCTCCGGAGCGTCTAACGGATGGAGTACCGATATTGGGACAATTTTTCGGGTGACGCAGTTTATGGATATTGGAATTGTGGCTCAAGATATCTTGAAAAAAAATGTTGATGTACCCACTACTTTTCGGTCAGGCGTGGCCTTGTTTAATTCGGACAAAACATATTATTTGGCCGGCGATGTGATAGTTGACCGCGAATCGGGGCAGGATGAGGCCCATGTCGTGTGCGGCGCAGAATACGAGCTAACCGATGGTATTCGGTTGCGTGGCGGTTGGAAGAAAGAGTCGATGACCGGTGGCGTGGCGATTGCTCTTCCTATTGTTGAGGTTGAATATGCGTTTTCATCCAATCGTTCGTCGGGCGAAACTCTGCATGAGTTGGGGTTTAAATTGGGACGTGGGGTGGCGCCGTCGGTGTCTCGGCGTCAGTATGCATTGTTTAAACCCACCTCGTTTGCCGAATTTAGTGTTGCGAGTAACGTAGTTGAGGGTAAGTCTGAATATAGTCTCCTCAACGGCAACAAGTTGGGCTCGAATGACCTGATTAGTTTGATTCGAGAAGCCTCTCAAGACCCGGGCTGTGATGGATTTATCATCCATATTGGGGACCTTTCAGGGTCTTTGTGGGGAATTTCGATGATTCAAGAAATTCGGTCCGAGCTGGAGAAGTCAAAAAGTAAAGGCAAATATATTGCGGCCTATATCGATGGGTGGGCATCGCTTCCCGAATATTATCTCGCAACAGTTGCCGATAAGATTGTAATGCCGGAGTTGGGATCTGTGGGCTATCTTGGAATTAAATTGGATGTCCTTAAAGTCCGGTATTTGTTAAGTAACTTTGGGGTTAATTATAATTTGATCCAGTCGGGAAAATATAAGACCGCGTTGTATTCTCAATCGCCGACGATGGATTCCGCCGAACGGGTAATAATGGAAGATGTTGTGAACGATTTGTATCGTCAGGTTTTAGGGGATATCAAATCAGCTCGGAAGTTAGATTGGTCCAAAATCGGAGATATTTTTGACGGACATATGATTTCGGCCCGAGAGGCACAGGCTTTGGGATTGATCGACGATTTGGGTTATCCATCTGATATCGAATCGTTGGTTCAAACGGCCCGAAATGGGAAGGCGGTGAATGTGGCATCGATCGAAGCGTTTAGTCTTCCTCACGATCCCCCGTCGATTATTTCGCCTTTTAATCGAATTGCAGTTTTGGAAGTGGACGGCACAATTACCAATGGATCGGTGGGGACCGATTATTTGTTTGGAAATAAGTCGACCGGGGCCGTGGATGTAGAAACGGTGCTGGACCAAATTCAAGGCGATATCGGAGTTCGAGGGGTGATCGTTCGGATCAATAGTCCAGGTGGCAGTATGTTGGGGTCGGATCGGATATTGTCGGCTATCGAAAAATTGCGCGCTAAAGGAATGCCAGTGTACGTGTCGATGGGAAATGTGGCCGCGTCCGGAGGCTATTACATTGCAATGGGGGCCGATCGTATTTTTGCAAACCCGGGGACATTAACAGGGAGTATTGGGGTCATTAGTATTCATCCGAATTACAGCGAGCTGAACGATCTTTTGGATATTCGCCGCGATGTGATTAAGACTGGGAAATATATGGACGCGTTCGATCAAAATGCTCCGGTGACCCCCGAAGATCTTCAAATGGCTAACGCGTTTCAGGATAAGTTCTATCGTATTTTTACGCAGAAATTAAAAAAACATCGTAATCTGACCGATGCAGAAGTGGATCAAGTGGCCCAGGGACAGGTGATCCTCGGGGAAGAAGCTCAAAAGCTCAAAATCGTGGATGAAATGGGTAATTTTTACCAGACGGTTGATCAGTTGGCGAAGAAAATAAATGTGAGCCAGCCAGAATTGGTATTTTATCGCCGGGATCAATCGATGCTTGCGTCGTTTTTAGAGCACGGGGTTCAATCCGCTAAATTATTATTAGGAATGAAATAGGTCAGTGAAGCTGATTATTCCGTGGTCGGCCCAATCGGTTCAATGCCCTCAAATCGTCAGAGGGGCAGGAACGACGCTATGGGATTCAGATGGGACGCCTTATTTTGACTTGTGTTCTCAATTAATGGCAGTCAACTTGGGCCATGGGGATCTCCGAATTGCGGAGGCAATGGCGGCGCAAGCGTCGATTTTGAGCTACGTGAACCCCGCCTATTCAACCCCAGTGAGGGAGATTCTCGCTGAAAAGTTAGCCGAAATTGCCCCTCACGAACTCAACCGGGTGTTGCTGACAACGAGTGGCGCGGACGCGATTGAAAATGCAATTAAACTGGCACGTCTCGCGACGGGGCGGCACAAAGTGGTGACCAAGTATCGGTCGTATCATGGCGCAACGGCGGCGGCGATGTCTGCATCTGGGGATCCTCGGCGGCTATCGCAAACGGGATTTGAGACCCCCGGAATCGTCAGAGTGGAAGATCCCTATTGTTATCGATGTCCTTGGGGACAAACCTTGGGTAACTGTGAGTATCAATGTGTCTCTCATTTGGAGCGAGTAATCGCATTTGAAGGGCCAGAAACCATTGCGGCAATTATTCTTGAAGGGGAATCTGGCACCAGCGGATGCATCAAATATCCGCCTGATTATTGGCTGCGGGTTAGGGCGATCGCCAGTCGCTATGGAATTGTTTTGATTTCCGATGAGGTCATGAGTGGATTTCGATGTGGTGACTGGTTTGCGGTGAGTCGGCATGGGGTGGTTCCTGACATGATTGTCATGGCAAAAGGGCTGACCTCAGGCTATATTCCGATGGGGGGAATTTTGGCAAAAGAAAGCCTTATTTCTCCACGATTTGATTCTAAAAGTTTGCCGGTTGGGTTGACGTATGCGGCGCATCCGGTGGGTTGTGCGGCGGCGGTTGCGGCGATTTCGATCTATCAGGACCTGGACTTAATCCATCGGCCGCGAGAGTGGGAAACGTGGCTTACGCGGCGGCTGGTTGATCGATTGGATTCAATACCCTGTGTCGGAGATATCCGGTTGACCGGATTTTTAGGGGTGATCGAACTCGTAATTCCAGGGACTCGGTTGCCGTTAGTCGAATGGAATTCAGCAGATGTGTCGTGGACGAATCGTATTTCGTCGTTACTGTGGGCGGCGGGACTGATGCCAAATGTCCGATGGAACTACGTGTTTTTTGCACCGCCGTTGATTGCAACTCAGGCAGAGCTGGATCGGGCGATTGATCAGCTAGGAAGCGTATTAGATCTGGTGTCCAACGAAATAAATGACTCGATTTCTGAAAATAACTGAATAAAATCAGGTAATGCGAGTGATTCCGCACGAATCCCAGGATGGCTCACAAAAAAGGGGCAGTCTTTGAACCCGGGGGAGGCATGAATATAGGGGCTTTTGGCCAATGCACTTTGAAAGGGTTTTCGTCTTCCCCAAAATCCAGAGTGGACCATTGCAAAAAATAAGGTGGGGTCGCCCGGAATTGCCACGGGTGCCGGGGTGAGGCGAATAACGGCTGAGTCTACGTTGGGAACCGGGTAGAAGCAGTTTCTTGAAACCGTAAATAGACGGTCGATTTTAAAATGCGCCTTGGTATACACCGAAAAAGAGGTGTATAGGGAGGTTCCGGGTGGGGCAATGAGTTTGTCGGCGAATTCCTTTTGGACCATCAAAATGACGCTTTCAAGGATTGCGATGTGGGGGATCAAATGTTTGATGATAGGGGAGGTGATGTAATACGGGACATTGGCGACGACCTTCAACGGACCGGGCAATTCTGCAAGGGTACTAGAGGTTTTGAGAAAATCGCCTGAAATGAACCGGACATTGGGTCGAGGACCGATCCGTTGTTGGGTTTTTGTGATACATATTTCGTCGATTTCATAGACGGTTAATTGTCGACTTTGGTTGGCCAATGCTTCGGTCAAGATTCCGTCCCCGCACCCTATTTCGACGCTATTCGTCTCTGGAGTTAAACCCGCTGCGCTGATGATTTTTCCGAGAATATTGGCATCATGTAAAAAGACTTGGCCGAGTTTAGTTCCCATTGGACATCCGTAGGGCCAATTGAATCGCCGCCGTCATCGAACTTGGATTGGCCAGGTCTTGGTACGCGATATCGAATGCGGTGCCATGGTCCGGCGAGGTCCTTACGAAAGGGAGCCCTAAGGTCGTATTGACCGCTGTATCAAAGGCGACCATTTTGAGGGGGGCGAGTCCCTGGTCATGGTATTGGGCAATAATACAGTCGAACCGGTCGGCTTTCCAAAAGAGGGTGTCGGCAGGATAGGGGCCGGAAAGCCCAGGAAATTCGCTTTGTAGCTTCAGGATGGTCGGTCGAATAGTCATGATTTCTTCGGTTCCCATGAGGCCCTCTTCTCCGGCGTGGGGGTTGAGTCCCGCGACTGCAATACGGGGGCTCTTACATCCAAGTGACCGCAGCCAGTGATGGGTTCGACGAATTGTGCGTTCAAGTAATTCTTCACTTATTAATGACGGGACTTGTGACAACGGGCAATGTATCGTCGTAAGGACAACGATCATTTTTTCGGAATAGAAACCCATCGTGGGCTCTGTTTTTGTTAATCGTCCGAAAAGTCGTGTGTGATCGAGTTCGGGTGCGCCTGCCAATTGAAACGAGCGTTTTGAAATGGGGGCGGTAACAATGGCTCGGACTTTGTGGCGTAGCGCTAAATCCGTGGCTAATAGAATCGAGGCCAGCGCGATTTTGCCATTGGGTTCAGAGGTTTCTTGACCTGGGTCAATGGTGATCTGGGGTGCCGGGTCGATCCATGCAATTTGTCCTGGAGAAAATTCCATCGACTCAATATCTAGAGATGAAGCGGGTACGATATTCAAGTCACGCGTCCAGCGACGAACGGCAGGCATGTCTAAAAGTTGTAAGGATCCAATTAAAACCGTGGGAACGTCAGGGCAAAGCGCCTTTAGTGTCACTTCTGTGCCGATTCCTGCGGGATCTCCGAGTGTAATTGCGAGTGGGCGGGTCATCGCGCTACAGCGACGTCTTGTCTGTACAACCGCCGGACTGATTTGGTGGCAATGAGCGTGCGGAGGAACAGATGGTTTAAAATGGGCGATGCCTTGTATGACAAGGTGAGCACATAGCCATTGTGATGAACACAGTCGTACCCGGTGAGTTGAAGTTTTAATGTGGAAGCGACAGTGATGACATATTGAACGGCGCGCCGTTTGGATAGGTACACCGTGGTTTGATACTCTCGCGGCTTGATTCGGCGTTCCCACATTTCCTTGTAATAGAAGGTGATTGCAACGAACAGACCCAGAGCGACTCCCGATATCCAACGATGAGATCCGAGTAACGCGGTGGTAATTACAAATGATACCCAAGAAACCCATCGCGACAGGTGGCGAAGGACGATAGCGAGCGCGACCGCAAAGCCGATAATTCCAATGGGAACGAAGACTGGAGATGTGGCATAACACAACCCAAAAAAGGTGATGGACGCTACCCCGAATCCAATAAAACGAAAAAAGTCACCTAAAAGAGTTCTCACGACGAAAGTATAGAGAGCAACGGTGAATTTTGCGACTAAATTTATTTTTTAAGTTTTGAAAATAAAGGAGTTAGTAATGAGGGGAGGCCTGAAAATACTGTGGTCGAGCTAAGGGGGGAACTCTTACCACTATTCTCAGGCCTTAAGCGGTTTTGGCGACAAGACATCGCCAGGTGAGCAATAATGCAACAGCAGAGAATAAAAATCAATAGCGGGTATTTTGGTTTATTTAGACGCAATGGGACAATAAATTCTGATATACTTTCGGGCGCATGAGGATTTGTATTTTTATCCCAACGTGGATCTCGAATAATGGGTGTGTTCAATGAATTCTGAGGTGGTCGCCAGGCTTCAAGCCGTAATGCCTGGAGTGACGGATCTGGATTGCATTGTGGAAAACGTGAGCCGGATAACGGAAGAATTTCGGGCGCAAGCGTTTCCACATGGATTTGGGTTTGATTCATTTGAAGTCGACGATGTAGTCAACTATTTTTGTTCGGAAGACCATTATAATTTGTCGCTTCGGAAAGTACGTGGACAAGGTATTTTATACGGAACGATTCATGCGGATCTTCGCCGCCAATTTTTTAATGACTTACCGTTGCAGGCAAGAATTGATGTGGTGATGCCGAAATTGAGGCACTTCAATATCGATGTCCATCTTCGTGATTTTGTCGGGATGCGGAGTCGTGTGCCGATCCTGGATGTCGAGGATATTGGGATGGGCCACAGCGTATATCGATTATCGACTGCGCATGGAGAGGTTGTAGTTAAACAAGAAGATGTACCGAATCAGCAATTTTATATGGAGTTTCAGCGGGCGCTAGGCTACCCCTGGTTCCGCTCTCAACACTATGTTGGCAAACGGACTTGGGAATTAACCGACTATTTAGGGCCGACGAACCTGAATGATGTGTTAGTGAATCATGGCGTGAGTGATTGGGACGGATTGATCGATCAGCTGGCCCGACATGCGGCGATGGGAGATGTGTTAGGTCGAGAGGATCGGCATTTTGAGAATTACGTGGTCCAAGGCAATGCTATTTTGCCGGTGGATACGTCGATGTTGTTTGGAGATGGGAATGAGCAGTGGAGTGAGCGGTACATTGCGGGGGGCTTATATGAAATTTGTGTGTTATCCCAATTTGTAGACGATGAGATGCGCTTTGCCCATTATTTTTCTCGGTTCCAAGCGAGCTATATGGCCCAGTGTCGGATGTTGACCAACGCAAAGGACGCTATATTGAGATTGATCGCGGAGTTTTTTGATGAAGATCGTGAGTTGTCCTATCGGTGTAGTTACGTTCGCCAGCGCTTGGAAAATAGAGACTACCCTATTCTTCAGTTTCATCGATATCGGAGTGGAATGGAAGAAATGATGCGTCGGCGGGTGATCCGACGGGCGATTCAGCGGAAGGTCGCAGTGGATTCGGCGGTGCTTGATCGATCACCGATTCTCAAGATGTATTATTTGGCAGATAAAGGGCGGGTGTCGACGTTGTTTTTGCTTGAATTACATCGTCAACAAGTTGAGGCTGCTTTGGAAACCAATGGGATTATTCAGGACGAGGATCGTGTCGAAATGGTGCGGCTTGCCAGGAGAGTGACGCAGTTGGACTGGGGAGAATTCTCGTAAGATACTCTCGGGGTTTTCCCTGCCAATATACGAGTTGTAACTACAATTGAGAAAGGGCCTCTGCCATTAACCGATTTAGTGAGTGACCCGACCGAATCCCAATAAAATGACCTTGTAAAAATGAGCCGGTAAGGCTGAGGTCCCCGATCAAATCGAGCAATTTGTGACGAACCAATTCATCAGGGAAGCGGAGTGTCGATAGATAGTTACTGTCCCCGATGACCACTGCGTTATCCAATGTGCCGCCTTTTCCAAGTCCGGCCGCGATCAATTGATCAATTTCAGATTTGAATCCATAAGTGCGAGCCGGTGCAACGTCTTGAGAAAATGACGGTTGGTTATACTCCCAGGTAACGGATTGTGTTCCAATAAAATTGTCGTATTCGATAATCATGGAAAAACGAAGTCCCGCATCAGGAAGGGCGAGGACGGTGGCCCCTTGCTCAGTTCGGTGGATGGGTTTCAAAATAGTGGTAGCCGCCCAGGGAGTATCCGATTTTAAAACACCGGTGGCCGATATCGCATCGGTAAACGGTAAGGCGCTGCCATCGAGAATGGGAACTTCCGGTGAGGTCAGTGTGATGATTGCATCGGATACGCCGAGTCCAAACAGTGCCGCTAGGAGATGTTCGGGCGTGAGGACCTGATATCCGTTTTTCTCAATACGAGTTGCTCTCGTCTGTGGGACGACGTAATTCGCATGCGCCTGGACCTCGCCGATTGAGCCATCCGACCCCGGAGTGAAAAATACGATGCCGGATCCAATGGGTGCAGGAGATAGTTGAACCTGGCATGCGCATCCAGAATGAATACCGACGCCCGTCAGCGTAATGGGGGAGTGAAGTGTGGCCCGATTCATTATGCCGCAGTGGGTTTTCGAAGACTAAGCATTACGGGCGCAAAGCCCAGAATCAACACCACTAAAATGAGTGTAAAATAGATGAATCCACCGTCGAGAGGGCTTAGAATCGTGGTGTACCCGACGATGGGCCCGACGACCCGACTCAAACTTCCGATGCCTTCAAAAACACCAATGACCGCGCCTCGGTTGTCGGCGTGGCACTGGGTGGTCAGTAACGACGGCAAATAGGAGTTAACCAAGGCTACCCCGAGGGACAAAATGGATAACCCGCCCAACAGGTAGGCGATTGTGCCCGAGAAATGAATGGCTATGAAGCCAACGGCAACGATCAGAAATCCAAAAATTGTCACCTTCAATAAATTTTTTGGGGCTTTGCGGGTAATGGTTCCTTGTATAATCAGGGCTAAAATTCCGATGAATAAGAAGATCATGCTGTTGTCACGTGGCGTCAGCTGAAACATCGTAAATGTATAGACAGAAAATGTGCTTTCGAATGCTGAAAATAAAATCATATAGGTTACTTGGGCGATGCAAATCGCAAGAATTGCTCGGCTTGAAATCACTGGCCAAAGCCGCGCTTTGTGTCGACTCTCGGTACGACGGACGGGTTCCTTTAGAATAAAAATCGTGAGCAGTAGTGCAATTAATGACATTGTTCCTGCGGTCAGGGCTGCGATCATATGTCCATGATTTCCCATTCCATATAAGAGGCCGCCTAACGCAGGCCCGAGTATAAATCCGGTTCCAAATGCAATTCCGATAACTGCCATGCCTTTGGGTCGCTCTGCTTCAGTGGTGATGTCTGCGGCATAAGCGCGTGCTGCGGAAATGTTGCCACCGGTAAATCCATCCAACAGTCGCGAGACAAAGATCATCCAGTAGGAGTGGGATAGCGCGAGGACGATGTAACCAATTATCGATCCCAGTTTACTAATAACGAGAACTGGCTTTCGGCCGATTCGATCGGATAAAGCGCCAAGAAATGGCGCTGCTATGAATTGAGCAAACGAATAAGCCGCTAACAAGATCCCCATCATCAAGGGGGTTTGATTATAGTTGTATGCAATTTGGGGCAGGATCGGAATGATCAGACCAAATCCGATGAGCTCTGTGGCAACCACAAGGTATAATGTGATGAATTCCCTTGTTTGTTGGCTTAATTTCATAGGATACCTTTATACCGACCAACGGTTTGTAGCGTCAAACGAAGATCGAGTTGCGTACGAAATATTTGACAATCCCACTGTGGACTAATAATCTAGCACTCGGCGCTTGTGAGTGCTAATTTCGAGTATTGAGGTTGAGATGGACATGCTGTCCGAAATAAAACAACCAGAACTAAGTGGGCGGAGACGCCAGCTGCTGGATCAAACGATTAGCGGTTATATTCAAAACGGCGAACCAGTTGGATCTAAATGGCTGTCTGAAACTGCGGGTTTGTCGGTTAGTTCGGCAACCATTCGCAATGATTTGAGCGACCTTGAAAAAGGGGGCTATTTGACCCAAGTCCATCAGTCCTCGGGACGAGTTCCAACTGATAAAGGGTATCGGTTGTACGTTGATGGCGTTGTCGATCGATTACATCCATTGGATGCCACTGTGCCGGGTCTTCATGGGGATGTTCAACTTATTGGGCATAATATTCAGCAAATTCTTGGGCAAGTAACCGACTTGATGGGGAATTTGATTGATTATACGACCATCATCTTGATGCCTGATATTTATCAGGAAACGTTAAAATTGGCCCATTTGATATTGGTTGATTTGGATATGGTGTTGGTGGTGTTGTTGAATAAGGTCGGCGTGAACTGTGAGTTTTTAGTTAAAATAAGTGATCGAGTGGATCAAGAAGATTTGAATAAAATCTCGAAATTACTGACCGAAAAGCTAAGCGGGCGACCGACGTTCGAGCTCAATAAATCGGTGGTTGAGGACCTGGTGTCGGAACTTCCTTTATATGAAGGGGTGTTGACTCAGATTACTGAAGAAATTCAGCGGTTACGTCGGTTTAACTCGGGATCAGACAAATTGATGATGAGGGGAATGTCCAACATGATTCGACTACCTGAATTTCGAAATGTTGAATTAACCCAGAAGGTATTGTCCACGTTAGAAGAGACGAAGGTGATGTTAGCTGTATTTTCGGAGTATTTGGCATTTAATCAACCCCAAGTGGTGATCGGTGACGAACACCATATTGAAGAGTTGAAAGACTGCAGTATCGTTGTTGCGCCGTACGCGGTAGACGACGAACCCATCGGTATGGTGGGCGTGTTGGGTCCACGACGGATGGCCTACGATCGGGTTATTCCCATGGTTCAAGGGGTAACCGCGAGAATTACTGATTATTTGAACCAAAATAGAAGTGTTGTACAAGGAGGCGCATCAAATGTCTGAAGAATCGTTAGATCAATCAACCGTGGTTGAAAATATGGAAGTAGTAGAAGATGGTGACCTGGAAGCCAAGATATCCGAACTCACAAAAAAGGTGTCGCAAGAGCAAGAACGCGCATTGCGTGCGAGGGCCGATTTTGAAAATTTTCGGAAGCGTAAAGATGCTGAAGTCGATGCATTTCGGCAATACGCCAACGAAAAGATGATTGGGGAGTTTCTGCCGATTGTAGATAGCTTTGATCGGGCCTTGGCGTCGTTTAATGACCCGAGCATCGCATCGCTTGTTGAAGGGGTTCAGCTCATTCATAAGCAGCTGATCACCACCTTGGAAAAATTAGGGGTGACCGCATTCGACTCCCTTAATACGACATTTGATACCAACGTCCATATGGCGGTATCGGAGGAGGAAGCAGAAGGAGTGGCAGCAGGAACGGTCGTGAAGGAATTTCAACGTGGTTATAAATTGCAGGATCGAGTCATTCGGCCGGCAATGGTTGTCGTTGCGAAATAGAATTTGTATTATTTGCCACTCGTTTAAGTGGTAGAAAGGGTCAATTATATGTCAAAAATTATTGGAATCGATCTTGGAACAACTAACTCATGTGTGTCTGTAATGGAGGGAGGCGAGCCGACGGTTATCTCAAATTCGGAAGGTAATCGAACGACTCCTTCCGTTGTCGCTTTTGCAAAAGACGGTGAACGTTTGGTTGGCCAACCAGCAAAACGTCAAGCCATCACGAATCCAGCCCATACGTATTTCTCAGTTAAAAGTTTAATTGGACGTCGGTTGAAGGAAGTCAAAAGAAACCGACCTTATAAAGTATCCGAGCGCGCTGACGGTGGAATTGTGATTAACGGGCAAGACCGGGATTATACTCCTCCTGAAATCTCAGCAATGGTATTGCAGAAGATTAAAAAAGACGCAGAAGCATATTTGGGCGAAGCGGTGACTCAGGCGGTCATTACGGTTCCTGCTTACTTTAGCGACAGTCAACGAAAAGCCACCAAGGATGCGGGTGAAATTGCGGGCCTTGAAGTCCTTCGAATTATCAATGAGCCTACAGCGGCGGCATTGGCCTACGGGTTGGACAAAAAGAATGACGAAAAAATTGCGGTTTATGACTTCGGTGGTGGAACCTTTGATATTTCCATTCTCGAAATTGGCGATGGTATTTTTGAGGTTAAATCGACTAATGGGGACACCCAATTGGGTGGAGATGATATCGATGACCTCATTATCCAATGGTTGTGTGATGAATTTAAAAAAGAAAACGGCGTTGATTTGAGCAAAGATCAGATGGCGCTTCAACGGCTTAAAGAGGCTGCAGAAAAAGCGAAAATCGAGTTATCTTCAACGATGACTACTGATATTAATCTTCCGTTTATTACAGCTGATGCTACCGGGCCGAAGCACTTGAATTATCAGCTGGCGCGATCAAAATTCGAGCAAATGATTGCTCCGATGATCGAGCGTTCAATGGCGCCCTGCAAGCAAGCATTGAAAGATGCGGGCCTATCCGTGGGTGAAATCGATGAAGTTATTCTGGTAGGAGGAACCACACGGATTCCTGCCATTCAAAAAGCGGTTAAAGATCTGTTCGGAAAAGAGCCTCATAAAGGGGTTAATCCCGATGAAGTGGTTGCGATTGGCGCGGCAATTCAGGGCGCGGTGTTGTCTGGAGATGTTAAAGACGTTGTACTTCTGGACGTCACCCCATTGTCTTTAGGGATTGAAACGCTGGGCGGTGTTTTTACAAAGTTGATCGAAAAGAATACAACGATTCCGACATCTCGGAGCCAAGTGTTTTCGACTGCAGCAGATGGTCAAACCAGCGTTGAAGTTCATATTCTTCAAGGTGAACGGGCGATGGCCGGCGACAATCGATCGTTGGGCCGATTTATTTTGGAAGGGATTCCTTCTGCTCAACGTGGAGTTCCTCAGGTTGAGGTCAGTTTAGACGTTGATGCGAATGGTATTTTGAACGTAAAGGCTCAGGACAAAGGGACCGGTAAATCACAAAAAATTACGATTACGGCCTCGTCCGGGTTGTCAAAAGACGATATCGAAAATATGAAAAAAGACGCCGAAGCCCATGCGTCTGAAGATCAAAAACGTCAAGAAATGGTTGAGGCACGTAATGGGGCCGATTCGTTGATTTATTCGACAGAAAAAACGCTGAAAGAAAATGAAGCTAAAATTTCTGAGCCGACCAAAACCGGTATTGAAGAAAGTATCGTGACCTTGAAAGCGGCACTAGGGACAGATAACCTGGAGACGATTAAGTCAGAGACCGAAGCGCTGCAGAAAAAAGTGTATGACGCTGCCTCAGAACTCTACAAAACCGATGAGCCGGCCGCCGAAGGGGATGCGTCACAAGCGACGTCCAATGAGGCTGGAGAGCAAGTCGTAGATGCCGATTATAAAGAAGTTAATGACCCCAAATAGAAAGTAAATTAGATGGCTGAGGATCTTTACGCGATACTTGAACTGCAACGTGGTGTTGATGACGCTGAAATTAAAAAGGCGTACCGTCTGCTTGCCCGAAAATACCATCCCGACGTCAATAAAGAGGCCGGGGCAGAAGATAAATTTAAACAGGTTCAACGGGCGTATTCGATCCTATCGGATTCCCAAAAAAGGGCACAGTATGACCAGTATGGGGTAACGGATGATACCCCAGCTGGGGGCGGGGGCTTCGGCGGTTTCGAAGGGTTCTCTTCTGGAGGATTTGACGATATTTTCGATGTTTTTTTTGGGGGGAGTGGCGGGCGGCGGTCTCGGCAACAAGGACCTCGACGCGGGGAAGATTTGCGGTATGATCTCGAGTTAACGCTCGAGGAAGCCGCCGCAGGAGTGTCGAAGGAAATCCAGATTTTTCATTTGGAAGCGTGCGGGGGATGTGAAGGAAACGGTCGAAAACCCGGAACCCCAAAAGTCACCTGTACCCATTGTAACGGGACTGGGCAAATTAAAACGGTTCAGCGAACATTGTTGGGAAGCTTTTCCCAGGTGATGGCGTGCCATCATTGCAATGGGTCTGGTGAGGTCGTAAAAAACCCTTGCACTCGATGTGCCGGCAAGGGGATTGAAAAGAAGAAAAAAACTCTGAGTGTTGATATTCCTGCAGGTGTGGATGGGGGCACCAAATTGCGTGTTCCTCGCGAAGGGAATTACGGGGAACCGGGCGGCGAACAGGGTGATCTGTATGTCTTTTTAACGGTTAAAGACCATAAGTTTTTTAAACGGGACGGCGACGATATTTACATAGAGATTGCGATATCCGTAGGTAACGCGATTCTCGGAACCGAAATTGAAGTTCCCACACTGGATGGAAAAGCGATGTTGAAGATACCGTCCGGAACTCAGCCAGGAACATTGTTTCGGCTCAAAGGAAAAGGTATTACTCGATTGCGCTCCCATGGACGCGGCGATCAACATGTTCGCGTTCAGGTCCAAATCCCAACAACACTGTCCTCAAAAGAAAAGTCGTTGGTTCAAGAATTTTCTGCCCTCGGCGAAACAGCTAAGACCGAAAAGACAATTTTTGACCATGTTAAGCACTGGTTTTAAAAAACCGATTTAATTCATACCTCTCAATAAACTGGTGGGCGTAGTCGAGATAGGCGGTCAGTATAGACTGATCGCCATCAACGAGGAGCGTTTGGGCGCGTTCCATTTGGGATATGATAGTGGGCGAATCGTCTCCATCTCGGATCATCGTTTGGTTGATGTACCGAGGGATAATATAGCGGTCGGTCAAATCGACGGGTAAATCGGGCAAGCTATTGAGGGCATAGCGGTTAAAAAGTTGGATTAAAAAACGGTCTTTTTCGGAGGCGTTTGGCCGCCAATTCTGAGTAACGATGGCCTGATAGCTTTGTGGGGATTGGGTCAGTTGGCCGATCATTTTGTTTAGGGTGTTGATTCTTTCAAAGCCCATATCGTGAATTTGATATTCGATATCCCACGGTTTTTTAATGAGATCAAAGTAGAGGTCTCTATTCAATTTTAATTCGGCTGCCAGTTCGTCGATACGGGTAATGGTCGAATTCCATTCGAGCGCTGCCGCATGGGAAAGTGGTTCCGTCGAGAAATACTGGGTATTGCAGTTGATGTATCGGAGGGTGCCCATCAACTCGGGTAGAGTGTTGGGTAGTTTTTCCTGAAATAGGGAAAGTTCGACGACAATAAGGTCGGACTTCGACTGAAATAGGCGATACCAGGTTCGGACGGTGGTTTTCTCTGGTGGCGTGGCTTTGACCCGTTGTTTAAATAGGACATACTCGGGCTCACATCGAGAATTGTGAGGAACGCGCACGGGCCGAAAGTCGACCAGTGGATCACAATAACGGTTTTCAATGCATCTAATAAGGTTACGCATCACATGAACGTCGGCCTCTGCATCATGAGCCTGGGCGGTATCGAGCACCCCGTGTGAACGACTGACGGATTCGAGCGAAAATGTCCAATACTCTCCTTGGGATATCCATGGAAATTCGTCGGGGTGGGTTATCGCAATATGTTGAACATAATGGAGGATGTCGACGGACGAGAGCCGCCCCATAAAATAGGGGTTAATTCCATTTCTGATTAACGTTGTCCGAAGAAATTTAAGATCGAATTGGCTCGAATTATATCCGGCCAAAATACAGTGACCATACTCCTGGATGCATTGAGATAAAAATCGATGAATTTCAAGAGCGCCGTCGAGTTCGGATTTCCCCTCCCGTTGCAATAAATCAATTTGTGTCCGAGTAATTAAAATTGCATCGAGTTCCGGAAATTCAGTGGGGCGGAGACGGATTTTTCCAGTTAATCTCCGTACGGGTTCCCACCGCTCATCCACTACCCAAAATGCGTACGAAATAATCTGGCCGATCAATGCCCGAGATGAGGTCTCAAAATCATATAATATCCACATAATCGGTCCCTAAAATGGTGCCCACGGCGGGATTCGAACCCACGGCCTCCGGATTAGGAATCCGGCGCTCTATCCTACTGAGCTACGAGGGCAGGGCTGAAATGCTGCAAAAGTTGCGTGCTCCAGGTGGTCCCATTCTAACCTCTCGGTCTCCGATCCACCATACTCTGGGCGTATGACATTTTTCGCTAATCCGCTGGTGTGATAGACTCCCGGTGAATCAGTAATTTTTGACTCACACAAGGAGCGTTGAATGTCGTCCACCCTATCCCATATTGCTACAGAACTAGTAGAAAATAACTCAATCGATCCTCAATTTTTTGATAAATTTGACGTAAAACGAGGCCTGCGGAATAAAGATGGAAGTGGTGTGCTTGCGGGGTTATCTCGTGTTTCATCTGCCATCGGGGTAAAAAAGGTAGGGGAGGAGCAGGTGCCAGTTGAAGGTCAGTTGACCTATCGGGGTGTCGAGATTCGAGATGTCATTCGGCGGTATGCGGGTGGCAGTCGATTCTGTTTCGAAGATGTGACGTTTTTTTTGCTCGTCGGAAGATATCCGACCGCCGAAGAAATGGCCGACCTGAAAGGAATCATTCGCGACGCAAGAGAGTTACCTCCTGAAATTGTGACTCATATTATTAAGGGTATCCCCAGTCATAACGTCATGAATAAGTTCCAAACGGGGTTGTCGGCGCTTTATGCATTTGATGCCACACCTGAATCGCTTGATCCTTATGAGAATTTTTTAAAGAGCATCCGAATTCTGGCCAAGTTACCGTCTCTGCTTGCGTATTCGTATTTAGTGGCGTTTAAGCCTAATGCGGAGTTGGTTCATCCCCCGGCGGATTTGTCGATTGCTGAAACTTTTCTCTATATTCTTCATGAAGGCCGATTGCCGACTCAGACTGAGTCGATTATTTTGGATTTGTGTTTGGTTCTCCATGCGGAGCATGGGGGAGGTAACAACTCAACATTCGCTGCTCGAGTGGTAACATCCAGCGAGTCGGATATCTATTCATCCTTGGCATCCGCCGTGGGCGGGCTTAAGGGTCCTCTTCATGGGTCAGCCAACAAAAAAGTGATGGAGATGATCGCTGATATTCAGGCGAATGTTAAACAGTATTCGGATATGGACCTGCTTAAGGGGTACCTCAAGCGAATCGCCAAGAAGGAAGTCTTTGATCACAGCGGTTTGTTTTATGGGTTTGGGCATGCCGTTTATACCTTGTCAGATCCCCGTGCATTGGTGCTGATTGAGTACGCAAAACAACTGGCAAAGGAAAAGGGGCGTGAGGCTGAACTCCAACTCTATTTCGATATTGCAAGAGAAGCGCCTCAGATTTTTAGCGAAGTCAAAGGGTCCACCAAGATCATTACTCCGAATATCGATTTTTATTCAGGCTTTGTTTACGATTGTCTTGGGATTCCTGAGCCGATTTATACGCCTATTTTTGGATTGGCAAGGGCGACTGGCTGGTGTGCTCACCGGATTGAAGAGATCTTGTCGGGTAAACGGATTATTCGCCCAGGGTATAAATACGTTTAAATGCGTCTATGTGGGGCGGTCGAGTTTGTCGAGCCGTAACTGGTGCCGCCCACCTTCAAATGATGTCGATAACCATCTCTTAATATAAGCAATCGCCTCTTCGGTTGATGTGGTCCGACCGCCAAGACAAAGCACATTTGCGTTGTTATGGGCTTTAGCCATTTCGGCCATAAAGTCCGACGTCACCAGAGCTGCCCGGATTCCCACGTGGCGATTGGCCCGGATGGAGATTCCAATCCCTGTGCCACAAATCAATATACCTATTCCATTCGGCGTCTCGAGAACTTTTTTGCATAGCCGATCTGCAAAGTCCGGATAGTCTACGGAGGAGGTGTCTGCCGTTCCAAGGTCTACAACGTCAATAGTGGTACTTAAAATCGTGGCAATATTGGACTTTAGCTCAAGTCCCCCATGGTCGGATGCAATATACATAGTCGGTGTCATAACTCGAGAATCGTAGCGTACGCAATTCTTGGATGCAACAATATGCATAAAATGGTTGGTTGACAGTGGAATTTTAAAAATGTTACACTAGCCCCCTGCATTTTTTTGGGAAGGTGCTATTGTGAGAGTAAAAATAACGCTTCGATGTGACGATGAAAACTGCGGGCGAAGCGCCTACAGTACGACTAAAAACAAACGGACTACAACACAACGTATCCTGTTGAAGAAGTACTGCAAGGCTTGCCGAAAAACCGTGGTTTTTAAAGAAACTAAGTAATAATATAGGCCTGTAGCTCCAACTGGTAGAGCGTCGGTCTCCAAAACCGATTGTTGTCGGTTCGAATCCGACCGGGCCTGCCACTATGAGCAAATCAATCATGACCGAAACACAAACTAAATCTATAGGCCAAGGCGGATCTTCCGCGCCCTTCAAGGTAACCGAATATCTAAAAGATGTTCGGTCGGAGCTCCGTAACGTTAGTTGGCCGGATCGTGCGCACATTATCAGGGCATCTGCAATTGTTATTGCACTGTGTGTCGGTATGTCTGCGGTCGTTGGCGTGGTTGATTATGTTTTGGCGATCGGTCTTGTTTGGTTTAATCGAGTTTTGTAGGTCGGTGTTGGAAATACCTAGTGAGTGTTGAGGGAACGGATAATGATGATTGAGCAAGAAGTGGATTTGGATGACGCTGTAGCTGAGGCTGAAGTACCTCAGCCTTTGGACGATGTTGATGACGGTCGTCAGTGGTATATTATGCAGTGTTTTTCTTCTCAGGAGTATAAGGTCAAGGCCCGAATTGAAAAATTAGTGGAAGATAAAGGGTATCAAGCTCGTATTTTCCGGGTTTTAGTTCCGGAAGAAGAGACCATTGAGATAAAAAATAATAAGCGAGTTGAGAAAACCTCCAAGATCTATCCTGGGTACGTGTTTGTTCATCTTGTTTATGATAATGATATTTATTATGAGTTGCGGAGTATATTGGGTGTGTCCGGGTTTGTTGGATCGAAAAATACCCCAGTCCCTGTGACCGAAGATGAGATGCTGAAGATTCTTCGTAAAGTGGGAGACAAGACACGAAAGATTGATGTTGATTTCGAAGAGGGTGAAGTGATCAAGGTGGTTGCTGGACCATTCCGTGGGTATACGGGTCCAATCTCAGAAATTAATGCTGAGAAGGGGAGCTTGAAAGCGTTGATTTCGATATTTGGACGCG
Organism: uncultured bacterium; assembly: GCA_903864835.1. Taxonomy (GTDB): domain Bacteria; phylum Margulisbacteria; class Marinamargulisbacteria; order SXXA01; family SXXA01; genus CAIPHK01. The sequence continues at coordinate 59,117 of CAIPHK010000015.1, read as the reverse complement.
AAACACCTGTTCAGCTTGATTTTGATCAGGTTGAAAAGTCGGTTCAGTAATTATTTAGGTTAAGGACGGAAAGTATATGGCACCAATAGCTCCCAAAGGTAAAAAAGGTAAAGGCAAGGTTGTAGTCAAGCAAATCAAATTGCAGATTGCAGCTGGTAAAGCGACCCCCGCACCACCAATCGGTCCTGCATTAGGTCAGGCCGGCGTTAATATTATGGAATTTTGTAAGGCTTATAACGAAGCAACAAAAGATAAGGGTAATACGGTTATTCCGGTAGAGATATCAGTTTACCAAGACAAGTCTTTTACGTTTGTGTTGAAGACGCCTCCAACAACGGTATTGATACTTCAAGCCTTGGGGTTGGATAAGGGGTCTCCTAATCCGAATACCAATATTATCGGATCGTTGACGAAGGCTCAGGTTGAAGAGATTGCCAAGAAAAAATTGGACGATTTGAATACAGTGGATCTTGAAGTGGCGATGACGATTGTGTCAGGGTCTGCTCGGAGTATTGGAGTGAAGGTGGAGCAATGAAACGCGGAAAAAAATATACGGAATTGGCCCAGCAAGTAAGTCGAGATCGTTTGTATCCGGCGCGTGAAGCGATTGATATGATCAAGACTAACCCGGTTCGGAAATTTGACGAGACGCTTGAAATTCATTTCAACCTCGGGATTGATCCTAGACAAGCAGATCAGCAGATTCGTGGCACCTTAGTTCTGCCTCACGGAACAGGGCGTACGGTTAGAATCTGTGTCGTTACGACCGGCGAAAAGGTGCTTGAAGCGAAAGAGGCCGGCGCAGACTTCGTGGGCTCTGAAGATATTGTTGAAAAGATCCAAGGCGGTTGGTTGGATTTTGATTTGGTTATTGCAACTCCGGATATGATGGCTAAGTTGGGACGGCTAGGTAAAATCTTGGGAGCAAAGGGTTTAATGCCTAATCCAAAGAGCGGAACCGTGACTACCGATATCAAGGGTGCGGTTAAAGAATTTAAAGCCGGTAAAGTTGAGTATAGAAATGACAAGACCGGTTTGATTCACTTGGGAATCGGTAAAGTATCGTTTTCTGCCGAGCAGCTAGTCGATAATTATAATGCGATTTTTGATACGATTACACGGGCAAAGCCGTCTAAGTCGAAGGGGCAGTATGTGAAGTCGGTCTCTTTGAGTTCGACAATGGGCCCTGGTCTCTTTGTTGAGAATGCGCGCTTGCGTAGAAAGGAAGTATAAGATGGCTGTGAATGTGCGCCCCGAAAAAGTTCGCGCCGTCGAAAGCATTAAAACAACGTTTGATGAGGCGTCGGTAGTGTTGTTTGCAGACTTTCGTGGTCTCAATGTGTCGTCATTAACAGGATTAAGAAAAGCAATCAAAAAGGACGGTGGTCGCCTAGAAGTTATCAAAAATACATTTGCTGTTCGCGCGCTTCAAGAACTTGGTATCGCATTTGATTCCAAGACATTTGAAGGTCCGTCGGCAATCATTTATTCATCGAGTGACGCGGTGCAGCTTGCAAAGGCGGTAGTTAAGTTCTCGACAGATAATGATAAGTTGAAAGTGAAGGGTGGCCTTTTTCAACGTGCAGTTTTGTCCCAAGATGATGTTGAGGCGCTCTCGAAGTTGCCATCAAGAGAAGAATTGCTTTCTCGATTGGTAGGATCTATCAAAGCACCGTTGACCAATTTGGTGGGCGTGCTAAGTGGTCCGCTTCGTGGACTCGTGTATGTTGTATCTGCTATAAAAGATCAAAAATCCGGAGGTAATTAGAATGTCAACTGTAGTTGAAGAAAAGACGCTTTCTAAAGAAGCGCAATTGGTTATCGATACTGTTAGTAAATTGACCGTTGTCGAATTGGCTGACTTGGTAAAGGCGTTGGAAGATAAATTCGGAGTAGTGGCTGCGGCTCCTATGATGATGGGTATGGCTCCTGGCGCTGCTGGCGGCGCTGCTGATGCAGACGATTCAGCTGCGGATTCCTTTTCAGTTATTTTAGCTGATTGTGGCGAGAAGAAGATTCAGGTTCTAAAAGTAGTTCGCGAACTTACGGGACTTGGACTTAAAGAAGCTAAAGATTTGGTAGATGCAGTACCTAAGCCAGTAAAAGAAGGCGTGACTAAAGAGGAAGCCGCTTCAGTTAAAAAGCTGTTAGAAGAGCAAGGCGCGAAGGTCGAAATTAAGTAATTGTTGTTCTATTAATTTAAGCCACAACAAAGAATTGAGTTAGCCGATAGGCTAACTCAATTTGTCTTTTGTTGGCTACGAGGTGAAGTGAGTGACAGCCGTAAAATCAAGACCGAGGGTTTCTCTCCATACCCAGTCAAAACCCGAACTAGTTGATATTCCTAATCTTATTGATATTCAAACCCGATCGTTTGATAAATTTCTTGAGCAAGGCCTTAAAGAAGAATTTAGAAATATTTCTCCCATCGTTGCATACGGTGGAAAGTATGAGCTTGAATTTCTTGAAGGGTATCGCTTAGATGAACCTGAATATTCTTTCGAAGAATGTCAGCATCGAGAAATAACCTATAGTGCGTCTCTTCGTGTTCCGGTTCGATTAATCAATCGTGAGACTGGTGAAGTTACTGAACAAGAAGTGTTTATGAGTGACATTCCTGTGATGTCAGAGACGGGAACGTTTTTGGTTAACGGGACCGAACGGGTTGTTGTAAGCCAGTTTATACGGTCTCCAGGAGTTTATTTTAGAAAGAAAATTGGTCTGTCCCCAGATCGCTTTAACTTTAGAGCGACAGTTATTCCGAGTCGCGGTGCATGGTTGGAAGTCGAAACCGATTCCAATAATATTTTGTATGCGAATATCAATAAGATTAAAAAAGTTCCGGTGACAACACTTTTGGGCGCCTTGGGATACACGGAAGAAGAAATTCTTGCGGCCATTGGTGAACGGGAAGTGATTGAACGGACCCTTGATAAACATCCTGTTCCGGTAATGAATGACGCGCTAATCGATATCTATCGGAAGCTACGTCCTGGTGACCCGGTTACGCTTGAAGGTGCAAAACTTCTTTTGCATAATTTGTTTTTTGAGCCTACTAAATTTGATTTGGGTGACGTGGGTCGTTATCGCATTAATAAGCGGCTAGATCTCAATATTGATATGTCGAAATTGGTTTTGACCAAAGAAGATATTCTTAGTGTTGTAGTGCATGTTGCTGAATTAGTAGCTGGTAAGGGAATGATTGATGATATTGATCATTTGGGGAATCGACGTGTTCGGAGCGTCGGCGAACAGCTGCAGAAGCAGTTCCGTATCGGACTCGCTCGATTGGAACGTTTAATTAAGGAACAGCTGGCAGTTAAAGGGAATGAGAAGATTGTTCCTCAGCATTTAATTAACATCCGCCCATTAGTTGCGGTTATGCGGGAGTTTTTTGGTAGTTCCCAGCTTTCTCAGTTTATGGATCAGACCAATCCCTTAGCTGAAATCGCACATAAACGTCGGTTGAGTGCGTTAGGACCTGGTGGATTAACGAAAGAACGTGCCGGTTTTGAGGTTCGGGATATTCATCCGTCTCATTATGGTCGTATATGTCCGATTGAAACCCCTGAAGGTCCAAACGCAGGGTTGATTGGTCCGTTGGCTACATTTGCTCGGATTAACGAATATGGGTTTATCGAAACGCCGTATGTCAAAGTTACTAAAGGTACCCTTACTAAGGATGTAGAATTTTTTACTGCCGATATTGAAGATAAATTTCATATTGCGCCTTGGGATACACCCGCTTCGAGCGATGGAAAATTGGTGGGTGAGACGGTTGTCGCACGACATAGCCGGGAATTGAAAATTGTTGCAGCTGAAGATATTCAATATATTGGGGTGTCGCCGAAACAGTTGGTCGGCGTATCCTGTGGCTTGATTCCATTTTTGGAGCACGATGACGCTAACCGGGCTTTGATGGGTGCGAATATGCAACGTCAGGCGGTTCCTTTGATTTATCCCGATACTGCGTATGTGGGTACTGGTCTTGAGAAGACGGTCGCGAGAGATTCCTGTGCAATGGTCATTGCAAAATATGACGGTACAGTAACTCAGGTGACTGGCGAAGAAGTTCTGGTTAAACGGACGTCCGGCGAGGAAGATGTTTATCTTCTTCAAAAATATGCTCGGTCTAACCAAAATACCTGTCGAAATCAGAAGCCCAGTGTTCGGGTTGGGGATAAGATTAAAAAAGGACATGTTTTGGCGGATGGGACGTCAACCTTTCAAGGTGAATTAGCCCTGGGTAGGAATGTCTTAGTGGCGTTCATTCCTTGGGAAGGCTACAACTTTGAAGATGCCATCATCATTTCAGAGCGTTTGGTTAAAGAGGATGTTTTTTCATCGATTCACATTCATAAATATGAAATCGATGTCAGAACGACTAAATTGGGCCCAGAAGAAATTACCTGGGAAATCCCAAATGTCTCCGAAGAAGCCATTAAAAATCTCGATGAGAATGGAATTATTCGGATAGGGGCTTTGGTTAAAGCCGGAGATATTTTAGTCGGTAAAGTAACCCCTAAGGGTGAAACAGAGCCTCCTGCTGAAGAAAAGCTGTTACGCGCTATTTTTGGGGATAAAGCACGGGATATGCGGGATACCAGTTTGCGCGTTTCCTCAGGTGGGTCCGGAAAAGTAATTGGGGTTCGTGTTTTCTCGAAAGAATCAAAGGATAATTTGCCGCCCGGTGTAAACTGTATTGTCAGAGTTTATGTGGCGCAGCTTAGAAAAGTTTCCATTGGGGATAAAATGGCGGGGCGTCACGGAAATAAAGGGGTTATTTCAACTATTCTTCCAGTTGAAGACATGCCGTTTTTACCAGATGGTACACCGGTAGATGTTATTTTGAACCCATTAGGTGTTCCGTCTCGGATGAACGTTGGGCAGTTATTTGAAACACTTTTAGGTATGGCGTCTCATTACCTTGGGACCAATTTTGAGACCCAACTTTTCGACGAAATTTTTGAGGACATGGCGTCTGTTAAAAAGGTCGAAGAAAAGCTGGTTGAAGCGTCTCAACTCCCTGGAATGTCGTGGATCAGTCCGACAGGTAAAGTCCCCTTAAGGGACGGACGGACCGGAATGCTTTTTGAGCGTCATGTCACTGTGGGCTGTATGTATATGCTTAAATTGATTCACTTGGTTGAGGATAAGATTCACGCACGATCTACAGGACCATACTCGTTAGTTACCCAACAGCCGCTAGGTGGTAAAGCCCATTACGGTGGGCAGCGATTTGGTGAAATGGAAGTTTGGGCATTGGAAGCTTACGGTGCTGCGCATACCTTGCAAGAGATGTTAACGATTAAATCGGACGACCTTACAGGGCGAGCAAAAGCATACGAGGCGATAATCAAAGGTAAAAGTTTGTCCCGTCCTGGTACTCCCGAGTCGTTCAGAGTATTGCTTCGTGAATTGCGATCGATTGCTTTGGATGTAAGGATCAAATCGAATGATGGTACTGAAATTGACACTCGTTAAAGGAGATTTTTGAATATGTTGGTTAGCAACTCAAGTGATTTCGATTATTTAGAAATTGGGTTGGCGTCTCCGGATCGAATTCGATTTTGGTCCTACGGAGAAGTCGAAAAACCTGAAACGATCAATTATCGTACTTTTAAACCTGAACGACGCGGCTTATTTTGCGAGAAGATTTTCGGTCCTGTAAAGGACTGGGAATGTTCTTGCGGTAAGTATCGTCGTGTACGATATCGAGGAATTGTGTGTGAACGTTGTGGCGTTGAGGTTACCCATTCTAAGGTTCGTAGAGAACGTATGGGGCACATCGAATTGGCTGCCGACGTGTGCCATATTTGGTTTCTTAAAGGTATTCCAAGTTATATTGGGCTTTTGCTTGATATTTCTTCACGACAACTGGAAGAAGTCATTTATTACGATTCCTATATCGTTACTGAAGTTAGTGTTGACCTTGAAGCCGTTATTCAGCAGAAGCAGACGCTTTCGAGTAGCGAGTACGTCGAGCTCCGTGAAAAATACGGAAATCAATTCAAGGCTGAAATGGGTGCGTCTGCAATTAAAAAATTGCTTGCGGCTATGGATCTTAAGGATGCAGCAAATCAATTGCGAGATGGTCTTGCTGATGTAAAGGGCCAAAAACGGCTGAAGTTTACTAAACGCCTTCGGGTTGTGGAATCATTGTTGAAGTCTGGAAACCGACCTGAGTGGATGATTTTGGAAGTTATTCCTGTTATGCCACCTGATTTGCGACCGATGGTTCAATTGGAAGGTGGGCGGTTTGCAACGTCGGATCTTAACGATTTGTATCGTCGCGTGGTTAATCGAAATAATCGGCTAAAGCGGTTGATTGATATTGGCGCGCCCGAAATGATTGTTCGGAACGAAAAGCGGATGCTTCAGGAAGCCGTTGATGTATTGATCTCTAACGGTAAACGCGGGCGATCGGTCACCGGGTCAAATGGGCGGCCGTTAAAGTCGTTGGGCAATATTATCGAAGGTAAGCAAGGGCGATTCCGGCAGAACTTGTTGGGAAAACGGGTTGATTATTCTGCTCGGTCGGTAATCGTTGTTGGTCCTCATCTTAAATTTAATCAATGTGGTCTTCCAAAAGAAATGGCTCTGGAGTTATTTAAACCTTTTGTTATTAGAAAATTGGTTGAATACGGCCATGTATCCAACGTGAAGAGCGCAAAACGGAAAATCGAGAAGCGCGATGTGGTTGTTTGGGATGTCTTGGAAGAAGTTATTAAGGGACAGCCTGTACTACTAAACCGGGCACCGACGTTGCACCGGTTGGGTATCCAAGCCTTTGAGCCAATTTTGGTTGAGGGTTCCGCCATTCAAATTCATCCATTGGTTTGTACTGCGTTTAACGCGGACTTTGACGGCGACCAGATGGCGGTGCACGTACCACTTTCATTAGAAGCGCAAGCGGAGACCCGTCTTCTGATTATGGCTGTCAATAACATTCTGTCACCGTCAAGTGGTAAAGCAATTGTTACCCCGACGCAGGATATGGTTCTTGGAATTTATTTCTTAACCGCAGACAACCCTGAAAGTTTGACCGGCAAAGGAAAAGCGTTTGCAAATCCGGATGAGGCGTTGCGCGCATGGGATTCGAGGGTCATCGGCTTGCAATCTGAAATTGTCGTTCGGATGAATGGTGGGCGGCACACGACGACGATGGGTAGAGTTATTTTGAATTCAGCAGTATCTGAGGTGTTGTCGCAACACGGGCTTGTACCTGATGAGTTTATTAATGAGATTGTTGGAAAGAAGAAGTTAAGTGAGCTTGTTTTTCGATGGTTCCATAAATATGGTAGCGATGTGATTGTTGCCCTGCTTGATCGCCTCAAGACAATGGGTTTCCGATATTCGACATTGTCCGGAATATCCATCTCGATTGATGACTTACATATTCCTAAGGATAAGCCACAGTTGTTGGCCAATGCTGAAAAAGAGATTGAAAAGTTAGATAGACTTCGCCAAATGGGTAGTGTTTCAGCGCGTGAGCGGCAGTTGCGTAGTAACGATATTTGGCGTGAAACTACTCAGTTAGTCTCTCAATCTTTGGAGAATGGTCTCGGTCGTCTTAATAATCTATATATTATGGCGAACTCAGGGGCGAGAGGAAACATGGATCAGGTTCGTCAGTTAGCCGGGATGCGGGGATTGATGTCTGACGCCCAAGGGCGAATTGTAGACATTCCAATTACTTCCAATTTTAAAGAAGGCCTATCACTTACGGAATACTTTATTTCGTCGTATGGTGCTCGAAAAGGGTTGGTTGATACGGCGTTGCGGACAGCTGACTCTGGATATTTGACTCGGCGATTGGTGGACGTTGCGCAAGATGTGATGATCGTCGAAAACGATTGTGGCAGCGAGGATGGTGTGGATATTCAAGCTGTTAAAGACGGTATCAATATCATTGTTCCGTTGATTGAATTGATCGCGGGTCGTTACGCCCTTGAAGAGATACATAATCCAGTCACTGGCGAGAAGATCGTGTCGGTGGGTGATTTGATTACCGATATTCAAGCGCATTCGGTGCATGAAACGGGGCGTGATTCTGTTCGCGTTCGGAGCATTTATAAGTGTAAAACCGATCGTGGTATTTGTCAGAAGTGTTATGGGATCGATTTGTCTTCGGGGAAATTGATTAACATCGGTGAAGCGGTTGGAATTATCGCAGCTCAGTCAATTGGTGAGCCTGGAACTCAGTTGACGATGAGAACCTTCCACACTGGCGGGGTTGACCTTCGGAAGTCGTCAAAATTAGAGATTAAAGCGAAACATGCGGGTACCCTGGACATTCCAAAAGAGCTAATGACAAGCAGGGTTAAAGAGCTCGGCGGAAAAACATATTGGGTAACTACTGGGGAAGGTGTTTTAAACGTTTTGATCGGTGAAAATCAAAAACGGTCCTATTTGATTCCTCGGGGAAGTACGATTGTTGCTGATCAAAAAGTTCCGATCAATGTCGGTGATATTATTGCCGAGTATGATCCCGGTTATGAATACGTGGTTGCAGAGAGCGAAGGGATTATTAAAATCTTTGGCGGTAGTTTGCAAGAACGGAAAGATGAGTCCGGTAAAGTGGTAGACAACGTAGGGACCAAAGACGGCGAGATTTTTGTCTACAACCCAGAAGTCGTTCATGAGTATGTGATTCCTAAGCGCGTCGCAATACTATATACCGCTGGCGATCGTATTAAGCTGGAAGGGGATTTGGCACCCGGTGTTAGGTTGCAGTCCGGTGGTATTGTGGTGAGTTTAGCGAAAGTTGAAACCGGCAAGGAAAGTAAAACTAGGGAGACTTTCCGGATTGTGATTAGTCCCGGAGAATCATACCCAGTATTACCTGGCGCAAGTTTTTTCGTGACTGAAGGTGTGAAAGTAAGAGTAGGAGAAATTCTTGCGAGAGAGCGGATCAGCGACTCAGATGCTTCTAAGACAAAAGATATTGTTCAAGGTCTTCCTCGAGTTGAAGAATTGTTCGAAGGACGACGACCTAAAGATTCCGCATTTATCAGCGAACTTGATGGGACTGTTGAAATTTCGGATTCTGAAGGGTACCGGTCCGTAAGTATCACGTCTGAATCTGGGACACGTAAAGAGTATAAGATTCCATTTGGGATTCGGTTGAAAGTTTTCTCAGGAAAAAAAGTTCGAAGAGGCAACCAGTTAACGGATGGTGTTATCAACCCTCATGATATCTTGGAAACAAAGGGTGTCTTTTCCGTTCAATCTTATTTGGGCGACGAAGTCCAAAAGGTATACACCTCTCAAGGAGTTCAGATTAACTCGAAGCACGTCGAGGTTATTGTTCGGCAGATGACGCGGAAAGTTAATATCGTTTCAATGGGGGATAGCACATATTTGCCTAATGAATTGATAGATATTCGTAGTTTCGAAGCAACTAATATTCGCCTTCTAAACGAGGGTAAAGAATGTTGCATCGGGGAACGTGTTCTATTGGGGATTACTCGGGCGTCTTTGAATACTGAAAGTTTCATTTCTGCATCCTCATTCCAGCAAACAGCAAGTGTGCTTACTAAAGCTGCGATCGAGGGACAATCTGATCCGATGTATGGGTTGAAGGAAAATGTTATTATCGGGAAGCTGATTCCTGCTGGAACTGGTATGTCGGTTTACAATAGGGTGGGCTTTTCGAATGTTGAATATGAGCCTTTGCCAGTCCGATCTGAAGTTGTTGAAGAGTTGGAAATGGAAGTAGAGGAAGTATAGTGATTTTTAGTAATTTGACATGTATTTGGTGTAATCTATAAAATGGTCGATTACGATTTTTTTTTGAGTTCAAGGAGTAACTAAATTGCCTACGTTTAATCAATTGGTTCGGGCCAATCGGAAGCCCAAAAAACGACGAACCAAGTCGCCTGCGTTGATGGCCTGTCCTCAACGTCGGGGGATTTGTACTCGCGTTTACACTACTACACCAAAAAAGCCGAATTCTGCTCTACGTAAAGTAGCTCGGGTTCGTCTGTCGAATGGGTACGAGGTTACCTCGTACATTCCTGGAGAAGGACATAATTTGCAGGAGCACTCGGTTATTTATATCCGTGGTGGACGGGTTAAAGATTTGCCCGGGGTTCGTTACCATACCGAGCGCGGTCGTGGTGATTTGCAAGGAGTGAATAATCGGAAACAGTCACGGTCCCTATATGGGGCAAAACGTGCCAAGAAGGAGCTCAAGAAGTAGATGACTAGAAAGAAACGGAATTTTCATCGTCCACAAGTCCCAGATCCTATTCATGGAAGCGTGAAAATCGCCAAGTTTATTAATAAGGTAATGTATGGTGGGAAGAAGACGGTTGCTCAGCGCTTAGTTTACGGTGCTTTGGAGCTTTTAGCGGAATCGGTAAGCGATACGCCGGTCAATGCGTTTGAAAAAGTAGTTAAAAATGCGTCTCCCTTAATGGAAGTTAAGTCGCGTCGAGTGGGTGGATCTACTTATCAGGTTCCGATTGAAGTAAAAGCGGATCGTGGTTTCACTTTAGCCGTTCGCTGGATTATTTCAAGCTCAAGAGGGCGGTCTGGAAAGCCGTTTGTAAAACGGTTGGCGGATGAATTGATAGATACCCACAATAAAGTGGGCAGTACTATCAAGAAGCGGGAAGAAACGCATAAAATGGCTGAAGCCAATAAAGCGTTTTCTCATTTCAGATGGTAAACGTGGAGCGCGACGTCGTTCTAGATAAGCTTCGTAATATTGGGATTGCTGCCCATATCGATGCGGGAAAAACGACGCTTACTGAACGTATATTATTCTTCACCGGAAAATCCCATAAAATTGGTGAAGTGCATGACGGTAATGCCACTATGGATTGGATGGTTCAAGAGCAAGAACGGGGCATCACGATTACGTCCGCTGCCACTACCTGTTTTTGGGGCGACAATAATATTAATATTATTGACACTCCCGGCCACGTTGATTTCACCGTTGAGGTTGAGCGGTCTCTTCGGGTCCTTGATGGCATGGTTGCTGTATTTTGTTCAGTCGGCGGGGTACAACCTCAGAGTGAAACGGTATGGCGCCAGGCTGAAAAATACGAAGTCCCTCGGATTTGTTTTATTAACAAAATGGACCGGGTTGGAGCAGATTATGATCGGGTAGTGCAAATGATGGTTGATAATCTTCATGCGCGGCCGGTTATGTTGAATTACCCTATTGGGTCTGAAGATCAATTCCATGGTCTTATTGATCTTGTTAAAAACGAAGAGGTTCATTTTGTTGACGAGGCAGGTACCCGGTCGGAAGTTCGGCCCATTGCACCTGAACGGGCAGCTAAAGCAGCCGAGCTACGCGAAAAGCTGTTAGAAATTGCGAGTGAGGCAGACGATTGGCTGATTGAGAAATATTTGGAAACTGGAGATCTCTCCGTTTCCGAAATTACCGCAGCAATTCGTAAGTTGACCTTAGAAGGAAAGCGGGTCCCAGTTCTTTGTGGGTCTGCTTTTAAGAATAAAGGTGTTCAACAGCTATTGGACGCAGTTGTAAGCTTTTTGCCATCGCCCCTTGATGTGGGAGCGGTATCTGGGACTGATCCAAAAACCGGGGATGAAATCAAGCTTAATCCGTCGCCAGAAGAACCGTTTGCTGCATTGGCCTTTAAAGTTCAGACGGATCCTTTCGTTGGTAAATTGACTTATCTTAGGATTTATTCGGGAAAGTTGTTACCTGGGAGCTATGTTTTAAATTCGACCAAGGATAAACGCGAACGGATTGGGCGTATTATGCAGATGCATGCCAACTCTCGAAGCGACCTTGATGGTGCGACAGCTGGCGATATAGTAGGCGCGATTGGCTTAAAGTACACAAAGACAGGGGATACATTGTGTAATGAGGATAAAGCGATCGTTTTGGAAAATATTGTTTTCCCAGAGCCTGTTATTTTTGTAGCGATCGAACCAAAAACAAAATCCGATTCGGACAGATTGTCGTCCTCCTTAGAGAAGTTGTCCGACGAAGATCCAACATTTCAATATCGTACGGATCAAGAAACGTCTCAGACGATTATTTCTGGGATGGGTGAATTGCATCTCGAGATTATTTGTGATCGGTTGATGAGGGAATTTAACGTTCAATCAAATGTTGGTAAACCGCAAGTTGCGTATCGGGAATCGATAAAGGATCCGGCTAAAGCTGAAGGTAAATTTATTCGGCAGACCGGTGGGCGTGGGCAGTATGGGCATTGTATTCTCGAAATCGCACCGGTCGCTCGGGGTGAAGGTTCGTCGTTCGAGTCTAAAGTTGTTGGAGGCCGAATTCCAAAGGAATATATTCCGTCGATTGAAAAAGGTATTAAAGAAGCCTTTGCAACTGGAATCATGGCGGGTTATCCAGTAGTGGATGTTAAAGTTGCGGTATTGGATGGATCCTTCCATCCGGTGGATTCATCGGATATTGCGTTTCAAATTGCAGCATCGTACGCGGTGAAGGACGCGTTCCGCGCGGGAAGTCCAGTCATACTTGAACCCATTATGGATGTAGAGGTTGAGGTTCCAGAAGTTAATATGGGCGATACCATTGCTGATTTAAGTGGTCGCCGGGGGAAGATTGAGAAGATTGAGGCAACAAAGAATAATATTCAATTGATAAAAGCCTTGGTCCCCTTGTCTGAGATGTTTGGATATTCAACAGCATTGAGGTCGTTAACGCAGGGTCGTGGTATTTACTCTATGCAGTTCTTTATGTATAGTGAGGTCCCAAAATTAATCTTCGACGCCCTCATCGCTGATAGATCAAAGTCATAATTTAATAGGAGGAAAGCCCCATGGCTAAAGAGAAGTTCGAGCGTTCGAAGCCGCACTGTAACGTCGGCACTATCGGTCACGTTGACCACGGAAAAACAACATTAACGGCAGCAATTACGAAAGTGCTAGCTTCCGTTGGGCAGGCCGTATTTAAAGGGTACGATCAAATTGATTCTGCTCCTGAAGAAAAGGCGCGTGGTATTACAATCGCGACTGCTCACGTTGAATACGAGACTGAAAATCGTCACTATGCACACGTGGATTGTCCAGGACACGCTGATTATGTAAAAAACATGATTACAGGGGCCGCTCAAATGGATGGCGGTATTCTTGTTGTTAGTGCTGCTGATGGGCCGATGCCACAGACCCGTGAACACATTTTGTTGGCGCGTCAGGTTAATGTTCCTTATATCGTTGTATTTATGAATAAAATTGATATGGTAGATGATCCAGAGTTGGTTGATTTGGTTGAAATGGAGCTTCGGGAATTGTTGAGTAAGTATGATTTCCCGGGGGATGACATTCCTTTCGTAAAGGGATCTGCTTTGAAAGCGTTGGAATGTGCGGACTCAAGTCGTGAGAGCGCAGATGCTAAATGCATTTGGGAGCTTATGGATGCAGTTGATACTTATATCCCGCAGCCGATTCGCGATATTGATAAGCCTTTTCTTATGCCGATCGAAGACGTGTTTAGCATTACTGGCCGTGGTACTGTGGGTACAGGTCGGGTTGAGCGGGGGATTGTTAAGGTTGGGGAAGAGGTCGAGATCGTCGGTATGTCTGATGTGGTTAAAAAGACGACGGTTACCGGAATTGAGATGTTTCGGAAGCTTCTAGACGAAGGCCGCGCAGGTGATAATTTGGGCGCGCTTGTTCGTGGAGTGGAAAAAGACGATCTGAAGCGTGGGATGGTTTTGGCAAAGCCAGGATCAATTAAGCCGCACCATAAATTTAAAGCAGAAGTGTATGTATTGAAAAAAGAAGAGGGTGGACGTCACACTGCTTTTTTTGATGGATATCGTCCTCAGTTTTATATCCGAACCACCGACGTTACTGGCTCAATTAAGTTGCCAGAAGGTGTTGAAATGGTAATGCCAGGAGATAATATTTCTCTTGAGGTCGAACTGATTGTTCCTGTGGCCTGTGAAGAGCGACTTCGGTTTGCGATTCGAGAAGGTGGGCGAACTGTTGGCGCTGGGGTCGTTACCCAGATTATTGAGTAGTTGAGGTACTTTTTGTGAAATCTAAGACGAAGTCAAAAACCCAGCAAAAAATAAGAATTCGATTAAAAGCGTTTGATAGCGCGGTTATTGATCAGTCTTCTGAGCGTATTGTGATGGCGGCAGAACGGTCTGGGGCTAAAGTTATTGGCCCCGTTCCTCTGCCTACTCAGAAGAAGATTTGGTGTATTCTAAAATCGCCGCATATTGATAAACGTGGCGGAGAGCACTACGAGATTAGGATTCATAAACGGTTGATCGATATTATTGATCCGCCCGCCTCTACGGTTGACGCACTAATGCAGTTGGATCTTCCTGCCGGTGTAAATATTGAAATCAAACTGAATTAATCGATTCAGCTGCTGCGGTTAAGGATAGGATATGTTATGAAAAAGTTTTTTATTGGAAAGAAAATAGGTATGACTCAACTTGTTAACGAAGAGGGCCTCGTTACCCCCGTTACTGTTTTGCAAGCTGAGCCCTGCGTGGTTGTAGATTTACATGAAGTAGAGGGTGAGTTTGCAACCGTTGTCTTGGGTACGGGCGAAGTCAAAGATAAGAAGTTGAATAAGCCCCGTCGTGGGTTCTTTGAAAAAAAAGGTGTTTCTGCAAAGAAGTATTTAAAAGGTTTCCGTGTTTCAAATGGAAATGATTATGTAGTGGGCGCGGAAATTACTGCAGACATATTTAACGTCGATGAAAAGGTGACTGTTCGTGCAAAGACCATTGGACGAGGGTTTACTGGGACAATTAAGCGGCATAATTTTAGTCGTGGCCCTATGGCCCATGGATCGAAGAGTCATCGAATTCCTGGCTCAATCGGCGCAGGTACTACTCCCGGTCGAGTGTATAAGGGAGTAAGAATGGCCGGTCATTATGGGGACGCATTTGTGACCATTAAAAATTTGGCAGTTGTTAAAATTGATTCTGAAAATAAGTTGATTTTTGTGGCTGGGGCTGTGCCGGGAAAATCAGGCTTTGTTGAAATATTTAGCTAGATAATTTGGAGAATTAGTCATGAAAGTCCCAGTGTTAAGTATTGATGGAGAAAAGAAGGGCGAGAAAGAGATTCATATTTCTTTTCCCAAGGAAGATTATAATGTCGGTCATATAGCCTACCTTATTAAGCGGAAGCAAGACGCGGCATTGCGTCAAGGTACCCATTCGACCAAAACCCGTGGCGAAGTTGCTGGCGGAGGAGCGAAACCTTACAAACAAAAAGGTACAGGTAAGGCGCGAAGAGGTTCCAATCGTACTCCGTTACGTGTGGGTGGCGGTGTTTCTTTCGGCCCAAAGCCCCGAGATTATACAATTGGCCTTAATAGGCGCGTTGTAAAGTTGGGCTATAAGTTGGTCACCCGCGCTATTGAGTCTAAAATATGTATTTTAGAGGATTCTGTGGGCTTGCCGAAATCAAAGCAGTTTTTGAGTTTTGTTAAGACCTCGGGCGGAGCTAACGTAAAGAAAGTATTAGTGGTTGTGTCTGAAAGTCCCGCTGACGACAATATCGTCTTGTCATCTCGGAATATTGTGGGTGTTACTTGTGCTTACTCTACTTGGATTCCAATAGAGTCGTACGCCAATTCAGATTTGGTTGTGTTTTCAACCACAGCGTTTTGTGATTTAGAAGAGAGGTTTTTGAAATGAAGGAAAAGAGTTTATTTCGATCGCCCGTAGTTACCGAGAAGGCCGCAATTGGAGTGGCTGAGAGTAAGTATACATTTTATGTTGGTGTAGATGTTAATAAGATTGAAGTTGCGAACGCTGTTCGTAAGAAGTATGGCGTACAGGTCGCTTCTGTTAATATGCTAGTGGTTAAGGGCAAGCAGAAAGTGCGTGGACGCATAGTAGGTAGACGCCCCGATAGAAAAAAGGCAATAGTGACTTTGATAAAAGGTCAGGAAATTGCCGAGATTAAAGAATTATTTTAGGTGTTTGGGATATAAATTATGGCTACAAAAAATTATAAACCGACTTCAGCTGGGCGTCGCTCCAGACAAGTAGTCGATACTTCGCAACTTAGTAAAGTTCGTCCTGAAAAGTCCTTAACGACAACCCTTTCCCGTAATTCGGGTCGTAATAATAGTGGAAAGATTACTGTTAGGCATCGGTCGGGTGGTGTTAAGCGGCTCTACCGCGTTGTTGATTATCGTAGAAACAAAGATGGAATAGTTGGAACTGTGATGACGGTTGAGTATGATCCTTACAGGACTTCTTATCTCGCGTTGATATCATACATGGATGGGTCAAAAGCCTACATTATTGCCCCTGATAAATTGTCCATTGGAGACAAGATTTCGTCAGGACCTGATGCCGATATCCGTATCGGCAATGCACTTCCGTTAGGGAAGATCCCCGTTGGTACTGTTATCCATAATGTTGAGTTGGTTGCTGGTAAGGGCGGGCAAATGGCGAGAGCTGCGGGCTCGTACGTGACGTTGGTTGCTAAAGCAGGTGAATACGCCATACTTAAGCTACCCTCCGGTGAGGTTCGTCAGATTAATTTGCAGTGTCGGGCAACCGTTGGTCAAGTTGGAAATTCTGAACGTAGAAATCGGAGTTTGGGCAAAGCCGGCGCGTCGCGTTGGTTAGGTAGACGGCCGCAAGTACGGGGCGCTGCTATGAATCCGTGTGATCACCCTCATGGCGGTGGAGAAGGTAAGTCGCCTGTAGGTCGGTATGCACCGATGACCCCGTGGGGCAAGCCGGCGCTTGGAATGAAAACCCGTAAAGACCGGAAGACTTCGTCCAGATTTATTGTGACTCGTAGGAAAAAAAGTTAGTGGAGGTGATATGAAGTGGGACGCTCTTTAAAAAAAGGCCCTTTTATTGATCAGAATTTGATGGATAAGGTTGAAAAGCTTAATGAGTTGGGCGAAAAGAAGCTCGTTAAAACTTGGTCTCGGAGATCGACGATATTGCCATCGATGATTGGTCATACGTTTGCTGTTTATAATGGTAAGAAACATATTACTGTTTACGTGCAAGAAAGTATGATTGGTCATAAGTTGGGCGAATTTGCATTAACCCGCACGTTTAAAGGTCATGGCGGGGATAAGGGTAAGAAGTAATTATGACTACTGAAACAATTAGACGTGTTGATGTCGAACAGAAGAATATTCGAATTTCCCCATATAAAGTCAGGCGTGTCGCTGACGTTATTAGGGGTAAAGATGCTGTAGTTGCATTATCGCTTTTATCTGCATTGCCTCATAGTGGAGCTCATGAATTGAAGAAGCTATTGGGTAGTGCCATTGCTAATGCTCGCCATAATTTGGGCGCAGGTGATAATGCTAGATTTGTTGTAGAAAAGCTTTTTGTTAATGCGGGCCCAATGGGCAAACGGTTTCAACCTAAGGGTAGGGGACGTATTTATCAAATTTTAAAACGGACATGTCATATTGTCTTGTCGATTAAGGAAGTGTAGGTAGTACCATGGGTCAAAAGGCTAATCCAAACGGGCTTAGGCTTGGAATTGTTAAAGATTGGGATGCAAGTTGGTTTTCGGATAGGACATATGGCGTCTTTTTGTTAGAGGATTTCAAAATCCGTAATTATTTAAAAAAAGAGCTGTTTAAAGGCGGCGTTGCCCGCATTATTATTAAACGTAAAGCTGAACATACCGAAGCGAATGTATATATTGCTAGGCCTGGTGTTGTATTTGGGCGTAACAGTATTGATACGTCCTATTTGACGGCCGAACTAAAAAATATGGTTGGCAAAATCGTTCGGGTCAACATTGTTGAAGAAAAGAACGTTGAAATGTCTGCCCGGCTTGTTGGGGAGTGGGTAGCGTTTCAGTTGGAAAAACGTATTCCTTTTCGGCGTGCGATGAAAATGGCCGTTCAAAAGTCGCTAAAATCTGGCGCCTTGGGAGTGAAGGTAACTTGTTCCGGTAGGTTGGGCGGAGCCGAAATTGCTCGGTCTGAGTGGTATAGAGAGGGTAAGGTTCCCCTTCATACTCTTCGGGCAGATATTGATTATGCATTCTCTGAAGCTTTGACCACTTATGGGAAGATCGGCGTTAAGGTTTGGATTTATAAGGGCGAGATTTTAGCGAAGAAAAGGGCTGTTGTTTCGGATCAATCCGGTACGGATCAGTAGGAGATTATTATGTTGATGCCTAAGAAGACGAAGTATAGAAAATATCAACGCGGTAGGAATCGTGGCCGTGCCTTGTCCGGGTGCTTTATTTCCTTTGGGGATTATGCCTTACAGACGCTTGATTTGGGATGGGTGACCGACCGTCAGATAGAATCTGCACGGAGAGCGATGACCCGTCATATAAAACGGGGCGGCAAGGTGTGGATTAGAATTTTCCCTGATAAGAGTATTACAAAATTGCCTGCGGAAACCCGGATGGGTAAAGGAAAAGGTGCTCCTGAGTTTTGGGTTGCGGTAGTAAAACCTGGGCATATTTTATTTGAATTGAGTGGTGTGACGGAAGAAGTTGCGCGTGAAGCATTCCGGTTGGCAGCTCATAAATTGGCGGTTGGGACAAAGTTTGTTAGTAAAGAACTTGCAAGTTCTTTTTAGTGAGGAGTTGGCATGTCGTTAGATCGTAATAGTCGTCGTAAAGTGACTGGACAAGTAGCTCGGTTGTCGGGAGAAAAAACAGTTGCTGTTGAGGTGGAATCTGTGGGAGTCCATGCTAAGTATGGTAAAGTTATTCGGAGTAGCAAGAATTATCTTGTACATGACGAAGAAAATGTGTCGAAAGTTGGAGATACCGTCGAAATATCTGAAATTCGGCCAGTATCAAAACGTAAGACCTGGCGCGTTGTTTCTGTTGTAAAGAAGGCATAAGGGTATGATTCAAAGAGAAAGTCGTCTAAATGTTGCTGACAATTCGGGTGCGAAGGAAATACTTTGTATTCAAGTTGTTGGGAGCTCTAAACGTCGGTATGCCCGGGTTGGAGATACAATAGTTGCTACAGTAAAAAAAGCAATTTCGCAGGGACAGATTAAAAAGAGCGAAGTGGTTACTGCGGTTGTTGTTCGGACGGTCCGGAAATTTAGACGTAAAAATGGTGTTGTTGTTAGATTCGATGAAAATGCAGCTGTAATTGTCAATAAGGATGGCAACCCTAAGGGATCCCGAATTTTTGGTCCGATCCCTAGTGAGTTGCGTGAACGCGGTTATATGAAGATTATTTCGCTCGCGTCGGAAGTGATATAGGAGATAGCGATGACTATTTTAAAAGATGATATGGTTGTTGTAATTGCGGGCGATGATCGCGGAAAGTCTGGGAAAGTATTAGAAATTTTTCGGACAGAGAATAAAGTTATTGTAGACGGCGTAAATGTTAAAAAAAAGCATAAAAAAGCGGATCGAGAAGGTAAGGGTGGCGGCATTCTTGATTTACCTGTCGCGATTCATATTTCGAATGTGAAATTGGAGTCGAAGAGTAAGAGTACTGTTAAAAAATCGTCGGTCAGCAAAAAGAAGTAATCGGTAAGTGTAGGTTTCTTTAGGAGTAGTTATGAAGGATTTAAAGCGTCATTACGAAGATGAAGTTCGTAAAAGGTTAGTCGAGAAATTTGGGTATAAAAACGTTATGGAAATACCTAAGATTTCCAAAGTGGTTATCAATCGGGGCATTGGTGAAGCCGTTACTAATTCAAAGAGCGTCGAATTAAGTTTCGAACAGATGTATGCTATTGCTGGGCAAAAACCACTGATAACAAGTGCAAAAAAGTCGATATCTAATTTTAAGCTTAGAGAAGGTCAAGCAATTGGCTGTAAAGTCACTTTGCGCTCGGCAAGGATGTATCACTTTTTGAATAAATTGTTAAATATTGCGCTTCCAAAAATTCGCGATTTTAGAGGAGTTCCTTTAAATAGTTTTGATGGACGTGGTAATTATACTTTAGGCGTTAAAGAGGACGGGATTTTTCCTGAAATCTCTTATGAGAAGATAGACCGGTTGCGCGGATTTGACGTTACGATAGTAACTACCGCAAAAACAAACGATGAAGCATTCGAACTTTTAGCGGCTTTAGGTATGCCGTTTCGGAAGAGATAGGACGGGTATATGGCTAGGACAGGACTTGTTATTAAGAATAAATTGAAGGAGCGTACTGTACAGCACAGGAACCGGTGTAGTATCTGTTCGCGTCCTCGTGGATTTATGCGTTTTTTTGGTGTTTGTCGAATTTGTTTTAGAACCTTAGCGGGTGAGGGCAAGTTGCCTGGCGTCCGTAAGGCATCTTGGTAGGGAGCTGATTATGGGCGATACTATAGCCGATTTGTTTACGAGAATTAGAAACGGAGGCGCGGTTAAACATTCTGATGTTGAAATTCCGTTTTCAAGGATGAAATTATCCGTCGTAAAGATTCTTAAAGACGAAGGCTTTATTAAGTTTTTTGATGTTGTTAACGAAGATTTGAATAAAAAAGCAATCAAAATTGGATTGAAGTATGGTCCGGATGGCCGACACGTTGTTAGCGAAATTCGCAAAGTTAGTCGGTCGGGTAAACGTATTTATTTAAAAAAAGCTAGTGTGCCTAAAGTTCGTAATGGGTTCGGTGTTTCGATTCTTTCTACATCGCTGGGTGTTATGACCGGGCGATCCGCACGGCTATCCAATGTGGGTGGAGAGCTAATCGGGATTATATATTAGGATAGAGAGAGGTAGACTATCGTGACTCGTGTTGGCCGTAAGGTAATTAACGTCCCTGAAGGGACGACTGTTTTGGTTGATGGTTCCACTGTGGTTGTTAAAGGTCCAAAGGGCTCATTGGATATCGTTGTCGATGCTGCGATTTCGTTTGATATAGTTTCTAATACCGTTGTTGTAAAGAACACGGATTCAGATTCTTCTATGTCTGCCAAGCATGGCTTATATAGAGCGTTGCTTGCGAATATGGTTAAAGGCGTCAGCGAAGGATTTACAAAAGATCTTGAATTGGTAGGCGTTGGATATCGGGTAGCTCTTCAAGGTGAAAATCTTAATTTTTCTCTTGGGTATTCTCACCCGGTAGTGTTCCCTTCTCCAACCGGTATTCAGTTTGTAGTCGAGGGGCAGACAAAGATCAAAGTTGTTGGTATTGATAAACAGGTCGTCGGTCAAACCGTCGCAGAAATTATTGCATTGCGATCCAGAGATGCCTATAAGGGTAAAGGGATCCGCTTGGCAGGTACTGTGGTTAAGACCAAGCCTGGTAAGAGCGTGAAGAAGTAGGAGTTATAAAATGTCTACGGCTAAAAGTCGAAAGAGAAAAGTACGGTCCGCATCCAGTAATAATGGGCGGCTACGGTTATCGGTCTATAAAAGCAATACCAACATTTACGCTCAGATTATTGACGACGTAAAAGGAATAACCGTGTTGGAGTCGTCTTCTATTAAGATGGAAGACGGTCAAAAGCAGACCGATCGAGCTGCAGCGGTCGGGAAGCAGCTTGCTGAAAAGGCTGTTGCCGCAAGTTTAAAAAATGTTTGGTTTGATCGCGGTAAGTATAAATTCACAGGGCGCATTAAGGCATTAGCTGACGCGGCACGCGCTGGCGGCCTGGAATTCTAATGGGAGTTAAGTAAATTATGGAACAACGACGGTCCTCGGATAGAAATAAAGCGGATGATCCTATTGTTGAAAAGGTCATTAAAATTGACCGGATCAACAAGGTCGTTAAAGGCGGAAAAAGGCTTGCGTTTAGGGCTTTTGTTATCGCTGGGGATCAAAATGGTAGCGTTGGCTTGGGCCTCGGTAAGTCTAAAGAAGTTCCAGCGGCTATTAGAAAAGGCGTTGAAAAAGCCAGGAAACACTTGGTTGCCATTAATATTGTTAATGGGACATTGCCACATGAAGTAATCGGTCAATTTGGAGCAGCTCGGGTGATTCTAAAGCCAGCACGCCCAGGAACCGGTGTTATTGCAGGGGGATCGGTTCGTATTTTGTTGGAGAGCTTAGGCTTGAAGAATGTCGTTGCTAAGGCATTGGCTAGTCGTAATCCTATTAACTGCGCCCGTGCGGCGTTACAGGGCTTACAACAATGTAAGAATGTAGAACAAGAATCTATCGTTCGAGGTAAACCGTTGCCAGTTTTTTTGGGTTCCCGGTAACGGCAAGGAGATAATGTATGACAATTGATTTTAGACCAGCTGATGGTGCTGTTAAGAAGAGAACCCGTAAAGGCCGTGGTAATGCGTCTGGACATGGTGGGGAAGCTGGAAGAGGCCATAAGGGTCAAAAGAGTAGAACTGGTTATTCCAAACGTGCTGGATTTGAAGGTGGGCAGACTCCGCTGTATCGTAGAATCCCCAAGAAACGCGGATTTACAGCGCTAGAGAAAACACAGTTTTTTCCAGTCAATATTGATGCTATTGCTATTTTGGCTACCCTTAAAGGGGTCAATAGTGTGTCTGTTGAAGACTTAGCTGTTGCTGGGCTTTGTCGAAAAGGCGTGGCTGTAAAGGTTCTAGGACGTGGTGTTTTGACGGTGGGACTTTCGATTGAAGCGAATGCCTTTTCGAAGAGTGCCGTTGAAAAAATAGAGGCTTTAGGTGGAAAAGCCCTAGTTATATAAAATGGACTTTTTAAAACGGATTTTTGAGTCAAGGGAACTAAAGAGTAGGCTTCTTTTTACGGTAATTGTTGTTTTAATATATCGTATAGGGAGTCATATTCCCGTTCCTGGTGTGGATATTGAACGTCTCAATAGTTTGTTTGATAGTAACGGGGTATTAGGTTTTTTTAATCTATTTTCCGGGGGTAGTTTTCGACGGTTTTCTATTTTTGCGTTGGGTATTCTTCCCTATATAAACGCGTCGATTATTACCCAACTCATGGTAGTTGCGATTCCCCAATTAAAAGAGTTGCAAGAAGATGGTGAGTCTGGAAGAAAGCAAATTGCTCAATATACAAGGTATTTAGCGGTGGCACTTTCTGTCGTTCAGGCTTTGGTAATGACCTTAGGCTTTAGGGAGTTTATTCTTCCGGAGGTATCTGGTCTTGTTTTTTTGATTTACAGCGTATTGATTTTGGTAGGGGGGTCTTCATTTGTGATGTGGTTGGGGGAGGTCTGCACTGAAAAGGGTATTGGTAATGGGGCGTCTTTGTTGATATTTGTAGGGATTATTTCCCAGATGCCCGAATACATTCAGAATACTTATATACTTGTAGTGTCTGGGACGGGCGTCCTGAATGTTTTGGCGTTGGCAAGTATTTTTGTGCTCTTAATTGTAGCCGTTGTTATTGCTCAAGAGGCGCAACGGAGGATTCCAATTCAGTACGCCAAGAAGGTTGGCGCTAGGACGACTAGTACGAAAACTTTTTTGCCCTTCAGGTTAATTCAAGGTGGAGTTATGCCGGTTATATTTGCCTCGGCGATGTTGCAATTTCCTCTGTTGTTGGGGCAGTTTGCGCCGGAGTCTTTGGGTGCATTTTTGTCGACTTATTATCATTATGACGGGCTGTTGTATAATGCGCTGTTTTGTTTCCTGATCTTTTTTTTCAGCTATTTTTATGCGGCTATTACCTTTAACCCTGAGGATATTTCTGAGAATTTAAATAAGCATGGGGGATTCGTCTCAGGTATTCGGCCTGGTTCAGAAACCGCCTTTTACTTAGATTCCATTTTGTCCAAGCTTACTCTTGTTGGGGCGCTGTTACTGGCAGCTATCGCTATTTTGCCGGTATTTGGAGCAAATGTTACTAAAGTCACCAGTTTTATGGGCCTAGGTGGTACCGCGATTCTTATTATCGTGGGTGTTGCTATGGATATTGTTAAGCAGTTTGAGACCTTTTTAGTAAACCGTAGGTACGAGAGCGGGATATAGCGTGGACGCAGTAGTGTTATTAGGAGCACCGGGGTCAGGAAAAGGTACGCAGACTGGGAAGTTATGCGATGATTTTGGCTTTCACCGTGTTTCGACTGGCGATATTATCCGTGCCGAGATTCGGGACGGTACACTGTTAGGTAAGTCTTTTGCTCAATACCAGGCTACTGGCATGTTGGTTCCTGATGATACTGTTTGTGAGATGGTATTCTCAAACTTGTCGCGCATAGATGGCCGGGGCTTGGTATTCGATGGATTTCCTAGAACACTGCTTCAGGCGCATCGGTTGGAGCGTTTTTTCGTAGAGCGTGACCTTAGGGGTTTTATTTTTTTGTTTGATGTAACGTTTGAGAATATTGAGAATCGAATTGTTAATCGGGTCTCGTGTCCCGGGTGCAATTCTGTGTTTAATAGCCGAGTAGATGGTGTAGAGATTGGGGCCGCCTGCCCTCGATGTGGGACGCGTATCGCAGTGCGACAGGACGATACCATAGAGGTGTTGCGACATCGATATGACATTTTCCGGCGGGAAGTAGATCCGATTCTGGAATTTTATGGCGACAAAGTTCATGTGATTGCCGGCAACCGACCCGCGGATGATGTTTATCTTGATATAACAGAGCAAATGAATTTGTCAGCTTTGGATTCAAGAAATTCATAAGGCTTAACATCTTTACGTAGTTCGTATATAATTCGTGCCCTTGTTTTTTTGAAAAGAGAGGTTGGAAGGCATTGTGGGAAAAAAAGATGATGTGATTGAGGTTTCGGGAGTCATCTTGGAATCGTTGCCCAATGCACAGTTTAAAGTGAAGCTTGAAACAGGACAGGTCATTTTGGCTCATATTTCAGGTAAAATTCGGAAGAATTACATAAGAGTACTTCTCGGTGATCTTGTTAAGGTTGAGTTGTCGGCGTATGACCTTTCTCGGGGTCGGATTACGTATCGGGTTAAATAGAAGGAGAGTGTAACGGTATGAAAGTGAGAGCGTCCGTAAAACGGATCTGTAAAGATTGTAAAGTGATACGGCGAGCTGGAGTGGTTCGCGTTATTTGCAAAATCGCCAAGCATAAGCAGCGGCAAGGGTAAGGAGTTAGAATCGATGGCTCGAATTAGTGGTGTGGATCTTCCTAGGAATAAACGTGTTGAAATAGGCTTGACCTATGTATTTGGTATTGGCTTAAAGACCTCTCAAGGGATTCTTCAAAAACTGGGTATTAGTGTAGATACTCGGGTGAAAGATCTTTCTGAAGACGAGATCGTTAATTTGAGATCAGCCATTTCAGAATTCCCGATTGAGGGGGATTTGAGACGGCAAATTAATCAAAATATTCGGCGACTAACCGATATTGGGTGTTATAAAGGAATTCGTCATCGTCGTAAGTTGCCTGTTCGTGGCCAGCGTACTCATACAAACGCTCGCACAAAAAAGGGGAAACGAGTGGCGATAGCGGGTAAGAAAAAAGTAACTAAGTAAACGGTGTTAGTTTCAGAAGGAGAGGCTTAAGTTGGTATTAAAGAAAAAAAAGAAGGTAAAGAAGAATGTTGTTGCTGGTGTTGTAACCATCAAGTCAACGTTTAACAATACGATAGTGACGATCGCGGACGTAGAAGGCAATGTGGTCTCTACTGCTTCGACCGGAATGGCAGGTTTTAAGGGTACTAAGAAGGGTACTCCCTTTGCCGCTCAACAAGCTGGAGAGATCGCTGCAAAACGCGCGGTTGAATCGGTAGGTATGGTAAGAGTTAATGTATTGGTCAAAGGTCCAGGTTCTGGACGGGAAACCGCTATTCGTGCGCTACAGGCGGCTGGTCTTGAAGTAGAGTCTATTAAAGATGTTACTCCTATTCCACACAACGGATGTCGGCCTCGCAAGCGACGACGAGTTTAGAGGAGTATAGCTAATGGGAGTATATCAAGGTCCAAGTTGTAAGATTTGTCGGCGTAATCGGGTCAAGTTGTTTTTGAAGGGTACCCGATGCGAAACTGCTAAGTGTGCGATTGAAAAACGCAATTACCCGCCTGGTATTCGGTCTGTTGTTCCAAGGAAGATTTCCGAATTTGGACGTCGTCTTAGAGAAAAACAAAAGTTGAGATTTTTCTATGGGGTATCAGAGCGTCAAATTCGGATCTATTTTGAAAACGCACGAAAAGCTAAGGGCGTAACTGGGGACAATTTGTTATCCCAGTTTGAGCGCCGGTTGGATAATGTAGTGTTTAGATCAGGCATTGCCTCCTCGCGTCGAGAAGCTCGACAGATGGTTAATCATGGGCATTTTAATGTAAATGGCCATATGGTTGACATCGCTTCTTATACGGTTAGAGAAGGCGATATGGTTGGATTGAAGCGGAATGATAGTGAATTGATGGCTGCTCGGTTTGCCACAAAAAAGACATCGCCAGTTTGGTTGCTTCTTGATGCGCCTGCTAAGTCGATCCGTATAGCACATGTTCCCAAGCGGGAAGAGATAGATGTTCCTGTAGAAGAGCAATTAGTTGTCGAGTTTTATTCTAGGTAGGTTGAGAGAATTTTTAGGAGGAATAGTGTGACTGCAGCGCCGAAGCCTTGGGTAAAATATGAGCCACTTCCGGACAACGGAGGTAGGTTTGTCATATCTCCGTTGAGTCGGGGTATGGGAACAACTATTGGGAATTCGTTGAGACGTGTTTTATTGTCGTCTTTGTCAGGGTACGCAATTTGTGCGGTGAAGATAGATGGTGTTAAGCACGAGTTTTCAGCGATTCCCGGCGTTGTTGAAGATGTGTTTGACGTGATCAGTAATTTGAAGGGTATTGTATTTAAGTCTGACGCCTCAGAAGAGGTTAGGATCACGATCAATGAGACGAAAAAGGGAAAAGTGACCGCGGCAGATTTGAAAATACCTGCCGAGTTGGAAATTGTTAACCCGGATGTTTATATTGCAGAGGTAACCTCTGGTGGCGGGTTGAAAGCGGAGATTGTGCTTAGAAGAGGTGTCGGGTACGAGTCTGCTGAAAATAATCGTAGTGAAGATCATACTATTGATACTATTAGTTTGGATTCTTCGTACTCACCTGTTCTAAAGGTCAATCATCAAGTTGAAAACATTCGGGTTGGCAAAGAGCTTGACTACGATAGTTTGACTTTGGATGTGTGGAGCAATGGTAGCGTAAATACGGAAGATGCGGTTCGTGAAGCAGCGTCAATCTTGGTTGATCATTTTGAATTGTTCGGACGTTTGAATGAACGACCGCAGCAAGATGTAGCTCGGCAGCGGGAAGTCGCCCCTGAAAAAGGTAAAGAGTCCGCGTTGACGTTGTCTGTTGATGATCTGGAGTTGTCAGCACGCTCGTCGAATTGTTTGAAACGTGCAGGGATTGAATCAGTTGCTGAGTTGATAGAAAAAGATATCAACGAATTGATTCAGATTAAAAATTTTGGCAAAAAGAGCGCTGATGAGATTAATGATAAACTGAAGCAATTTGGCTTATCGTTAAAAGGCACTATTGCATAGTAAAAGGACTTTGTTATGAGACATCGTTATGGAAATAAGAAGCTTAGTAGGCCAACTGACCAGCGTATAGCGTTGCTTCGGTCCCTGGTTAGAAGTTTGATTTTACACGGTAAAATTAAGACTACAGATACGAGAGCCAAAGAAGCGCGTAAGCTTGCTGAGTCGTTGGTTACATTGGGTAAAGATGGTAGTTTGCATTCTCGGCGACTTGCATTAAAGATGCTAAATGATCGGGATGTTATTAAGCTTGTATTTGATTCGATTGCGCCCACATTTGTTGATCGTGTGGGCGGGTACACTCGGATTACTAAGCTGGGGATCCGTCGCGGCGATGCTGCGGTTGTATCCCAACTTGAATGGGTTGGCTAGATACCAGTTCATTGTTGAGTATTTAGGGGGCGGTTATCGTGGGGTCCAGTTTCAACCTGGGCTCCCGACTGTTGAAGGTGCAATTCGGAAAGCATTAAAGCGGGTAGGGTGTGGTTCTGATAACCTTATTTTGGCGGCTAGAACAGACTCTGGGGTCCACTCAGTCGGGCAAGTCGCGACTGTTGATGTTGAAAGCCCAATATCGGTTGATGGGCTTCTAAAAGGTATGAATTGCTGTTTGCCTTCTGATATTCGGGTTAAGGCTGTGTCTTGTGTTCCAGGCACGTTTCATCCGAGAGGCGCCGCTCGGTATCGCGAGTATCGTTATTGGGTAACAAATGAAGCTATTCCTCTTCCGTTGGGGTACAGTATTTCAACGATTAATAGCCGCCTGGACATTAAGCGATTAAATTTTTTTGCAGAAAAGATTTTGGGCACCCACGATTTTTCTGGGTTTCAAAAAGTGGGGTCAACACCAAAGTCTACTGAGAAATGCATTATTAGATCAGAATTTATCGAGGTCAAAGAGGAAAGTAAGAGATTTTTAAGTAGTTTAAATTTGGTATGCTATGTTATAGTCGCGGATAGTTTTCTATACCGGATGGTCCGTAATCTGGTAGGCGCTATGCTGAATGCTGCGGATGGCCGGTTAACGGAGTCCCAGTTTTCGTTCATGTTAGATGAAGGCATTCGCCGATGGCCATATGTGGCCGCTCCACCGGAAGGCCTCGAGCTTTTCAAAATTTATTATTAGTCAGTAAGGATATAGGGCATGAAAAGTCAAAAATCGTTTTATCCAAAACAAGAAGATTTGGGCGCAAATAAATGGGTTGTTGTAGATGCAGAGGGTTTAGTTCTTGGTAGAGTCGCCTCATTTGTAGCAAGTGTATTAAGAGGGAAGAATAAGCCAACATTCACTCCATCAGCGGATATGGGCGACAATGTCATTATTATTAATGCAGAAAAAATTGCAGTAACCGGTAACAAGGTGGATAAAAAAGTCTATTATCGGCACAGTGGCTATCCTGGTGGGTTGAAATCGACTGTATACAAGGATATGTCACCGGTTCGGATTTTAGAGATCGCAATTACGGGTATGCTTCCTAAGACGAAGCTAGGTGCGCGATTGGCTAAAAAGGTAAAGATATATACTGGTACAGAGCATCCCCATTCTGCACAAGATCCAGAAGTTTTGGCAGTGGGCACAAAGGAGATTTAAACAACATGGAGAAAGATAAAAAAGCACTTCCTAAAAAGGATACTAAGCTTAAGGCAGAAAAATCGGTGAAGTCTGTCGCTGTCGACGTTCCTGCGAAGGATGTCGTTATGCCTGCAAAAATAAAGGCTGGATTGAAGGTTCCGTCTGTTTCTTTCTACGGCACAGGGAAACGTAAAACTTCTATAGCTAAGGTTTGGCTATTTCCCGGGTCTGGAGTTATTGAAATTAACGGTCAAACTGCTGAAGCCTATCTTCCTACTGAAATAGAAGTAAAACAGATTCGAAAACCTCTTGACGTAGTCGGGGTTTTTGGGAAGTTTGATGTTAAAATTTCGGTTCTTGGCGGTGGGCTTATGGGACAAGCCGGGGCTGTTCAGCACGGGATTTCACGTGCATTGCTTTTAGTGGATCCAGAAAATCGTAAAGCATTAAAAGAAGAGGGGTTTTTGACGAGAGATCCTCGGGTGAAAGAACGGAAAAAATACGGGCGGAAGCGCGCTCGGAAGGGTTTCCAGTTCAGAAAACGTTAGACGCTGTATATTTTGTAGGTATAATAAAAGCCGGGTCCAATTTTTGGGTCCGGCTTTTCTATTTTGATTGAGAATGGGTGACCCAGATGTTTCGGATTCAGACGTTTAATAAGATATCTAAAGATGGATTAAAGCTTTTTGATAAAGCTAAGTATGATGTTGGGGAAGTTGTTACCGATCCTGATGGTATTGTGGTGAGAAGTGCCAATCTTCATTCGCTTGAGAGTGGTAGTCGACTGATGGTTATTGGGCGGGCGGGTGCTGGAACTAATAATATTCCGGTTAATGACTGCACGCGTAGAGGGATCGTCGTTTTTAATGCGCCAGGTGCGAATGCAAATGCGGTTAAAGAATTGGTTTTGTCGGGGATGCTTTTGGCGGCAAGAAACCTAATTGCCGGTATTGAGCATACCAAAGGATTATTTGGCCAAGGAGATCGTGTTTCCGAGTTAGTTGAAAAAGATAAAGCTAAATTTGCCGGATATGAAATTCGGGGAAAACGGTTGGGCGTTGTAGGACTGGGTGCCATTGGAATGATGGTTGCCAACGATGCGGTCGGGTTGGGGCTTGAGGTTGAGGGCTATGACCCGTTTATATCTGTTCATAGTGCTTGGTCGTTGTCTCATCAAGTTAAACCCGCCCATTCCCTACTCAGATTGTTTGGGAATTGTGATTTTGTAACGTTGCACATGCCGTTGACGCCTGAAACGGTAGAATTGGTATCGTCAAAGACCTTGCCGCAGTTTAAGCGGGGGGCGGTGTTGTTAAATTTTGCTCGGGCAGAAATTGTGAATGAAGCGGATGTTATTGACGCCCTCAATTCCGGCCAGTTGAGTGCATATGTGACTGATTTCCCAAGTCAACAATTATTGGGGCACCCAAAGGCAATTTGTATTCCTCATCTAGGGGCATCCACAATGGAAGCTGAGAATAACAGCGCAATTATGGTTGTTAAGCAGATGATGGATTTCCTTGAGAACGGAAATATCGTTAATTCGGTTAATTATCCAAGCTGTTCGATTGAACGTTGTGGTGATTTTCGTTTGACGGTTACGAACGAAAACGTTCCAAATATGGTGGGTCAAATTTCATCGCTTCTGGCTGGTGATGGGTTGAATATATCTGAAATGGTAAACAAGAGTCGCGGTGATTTGGCCTATAATATTGTAGATATTAACGGTATTCCTAGTGAAGATTTAGTGGCGCGACTTCGATCAATTCATGGCGTTTTGAGCGTCCGAAAACTTTAAGGAGTGGATTATGACAATGACTACAACATCTGATTTTAGAGTTAAAGATATTTCCCTTGGGGCTTCGGGCCGTAAAGAAATTATAATTGCAGAGCAAGAAATGCCTGGGTTAGTTGCGTTGCGAAATAGATATGGTGTGGCAAAACCTTTAAAGGGCGCGCGGATTTCAGGGTCATTGCACATGACCGTTCAAACTGCAGTTCTCATCGAGACGCTGACTGCGTTAGGTGCGGAAGTCCGATGGGCCTCTTGTAATATTTTTTCGACGCAGGATCATGCGGCGGCTGCGATCGCAGAAGCTGGAATTCCTGTTTTTGCTTGGAAAGGTGAATCTTTAGAAGAATATTGGTGGTGTACAGACCAAATTCTTGATTTTGGAAATCAAGGGCCTCATTTAATTGTGGACGATGGGGGTGATGCGACCCTGCTTATTCATCGTGGAGTATTGGCGGAAAAAGATATTCGGATTTTGGATGCGCCTGCTGAAAGCCTTGAAGCTCAAATTATTGACGATTTAATCCGTGCGAGCATTAAACGAGATCCAGGTCGGTTTTCACGGATTGCGAAAGATATAAAAGGGGTGTCTGAGGAAACCACTACTGGCGTTCATCGGCTATATCAAATGGCCCAGAATCTGACCCTCTTGTTCCCAGCGATTAATGTGAACGACTCGGTAACGAAGTCGAAATTTGACAATCTATACGGGTGTCGAGAGAGTCTCGCTGATGGAATTAAACGGGCTACGGATGTCATGGTCGCGGGCAAAGTGGCCGTGGTGTGTGGATACGGCGATGTGGGTAAAGGGTGCGCACAATCAATGCGAGGATTTGGCGCTCGCGTTATCGTGACTGAGATCGATCCGATTTGTGCACTTCAAGCGGCGATGGAAGGTTTTGAAGTCGCACCGATTGAAGATGCGTTGTCTCGTGGGGATATCTATATTACGACGACGGGCAACAAAGACATCATTACCTTGGCCCATATGGAGAATATGAAAGACCAAGCGATCGTTTGTAACATTGGGCATTTTGACAATGAAATCCAAGTGGATCGATTGGCAACCTACCCTGGAATTGTAAAAGAAAATATCAAGCCGCAAGTGGATGCATTTCGGTTCCCCACAGGGCGAACTATTTATCTATTGGCGGAAGGGCGATTGGTTAACTTAGGCTGTGCGACAGGACACCCTTCTTTTGTAATGAGTACCTCATTTACGAATCAAGTATTGGCTCAGCTTGAATTGTGGCAAAAACAATATGAAATTGGGGTGTATACCCTTCCCAAAATATTGGATGAAGAGGTAGCGCGCCTTCACTTGGACAAGTTGGGTGTAAAGTTGACTACTTTGACCGCTGATCAGGCGAATTATATTGGAGTAAGTCCAAACGGTCCGTACAAGCCAGAGCATTATCGCTATTAAGGAGCTCCCTATGAATGTATCCTCAGGCGATTCAATTTCAGGAAAATTTAAACCTCAACCGGTGCAACCCGTTGCGCCTGCGGTCTCCGATAGTGAGTTCAAATCGATGTTAGCTCAGGCTAAGGGACGGCTTAGTGATCCGTTGGGTGCTTTGGGAACGGGATCATCGTTAACTGGAATGGGGGCTACTGCCTCCCCTGGGGCGTCTGCGTCTGGCGATCCGTCGCAAACATTGGCCTCTGGGATCATGGATGGTGGCTCTACAAGCGATGATGTGGATTCATTTTCCGGAGTGGATGCAATGAATCAACGAGTATTCTCCGAGATTTATTCGACAATTCAGACCCGATTGAATCAGTTGAAACAGGTGCAAGCTGCAAAAGAGAGTGGCGCAACGGGCTCCAAGGGATTGATTGCAAAATCAGATATCGACAATCTATTTATGATGGCTGCCAAAGTCGCTGAAATTTATGGGACTTCAGAGTCCGTGGAGTATAAGAAAAAAGCAGACAAAACGCTGGTTAGACTAATTACGAAACTAGCGGCGCAAGCCGACATGGGCAATGCGTATGCGGCGCAACGACTTCATGAGTTAATCGGGAAATTTTCGACTGACTCGGTACCAGGAATTGTTTTGTCTTCATACACTGATGAGCCTAAGCCTACTTCGACTAAGGGGCCGGCAGCGTCTTTGCCTGAGATACCCGTCGCGTGAGACTTATTGCCTGCTTGGGTAATCCTGGCAAGCAATACGAGTATACGCGGCATAATGCGGGGTTTATTGTCGGGCGCGTTCTGGTAGACAGTTATGGCGCCCCCTCGTCCCGCCATCAGTCAGAGGTGTTTCAACGGGGAATTGGCAATGACAAGACGATCGTTCTTTTCCCCCAAACATTTATGAATCTTTCTGGTAAAGCGGTTCGGTCAGCGATGAGTTTCTATAAAATTCCTCCGTCCGATATTTGTGTGATATACGATGATTTTGATATTGCTCTGGGAGAGCTGCGCTTTCGGGCAAAAGGAAGTGCGGGGACTCACAACGGCATGAAGTCAATTGTATTAGAGCTTGGGACGACTGAATTTTGCCGATTGCGGGTAGGAATTGGGCCTAAAGCGGGGATGGGATCCGTGTCTGATTTTGTGTTGTCTCCGTTTTCGCCATCGGAATATCGGCAAATAGAAGCCCTTGGCAAGCCGGTGTCAGAGGTCATTGCTTTGTGGCTGGCTGGGGATATGGACGCGGCAACTCGACGGGCGGCGGCGGAGTCGGCGGTAGTATTGTGAAGCGGCTATTCGAGAGCTCGGGGACTCGGTGGCTTTGGGGAGTTACAATTGGACTCATTGGGGTCGTTGTTTTTGGAATGGGGTGGATAAGCTACCTATATCGAGATATTACCCAACTTCCGGTGATCGCGTCGGATGAATTTTTGTTTATTCGCACATTATTTAAGATGGCGGACGCGATTAGTCGCCATGATTGGGTCGGCACATTTAATTACACCTGGTTTAACTATGGCTTTGCGTATTTTTTAGGGACCTTGGTCATTACATTGCCCGGGATGCTAACGGATCAATGGACCTGGATTGTGATGGCGCCACGAATGATATCCACGCTTTCTGTGGCATTTTCTTTGGGTCTAATTGTCGATCTTTTTTCGCGATTTCGGAGGCCGTGGGTAGGACTCTGGGTGTCCCTTGGTATTGTATCGATGCCCTATGTTTGGCAAGTAGGAACGTGGTTTCATCCGGACTGTTTAATGCTGTTCTGGTGTGTGTGCATGATCTGGGCGTTGGCGAGGGATCGTGGACAGTCTGGCCGTTTCTTTTGGTGGGCGGTTATATTTTTGGGGTGTGCGATTGGAACGAAGTTTCAAGCGATACTGGTGACTCCTATCCTATTGGCTTATTGGGCAAGTTACCGTGTGGATGACTTCAAAAGAGAGGGATATCACGCTGGATTATTTCGGCGTATGGGTCGGGATGCGTGTCGGATAGTCGTTACCCTGAGTGGCATTTTTTTTGTATGGAATCCATATATCGTTCACCCAATGGGGTTTAAAGCATTTAAACGGCTTTTAGATATTAACCTCGCTTGGGGGACTGAGGTGGTATCGATTGTTGATCGATTCCGATTTGGGGTTATGCTTTCTTATGCGGGGCCAATAGTCATTGGAATAGTGGGTGGGGCTGTTGCAACAAGTGTCGTTATCGCTTGTCGTCGCTGGACGGATTTTGAGAGTCGCTTGATCGGAATTGTTGGGGCGACGGCCGTTTTGAATATTCTCTACATGGTTTTAGCCGTTAATAATGGGTGGCCGCACTATTATCTTGTACCCGTGGTGCTGATGTGGATAGCGGGCGTCTATACGGTTTTTCGATTCCATAACCGAATCGGGATTGGCCTGTTAGTCGCCTGTATCGGGGTGAATTTGAATTACGGGGTTCACATGATCTATACCGAGCTACATCGTCGCAATACCGAAGTTGCCCGAGATACTTATAGGAGTGCCCGGGAGAGTGTCACGCAAATTCTTGCGCCACTGGTAACCCCGGGCGATACGGTGCTGGCGACCACTGTTTCAATAGTTGATTTTCGAACGTTGGGTATTGGGTACTTGGACCTTGATGCGGAAGTCAAAAACATTCAACGCCGGTATGTGGTTCAAGACGCGCACGAGGCCTATTTTAGGGCCAGAGGTTTTTCGATTATGCCACCATTTAGGGACCATACCTGGATTGTTATTGATAAACGGACGCCTTATTTCAAGGTGGGCTTGGAGGGGGGGGGGGATCGAGAATTTTATAAGGACGCACGCCTTCTAATTTCCGAGCTTGTGGCGGGAAAATGGGGCTATAGTTTAGTTTATGAGTCGGCTGATGTACTCATTTTGCGTCGACGGTAAGAATTGCCTCCACTATAACCTTATCGATCGGAAGGGTTATCTTAATATTACCTGGAGATCCATCGACCACAACGATGGGAATGCCAAGTGATTCCAATAACATTGCTTCGTCTGTGATTTCAACAGTGGGGGATGCGGCGAGAATGGTTTGTATTAAGTCTTTTGAAAATAGTTGAGGGGTTTGAACTCCAATGAGGGTATGTCGGGGAATGGTCGTTACGACAGTGCTATTTGCAATCTGCTTGATCGTATCTGCTAATGGAACCCCGGGAATAACCGCTGAATGACGTTGGGATGCCGCAAGCAGCCGGTGGATCATTGCCTTGCTCGGGTTCGGCCGGGCACCATCATGGATCATTACGGCGAAAGAATTGGGGAGTACCAGCTTGAGTGCATTTTGAACTGATTCTAGTCGGGTAGGCCCACCTATTACGATGGTCGCAGTAATTTCATATTCGGCTAAAATCGTGGCCATCATCTCTGCGTCATCTGCGGTGGTAGTTACAATCAGTTGATGGATTTCTGGAACCCATGTTTGACGGATTGCATGAACAATAATGGGGATTCCATTGAGGGGGGCAAATATTTTGTTATATGGTCCGCCATAGCGTTGGCCGGAACCTGCGGCGGTAACAATAAGGCTATACCGTCTATTGGACATGGCGGCGATGTGCTGGCGTTGGTTTCATTGGGAGACCCATTTTGATATCCTTCGATATATATTGCGACGAATGAGGACTACGATGCATCATATTAAAAAACTCGACGGATTGACCATTGCAAAAATTGCCGCGGGGGAAGTCATTGACCGTCCGGTGTCGGTCGTTAAGGAATTGGTCGAAAACAGTATCGATTCTGGGGCCCAACGAATACAGGTCTTTATTCAGCGTGGCGGGACGGATTTAATTCGCGTTGTGGACGATGGTCGCGGTATTGTGGCGGGTGAATTGGCCCTCGCGGTCGAGGACCATGCGACCTCTAAAATTCAATCTGTAGACGATTTGTTTTTGGCGCGATCCATGGGGTTTCGGGGGGAGGCCTTAGCGAGTATTCGTCATGTGGCGCGGCTGCAGATTGTATCTCGGACCGCAGATAGTCCCTTTGGGGCACAAATAGACGCCTATGGCCTGGAAATTGGGACGATCACTCCGGTTGCGCATTCAAAAGGCACGTCGGTGACGGTGCGTGACTTATTTCGAAATATTCCCGTTCGGCAAAAGTTTCTTAAATCACCTGCAACAGAATTTTCTTATATTCATGATCTTTTGGTTGGCTTGGCGTTGCACTATCCTGCGATTGAATTTGTATTGTCTCATGACGAAAAAGAAGTTCTAAATACTCGGGGGATTTTGAGTTTAGATGATCGATTGGCCGTGCTATGGGGCAAAGAACTCAAGGGTAAGCTGCTACCCGTAAAATTTGAGTTGTCCGATTATTCGGTGACGGGTCTGATCTCTAATCCCACCGTGACCTATTCAAATCGGAGTCGGCAGGTCGTTACTGTTAACGGGCGATTGATCAAAAGTCCTGTGCTTCAAAAGGCGGTGAGTCAAGCGGCAGCAGACGCGATTCCCAATGGCCGCTTCTTGGCGTGTGTAGTGAATATTGGTGTGCCCAATGGACATGTGGATATTAATATTCATCCCCAAAAATTAGATGTGCGGTTTGCAAATTCGGGATTTGTGTTTGATGTCGTAATGAAAGCGGTTCGTTTGGCACTGTCTGGGATTCGGGGAGAGGAACCACTGGCTGCGATGGCACCTCCTTCTTCTGCGGTATGGCTCAATCAGCCTCCAGATAATATGGCTGCCCATACAAATGTATTATTTCAAGCGCTTGATTGGGGGGGGCAATCGGAAATACTGCCGACGCGATCCACCAGAGATATTTCGTTTATCCAGATGTTTGACACGTATTTAATAGTGAACGCAGGAAATGCGTTGGTGGTCTTGGATCAACATGCGGTACATGAACGAATTTTGTACGAAAAAATTAAAGATAGAAGTATCGAGTCGACGTATTGCCAGCCTCTCCTTGCGGCGGAGGTAATCGGATTGAGCCCGGATCAACACGCCCGATTTGCCGAAGCGGAATCGGTGTTTAAGGAAATGGGCTTTGAAGTGGAGGATTTTGGGGCAAATCAAATTATTGTTCGACAAGTTCCAGTGAGCTTGGCCGGGCCGTCTCCGGAACGATTGATTGTATCGATATTGGATTCGTTTTTTGATAACCCAGATATGAGTTGGGATTTGGTGCTTCAGGATAAAGATCGGCTGCAACGAATGGCGTGTCGTGCCGCTATTAAAGCTGGTAAACGGATGGCTTCCGAAGAAGTGATGGCGATGATTTCTGATCTCATTGATACACCCGGAAATTATACCTGTCCCCATGGGCGACCATTGTTTATTACATGGACGAAGAGTGACTTTGAAAAGATGTTTTTGAGAACTTAGGCCGAATACCAAATTCACTTATGGGCTGATATTTGATCTTATTTATGAGGACTGGGGAGTGATCTCGGTTGACAAGGCTGAAACGCAGTCCCCATAATGCCCCCTTATATGGCAAAAAATCTATTAATTGTTGAGTCTCCTGCTAAAGCGAAGACAATCTCGAAATTCTTGGGGAAAGATTTTGAGATTAAGGCCTCCTTTGGGCATGTCCGAGATTTGCCAGAGTATACCCTTGGTATTGATGTCAAAAATGACTTTATCCCGAAATATCAAATCTTGAAGGATAAAAATAAGTTCATTAAAGAATTTAAAAAAATCGGTAAAACCGCTGATACCGTATATATCGCGACTGACCCTGACAGAGAGGGAGAAGCGATTGCGTGGCACATTCAAGAAGCGATTGACCTTCCAGAATCCAAGGTTCGTCGAATTGTGTTTCATGAGATTACCGAGCAGGCCATTCAGCATGCGATTCAAAATAGTCGGAATATTGATACGGATTTGGTGAATGCGCAACAAGCTCGGCGCGTTCTTGATCGGTTGATAGGGTACAAATTAAGCCCGATTTTATCGAAGAAAATTCGTAAAGGGTTAAGTGCTGGCCGGGTCCAGTCGGTGGCCGTTAAGCTGGTGTGTGATCGTGAAAAATTAATATTAGCCTTTGTTCCGGAAGAATATTGGGTGGTTGCGGCGTTATTGGATTCTGAACGCGGCAAATTTTCGGCAAAATTGATATCAGAGGGTAAAAATCAGGATAAAGCGGATCCTCGAACCGAGGCGGATGCCACTCGCTATTTTGATTTACTTAAAGACGCATCGTACTTGGTGTCCGATCTGAAGAAAACGCAACAAAATCGGTATCCACAACCTCCGTTTATTACGTCGACGCTTCAACAAGATGCCTCCCGGAAGTTGAATTGGAGTACTAAAAAAACAATGATGGTCGCCCAGCAACTCTATGAAGGGGTGGATGTGGGAACCGATACCGTCGGGTTGATTTCCTATATGAGAACCGATTCGTTTCGGATTTCAGATGAGGCTCTGGCAGCTGCGCGTGACTATATTACGGAGCGATACTCTGAGAGATACCTTCCAGGTAAACCCAATGTTTATAAGAATAAGGGTAAAGCCCAAGATGCTCACGAAGCGATTCGTCCTACTTATATGGTGTGGACTCCAGATAAAATTGAGGGAAAAATTTCCAGTGATCAATATAAGTTGTATCGGTTAATTTGGGATCGGTTTATTGCGTCTCAAATGGTGCCGGCGTTGGTAGAAAATACCCAAGTTACGGTTGCCGCTACGGCAAAAGATCAAAGCCAACTCTTTTTGAGAGTATCGGGTCAGGTGATTCTGTTTAACGGGTTTATGTCGGTATATACCGAGAGCACCGATAATGATTCGGAAGAATCTGAGGGGAAACTCCCTCTTCTAGAAGTGGGACAAGCACTGAATTTACTTGATTTAACCAAGGATCAAAAATTTACCCAACCGCCCCATCGATTTACGGAAGCCGCTTTGGTAAAGGAAATGGAAGAAAATGGTATTGGACGTCCATCCACGTACGCGCCAACGATCGCGTTAATTGTGGATCGGGGCTATGCCCAAAAAGAAAAACGGACCTTGTTTCCCACTGATTTGGGAATGTTGGTTAACGATAAACTGCAGGAATTTTTCTCGCAAATTATCGATACCGAATTTACTGCAGAAATGGAAAATCGGCTGGACGAGATTACCGAAGGTAAACATGTTTGGTTCGAAATTGTGCGACAAATTTATGATCCATTTGTAACGATGCTCAAAAAAGCGGATACGGAAATGGAGAAAATAAACACAGATCGCCCAACTGAGGATGTCTGTGAAAAATGTAGTCACCCGATGGTAATTAAAGCGGGGCGTTTTGGTGATTTTCTTGCATGTTCTAATTTCCCAGAATGTAAAAATACAAAATCGATCCGTAAGGATTTAGAGGTAATGTGCCCTGACTGTGGAGGACCTATTTCTGAAAAGCGTTCCAAACGAGGAAAAATATTTTATGGGTGTGGGAATTATCCAACCTGTACGTTTGCATTGTGGGATAAGCCAATCCCGGAACCCTGCCCGGCATGTGCAAACCCTCTGATGGTGATGAAACAATCGCGAGGAAAAAGTGAACAAAAAACCTGTCCGAAATGTAATCATTCCGTGGATTGAGGCGTTTCGCCACCGGATTGTAAGAAATTGGTTTCTTAAACTCGTTGCCCTTGCGGTGACCTTGATTCTATTTTATTTGGCGCATAGTTCAGTAAGTTCCATGCGGTGATAGTTCTTAATTCCGTGGCGGAGTTGGACGAATGGCGGCGTGATCTGCCCGCCGGTTCGGTGGTGGTTTTAGTTCCGACGATGGGGGCATTACACACGGGGCATTTGGAATTAGTGCGGACGGCTGTGGCTACCCCGGATGCAATGGTGGTCGTGAGTATTTTTGTGAATCCCGGGCAATTTGGCCCTACGGAAGATTTTGGGAAATATCCCCGAGTACTTGAATCAGATTTGGCCATGCTGAGAGGTGCTGGGGTAGCCGCGGTGTTTACGCCAACGGAAATGGATCTATATCCGCTTGGCTATCGCGTTGCGACTCGGGTGAGGGTGCCTCGAATGGGAAAACGACTCTGCGGCAAGTCCCGCACCCGTTTTTTTGAAGGGGTTTGTAGCGTTGTTCTGCGGCTTCTAAATAGTGTACTGCCGAGTCAGCTGATCTTGGGGGAAAAAGATTTTCAACAAGTTCAGGTTATTCGGGCGATGTGCCAGGATTTATTCGTTCCTGTAGTCATTAGGTCCGTTCCTACAGTGCGAGAGGGCGATGGATTGGCGATGAGCTCACGTAATCGATATTTGTCAGTAACGGATCGCGGCACGGCGATACAGCTTTATAGAGCGTTATCTGGTGCGATGGACGCTGTGTGGAGTGGAGAGCGGGACGTGAAACGTATTGAAAATACTGTCCGTGCACAATTAGCGAAGTATCCTGCAATCACCATCGATTACGTAGAGGTGGTCGATCCGACTATTCGGAAGCAGCGGTGGGTGACTCATTCCAGTCGATTGGTGGCGGCCATTTGGATTAACGGAACCCGCCTTATCGACAATGTGCCGTTGAGCCTACCGTCTAAAGAGAGTTAAGCAGAAGTCATTACGCGCATAGGTGTGGTTTAGATCAACGTAGGGTGTTAGCGTTTGGGCCAGCCCCAAAACCGCGCGGGGATCATAGTAGAAAAACGGTTCGGATTGTTCCTCGGTCGGGCATTGATTGGACAATAGGGTGATCGCGGTGGCCACTTGGCTCATGGTGTAGAGCGACGTTAGTGCGCTGAGTAGGGTTTCCATAGGCGTAGCGTTTTGGTGGTTAAGTGCGCCAGAGCAGATGACGTAATCGTAATCCCCGGTAAATTTTTGGAGGTCGGCTTCCATAAATAATGCATCTGGAAACCGCTCTCTTGCCTGCGTGATCATGCCAGAACTGAGATCAATACCGACATAGCGCCAGTGGGGAAATTCGGATTTTGTAAACGAAAAAAACTCCCCATCACCACAGCCTGCATCTAAGACGATGGCGTCATTGAGTTCAAAGTGATGAGTGAGTGCCCAGAATCGTTGGTGCTGAGTGTTGGGGGACCGCCATCCACAGCGTTGGTAGGACTGTGAATAACGGGCCGCCCGATCATCGTAATAGCGAGAAATTGATTGTGATAGGGGCACGCGTTACGCGGGGACCATATTTCCAATCAATACTTCAGCGATTTGAACGGCATTCAGCGCAGCCCCTTTTCGGAGGTTATCGCCCACGCACCAAAGTTCGATCCCATTTTCGATTGACAAGTCTTTTCTGATTCGACCCACCCCGACGTTATCTTCGCCCGCAAGGTCTCTCGGCGTGGGGTACTGCCCCTTGGTGGGGTTATCCATTACTGTCACACCGGGGGCGGTTCTCAAAAGTGAGCGGACTTGATCCGGGGTAATGGGTTTTCGAGTTTGAATGTTGATGGATTCACTATGTCCCACAAAGACAGGGACTCGGACTGCGGTAGCGGATATTCGGATGCTCGGGTCTTCCAATATTTTTCGAGTTTCCTCGATGAGCTTCATTTCTTCCTTGGTGTAGCCATTTTTGAGGAATACATCGATTTGAGGAATGACATTAAATGCAATCGGGGATTTAAATACTTTACCGTCGTAGTTCTGCCCACTCAGGTTAGCTCGACTTTGGGACTCCAATTCATGAATGGCATCTTTGCCGGCACCCGAAACGGATTGATAGGTTGAGACAATGACCCGTTCGATTCCCACTGCATCGTGTATTGGCTTTAGAATTAATACCATTTGCGCGGTCGAACAGTTGGGATTTGCGATAATTCCCTTATGACCTGCCAGTGCATGAGAATTGACTTCGGGAACCACCAATGGAACGTCGGGTTGCATTCTGAAATGGGAGGTATTGTCAATGACAACAGCTCCAGCGGCGGCGGCAATCGGGGCGTATTCAGCGGATACTGACCCACCCGCGGAAAATAGAGCAAAATCAACGCCAATGAAGGATTCTGGGGTGAGGACTTCCACGTCGATATCCTGGCGTTTAAATGTAATGGATGCACCGATGGAACGCTCAGACGCAAGAGGAATCAATTTTCCGACCGGAAATTTGCGAGATTCCAACATTGAGATCATTTCTTTTCCGACGACTCCGGTAGCACCGACAACTGCAACTGTATAATTTTTCATAAGGGCCTCCTGACTATAAATGGAACACATTTTCAAGGCCGTATACTAGGCCTGAAATTTGGCTAATTTTTCGAATACACAAAATAACACCGGGCATAAATGAATCTCTAGAAATCGTATCATGTCGGATCACTAACGTTTGGCCGACCCCTCCTAAGATGACTTCTTGAGATGCGACGTATCCGGGGAGTCGTACAGAATGAATCGGAATATTGTGTTTACGGCCACCTCGAGCGCCGGGAATGAGTTCCGTCTCATCCAATTTTGCCGAATTGATATGTTGATTTACCGAGTAAATCATTTCTGCTGTTTTGATCGCTGTGCCGGACGGGGCGTCTGCCTTTTTGTCGTGATGGTATTCAATAATCTCGACCTTCGGCATGTACTTCGCGGCTTCCGCCGCAAAGGTCATTAATAACACAGCCCCAATTGCAAAGTTGGGAATAACCAACGCGCCGAGGCCATTGGCCTTGGCCGCAGCGTCGATTTCCATCAAGTCCGCTTCCGAGAGGCCGGTTGTTCCGATAATGGCATTGGCTCCACCCGATAGGATTGTGATGACATTTTGTTTGACGCAAGAGGGATGTGTAAAATCAACTACGACGTCGGGTCGAGTGTTTTTAATGGTGGCTGCCAGATCGTTATCACGGTCAATTGACGCAACCAATTCCAAATCAGGTTCACCATGGACAGCGTTTACCGTTTCTTGCCCCATTTTCCCAAGAGCGCCATTGACCACTACTTTCATCATCTTTATCCTCCATCGGCGTCCAATATCGATATTAAAGGGGGCATTATACCCCTGGGATACCCTCTTGCTAACTCCCCAAATCGTGATTTGATTTTGAGTGCAAGTTTTTTTGTTATATCCTCGATAAATATATGTATGATTGAGCGACTATATCGATGTTTGAAATTTGGACTTGGGCTCATAGCGATTGCGGCCATAGGTGTAAATATGGGATGTGGACGGCTGGTGTCGTCGGCGACAACGCCGGGGGATCCCGATACCCCGGTTGTAATTAATTACCTTGAATTTCGGTCCAGGTCGTATCAGTTGAGCCGAGGCGAGCTACTTACCTTGGTATCCCAAATTACCCCCAATGTGACCGCTGCGGATTTAATTTGGATCGTGGCGGATCCAGAGATTGCGACGATTGATTCGTCTGGAACTATTGAGGGACTTAAAGCGGGCCAAACCTTAATTTTTGCGATTTTGGCGAGTAACCAATCCGTATCGACATCGGCATTGATTATGGTGTCTGCGACCGCAAATCAGCATCTGACCCAATCCGATCTCACTCTCTACAAAGCCGAAACCTATACCCTCAGCTTGCAAGGGGACTCAGGGTTGGTCTTGAGATGGCAATCTTCCAATCCATCGGCGGCAAGCGTGGGGCCCGATTCGGGAACGATTTTAGCACGTGATTTGGGTGAGTCGATGGTAACGGCGTATGACACGAATTCTGGGGACGCCGTGGGGACATGTCGGGTAAAAGTCGAATCTAAGATTCGAGGTATTTCGGTGCAACCTACCCAATTGACCTGCGCGGTTGGGGCGCAATTTTCGGTTGATTCTACTGTGCAGTCGATTGATCCGAATGGGGATACATCCGTGTCGTGGTATACCTCGAATAGCAACGTGGTCGATTTTGTCCTTTCTAGCGCAAACGGAGAATTGGTTGGATTTAAGGCAAAATCAACTGGAACCTCCATCTTGACTGTTCGTCCCAACGCCGCGACTGAAAAAAGTGCGACGATGACCGTTACCGTAGTATCGGCGGCGTCCACGGGGATTACGCTATTCCCACTTCAAACAACCGTGATTAAAGATAAAACAGTGACGTTGTTTGCAACCGTCGATTCCGACCAAGCAGTGACTTGGCGATCAGTCGATACCACGGTTGCTACTGTGGCTTCTAATGGTGTCGTAACTGGGAAAAAATCGGGAATTGTATCGATAGTCGCATCTGCAGGGGCCAACTCCGCGACGGCAACGGTAACGGTGTCCGATCCGTCGATATCGGAAGTTGTGGTTTCCCCACGGTCGGTGGAACTGAATTTGTCTGGAACCCAAAATCTTACGGCGGCGGTATTTCCGTCGGATGTGGGGCAAAGTGTCACGTGGACGGTATCTGATTCAACTATTTTGG
This sequence comes from uncultured bacterium, assembly GCA_903864835.1. GTDB lineage: Bacteria > Margulisbacteria > Marinamargulisbacteria > SXXA01 > SXXA01 > CAIPHK01. Next base: position 14,810 of record CAIPHK010000015.1, on the reverse strand, counting down.
AGTTGGATACGCGATTACCAACCGCGAAAGTGACCGCCCGCAAGTCGGGCCGTGCGCAGGTCCGCGCCACGTCTACCGTGAATCCTGCGTATTATGGGGTTGCGGATGTCGTTGTAAAGTCGCCACCTGTAACGGGAATGACACTTACTCCTTCGTCGGTATCTATATTTCAGGGTCAAACGGCCACATTGACCGCGACTGTTTTGCCCTCTGGAGCGGATCAAACGGTAACCTGGCGATCCTTGGATGTGGTGACTGCGGAAGTCGCGGGTGGAATTGTGACTGGGAAAGCAGCCGGAACGACTCAGATAGAAGCCAGATCTGCCTTTGATACGACTCAATCTAAAAAAATTACCATTACCGTCATGCCCATCCAAATCAATAGCGTCACCGTGGCGCCAAGTCGGCAGGATGTGCTCGTTGGGGACGTGGTAACCCTCAGTGCGACCGTGGTTCCCAGTACTGTACCGGTGGTGCGTTGGCGTTCTGCTGATGATACTCGGGTGCGTGTGAGTCAGACGGGACGAATTTTGGCGGTGGCGCCGACCGTTGAAGGAACGATCGTTCGTGCCTATTCGGTGGCAGATGATACCAAAGTTGGGGTGAGTACCGTCATCGTGTCTCCACTGTCAGGTAGCCTTGAATTCACGTTGGTGGATCGTAGCTACTGGGGCCCAGATTTTAATAATGGCGATGTCGCGCAACGGGTGGCGTTTCTTACCACGGGTGAAATCAACGCCATCAAAAATCAAAGTTCAGGATCGAGTACGGAATGGATCAGTAGCCTTGATACAGTGAATAACTACTATTTGGCGGTGTATGTCGAGGAGACCTCCACCAATTTATACGCTTTCGCAAAATCATTGGTTTATTCTGCAGGACGGTTAACGGCAACTGTGAATTTGAAGGTAGACCCCCAGTTTTCTGCGACCGGCGTCGTGTTGCCCAATCATGCGTATGTAAGAATTATTCTGAAATTACCAAAGAATGTGAACCCGCAACTCAACACGTTTGGAACAAATACCCCGCTGACGTTGGTGGTGAATTAGAACGGGGCACTTACCCGTGCGCGGACGTCCCGTAATAGACCTCTGCCGCTTCCATCAGCGTTTCGGACAATGTTGGATGCGCATGGATCACTTCACCGAGATCCGCAGCGGTAGCGCCCATTTCAATGGCCAATGCGCCTTCCGCAATGAGTTCTCCTGCGCCAACCCCAACAATCCCAACACCTAAGATACGATCGGTTCCGGGTTCAAGGATTAACTTGGTCAGTCCGTCGGTTCGGTCGAAGGTAAGTGCCCGTCCCGAGGCGCCCCATGGGAATTTACTGACTTTGATGGCAATCCCTTTGGCTTTGGCTTCTGTTTCCGTGAGCCCCGCCCATGCCACTTCGGGGTCGGTAAAGACCACCGCAGGAATGATCGGGTTTTCGAATCGAGTCGGGTCACCCACGATGTTGTCAACGGCAATTCGTGCTTCCTTCGACGCCTTATGTGCCAGCATCAATCCGCCTATAATATCTCCAATCGCGTAGATTGACGGGTCATCGGTCGCTAAATTGGAATTTACTTTAATATATCCACGGTCATCCAATTGGACCTTGGTATTTTCGAGTCCTAGATTTTGACTATTGGGCGATCGTCCAACCGACACTAATACCCGGTCAAAATTTTCTTCCCATGTTTTTGTCTCATTGGCTAGGGTCACTTTGACGGTTTTGCCGTCACTTTGCATGCTCTGAACTTTGGTGGAAGTCCACACCGACTCAAAATGAGTCTGGCTAAATTTAACCACGGGTCGGATAAGGTCGGGATCTGCACCGCTTAGAATACTGGACTGAGCCTCAACAACGGATACTTTGCTTCCCAATGCGGAGTACACGGTTCCCAATTCCATACCAATATATCCGCCGCCAATAACCAGCAGTCGGGCGGGGATGTCCGCCAACTCCAGCGCTTCGGTAGAGGTCATTACCCTATGGCTGCCAAGGTCAAAGGCGGAGGGCAACGCAGGTCGAGATCCCGCGGCAATAATCGCGTGTTTGAACGTGACATACGATTGTCCATTCGGAGAATCCACCCGGAGTGTGGTGGACGACTGAAACAGTCCGCGTCCGTTAAGGACCGTAACGTTTCGCTTTTTGGCCAGGTGGGCAACCCCTCCAGACAGTTTGTCGATAATCGAAGTTTTCCACGTACGGATCTGATCCAAGTCGATTTTGGGTTTCCCAAAGGTTACCCCGTGATGCGAAGCGCTTTCAGCTTCGCGTATTAATTTGGCGAGATGAAGGAGTGCTTTGGAAGGAATACAGCCTCGGTTTAAACATACCCCGCCCAAGTTGGTATCGGAATCAACTAGGGCAACGGTAAGCCCGTGCGTTGCCGCAACAAATGCGGCGGCGTATCCGCCGGGGCCGGCACCAATGACAACTAGGTCTACGGAGTGAGTGGACATTCGTTTAGTTTCCCTTCAGGTATTCTTCATTAAATTGTTCGATGCCGGCAATAATTTCTCGGGTAAATCGGGCGCCATCGGCCCCGTCAATGATGCGATGGTCGTAGGATAAGCTCAGTGGCAACAATGTCCGTATCTCGATTTTTCCGTCGATGACTACCGGTTTGGTTACCCCTTTAGACAATCCTAAAATTGCGACTTCGGGGGTATTTACAATCGGAGTAAATGGCCCGACGCCGAGACTGCCAAGATTGGAGATGGTGAAGCTACTTCCTTGAAGATCCTCTAGGGATACTTGGCGGGTTCTGGCTTTTTCAGCAATGGTTGAGAGATCGGCCGATAGGGTCTCTAGCGACTTTTGATCCACGTTTCGAATTACAGGAACGATCAATCCGTTATCCGTATCGACTGCGATTCCAAAATTAAAATAATTTTTCATGATCATTTGACCATTCGCTTCATCATAGGTCGAGTTGAAAATGGGGAATTTTTTGAGTGCGTCGACGACGGCTTTTAGTAGAAGCACGGTGACCGATAGTTTGATTCCTTTTTTCTCATATTCGGGGACATATTTTTTTCGGAGTGCCATCAATTGGGTAATATCCGCTTCGTCAAATTGAGTGACATGGGGAACGGTAGTCCATGCGTCGCTCATCTTTTGGCCAATTTTTTTCCGGAGCGATGTGATGGGTTGGATCTCGATTGATCCGAATTTTGAAAAATCGGGGAGTGCCGGAGTGGCAGGTTTTGTTGGGGCGGCTATCGCCGGAGTGGTTGCGGGGACTTGAAATGCCACAAATTGAAGGTGGGACAGATGGGCTTGAACATCGGGCGTAGTAATTCGACCACCGTTACCGGTTCCCCGTATTCGCCGAAGGTCTAATCCAAATAGCTGTGACATTTTTCGAATGCTGGGGGATGCGGGTGGTTCTGCGCCACTAGCGGATTCAAATGTGTAACTACCGAGCGGGCCTGTGCTGGGTGTTGGTGTGGGGGCCGAACTGACGCTTACAGGGGCCACAGCTGCTTGGGCCGATGCAACCGGAGCGGTTGCCGTTGATGACGCTGAGTCACCTTCAATACTCAGTACCAGTGTTCCCATGCTGACGGTGTCCCCGGATTTAACGTGAATCGCGATGACCTTTCCTGCCGCAGGACAGGGGATTGGCGCCACGGCCTTATCCGTTTCAAGTTCCAGAATGGTTTGGTCTTTGGTGACCATGTCCCCTGGGCTCACAAGAACCGATAAGACGACCGCTGAGTCAATACCGTCACCCAGATGGGGGAGTTTGATTTCCATAGTTTTTAATACCCTTTCATCGCCGCAAGCTTAAATACAGTAGCCATATACTTTTTCAGGATCGATTCCCAATGATTGAATCGCTGACTCAACCGTCGCGACGCTGACCTTGCCGTCTAAACTGAGCCGATATAACACTGCAACCGTAATACATTCGGCGTCGACTTCAAAAAATCGTCGTAAATTTTCACGAGTTTCGCTGCGGCCGAATCCGTCGGTGCCCAGTGTAAATAGCCCGCCAGGAACCCATTGTGCAATTTGATCGGGTACAATCCGCATGTTGTCGGATGCTGCAAAAAAGGTGCCAGTTTCTTTGGACAATGTGTCTTGTAGATAAGAGGTTCTTGCTTTGGATTGGGGATGAAGCATATTCCAACGTTGGGCTGCCAATGTCTCGTTTCGAAGTCGTTTGTAGTTAGTTGCACCCCACACATCGGCTGAGACCCCGTATCCTTCAAGGAGTGCTTGTGCACGAATGACTTCCCGCATAATTGAGCCACTACCGAATAAGTGGACCTTATGGGTTGCTTTCGGGCCGATGTTGAATTTATAAAGCCCATTAAGGATGCCTGTTTCGGCATTTTCGGGCATTTCGGGGTGAGTATAGTTTTCGTTGCCGAGGGTAATGTAATAGTAGATATCTTCTTTGGCATCGTACATTCGGTGGAGACCATCTTTAACGACGACCGCAACTTCGTATCGGAATGCGATGTCATAGCTCACCAAATTGGGGATCGTACTGGCGAGCAAATGGCTATGCCCATCCTGGTGTTGAAGACCTTCCCCGTTTAACGTGGTCCGACCTGCGGTGCCCCCAAGTAAAAACCCTTTGGCCTGAATATCTCCTGCAAGCCAGCATAGGTCGCCGATTCGCTGAAGTCCAAACATCGAGTAGAAGATATAAAAGGGAATCATCGGGATCCCATGGGTGGCATAGCTGGTTCCAGCTGCAAGCCAGGAGCACATCGAGCCAACTTCGTTAATGCCTTCTTCAAGAATTTGGCCGTCTTTTGCCTCCCGATACGACAGTAATGAATCGCTATCAACGGGATCGTACAATTGTCCCACAGGCGAATAAATTCCAATTTGTCTGAACAACGCTTCCATCCCAAAGGTGCGTCCTTCATCCGGAATGATTGGAACGACAGCGGATTTAATATCGTGCCTTAGGTATTTACTTAAAATCCGAACAAATGCCATTGTTGTGGACAATTCGCTTTCGCCGGATGCCTTTAGGAACTCATCATAGAATTCGGAGTTGGGGAGTGGGGGTGTTACAAACTCACGCTTTCGCTCAGGGAGCAGTCCACCCATTTCCTTACGACGAGTGAGTAGGTATTGAGTTTCTTCAGAATCCTCGGCAGGACGATAAAATGGAAGTGTTGCAATGTCGTCGTCCGAAATGGGGATGTCAAACCGATTGCGATAGCCTCTCAATTCTTTTTCATTTAATTTTTTTTGCTGATGGGAGATGTTTCGGCCTTCGCCGGCGTCACCCATTCCAAAGCCTTTGATTGTTTTGGCTAACACAACCGTTGGCTGACCTTTGTGGGCAGTGGCTTTATCATACGCAGCAAAAACCTTTTTGGGATCATGGCCACCTCGTGTGAGGTTTAATAGGTCGTCGTCTGACAGATTATCGACGATGCTCAATAATTCGGGATATTTACCAAAAAAATGGGTTCTCATATAGGACCCTGGCATCACTGAATATTTTTGATATTCGCCGTCTACGACTTCGTTCATTCGACGGATTAAAAGATCTCGGTGGGGCCCCGCTAGTAACGGATCCCACTCCGAACCCCAAATAAGTTTCACCACATTCCAGCCTGCGCCGTTGAAAATACCTTCAAGTTCTTGAATGATTTTTCCATTGCCCCGAACTGGACCATCGAGTCGCTGAAGGTTGCAGTTAATCACAAACGTGAGGTTGTCGAGTTGCTCCCGGGCGGCAATCGAGAGTGCCCCCAAAGTCTCAGGTTCGTCACATTCGCCATCTCCGATAAAACACCACACGTTAGGATCGTGATCCAGCAATCCTCGATTTTGAAGGTAACGGTTAAATCGGGCTTGATAAATAGACATCACCGGACCTAATCCCATTGAGACCGTGGGGAACTGCCAATACGTGGGCATTAAATAGGGGTGGGGATACGAAGAAAGCCCCCCTGTTGCCGCGAGTTCCTGCCTGAAATGGCCCAGTTGGGCATCCGATAACCGGCCTTCTAAGAAGCTGCGGGCATAGATTCCGGGTGATGCGTGCCCCTGAAAATAGATTTGGTCGGCATAATGGGCGTCTCGATTTCCTTTGAAAAAATGGTGAAATGCGACTTCGTAGAGGGTTGATGAGGATGCGTAGGTCGAGATGTGTCCTCCGAGGCCGTCATTATATTTATTAGCTCGGACAACCATAGCCAACGCATTCCACCGAATGATCGCTGCGATTCGAGATTCCAATGCAATATCGCCGGGGTATGCCGGCTGATCTTCGACAGAGATTGTATTGATATACCCTGAATATGTGGATGGGACTGGATGGACCCCGAGTTCTTTTAGCCGGGTATTGAGTGTGGTGATCAGCGTGCGAGCGGTTTCTTTACCTTTATATCGGATCAAATATTCCAAAGAATCCAAACACCGTTGATATTCGAGATCAATCGTTAACTGAGCCTCGATTTGTCGTTTGAGACGGGTATCAATTTGAGGGTCGGAATCGGGGGTAGACAATGGAATGGGCTCCTCATTTAATAGGGGTAAAAACCGCCGATAACTGTACACTAAGTTCAAAATCCAATCAATTTAGGGCATTTAGCTAGTTCCTTTTTTGTCGTGTCACTGGGATAATGAACAAATGAAAACGATCACTAAACAGATGCGGGACAATGCGATGGGGATTTTGGCGATTGTCGCTGGGATCCTGATATTGGCGGGGCTGCCCTTTAAGGCGTTTGGGACGGAAAGTCTGGGGTTTATTGCGGGGATTGCCTTAACCGCTATTGTGTATTGGCATGCATCTCGGAGACCCCAGGGGCCTGTTCAGAGCACTCCAGAATTGGTTCGGCCGGTTCGGTTGGATACGTCGAATATTGAACAAAAAGGTCAGGCCGGTCCATACGACGAATTGCGCTTAAAACATTGCGCAATCATGATGGGAATCAACGAAGGGGAGGCGGTGACCTATTTGATCCCTTGTATTGGTAACGTGAGCCGATCCTTAGAGGCGGTGCCAACAGATGGGTTGTCGACGATCTTAGAGTCAGCTGCGCGCCTTCGAGAAAATGGAATTCAAGTCAAAGTCTTGATTCCTGATGGGCATATTTCCGGGACTGCGTTTTTTCCCGCAGTGAGCAAATACACGGTTGGGGTTCGTCAATTTCCTGTTCCAAAGGCCTTTTTTAGCGGAAATTAATGACACATTCGGAGCCCCTTACCCTGATAGATCATATTCGAGAGTTGCGACGTCGGGTCATTTGGTCGGCAGCAGCTATCCTGCTCGGCACCATGGCGTGTTATTGGTTTTATGATCGAATTGTCGTTGTGTTGATGCGGCCTTTCCATTTGGGTCAACCGGGTGTAACTGCGTTGTATATCAATTCTTTATTTGAAGGATTTGCCACTAAGATTCGGTTTTCGGTTATTGCAGGGGTCATGATTACGATACCGATTCACCTATATCATCTAATTCGGTTTATTTTGCCGGGGCTCAGCCATAAGGAACAGAAGGTGGTCGGGTGGGCATTGTTTTCAAGTGCGATTCTGTCAGCGATTAGTTTGTATCTTGGGTATTTTTACTTCATACCGTCGGCAATTCGGGTATTAATAGGAAATGATTTTATCCCGAAAGGGGTAGGGTTACTTTTGAATTTTAACCAGAATGTGTTTTATGTGGTTAATTTTCTATTGTATGGAATGTTAACGTTTCAACTACCGATACTCCTTGAGATTCTGTTGTATTTGAATGTGCTTTCAAGAAAAACATTATTACGGCACTCCCGTTTTGCGATTTTAGTCATTTTTATTATTTCAGCGATTGTGACTCCGACACCCGATGTCATTAATCAATTATTTATTGCGGTGCCATTGTTGCTTTTTTATTTTAGTGCATTGCTAATCGCGTATATTTTTAAGTTTGGAGAAGGCTAGTGTTTGGGATTGGGACCCCTGAATTTTTATTGATCGGATTTATTGCATTTATCCTTCTTAAGCCAGAAGATTTGCCCGGAATGATGAGAAAATTGGGTGAGGCGTACGGGAAAGTTCTGCGCATATATCATCGATTTTTAGATGAAATGGATGCGTTTGAAGACGCCATCAAGAACGAAGAAGAAAAAAAGAAATAGACCACAAGTATTCTCATGAAGGCATCGTTTCACTTCTGTTGATTGACAAAGTAAGGGCGGCGTCGGATTATTCAAAACGAGGTGAATAACGATGATAGGAACTCCCGAATTGATGATTATTGTATTGGTGATTGTGGTGCTCTTTGGCGCATCGGCAATCCCCAAATTTGCAAAGTCATTGGGCCAAGCGAAAGCGGAATTTGAAAAAGGTTTTAAGGACTCAAAAAAAGACGTCTCTCCAACACCTGATACCGAGCCAAAAGAAACTAAATCGGTTTAAACCTTAACGGTAGTCAGATCTAGTGTAGGTCTATTGTTATACGTTACCGAATTACATTAGGGGGCCCCCGAAAGTACACTGAGCGAAGCGAGGGACTTTCTGGGGGTAACCATTTCACCGTGTTGCGGTGCCCCTTCCACCTTCATATATTTCACCTAAAAAATATCGTTTCCCAACGCAATTAATACCGACGCAGTCTCCACAAGAGATAGCCCCGTATACTCCGTTTCACCATGCGGTGTTATCACCCAAAAGTCCCTCGTATCACTTCCAAATTGAGTGGGCGTATTGGCCACAATGGCATCCAGTCGTTTTGTCTTCAATTTTTGAATCGCCGACTCCCGGAGTTTGGTGTCCGATTCCAAACAAAATCCAACAATCCGTTGATGTGGCAATCGGACCAATCCCCCAATAATATCTTCAGTGGGATCTAGCTCAATGGTCATTCTACTAGACCGTTTAATTTTATCCGAACTTTGATGGGCCGGCTTAAAATCGCTTACGGCTGCAGGCATATACAGAATATCCTGATTCGGCCATATCTCAGAAATCCCTGACTTTAATTCTTGGGCACTGCTGACCATTTGGACGTTAGCAATATGAGGGTTTTTTGCCTGTGGAATTGTACTGACTACCGACACTTTTGCACCCTGTAATGCCAAGGCGTGGGCTAATGTTGACCCCAGCTTACCCGTGGATAAATTGCTGATCACCCGCACCGGGTCAATGGCTTCTCTCGTCCCACCGAGGCCAACCATTACCCGTCGATCATTTAATCGAGGGGTTCCCAAAAGCATGAGTTGGGCTTTTAGTATTATAAATTCACTATCTATCATTCGCCCGACGCCAAAGTCTCCAGAGGCGAGAGCCCCTGTATCTGGTCCGATAATCTCAACGCCCCAGGCCTCAAGCTGAGTTATATTCCGTTGAGTGGCGGGATTCAACCACATGGTGTCGTGCATCGCCGGCACAATCAATTTGCGGCCAGGAAACGCTAAAAATGCCGACAAAAGCGGGGAGTCAGCTAATCCAGCAACTGCTTTAGCAACGAAATTCGCTGTTGCAGGCGCAACGACCATCAAGTCTGATGACTGTCGTGCATGGAGATGTCTAATTATTGAGGAGCCGGACGTGGCGGGTACGACAACGTCCGTCTCTGATACTACCGCCAATGTTTCCGCTGTCACAAATCGCAACGCAGTTTCGGTGACAATACAATGAATCTCGATCCCCAATTTTCGAAATTGACGAATGAGATCTGGAATCTTGTAGGCGGCAATGCCGCCAGTGATTCCAAGAGTGACGGTAGCCACTACGCCGCCAACGAGCGCGCTTTAGCCTTTGATTTAGTTTCTTTTGTATCTTTTACAGGCTTCTTTTCGTCTTTTTCAGACTCTTGTTCGGCCACTTGAAGCTCAAGATCCTGTTCCATTCGTTCTAAGTATTCTTCTTCTGCGTTATGGCGTTCTTTAACGATTACGTTCAGTTTACCTTGTTCAATTTCCCGAAGGGCAATAAGAACTGGGTTTGGATTTTCTTCGGTTACTTCAACCAATGGACGGTAGCCTTCCCGTAATTGACGGGCCCGTTTTGATACGGCAAGGGAGAGTAAAAAACGGTTAGGAATTTGACGAAACACTTTGGTCATACTGAGATCTTGATAGGTCATTTGGGAACCTCCTGCAAAAATAGAATACTTTCAATCTGGTGGACGGCGGACTCGACGGTCGAATTAACTACTCGGTGATCATAGTCCACTTTTGCGGCCAATTCGATTTTGGCTCCCTCAATCCGTCTCGCAACGGATTCTGGATCCTCGGTCCCACGCGTCTTAAGACGGAATTCCAACTCCGACATTGACGGCGGCTCGATAAATATAAATGTACAGTTGGGAACTTCGGACTTAATCTTCTGGGCTCCCTGAGTATCGATCTCAAGAATTACTGTTTTCCCAAGATCTTGCAAGCGTTGAATTTCGCTGCGGAGGGTCCCGTAGGCGTTTCCATGAACTTCACACCATTCCAGAAATCCATTGTCAGTTGCTAATTTCGAAAACTCATCACGAGTAAGGAAATAGTACTGCTGTCCATGGGTCTCAATCGGGCGTGGTGACCGGGTAGTTGCTGAAATTGCAAGAGATAAGCTAGAATTGCGGCTTATAAGAGCAGATATTACAGTCCCTTTGCCTACGCCGGATGGCCCGGAGATGATCACTAAATTAGGGCTTTCGGTACGTTTCATAATGTCGGGTTCCCCTCCCAAATGGTGAACCGAGGATTCTAAACGATGGGCGACTGGACTGTCCAGTAACTATATATGCGGACACTAATACTCAATCTTAAATATGGAATAGCGACGATTGCGACGATAGCAATGGTAGGGTGTCCTATTGTTGTTTCGGCAGGCTATCAAGAGGCATTAGATCACTATTATTTAGGACAATATAAGGAAGCGCGTGTCGAATTGGAGGGAGTGGATCATCCCAATCGCGTACTTTTGTTGAGTTTGATCCAACTGCGTACTCATGATGTTGCGTCGAGACAGACCTTTAAATCGGCAACGGTACCCCAAATTGGGGCCTTTGAAAAAGTTCTTAGACTTTGGTTTTCAGATACCGCAAACGTAACTGTGTTAGCGGAATCTACCCGGGCGTTAGAAAAGACCGATAAACAAGCGTTTATAGAGCCGGCGAATCTTGAATTAGCGCGCGCTTATTTTTCAGCAAAAGAATATAAGGAAGCAAAAATTGCGGCATCAAAGCTGGCTGGCGCCAAACGATCAGATATTAGAAAAGATGCATTGATGATCGAGGTCCGCATTGCCATGGCGCAGCATAATCGATCGGATGCGGAGGGGTTGTATCGCCGGTTTTTAGTCGAATTTCCAACGAGTGATAAAGAATATCTTACCCTGATTGAGCTCAATAAATTGTTTGGGTCGACCTATGGGGTGTTGGATGTTTTGGGGACAAAGAAAAATCAACTGGAGTTCATTCGTGGATTGTATTCACGAAAAGCATATTATGATTACCGGGTAATGGCCCAAGAATACCTTCGGCGTCACCCCACTCGGCGGGAGTCGGAGGAACTTAATAATGGAATGGGGGTGGTGGCGTTTGAGTCGGGGGACTACACCAAGTCTGTGGAGCTCATGACGAGTTTTTTAGAGAAATATCCCCATTCTCATTACGCGGCGACCGCTCAATATTATTTGGCAAGAGGGTTTCACAAGCTTAAAAAATATCAAAACGCCAAAGAGCACTATATTGTATGTCTCGATCAATATCCTGGAGCCGAATACGGGCCCGCGACATATTATTATCTCTATTGGGTGTGTCAGGAGCTTGGAGCGACCGACGATTACGAGCCCTATCTGCGACAATTTAAGGCGAAGTATTCGAATAATTTATTTTATGACAAGTTGATGTGGGAATTTGGGTGGAATGCCTATCTTAAGCAGGATTATTCAACTGCGTTTGACATTCTAAACAAGGCCGATTGGAAATTTGATTTGGATGTGATGTCCAAAGTATCTTACTGGCTAGCCAAAGCAATGTCCCAGATTGATCAGGGACGCGCCCAACCACTGTTCAAAAAGGTGCTAGAAGATCACCCGTTTACTTACTATGGATACCGGGTAGCTACTCAGCTATTTCCTGACGCTGTGGGAAATCTATCGGGGAGATTTCGGGTAACTGGGCTTCAGATTGATCCCCTCTATCGGACAATGCTGGATGCTGGACTTGGGGATATGGCGGTGGCGGATCTTGATTATCGAGTCAATCGGATGAAGGATCATAATTCGAAAACAATTGTAACGATGGCGTATTTGTATTCGGGGATGCTTCAAAATCATCGGGCCATCAATTTGCTCACCAGTCTTGGCTTTGCAATTAATCCCAAAGAACCCAAAATCTCCAGAGAAATTGCGCAGCTCCTTTATCCCCGGCCGTATTGGGAGAGCATTGTTAGGTATTCAAATGAGTACGGGGTGGATCCCTACCTTGTCGTGGCTTTGATGCGAGAGGAGAGTTTGTTTAATTCTCAAGCTCGGTCTAAAACTGGCGCATTGGGATTAATGCAAATTATGCCATCTACCGGACAAGGTATTGCGAAGGGGCTCCGGATGGAATGGGACGGGCCGGAGATGCTGTTGGTTCCTCAAACAAATATTAGATTTGGGATTTATTATATCTCAAGTCTAAAGAAGCGCTTCAATAATAATCCAATTTTGATGCTGTCAGGATATAACGCGGGACCGAACGCTACTCGAAAATGGTTGGACAAATCCCCGAGTGACGTTGATATGGATATATTTGTTGCAAATATTCCGTATTCGGAGACGCATTACTACGTGACCCGGGTATTAAAAAGTTATTGGATATACCGGCTCCTCTATGATCCCGAGTTTAAAGATAAAACCCCGCCCCCGGGGAAGTAGTGGCTCATGAAACTTAGTGCGCTACAAAAAAAAGTTGTGCGAAGTGGAATCTCTTTTTTTGCAGCCATTTTGGTTTATCTCGTTTTGCCAGAGTCAATGCCGCCGGAGGCTAAAAAAATGTTGGCCGGCTTGGTGTGCACCAGTGGGTTATGGATTTTTGAGGTGTTCCCACTCTACGTAACATCCTTGTTGGTCGTCGTGGTTGCGCCGTTTTTAGCCTTCGACCTTGGGGAGTTGGCGCAAAAGCCAGAGTTGTTGAATACTTTTTTTTCGCCGTTATCAAATCCCGTCATTATTTTATTTCTGGGTGGATTTATGATGGCAAGGGCATTGAGTGCGCATAGGGTGGATCAATTTATTGCATCGACAGTGATTTCGACGATTGCGCCCCGCCCGGCAATACTTCTGGCTACGGTGATGGTAATTACCGCGGGGTTGTCGATGTGGCTATCCAATACCGCAACGACGGTCATGATGCTTGCGGTAGTTGGGCCGATTATCTATCAGATCAAATCGGACAACCCTTTTAGGAAGGCGTTGGCATTGTCTGTGCCCTTTGCGGCGAGTATCGGGGGAATGGGGACTCCTGTGGGGACGCCTCCAAATGCCATAGCTGTGGGGTTACTTGGGCAATCGGGTGTGCATTTATCCTTTTTCCAGTGGATGGAAGGCGGGGTTCCTTTGGTTCTTGGAATTTCTGTTGTGACATTCTTTATTTTAATACGATTGTTTCCAAGTACAGAATCTCGGTTTCTCTTTGAATTCAAACAATCGGAGAGGTTGTCCCGTCCTGGAAAAATTGCGCTGGGGATTATCAGTGGTGGGGTGTTGTTGTGGTTGACTACCCCGCTCCATCATCTCAGCGAATCATGGGTGGCGTTGCTATGTGGAACGACGTTGCTGGTAACGGGGATTATTTCTCTAAAAGATATCCGGGAATTGGAATGGCACATTATTCTATTAATGTGGGGGGGGCTTGCGTTGGGGCAGGGGATGGAGGTCAGTGGGATGTCGGCTTGGGTGGCATCACAGGCTATTTTTCAATCCAGTCCCGCTGTCTTGATTGCGACCTTTGCCTTTATATCGACAGGGTTGTCTACGGTAATGAATGACACGGCAACCGCTAATCTTGTGTTGCCTATTGCCCTAGGGGTTCCGTGTAGCCATGCCGCTTTATTGGCATTTGTGACGGCAGTTTCGTCGTCGATTGCGTTGTCGTTACCGATATCGTGCGCGCCAAATGCATTGCTTTTTTCCCTCAATATCGTGCGTGGACGAGAGTTTTTTAAGGCCGGGATATTGGTGACGCTAGCGGCCACGGCGATGATAATCGGCGGGGCCCTATTGGCACTTTAGAGAACGTACGAGACTCTCTTAAAAAATGTTGTTGACAGTAGTGTTGAGGATGCCTATAATAGGCACCTCTTTCGAAGCCGATCAGTTCCTTGAAAACTAAATAACAAGCCTAAATTAAGTCAGTGCGAGTCTTTTTTTGTTCTTTTGAAGTTTTTTTTTAATTAGTCAATCAAATGAGAGTTTGATCCTGGCTCAGGATGAACGCTGGCGGCGTGCCTAACACATGCAAGTCGAACGGGTGGTGTAGCAATACATCATTAGTGGCGAACGGGTGAGGAATATATGGGTAATCTACCCTTTAGACTGGGATAAGCCTTCGAAAGGAGGTCTAATACCGGATACGCTCTTGGGATCGCATGATCTCGAGAGGAAAGTTTTTTCGCTAAAGGAAGAGCCCATATCTGATTAGCTAGTTGGTGGGGTAAAGGCCTACCAAGGCTACGATCAGTAGCTGGTCTGAGAGGATGGTCAGCCACACTGGGACTGAGACACGGCCCAGACTCCTACGGGAGGCAGCAGTGGGGAATATTGCGCAAGGGGCGAAAGCCTGACGCAGCGACGCCGCGTGAGTGACGAAGTCTTTCGGGATGTAAAACTCTGTCGAGTGGGATGATAATGACAGTACCACTGGAGGAAG
>CAIPHK010000014.1 GCA_903864835.1 uncultured bacterium | reverse complement strand
TGGAGTCTTGTTTGCGACTCGTCTCCGCCATCCTCATTGAATTTAACGATGATTGGTCCACTGGAAGGAGGTTGTTCTCACTTTAACTTTTTGCCCCTATCGAATCACTTTTACAGAAAGATTGTTGCGTAACCCCAAAAGCGAACTTCGCTTATTTAAACGCCCTGACGATACTACGATAATCGACACCCATCTCAAAAATATCTTTCAATTGGGCGAAACGGATTACGAATTCACTATTGTTGAAATTGGTCTTTGGAAAAAAACTTCAGGGCATTCGGTGGGGTATGTTTTTGAAAAAAATAATACCACCATTAACACCTTCTTTTTCGATGCAACGGGTCTATTTATTATACGCGATAGCAAGACCTTTTTTTCAAAATACAAAAAAGACTTTGTCTATCTTGCATTTAAGGAATTGTACAAAAGTCGTTGCAATTACTCTGCAAATAATTCCTTCCTACAAATTAAGTCCGAAACTGCCGAAAATAAGCGAAAATTGGACGCTGCCAACCCCACATCGACGTCCAAGAAACGGAAAAAACCCGAAAATCGCAAAATTCAAACAGACCGGTACGGGCAATTAGAGCCCCTAATTCCTCCAAGGTCCCCTGAGACTGTAATCTCTCGGGCTGACATTCAAGCAATGGAAGAAAGTCTTAACGGGTATATCGATGCATCTCCCCCGCGTGAACGATCAGATCGTCATGCCGTTTCCGAAATTATCAGAAGGTTGAACACACTTACGCCCCGAGACGCCATCGAATTTAGAAACTTGAATGTAACTTGTTTTCCGTCTGGATTTAATCCCCAAGGAAATATCGAAATTATCAAATGCCAATCCTTGACCAGTTTCCCCGACGGATTTAGTCCGAAAGGAAACATAAAAATTTCCCATTGCGGGAGTTTAACAACCTTTCCGGCCGGATTTAATCCTCAAGGCAACATCTGGATTACCAATTGCCCCGAAATAGTCCATTTTCCAGATGAGTTTAAACCTTCCCGGGATTTCACAATCACCTTTTGCGCCAGTTTAACCCATTTTCCAATCGGGTTTAATCCACACGGAGACATCATAATTTCCCAATGTGAAAGTTTAACTGGGTTCCCCGACGGCTTTAATCCCTCAGGAAATGTGGAAATTACAAAATGTACAAAGGTACGCAGTTTACCCGACGGCTTTAATCCTCAAGGCAACATTAATCTGTCATTCCTGGCCTTAACTGAATTCCCAAATGGCTTTGATCCCCAAAAGGACGTAAGGATCTACCATCTGAAAAAGTTAACGCACCTACCCCCCAGTTTTAATCCGAAAGGAGGTGTGGAAATTCGTGAATGTTCTTTATTGAAGCGACTTCCGACTGGATTTGAACCGCAAGGAAACATAACAATTTTGGATTGCCCCAACTTACCCGAATTGGCAGCAGTACAAATTCCCAACTTATATAGCGAAGAAGGTGGCGTATCAGAGACGCATCTCGGCGAACTGATCGCAAAATTTCATGGCGAAGGATATAGTCCTGGGCCCCTCATTCAATATGCAATGACGACACCCGAACCGTGGAGCCGCATGGCTCTGTTTTTAACGCGATTGTTGAACCAGATCAGTAGCAGTCACGTCAGCTACGTCGAAAAAGTTAAGAGAACCGTTCAACGTCTCATCGGTGCGTTGGAACATGAGTATAGCCATACTCATCCCGACCAATCCCCGTTAATCGCTAGTGTATTAACGGTAGCGGCTACTCAAATAGACCGGGTTAGAGTGGGCGATATAATGATGCAACGAATTCTTCATTCCACCGGCAATAGAACCCAGAATACAAGTCAATCGCTTGAGACGATTGAGCGTACAATACAATTTGTCGAAAAAATAGATTCCGGCGAGATTGTCTTTGATCGTACAGATAACACTTTCAAATTATTGACATTTACACGTTCGACCACCGAGAATCGCCCTGTCCTCCGCGCGTCGTTGGGTAGTGACGTCGTAGATTTGCCGATGGATACGCCGCGGCGTGATCGAGTAACCATCGCGATATCAAAGTTCAATGAACCTAGTCCAGGCCGCTTTAATAAACTTTCGATAACAGGCCGCATGGAGAACATGATCTTGTTTCTTATTCACGAACAAATACCGGAGGTCTACATAATCGACGAGGACCATTTATTGGTTGGCAGGCCTACTTGGCCGTACGAAGCGGCGTTGTCATATCTCCGTTAAGGTACTCCAAGTATTGGACGCACTTAAGCACCGAGCACATTATACAAAAGTCATCCCGGCTGCAACACTCCGGCTGAGATGCCCCGATGGCGGTGTCACCTTATGGTATTAAGAAATGTTTCCAAGGCCCACGTGACATAAAATTAGTCTTCAGACATCAAAAACGTACCCTCAGACAACGAATAGGTCCCGCCAACAATTTTGAGATGGCCGCTGGCCAATTTTTCCTGAATCATTGGAGATTCGGTGACAAGCTCCGCCTCATCCACTTTGATATTGGCCTCCACTGCCGCTAAAACCGCACTATTGCTTGATAAATGGGCCGATTTGAGGTGATTGCGAATTTGATCCGCGAGAACTTGAATACTTACGGAATAAGATCCGGGCGTTACGGCGGCCGTTACGGCACCACATTTTTCATGCCCCATTACCACGATTAATTCCACCCCCAAGTGTTCCACCGCATATTCAATACTTCCTAACCCCACCGAATCAACCAAATTTCCGGCAGATCTCACCACAAAAAGATCTCCCAATCCTTGATCAAACACAAATTCTGGAGCGACACGAGAGTCCGAGCACGCCACGACAACGGCGACAGGACGTTGGCTATCCGCAAGTGACTTTCTCCTCTCCGGATCTTGATGTGGGTGAGACATTTGCCCCGCAACAAATCGAACATTTCCCTCCATTAATTGGTGTAGAGCCGCGGTCGCAACACCGCTCTCCGCAAAAATCACACCTCCGGACACAACCAGAATCAAAGCGCTGGCAAAAATTGCGGTGAACTCTATACGAATAAAAACCCCTTTATTATGACAATGAAATCGAACTAGAAATCTCACTATTCCCAAGAACGGCGGCGTGAAAACCATTCCTATTGGTCTCCACCCTCACTGCCCAACTAAACCTATGCTATTGTTTGGGCCGACCCACTAATTCAACCCCGCATCCGGAGACATTATTGAATACAATCAGTCGTTTTTTTATCTCAATTGGGGTCGCGGCATTAATGATCGGAATGCATTTTCGCCACGATATTCAGCTCACAACAATCCATTTTTTTCAGACGATAAAAACAAATTGAAGCGGATATTCTTATTGCCATGACCTGGCACGTCTACATCATCGAATGCGCGGACCACACTCTATATACCGGTATCACCTCCGACCTCGACCGTAGGGTCACCGCCCATAACGCAGGCACCAGTGGCGCAAAGTATGTTCGGTCGCGGCGCCCCGTAACACTGCGCTATTCCCGCCCTTTCGCGGATCGGGGATTGGCACTGAAGGAAGAATTTCGGATTAAGCAGCTATCTCGAGTCGCTAAACTCGCGCTGGTTCAGGGTCAGAATTAGGAGGGCAGTTACTAATCGTAACTGCCCCTTTTTGGGTGAGGGTGCTATAGCCTGTTGCAAGACAAACGATACCGTCAAACTATAAAGCGACGACTTCGTGTCGGGGCCATCTTTTTTGACTGAATCCATCCCGAGTTCGTACCCAGTAACCACAGTATGGTTCTTTTGGAGTCCAATAGATAGGAGGACTTTCAATTAGGTTTTTAGGACCATTAATTCTTAAAATAAAAACCCAAGTTCAACCCCTTGGTATGACACCGGATTATCCCCAACATGGGCTCCAAGCTCTTCCGTATAAAATGCGTATTGGGCATGACACAAGAAGGTATCGACCCCCACGCCAACCGTTGGATAGCCTTGATAAAGTCCCGCTCTTAACTTTATCGCGCCGCCCAATACGGATTTTTCTACCCCCAAAAAAATATTTTTATACATGTCGGGATATTGAAGGCGCACGTCCGCAGCAGCCGAAAAATCCCCAATCAGCGACCCCACCAACGGTACGATACCGGCATCGATCGTCTGGGCGATTCCCATACCCAAAAAGACCGGCAGTGTTTCGGATACCGAATTTCCGCTGGCCGTGGTCCCCGTCAACGGTGTTCCAAGATTATAAATCACCGCCCCAATATGCCCGTTCCCGAAAGGCACCAATGCCCCCACATTTCCCCCAAACCCCGACATCGTTGTTTGACTAATCGGAGTCACATTGTCGTCTTCATTAATCATATCGCTGTAATACCGAACCACGGTAAACGCGCCAGTACTCGGCTCTACAATTCGAGTCCGATACACCGCCATTAGTGATGCCCCAACCGACACTTTCTGCCCAAAAACCGAGTAGGTATCGGACACGCCAATCATCGGAGAAAGATCCGTAAACCCAGATATGGAAATTACAGGGGATACGGGATTAGAGAATTTTGAATAAATGTTGGTCGCACCCAAAATCGCAAACGCAAAATTCGAATTGGAGATCGAAAACGCCGGCGATAATGCGCCTTTAATCGCCAAGGTCGATGGAATGAGGTTGGCCGAATTCAGTATGTCAATTCGAGCGGACATCGAATCTTCAGCAGCAATATCAGAAAATACCGAGAGATTATTTAACACACTGTCATTCATATCCATGCGAAAGGTGAGTGGCAATCGAACCTCGGATTTGGCTTTCGAAAGGCCCGCTGGATTGGTATATAAGGCAGCAGAATCAAACGTTTGGGCGATTCCTGTTCCGCCCATTCCAAACTGGCGCAGCGTCGTAAATCCAAGACTGGATTGTGCCCAAATCGTCCCGGAGCAGACTAAAATGCCAATAATCCCTAAGTGAACCTGAAATTGATGAGTTTTCATATGAATTACTTCACTTTCTTAACTTCGAACTCGATCGCACTCAAAATCTGCTGATCAGTGGAGTTCCGGTCAATACGGCGGTTATCGGAGCCTTTGTATATGTATGGATATGGACTTCGGATGGCGCCATTAATATAGGACACATACACGGCGGCGTTGATCGCTTTCAAAATGAGTAGTTGGGTACTCGCGCTAAGTCCGCACTGGGGATAGGTCACCGCGACAATGGAGGCGTATCGCATAATTCCCGACGCGGACGGGTCACTCGGATACAGATAGCTAAGTGCATCCCTAACGGTCACGCCTGCATTGAGGGTGGTGTTGCCTTCCGCATCCACGGTAAAAACAGTCGTCAACATGCTCACCATGGCCCCAAGGTTGGCCTCAAGACGGGCGAGATTTCTATTTTTTTAGGTAGACTCGGCGGATGCAGCTGCGATCATCCGAAGGCCAGGAATCGACGAAATACCAAAAGTACTCAAATCCGGGTAGTACTCCGAGTCTTCAAGAATCATATTAGTCGTCCCAAACGTCGGATCCGGGGGTAAATAATTCGTTAAAGAAAAAGCGGTGTTAATGGCTTCTGCTGAAGCGGTCACAACGCTTGTTTCCAGTGTTGGAAAGCTCGCGAGTACATTGTCATCCGACCCAGATACGATAACCGCTGCCAATTCAGTCGCAGCGAATCCGGATGCACCCAAGAGCCCATTTCCTTTGAGAAGGTAGGCAGACTGCAGGTCCTCGGTCGAGGTCCCCGGAGCCTGGATAACGCTATCCGCCTGCGCGATCGCGGAGTCATAGTCCCCATTATCCAGTGCTTGAGACGCCCCAGTTAGCCCCCCTTGAGTGGCCCCACCCCCCGAAAGACTCTTAAATACACTTGAATTCCCACATCCCCCGCTTGCCAGCAGGAGTCCGGTAACGAGCGCGAGGGCACTGAAGCGATATACCGTAGACACGGCAACGCGATTTTTCATACTATTCCTTTCGATCACGGGTGCGACACCCGCTCCCTTTTTCAAAATGATGCCCAATGAACCCGAGCAGTTCCCTAAATTGCGTAAAAATAAACAAGTAAGGGGGTCCAGGACCACTTCATTTCCGGTAGGGGCGAATTTATCTCAGAAAGTATGGGTCGCGTCCGAATTTATGCTATTTCGCTAATTTCTTCACAAATTCGGACTTCAACTTCATATCCCCAAACCCGGGGATTTTACAGTCAATATTATGATCGCCGTCCACAAGGCGAATATTTTTGACCTTGGTACCAATTTTAATCGAGGACGACATCCCCTTGACCTTCAGATCTTTGATAATCGCGATGGTATCTCCATCGACCAGCGGCGTTCCGTTGGCATCCACCACCGACAGCGTCGAATCAAAATCTTGGGTGGCGCCCATTTCCCATTCATGGGCGCATTCTGGGCAAATCATCATCGACCGATCTCGATACCCATTTTCACTTTGGCATTGAGGACAGATAATTGCGGCTGTCATGCTCGGCGCCTACTTCACTACCAGTTTTCCGGTCATCATGCCGGCATGGCCAGGAAACGAGCAAAAAAACGAATAATCGCCACCCGGCTTGTACGCACTTTTCTTAAACGTCACGGTATCCGATTCTCCGCCACCAATGAGCTTCGTATGCGCCAAAATACGTTTGTCGTTTTGGGGGATATAGTCTTTAGCCTTTTTAGGATTCATCGCATCGGTTCTGATCCCCGAAATATCGGTTGTCTTGGCGATGACCACGTTGTGGCCCATTACCGCTTTGGGCATTTTCCCCACATGCTTGAACACCAACTTCACATCGCTGCAATCCTTAGGAATTACCAATTCCTTTTTGTCGTATTTCATTTGATCGTTCCCTTGAAGGACCAATTCACAGGTTTTGGCGTAAAGCGACGGCGCTACCAAAAACAGAGCAGCAACAAACGATAGTGTGCGAACGGATAGTCGTGATGACAACATAAATTCTCCTTGATGAAATATAAAACGAGTCCCATCGGAATCTTAGCATATTCGGCGACCTGCGTGATATTGGGGACGACCGTAGGACCCTTCAATTTAAAAACCAAGATTTCGAAATGCCGCATTAAAAAATGACGTCGCCGGTTTAAAGCGGATTTTTAATGCCAACCCTCAGTTGAATATTCACGAACCCAGTAGCAACGGGAATACCGCCCTCCATTGGGCCCAAATTAATATTCCTCAGGGCTTTCAAGCGCTTTCTCTCGACCCCAAACTTAGACGCTCCCTCAGAACTTCCAATTTGATCGAACGCTTTAACAGAGAAATCAAACGTCGTTCCAGGGTCGTTCGTATTTT
>CAIPHK010000013.1 GCA_903864835.1 uncultured bacterium | reverse complement strand
GTTCATCCCCGCTACGCGGGGAACAGAAAGTTGATGGAGCACTTGAGGATATCAATTACGGTTCATCCCCGCTACGCGGGGACCAGTTGTCCCCAAAGCGAGTGTTGCGCTTGAATTGCGGTTCATCCCCGCTACGCGGGGAACAGACGCCGAATAAACGACGAAACGACAATATGGACGGTTCATCCCCGCTACGCGGGGAACAGATTCAAACTTATCTTCGAGGTAATAACGCCCCCGGTTCATCCCCGCTACGCGGGGAACAGATAAGCGGAATCACCCGAATAAAAGGAATGCACGGTTCATCCCCGCTACGCGGGGAACAGTAATTCTAACGCCCAATGCCGACGCCATACGCCGGTTCATCCCCGCTACGCGGGGAACAGGCGATCGAGCATGGTGCCGTTGTTCCCAATACCGGTTCATCCCCGCTACGCGGGGAACAGTTGGTGACGTTTGGTGCCGAGGCAAAATTCCGCGGTTCATCCCCGCTACGCGGGGAACAGCGACGACCTGAAAACGGCCACGGGGTTGACGACGGTTCATCCCCGCTACGCGGGGAACAGCAGCGATTGAGTTTGCGATTGTTTTGCCGTAACGGTTCATCCCCGCTACGCGGGGAACAGATATACAGTTACAGATTGGTTTATATGGAAGGCGGTTCATCCCCGCTACGCGGGGAACAGACTAACTCCCATTTTACATCACACTTGACGACAGGTTCATCCCCGCTACGCGGGGAACAGTGTACAGGGAACAAGCGCGTTAGCTGTAACACCGGTTCATCCCCGCTACGCGGGGAACAGCCAAATTCATCGTGAAACGTCTGGCACTATCACGGTTCATCCCCGCTACGCGGGGAACAGTTATTTTGAGGAGGCTTGAGTTATGGAAATCACGGTTCATCCCCGCTACGCGGGGAACAGACTAATTTTCCTACTCAGAAATAACGTCAAAATTGAAAAAGCACCTTGGTAGCCATTCTAGAACCAACCCAATTCTCCCTCAAGCGTTTCTTCCAAAACCTCTTTTTGGTCCGGTGGATTAAATGAGACTAACTGTAGCCCGTCCCATTCAACCGGAATTCGGCGATTGGTGCCTAACGTTTGAAATTCAAAACCCGAATCATTGTTGGTACTCCAGGCCATCACCACATTGCCATCCTCAGTCCCCTCTACAAGATTGTCCCAAATCATATCGCGCACCCGAGCGGACACGTCCCCAACATAGACCCCGCTCCGCACTTCAAGTAACCAAACTGCAAGTCGGCCCCTCAATCGTGGAGGGACATTTTCAGTCACCACGACAAGCATTGGACCCATATTTTCTGACTATCGATGCCCATCATCACCAATTCTCTCGTGTTCCTGAATCGCAATTGGCAACGTGTCCGCTGGCATTTCTGGAACATTTAAACCACCCGCATCTAAAACGTCCTGAATGGTAGGAATCAATTTCTCAAGGATCTTGTTCTCAATGAACATTCTGCGACATTCTTTTCGCACTTCACGATCCGGCTGAGGAAACGATTTCGACGCAATTTTAAAGGCCGCCGGCACCACCGTATCGAATTTGAAAAGATCCGCTATATCATAAACAAATGACAGCGGTTTTCCATTATGTATAAATCCAATGGCCGGGGAGTACCCCGCCGCCAAAATAGCCGCCTCCGTAATTCCATATAGACACGAATTGGCAGCACTCAGGCATTTGTTCACTACATCCCCAGAATCCCAATCTTTTACGTCGTATTTTCGGCCTTTCCATGGCACTCCATATTTTTTGGCAATTAACTTATAAATCTCCTTAACCCGAGCACCTTCGATACCCCGAAGTTGATTAATACTCCGTCGACTCGGTGCGTCTTCTTTAAACCGAAATTGATACATCCTCCGCACCACTTTAAGACGAGCAGTTTCATCGAGGGCGTTTTTAGCTTGAAAAAGAAGTCGATCTGATCGCGCCCCACCAGGTTGGCCAGCTGCATATAATCGCACCCCGCCCTCCCCGACCCATATCAATAATGTACCTACTTTTGCGGCTAACCCCGCAGCCGCATGAGAGACTCGGGTACCAGGCTCCAACATCAAGCAGGCCACACTCCCAACTGGAATTTGAGTTCGTACACCCGTTTTATCGACAACTACGAAGGCCCCATCGATCACGTCGATATTTCCATATTCTATGAATAAAATTGAAATACGATCTTTAATGGGCAATGGACGGAGATGAGGTAACATTCTAAGTCCTCAATTATTTGACCAACAACAATCCGCAGCCAAACCCTTTGGCAGGTCCAACACCCGCAATCAAAGACTTTGAAAACAAGTCTGCGTCTATAACATTTAAAACACCCTCAAATTCTAAAGTACTAAGTCGAAGCGACATCCCCGCTGACCGTCCCGTCTTACCAAAATCGTGCTGCTGATACGCTTGAACCACAGTTTGGCTAGGGATAACCTCAAAACCATTCCTTGTGCCTCGACTCAGAAGCCATTTCAAGCCCTCTTCTTGAATCAATATCCCCATAGGAGTTAATTCATCGACCGGTCGCCCATCCAATTTTTCAATTTTTTTCCGGTGCATAATGACATCATGCCGAGCCGAGACATCTTTCCCTTTCTTATTTTTCCGTCCACTGGGCTTAGAGACTGTGGGGTTCGCTCGGAGTCTAAATTGGAAAACATCTCCAGCCTCAATTTTTGGAGCATAGGATTTTGTGGAAATACTCCACCACGGCAAATCAGACATCGGGCGATCCTTCGAAAGGATGAAAAATGTCAGTCCACGCTGCCCATTTGGACCCGAGGTGCCAGTTAATTTATGAAACAAAAAAGAATATTTCCCTCGTTCAAATCCAGGAAACAAAGTCCAAAGCAACTGATGGTGCCCATACAGATTATCTCCAGCCGCCCACCGAAGTTGGTCTAAGGATTCGCAGGAATTAGGATGAAATATTGCTTGCGAGATCAGCATTGGGTTCCTCCTGTAGGTACTTTATTTCAACGACCAACGGATCAAATTGCCACCGAGATCGGGATCGTGGGGAAATTCGATACTCTTCCTTGGATGGGCCATGAAGCCCGTTATGGCTCACCCCAGATTCCGCAACCATAGTTGGGAACTTCAGTTGAACCTCATCGGGGCGTCCCTCTGGAGGTGGGCACTGAATTGCATCTCGAAATGTTTCCGCAGATACAATCCGAGGATTAAGAGGCAAATTGACTGGGCAAGACTTTCGGCCAAGATACAGATGAAATTTCGGTTCCTTAAGTGCAGATTTTAAATTTTCCAAAGACCACGTCAATTCATCCTTCAGACAAACCGCAACAATATATGCAGCGTCCAACCGGTAGGTCCGATACGACAATATAGTCCCTTCAGACCTCGTCATTTTTAGCGCAGTTACTTGATCTTTCCTAGACTTTACCGAGCGCCCAAATATTTTTTGAAATTGGCGCAAATCAGGCTCTGATGCCGACTGTATAGTGTGATAGTCCTGCATATATCCGCCGGAATACGTCTCACCTTTAAAAAACTCGTTGTTATAACCAACCAATTTTTGCTCCGGCCGATCAACAGCCACTGCATAATGAATGGCTTGTGCAAATGTCATCTGAGCCTCTTCATCTTTTCGTTCGATACCCAACGCCGCCGCAATCAAACCGATAATCGCGGATTTCGTGGGAAACCAGAGGCTCGGCCGCTGCTCCCCAACCGCAACATCACCCCAAGAGGCAAGATCACCCCTAAGTTGAAAAACCAAATATCGATTCATGGCTATTCTCCAATTGCGAACGCCACCAACTCGGCGATGGTTCCCTTGCCTTCATCTACGTTAACTGTCCAATTTTTTTCACACCCAGGGCCATAAACTTTAGCTAAATTTTCACTTACCGCGTTCATTTTGTTACAAGAGTCTTCAAGTACATTTTGATTTTGGAGATTAACGGGTTTAAAAAACGCATTTGAAAGCGACCTGGGTTGCTGATTGCCAAGTTCAGCAAGGATGTATAACGCACATCCGTGAGCCGCAAAGCTATTTTGTTTACCAGACGGAGAAACGGTTGACGCAGCCCGAACAAACGCATCAATCGTCGTTTGAGCTAGTGCAACATCCCCTTGAAGGTTTTTAATAAGCAACTCACGATTGATACAAACGTAAGTATAAAATAAGCCTGACCCAAATTCATGGGTCCCCAAATGCCCCGACCCACGATCTTCAATCCCTTTGTTCAAATCATCAACCGCCGAGAAAAAGTCATCCTCGATCGATACACGATGTGTCGTAATCGCATGAGCTACCTGAGCAGCCGCTTCCATATTAAATTCAGGGGTGTCGGCCATCATCCGTCCAAATAAGGCAATATCTGCCGCCTTAATATCCCGACGCTTCAATGATCCAAGTTCATCTTTCGTCGGCTCCGATTTCCGAAGCGCCACAGCCTCAGCCAGAGAATAAATTCCCATCTCCTCCTGTGGACTAAAATGAACAAGCTGTTTTAATGCCGCATGTTTTTTGGATTTTTCTGGTTTCGAATCATCCGATTCGTCTTTCTCTTCACCCACTTTTCCAAATTGTTCAACGATCAACGTCGCCCACTTTGTCGCATCTTTTTCACCGATACCTGAAGCAACGAGCTTTTCATGAATTTCCTGCCCGATCATCCGAGTACGAGTTCCAATAGCTCCTTCGAGTCGAGATTCGAACACATCCGAAGTTCTCCACGTCCGCTTAAGACATTGAGAAGAAATCCTGAGGCGATTGGCGCCTCCGACCACCGCCGTTTTAGGACGTCCCAAGTCATCTCTGTTAAGGTTGGATGGTGGGTATGCAGTCAAGAAGTGAAGTTGTAAAAATCGATTTTTCATCGTGAATTGTCCTTTTTTATATAAAGTTTAGATCTGATTAATAAAAATCATAGGCCCATTGTTTTTTTGTTTTGGGGTCTGTCCAATTCATAATGGATGTCGCCAAATGCATTACACTAGCCTCGTTACCCACCAATTTCACAGCCCGAATCATAGACTGCATTAATTCATCGGGTTCATATTCCTGAAGAAGTCGCTTGAATCTCAATTCGATCGAATCAGACTTTTGACTCAAGCCTTTCAAATACTGGGCCACATTCTTATTCGAATTCACCCGAACATGTGCAATTACCGCCGCAACGATGGCCAATCGATCGCGACGCTCATTAGTTTGCTCCGCAATCTGCTCCACTCGTTTCAATAAAATATGATAGGCCTCACAATTGATAACGACATCCTCCGTGGTCTTTGCTCGACGTAACGCCGCACTATCTTTAGTTCTAAAAACCCCCTTGTCCTTGAACTGCCGTCGACCATGATCCAACTCAATCCACCACCTCAAAATTGTTGAGTAAACCGTTTCTTGAACCGATTCGTTATCCATTTTTCGTCTCCTCAATTCGTAAATGTCGTCTCAAAATTTCTTTTGTTTTTTTTGAGTGAAGTACCTTTCTCGATTTAATAATTCTCTCCGAATTTTCGAATTCGATATTGCCGCTGCTGGTCCACTTATCAAAAAGAGCCAATACAGAATTCTGAAGAATCTCGAACCATTTTTCTCGACTTGGGGTCGTAAGCATATTTGCCTCAATTTGATGATAAATCGACTGTAATATGTCGCGAAATGAGGCATCAGTAGAGCCCCAGAATTCGCGATCCAAGGAATCAGGGGAGGAATCAGAACCCAGGGCAATTCGGGTTTGCTTCCGTAGAAACGAACAATATTCTTCCGCAGCTTTAACGACGCACTCCACATCATTAATAAACTTGGATTGGCCATCTCTGTCCGATTTTTCAAAGTCAAAAATCGGAATCTTGGCTTCTTGCCAGCCACGCGCTTTCATATTGTCCATGTCGTAGCCAAAAGCCCACAGCGCCTTCATATACCTCCGACGCACCCGACCATTAGCCCCCCTAACAATTGAAGCCTCCATAACGGTAGATGTGCCCTCGTTTTTCCCAAAACTCCACCCCAACCAATGTCGATGGGTCATCCCCCCCGCATTCGGATGCATAGGAAGTTCTTCAGTCCCTTTTTTATAATGGGGACTTAATGGATGCCGCCAAGCTCCGTAGTTCCCACCATAATTTTGAGTAGAATAGCGTGTAACACATTTTTCATAGGCCCCGCTAATCGAGCATTCCATGTCGGTCACACAATCAAAATCAATACGGATCCGACGGGGCATCGCCCAAAACACTTGCAACGGATGTGTGTCTATTGGAGTAATCATTTCCGACTTTACACTGGTTCGAGTCGGACCCATCCACGGAAAAATCGTTTCTAGCTCCCGATCCCAATTTTGGACTTTCGGCAACATTTCGGAAACCGCACTCACATTTCCCCATACCAACCACCACAAGGCATTCGACTTTTTAGGCAACATCAGAGTAGTCAACGGCCCGCCACCACGAAGGGACGTCCTGTGCCCAGCCCCACCCGCCGGGGCATTTAATTGCAAGGCAAACAGCGCCATCGCAGCCATTGGATAACTTAAGCCAGGATATCCACCCCGCTTAACAAATAAATCTTTATTGAATTTTAAAGTTTGATCGCCAGGCTCTTCTATTAACAATGCACCGATAGATTTAGGCTCTAGTTCTGCGACAGACTTATCCCAATCCTGCATAAATCTAGGCCCGTCACCGTCAAATTCAAACGCCGTTTTACCCCTCATAAACTGGGCTTCCAATTCCAAACCAGCAGGAGGATTCGTCATCCAGTTTAACCACTCATCGTCATCCACTGGAGGACAACAGGTTTGCAACAATCCAATCAGAAATTGAACCATCGCACCGTTAAAATCGGGACGGGCGAGATTGAAAGCGATTACGGGGTCAGTATCAAACCGATCGACTATTTCCCAAGGGGCGATTATATCTGCCCCCCTTTTTTCACGAAAAACCGGGATCCACTTATCTGTTATGAGATTCATATCAACTCCTGCGATTAGAAACTTTACTATCCTACAAAAGCACTGACACTTTAGTTGCAGTGTTTACTTTGACGAAAAAAATGGGCATAATATACGGCATAAAAGTAAGTCCTCGGTCATGGGCCTCCGGATGGTTGCTCGATATAAGTGGCCGAGGCTTTTTTCTTTAATAGAGATCATTTTCCTCCACGATCATCCCTTTAATAATTTTGTAGTAGCTTTCGTCTTTATGTTCGTACTTGCGAAAGATCGCCCAGCTAACAAAATCAACGGCTTGAAGTGGAATCTCTTGGTGAGGTGCCTTAATTAAAACTTTTGCACCAATGCCATGTCTTTTAACAGACGCTTCAATATAATCGGTGAAGTTTTTATTCAGAAACCGGTTAGTTTCTTTTCTTGATGCGACAATAGTAACCGACGGGATATCCCCCAATATTTTTTTCGAAAAAATACGGTCAATTAAGATATTCGTCACGTAGTTGTATAGAACTATTTTTTCATCTTTTGGGTCACTATACAGTTTGCGTTTCTGAAGGATGATCACCATCGCCTTACATTCTCTATCGAGCAAACAATGAAGCAAACGCTTTCTGACGATGGGACTCTCTTTATGAGCGTGCAAAGGACCACTCAACTTCTTTGATATACCCTCACGGACCTTTTTAACGCACTTCTCAATACTTCTTGGTTTTTCAGAGAATAGTGCCGTAATAATAAAATGCTCGGTCGACCCCTTTTTATCAAAGTTAAGACCGAGGTCCCCGGATTCATCAAGATAGATGTAGCTCATATTATTCGATTTTCTTTACCTCGATGGATCCAAATTCCAATTCAAATCCACCGAATTTCAGCTTGGAAATTCTACTGATCAATATAACAATCAATATCAATGCTGATTCAAACATTCTCAGCACCTTACACTGTAATTATTTATAACGCAAATATTATTGCAGTCTAATTACAAATAGGTATAAACGAAATATAACGATAATATATATATAGCACAGATATATAAAAATTAATTTCTTTTTTTATAAAGACTCTTTCAGAGTTTCATTTCTTAAAGATTTCGAATACACTATACGGCTTTCCCACACAATTTTTGGGATGATCCGTGTGCAACATATAGTGGGCGTTACTTGCGAATTTGTTCCCCGCATAAGCGGGGATGCCCAACAAGGCATAGCTACAGGTTACGCAACAATCTTTCTGTAAAAGTGATTCGATAGGGGCAAAAAGTTAAAGTGAGAACAACCTCCTTCCAGTGGACCAATCATCGTTAAATTCAATGAGGATGGCGGAGACGAGTCGCAAACAAGACTCCATGTTGG
>CAIPHK010000012.1 GCA_903864835.1 uncultured bacterium | reverse complement strand
TGTGGATTCAGGTTCATTAGTCGCAGTTGCTTGGAAAAAGAAAAATGCGGCTGCAATCAAGGCCTCTTATTCCGGGTACATCAAACGAAGTGGCCCCAGCAAAAATTCACCAACGACAAAGACCACTCTGTCATTTGGATCAACCGCCCCCATTCCAATTAACTGGAACTTCATGGCCGCCGACGACGGGGATATTATTTTTATTCGGTCTAATTCTTCGGTGGGTAAGGCCGTGCACTTAATTTCCTCTTGGACCCACACTGGGATGATCGTCGAAAAATCCAGCCATTTTGTATTTGACTCTATGGAAGGGAAAGCCGATATAAGAAATACGGACGAAAAGTGGGGGAAAGTATTGGCGTACGGAACTAAAGGCGTTGCCAACCTAAATAAATTTCAGGAGCAGTCAGCTATCCGCCAATCGATTAACAGATATAGAGGTACCTCATATTTCCCGAAGCTGATCGATAAAAACAATACTTCGAATCTTGGCTTTTTGGCCCGATGGAGTAGCAAATCAGATACTAGCTCCGCCTACTGTTCGAAGTTAGTTTGGCTTACCTTCCATGATTACGATTCTCGGATTGATCTGGATTCCAATCGAACCAAATGGAACAGATGGGATTTGGCCAATAGCGACGGAAGCTGGATTGGCGTCAGTCCGGATGATATTTGGGGATCTGATCGAACCACTGCAGCCTATGATCTGGTCCGAGTCGATATGCTAACCCAACCTACTTCTGGCTTTTATTAATGAGCCGACTTTTGCTAATCTTAATAATGCTTTGCAGCCTACTCGGTTGCAAAAACGCAGCG
The DNA here is from genome assembly GCA_903864835.1 of uncultured bacterium. Lineage (GTDB taxonomy): Bacteria > Margulisbacteria > Marinamargulisbacteria > SXXA01 > SXXA01 > CAIPHK01. The sequence goes on along the minus strand of CAIPHK010000012.1, from coordinate 2,050 downwards.
GTGCCGGCCAATCCTAAAGACTATGTGTATATTCTACACTATGATCGAGGGCCCAAAGGGGGGGCCTTTATCGACCAATATTCGGTAACGGCGGATCAAAAGATCCGATCATTTGAGGCGGACGATTCGATGACGTACTTGTCAGTGATGTCCAATGGGAATGTGTGGTGTACCTATAGTGCCAATTTTGACGAGAATATCCAAAAAGTTCGAGAATTGGATACTGTAACGGGTAAAATCAGGTATGTGTTGACCCATCCCAGCCAAAGTGCGGATGAGGTTTTTGACTTGGGCGACAAATTCTATATTCGGTTTGAAAACATCCAGGCGTCGGAAGACTATATTCAGAAACATCCCAACCTTGCTCCCTGGGAGCATTGTGGATTTGAGGTCTACAAAAAAAAGAACGGCCATCCAAAACTAGATTCATTCATTCGGTTTGATCTAGATGGATTTATTCTTGGAGCGTCAATGTCTGAGACTAGGAACTCATTGTACGTTACCTTGCATCCTATTTTTTTGTCGGGCGAGGATGTGAAAGATACTCCCAAGGAACGTATATCCACTGTTGGCAGAACGTTCAATGAGAATCAGTATTCTTGGATTGGGGAAATTGATACTCAAACCGATAAGGTTAAACGAGTAATTTCACTGGATCCGTACCTTCGCGGGGTATGGGGAATAAAAGTCGTCGGGGACTATTTGTACGTTACGGCGCTCGAAAAAGAAACGTACAACTGGGATATTAAAAGGGACCGAACGGAGATCGGAGATAAACGAGCTCGGGAAAAAACTCCCTATACCCCAAAATTTTCTGAAGAAATGAGAGACTATAACCGTTCCTTGTTTGTCTTCACTCTCAACCCATTCAAATTGGTTAAGAAAATTCCCATTGAGGCGATGGGACGGAGGATGGAGGTGGACCCGGAGGCAAAGCGGCTTTTTGTTCTTCATGAAGGGGGGATGGGGAGCCCGATTGGACTACTGACCGCAATTGATACTGAGACCCAAACCCGAATCGGGCAAATGCTCATCCCTCGGATTAGAATGATTGGCTACGCAGGCCATCATCGCCTTTACGTGACTACGTCCGAGAAGTTATTAATTATTGATACAACAACGTTAAAAGTCGTGAAGGAAGTCCCGGGTGAATTTGGGATGATCGCCCATCGGTGGTAGATCGAAGACTTAGACTCTTTTTGAGCCATTTGGTTTTCGGAGTGGTGCTTTGGGTCGTAGCGATGGTGTTTGCGCATGCGCCCAATTCTTGGTTTGAATTTATATTTGGGCCGACACTGTGGGATTGGCAATTTTTTAATTCTGCAATCGGGTACAAGTCTTTTTTTCTTCTCATCGCGACGGGGTTGTGGGTGGGGTCCGTGTCCATTGATCTTGGGGTTAATAGATTGGTAGTGTTGATACTATTGTCGGTGGTTCCCCTACTGCTGCTGAAACCTTGGATTGCATTTTGGATAGGATCGCTTCCATTACTCGCATTTGCCACTAATTTAATCATTGATCGGTGGCGGCGGGTCCGGACGATCCCCACCGAAGTGATTGTCTTACTTATTTTAATCATGCTTGGGCCATTTTATCTGGTTCTCCCATGGGTTCTATCACTCACCCGCCCCAATTGGGACGGGGTGAGGGTTCTCCTCTACAGCATGACCGGTATCCGAACGGTTCTTTACTGTTACGACTGGCAAGTATGTAAAAAGAGTATGTCGTTATCCTCGTCGGTCATTTATTTTCTTTTTCCAGCTCATTACTTGGTAAACCCGTCTTGGGTAATTGCGCCCAAACCCAGCGACTTGGTGATAGCTGAGCCCGACGGGACCATTGGTTCCTTGGTAAAAGGACTTGTTTGGCTCTTAATATCGATTCTGATTGCGATGACAAAACTTGATAAATATTATGTATTTGTCTCGGTATGTTTCTGAATTAGACCCACTGTTTGTGATGCCCGAAGGTGACCTGGTTCGACTATTTTTGGACGGCATTCATTCGATTTGTCCCGAGTTCGATGAAACGGTGATATCCGAACTCAAAG
>CAIPHK010000011.1 GCA_903864835.1 uncultured bacterium | reverse complement strand
TGTGGATTCAGGTTCATTAGTCGCAGTTGCTTGGAAAAAGAAAAATGCGGCTGCAATCAAGGCCTCTTATTCCGGGTACATCAAACGAAGTGGCCCCAGCAAAAATTCACCAACGACAAAGACCACTCTGTCATTTGGATCCACTTCGCCGATCCCAATCGACTGGAACTTTATGGCGGCTGAGAATGGAGATATTATTTTTATTCGGTCTAATTCTTTAGTGGGTAAGGCAGTTCACTTAATTTCCTCTTGGACACATACGGGAATGATTACCAACAAATCACGCCATTTTGTATTTGATTCTATGGAAGGGCTAGTCGATATAAGAAATACGGACGAAAAATGGGGGAAAGTATTGGCTTATGGAACAAAAGGGGTCGCGGGTCTAAATAAATCCCAAGAGCAGTCGGCTATTTCTGCCGCACGTAACAGGTATCTAGGTACGCCATATTTCCCGAAGCTCATCGACAAAAATAAAACATCGAATCTTAGCTTTTTGGCCCGATGGAGTAGCAAATCAGATATTAGCTCCGCCTACTGTTCGAAGTTAGTTTGGCTTACCTTCCATGATTATGATTCTCATATTGACCTGGATTCCAATCGAACCAAATGGAACCGTTGGGATTTGGCCAATAGCGATGGGAGCTGGATTGGTGTCAGTCCAGATGATATTTGGGGATCCGACCGGACCACTGCCGCCTATGATTTGGCCCGAGTTGATATGCTATCGCAACCCACCTCTGACTTTTAGAGATGGCCCGGCTTTTACTAGTATTAATACTACTTAGCAGTCTCCTCGGTTGCAAAAATGCTGCGGTGCTCCCTGGACCTAAGGACTATGTATATATTCTGCGCTATGATCGAGGCCCCAAGGGCGGGGCCTTTATCGACCAATATTCCGTCACCTCAGATCAAAAAATTCGGTCCTTTGACGCTGACTATTCGATGGTTTATTTGTCAGTCATGTCTAATGGGAAGGTGTGGTGTACCTATGGTGCAAATTTTGACGAAACTATCCAAAAAGTCCGTGAATTAGACCCTTTGACGGGTAAAATTAGCGACGTGTTGAGCCATCCCAGTAAGGATGCTGACCAAATTTTTGACTTGGGAGACAAATTTTATATTCGGGTTGAAACTATCATTGCGTCTGATGACTATATTCAGAAACATCCCAACTTGGCTCCCTGGCAGCATGGTGGGTTCGAGGTTTACAAAAAAAGGAACGGACATCCAAAACTAGATTCGTTTATTCGATTTGATTTAGACGGATTTATATTGGGGGCTTCAATGACTGCGAGTCGAGATTCTTTGTACGTTACAATGGAACCCGTTTTTTTGTTGGATGACAAGTTAAAAGAGACTCGCAAGGAAGGTATATCCACTGTTGGCAGAACGTTCAATGAGAATCAGTATTCTTGGATTGGGGAAATTGATACTCAAACCGATAAGGTTAAACGAGTAATTTCACTGGATCCGTACCTTCGCGGGGTATGGGGAATTAAAGTGGTGGGAGACTATGTGTATGTTACGGCGCTCGAAAAAGAAACGTACAACTGGGATATTGAAATGGACCGAACGGAGATCGGAGACAAACGAGCTCGGGCTAAGACTCCCTATACCGCAAAATATTCTGATGAAATGAGAGACTATAACCGGTCATTGTTTGTCTTCAATCTCAACCCATTCAAATTGTTAAAAAAAATCCCCATCGAGGCAATGGGACGGATGATGGATGTGGACCCCGAGGCAAAGCGGCTTTTTGTTCTTCATGAAGGGGGTATTGGGAGCCCGATTGGCCTACTGACCGCAATTGATACCGAGACCCAAACCCGAATCGGGCAAATACTCATTCCTAGAATCCGTATGATTGGGTACGCAGGCCATCATCGGCTTTATGTTACGACCTCCCAAAAGTTGTTAATTATTGATACAACAACGTTAAAGATCGTGAAGGAAGTTCCTGGTGAATTTGGGATGATCGCCCATCGGTGGTAGATCGGAGACTTAGACCCTTTTTAAACCATTTGGCTTTCGGAGTGGCGCTTTGGGGGGTAGCGATGGTGTTTACGCATGCTCCCAATTCCTGGTTTGAATTTATGTTTGGGCCGACACTGTGGGATTGGCAATTTTTTAATTCTGCAATCGGGTATAAGTCCTTTTTTATCCTGATCGCAACCGGATTGTGGGTGGGGTCCGTGTCCATTGATCTTGGGGTTAATCGATCGGTAGTGTTGATACTATTGTCGGTGGTTCCCCTACTGCTTTTGAAACCCTGGATTTCGGTTTGGATCGGAGCTCTTCCATTACTCGCATTTGCCACTAATTTAATCATTGATCGGTGGCGTCGTCGTCGGACGCTTCCAACGGAAGTGATTGTTTTACTTATTTTAATAATGCTAGGTCCATTTTATCTTGTTCTCCCATGGGTCTTATCACTTACCCACCCCGATTGGGATGGAGTGAGGGTTCTTCTCTACAGCATGACCGGTATCCGAACGGTTCTTTACTGTTACGACTGGCAAATATGCAAAAAAAACATGTCGTTATCGTCGTCGATCATTTACTTTCTTTTTCCAGCACATTACCTGGTAAACCCGTCTTGGGTAATTGCGCCCAAACCCAGCGACTTGGTGATAGCTGAGCCCGACTGGGACCTCGCTTCTATGGTCAAAGGACTTGTTTGGCTCTTAATATCGATTCTGATTGCGATGACAAAACTTGATAATTCTCTGGTTCGTGGAATCGCAACATGTGCTTTTATCCTGTTTATCGCAGAATTTTTAACCGCCTGTTATCGACGATTTGGATTGCAATTTAGATTCAGTGCGGTGAATCGACCCTGGTTGGCCACCAGTTTTTCGGATTTTTGGAACCGATTTTTAAGACATACAGTTCAATTTGCAAAGTGTATCTTTGTACTCCCTATTCGGAGGCGCCTTCGGCCAATCATTTCAAACAAACTGTTACTCTATGGATTGTCGGTTGCATTGGGACTGGCATTGATGGATATCCCCCTTCATTACTTGGGGGTGTACTCGTGGGAGTCGCTGGGTCAATCTCCATTTCAACCGGTCTGGTGGTATTTAATCTTGATGGCCATGCTAGCCTATGACTGGATTGTTTCTACGTTACCTAAATCCCTTCAACATTCTCCGGCAATGCGATGGATAAATCGATCCGTGATTTTGCTTGTAGTTCTGTCCACTTATTAGAAACTAATCGTTCCATTCCATCGGTGGACAAGGATCTTCGTAACGAGATAAAAATTTCGAGGTAAAATGACAATCCGCGGGGTATGGAGTTACAATTCGCGGGGCTTACTCCCGCAATCGAATCACCCGGTCCCGAAATTGATCGACCAGAAGGGCTAGCTCCGATCCGGTGGACTGGCTGCCTAAAAGACGCTTCGCAAGGACGGTGAGTTCCGCATCGCCCGACGGTAGGGTATGGGTTTGCTGGTCTTCCAAAAGCTGCAAAAAATGTTCCAATCGGCGAAACAGGAGGTAGACTTCCCTGATTTCGTACGCCAACGCATCGGTGACGACGCCACAGTCTCGAAGTCGTTCCAAGGCCGGGAGTGTCCGTCGAATCCATAGTTGGGGATACTGGTCCAAGTGAGTGAGCTGCAATCCTTGAACCCAAAATTCAATATCCCGAATTCCGCCGGCACCGTTTTTGATATCGACACCGCCACCCAATCGCCGTGCCGATTTCCGGATCGCAGCCACCCGCAATTCTCGAATGGTCGACACCAATTCTTTGGCCGGAAATCGGGCCAGCCCGGATCGCTTTAGGTCCTCCAGGACTTCAAATCCCAGGGCCCAATTCCCTGCAACCGGACGCATTTTTAAGAGGGCCTGAATCTCCCACTTTGAAGCGGATTGGGCATAATATGCGGTCAGTCCGGTGGTCGATGTGACCCATTGCCCCGATGCTCCGAATGGGCGCAAGGTATAGTCCATCCGGTAACATTGGCCTTCGTCAGTAAATTCAGACAAGTCGGCATTAACCTGCCGCAAAATGGTTTCGATTTTGGTGGTGACGTTACTGATGGCATCGTCTGGGATTCCAGAAAGATCCACTATTGGAATGAGATCGATATCGGAACTGTAGTTGAGTTCGGTGGCCCCTAATTTCCCCATGGCCATCATGCAAAACCGGTTCGCAAGATGATAGGGGTCCTCGACTAGTTTTTGAAAGGCCAATTCAACGCACGCTTGGATCGCCGATTCGGCCACCAAAGAGATGTCTTGGTATATTTCGGGCATCGCGATTTGCAGCGTAATATCTTTGATGGCAATTCGGAGCAATTCCCGACGCTTAAATAGACGGAGGCGATTTCGCCACTCCCTGACCGACTGAGAGGATTGGGCAATTTCCGATAACTCTATCATGGCGCTTCCCCGCAAAAATCGGTGATGAAGGTAGCCCTTTTGGGTGATGGCTCCAAAAAATTCGGGGTGTCGAATGAGGGTGTCGGATAAAAATTGGCTGACTGAAAAGACGTCTAATAAAATGTCGAGCCGGATGGGTTGGCTCAGTAACAAGTTAAAATGATCGGCAGGATCAGTCATTTGGGAGACAAATCGTTCCCAATTGTTGAGTGCCATATCGGGGTCCGGCTTATGACGCAGCCATTCGCAGGCCAGCACTACCAAGCGTGAAAAATGAGCCGGACTTCGGTCTGCCGCGGCGAGGCGCTTCAAATTAACCTCGGCCCGGACGGGGTCTTGGAAGCCGGACTCCCGAAGAATTTTTAGGCGGAGTTCGTTGGGAATACTGGGGTTTAAGACGATGTCGGCGACGTTCGCAAAGGATTGAGAGGGCAATGATTGGCGAGAAAAATGGGTCTGAAGGAAGGTTCTCGCGGTCGCGGTGACCGCTTCGAATTCCATGTGAAGCTGGTCAGCGGCGGACAAATGATCGACACCGTGGTACCCCATTCGGCGGGCCAAGTGATCATATTCCAGCGAAGCGACGTCGGGTAAAAAGAGATCTTCAGCCGATCCCCGAAGCATTCGGAGACCGTTGGTGAGTCGCCGCAAAAAGATATAGGCGACGATGATTTGGGAGGTTTCTTCGGCGTTGAGAATTCCGGCCTTGCGCAACGCGGTCAACGCTTCTCGGATTCGGGGGGTCCTTAAACTTTGAAGATTTCGACCGAGCATAATTTGAAGGGCTTGGACGGTATATTCGATATCGACCAAGGCCCCAGGGCTAAACTTGGCGTTCAACCGGGTGGGGGCTTTTTCTTGGAACTGTTTTTTTCGAAGTTGCCATAATTCCGAAAAATCAAAATTGTCGGTGCCATACACAAATTCATCGCGGAGTTTTTCAATTCGTTGCCCGAGCTGGAGATGTCCGGAGATTCGGCGAAGGCGGACGAGGGCCAGTTTTTCATAAATATGGGCGGGGCCGCCGGGACCAAAATAGCGACAAAAGTTCTCAACGCTGACGGCCAATGGTCCATCATTTCCATAGGGACGGAGTCTTAAATCGATATCAAAAATGCCGGATCGTTTCGAGACAATAAATTGCCGCAGTTCGCGCACCAACTCCGAAAAAAAGTCAGAATTGGAGATGGGTGAGGGGCCGTCGGTTGATCCATTGTCGCTGTACACCACCAATAATTCGATATCCGATGCATAGCCCAGAGCGGCTCCGCCTAGTTTCCCCAATCCAAATACAGCGTATTGGGCGGGAATAGTCCCGACAGTCATCGGCGTTCCATGGTGCCGAATGAGCGCCTCCATCAATATTCGAATCGCGGTGCCAATAACGGCCTCAACAAGGAGGGTGAGTTGCTTGGACAGTTTGAGAATGTCGGTTTGCTCTAAGATATGACTGAGATCAATCAGGAATGTTTCATGGTCTTTAAATTGGTTTACGATTTGCTTTTTGGTGTCTAAGTCGGTGACATTTGCCAATGCGGTGTCAAGCCGGTGTTGGATCGTTGTTTCGCCGGTATAGACCGGGGTTTGGTCGGCTTGGGGGCCCAGAACGGGGAGTAAGGATTCATAATGCAGTCGGATAACGTCTTCCCATAGGTAGTCGCTGGTGCCCAATAATTTGGCCATATCACGGAGGGCCAAGGGATTGGATAGGAGCTCGATCCATTGGCCTTTTTCAGGGAGTTCCAAGATGGCCGTGACCAATTGTTCGAATCGGGAAATGGCATCGAATGGATTGGGAGCGCGGTCCAGAAAAAAAGTGAATTGTTTGCATAATAAAACCGACAGTCGGAGCTGGTCCAAAAGCTGGGCAGATTCCAGTTTTTTTCCATTTTGATCCGTCAGCGCGAACGTGTCTTGGACCCGTTTTCCCGTGGTTGAGATACTGAGGTGATCGATGGATATTTCGTGATGGGCCAACGCGGTCGAAAATGAGTATAGGAAAAAAGGGGTGTTTTCGGTAATCAGAGTGAGGCGGGTGGCCTCATCGCCGGAGTTGTCGAAGTTGACTTGGACGGGTGACAAAAATTCGGTTTTTTGACCTGGAAAATGTTGGATGTAGGTGGCGGCTTGGCGATTCACAATTTGGCTGGCTTCCCGGATGGCGGAGTCGGACCCGCTTTCGAGGAGTCGGGCCACGGTGACAAATTGTTCCGTAATATCCAGAGACCATTTTCTGAATGAAATATTGCTGGTGAGCTTCCCCGAAAAAAAGTCGACCACCTTTCGGCGCTTTAAGCTGTGAACCAGATGGCGACGATCCACAATGGCCAACTGTTTTGCCGTCGCCTGTCCGGGGGTCGTAGACGAATAGGTAAATATTTCGCCGGATACAATTTCAACCCCATTCGAGCTTAATAGTCCGGTGATCAGCGAAAATAGGAACGGATAGTTGTAAGTGAGGACTGTACATTCCACGCGATCTTCCCCGCTTTGGCGAAAAAGCAACGAAATCGGGAGGTCGGTGGATAAATGGGTTAATCGGGTCAGATGATCAGATTCCGCCTCAAAGTCAAAAAATTCGAAGTAGCGATCTGGGAGCCGAAATAGAAAGTCCGATACGTCGTCTTCCGAAATATCGGGCAGATAAGCGAGGTATTGATCCGCCGATGGACGCATTCGTTATAACGCCGACAAGGCGCTTTTCGCCGTGGCTCGGGTGATCATGGTTCGTGGAAGTTCCAACGGGTTGGGGTTTTGAGATAAGGGGAGTTTTGTGACTCGCGATCGAATCGTCATCGCATAGCGATATCCGGCGGATTTGAGTAATTCTTTACCCTCCACTGTGCACACGCCAAACGGGTAAATGTAGACATCAATCGGAATTCCCAACTCTTTTTCCAGAATGCGCTTGGATAATACGGCTTCTTTGTCAAAATCAGCGGGCCGTTTGTCCTTCAGCTTTTGGTTCAAAAATTCGTGAAAATAGCCATGCGACGCAAACTCATTTCCGCCGTCTTTAAGCTCGCGAAGCTGGGCCCATGTCATCGCAAATTTTCGGGTGTTGATGATCCCCGGATAAATCGCAAAAAGGGCGGGGATATGACGCGGTTTGAGTACCGATATGGCGGCTGTGTAGGCGGATTGGTTGCCGTCATCAATGACCAATAAGATGTTCCGATCCCCGGTGACTGTCCCTGCCCGCATTTCCGAAAACCTTCGGAAACGGTAGCCCTTGTTTTCCATTATGCGAATATGGGATTCAAACTCCGTTGTCGAAAAGTCTGTATCGATTTTCGGGTTTCCAAGGAACGTGTGGTAGCACAAAATATGAACCTGAGCGGCCCGAATCGGGGTGGAGGATACTGTAAATCCCGCTAGGATAATCGAACAAAATATAGTTAATTTTACAACCGAACGAAATGTCATACCGGCCTCACAATAATAAAGATGGGATGCGTGTCGAGGGAATGCAGCCGAAGGTCGATTCGATTTCCGACAGAGATAAGTCTTTGCACAGGCCCGTATCCATCACCGTTGCGCCTGAAATGCCAAGGTCCAGTGTCATTCGTGCGACATTTTTTGGATTATCGTCAAAAAACCACAGATCAGAGTCAGTCGTGACACCGGCCGCTGCCAAAACGTGAGCAACAACATGGGAGAACGCGGTGTAGGGTTTTCCCATCCATATCAATTCAATCTGGAGAGCCTGGGCTAATTGGTCTGCGTAATATCCCATGACGGGGTATAACCCCGATCCGGTTTGAACAAAATGATCCGGATTGATACAAATCACAGGGCGCGGGCGATCCCGCAATGACCGTTGAATCATGGCCATTATTGAGGGTGTCGAGGCCCCGGTACTGGCGGCGAGTACAATCACTTCCGCATCATCTGGATGGTCGACGCTACGGCCACCGGCAAGTTCGACATAAACGGATGACGTCGGGTATCCCCACGTATAGACAGTCTGATCCGCAACAAGTTGGCGTAATTCAGAATCCACCGAAAGCCCCAGGCCCGATGAAATGATTTGGGATTCGGGAATATGAATTCCTCGATGCGTCAGTCGGTGTGCAATTTCCGGTATGGAGTCCGACGTGTTGTTGGTGGCCACCCATACCGGTACCTCTGCGGACAATCGTTGAATGGTCCGCCCCATTTCGCTCAGGCTATTGTCGTCGGTGTAGAGTACCCCTGCGGCGTCGACCAAAATGACTCGGGGGCGGTGATCATTCCAAATCGATTGCAGTGACGCGTTAATCCGGGACATGGTCATCATTCCATACGGAGTGGATGCGGGGTTTTCCCTCGCGGAGTAATTCGCCTACCGTGACGATCTCAAATCCCCTGTTTCGCAATTTTGCGACGATGGTGGGGAGTAGTTCAATCATATCCCCGCCGTTATGCATCAAAATGATACTTCCCGGTTTGGATTGGGTAGTTATTTTTGCGATCACCGATTGAGAGAAGGATGCCCCATCCTCCCGCCGACTTTCGTCTTTGACCGGAAATCGATGGACGTCCAAGACATAATCTCCTGCATTCACGTCCCATAAAACCACGGTGAGTCCAAGAGACGCTGCGAGCTGGATCACTTTGGTATTAAATTGACCGCCGGGAGGCCGAAATAATCGTGGGGACTCCCCCGTGGCCGCACGAATGACGTCATTGGTTTGTTGAAGTTCTGAGAGGATTTCTGTCTCGGACAACGCGGGTAGTCGGCGGTGATTATAGGTATGATTGGCGATCTCGTGGCCCTGGTCGTGAAGCCGTTTTACAAGGTCAAGGTTCGCTTGTGTCTCATGACCAACGACAAAAAAGGTGGCCCGAACTTGAAGTTTTTCTAGCATGTCCATCAACGGAATGGATGATTCTGGTTTGGGTCCGTCGTCGAAGCTAAACGCAACTTGTCGTCGCGTTGTTTCCACGGACCAGACGGTGTCTGCGTTGATCGGGGTTATCCCACTTAAAATCATGTACAACCCGAAGAGTGCCGCGATCCCAACTGTCCGAGTCATGGGTGACTATTCAGTAATTCGTGCGCCGAGGCTACGCAATTTCCCTGGCAAATCGTCGTATCCTCTCCGCAAATGTTTGAGGCCGTGGATGTCGGTTGTGCCCTGGGCCGCGAGAGCCGCTAGTATTAAGGCGGCACCTGCGCGCAAATCGGTCATTTTGACTTCTGCTGCGGTCAATTTTGGCACCCCGGTAATAATGGCATGACGGTTATCTAGTTTTATTTTGGCACCCATTCTCATCAATTCATGCGCGTGCATAAATCGATTTTCAAAGATACTTTCTTTAATGATGCTGGTTCCGTTTGCCAAGGTTAGCAACGCCATCATCTGGGCTTGCATGTCAGTTGGAAACCCAGGGAATGGCAAGGTTTCAATATCGACACCGTTGAACTGACTACAGGCATCGACCTTCATCCACGTGGGACCCACAGAGATTTGGAATCCCGCTTCTCGTAGTTTCTCAAGGAGTGGCGCGCTGTGTTCGGGAACGGTGTTCGTAACAGTCACTTCACCGCCGGTAATTGCACCGGCCAAGAGTAGCGATCCCGCCTCGATACGATCCGAGACAACGGCATGTTCGGTACCGGTGAGTTCGGGCACGCCGTGGATGGTAATGACGGCGGTCCCATGCCCCGTAATTTGAGCGCCAGCTTTGTTTAGAAAATTTCCAAGATCGGTAATTTCGGGTTCGCGGGCGGCATTTTCAATCACCGTTGTTCCTACCGCCAGGGATGCCGCCATCATGACATTTTCTGTTGCGCCAACCGAGGGGAAATCCATATGGACGACGGCGCCTTTGAGCGATTTGGCTTTCATCTCGACAAAGCCATGTTCGATCCGATGTTCGACGCCGAGTCGTTCAAATCCTTTGAGGTGAATGTCGATGGGACGAGACCCAATGGAACATCCCCCGGGAAGTGGAACTTTGGCAAATCCGGTCCGTGCAACCAGTGGTCCCGCTACAAAAAACGAGGCACGCATGGCAGTAACCAAGTCATAGGGGGCGATATGACGCACTTTTTTGGTGTTATTGATGATGACGCGATTCCCCTTGTGGAGTTCGGCCCTCACGCCTAAGGAATTTAGCATTTTAATCATCGTAAATACGTCCATCAGATGAGGGACGTTCGTTAGAATGGAGGTCCCCTTCAACATGATACAGGCGGCCAATAGGGGTAACGCGGCATTTTTGGCGCCGGATGCCGCGATTTCTCCGTTCAGGGGTATCCCCCCTTGGATGTGAAGGCCTGGCATTAGGCGAGTTTCCCAACCCGGCCAAATTGGACGGTTAAAAAATCATTCACTTGATCGTGTAATGCGGATAGGTCGCCGATGTTTTGGATGATCACTTCACATTCTTGAAATGCCTGAAATATATTTTGCCCCGCACTTTGGCCGGTGTTTTCCCGATCGTCATGGGATTGGAATGTGGCAAAATCCACGGTATCGGAGGCGCGTCCCCGCTGAATCACTCGGTCATATCGAAGGTCGATCGGTGCATCAATTCCCAAAAATATGACGCCTTTTTCTCTTAAATAAATCACTTCGTCTAAGTTGCGGATGCTGTCAAAGGCAATAGAGGATACGTCTTTTTCCGACGATTGATGAAAACACCGTCGCGCTAGCACATCCATACCAAACTGATCTTTTAATTCGTTGGATGTGTGAACCATGACATCTCGGGTTTCGGGTTTGTTTCTGTGTCGTACTTCCGCACGCACGATATCGGAGAGTGAAACAACCAAAAAGCCACAGTCCCGAAGGTAGTCACATACTGCAGACTTTCCTGCACCATTGGTCCCAATTAAGCCAATCAGCCGGCGTGGGATTTTCAAAATAATGGGGGTCTTTGCGTCAAATTCATTTGAGACGATGGTAAATCAAATGCAATAAAATTCCAACGCTTGCTTCACCTCTTGGGCATCTTGCCAAGTCAACCACTTGGGGCTGCCCTTTTCCTTGCTGTGGTTGCGGAGCAAGTACGACGGGTGAAACATCGGAATGATATACAGCGGCGCTTCCATATAATTGACGGAGGCTTGGTACCATTTTCCACGCACCTGGCTGATCGCCGTCATTTCTTCCAAAATAGTTTTAAGGGCGGGACTACCCAGAAGAATCATGACCTTGGGTTGTACCAACTGGATTTGGCGGATCAAATACGGTTTGCAGGCGTCCATTTCAGCGGCCAACGGGGTTCGATTTTGGGGTGGCCGACATTTTACGGTATTGGCAATATAGGCATCCGTCTCTCGGTTGATTCCTACGGATTCCAGAATTTTGGTTAACATTTGGCCCGATTTTCCTATAAACGGAAGACCCTGGAGATCCTCCTGTTCACCGGGGGCTTCTCCAATAATCATGAGGTTGCAAGGGACGGGTCCGTGGCCGACGACGACGTTGGTTCTTCCGGAGTGTAAGGCGCATTTGGTGCAGCTTTGGCAGGTCTCAACGAACTGTGTATAGGGCATGTCGTTATACGGAGTGACGTCGTTAAATGGAATCATGGGGTTATCCTCATACTAAGATCGACTGCGGGAACGGAATGGGTGAGAGCGCCGACGGAAATGCGGTGGATTGGAAGCCCGCGATACCGGCCAATGGTGTCGAGGGTAATATTGCCAGACACTTCGATTTCAGCCTGAATTCCACGATCAATCATCCGTTGGGCCCCTTGACTGATAATGTCGAGGGGGAAGTTGTCGAACATCACGATATCGGCAAGATCGAGGGGGAGGGAGTCGATTTGGGAGAGCGTTTCAATCTCGATTTCGATGCCAACGGTTGGGTTTTGATGCTTAAAATAAAGGAGTCGGTCGCGAAGGGATCCCAATTGACCATTATGCGCGAGAGCGATCAGATGATTTTCTTTGATCAGAATCATGTCGGATAAATTCATCCGATGATTGTGTCCGCCGCCGGCAATTACGGCTTGTTTTTCGAGTGATCGAAGGAGTGGGGTGGTTTTGCGGGTTTCGAGTAATTTGATCCCGGAATCATTGAGCGCAGCGACAAAGTGACTTGTCATCGTTGCAATGCCACAGAGACGTTGTAAAAAGTTAAGGAGCACCCGTTCCAACGCCAAGACTTGTTTAAGGGGGCCCGTAATTTCAATTAACCGTTCTTTGGGTCGGATCTGTTGGCCGTCGGCCACGAGGAGTGCGGCATGAAGGCGGGAGTCAAAATGGGCAACGCAGGCCAATGTGATCTCGCGACCAAAAAAAATACCAGGGGCTTTGGCGATAATAACGGCAGTTGCGGACACCGTGTCGGTCAGAGTCAAATCGGAGGTGATATCGCCGTTTGGGATATCTTCCGCGTACGCCAGTTGTATCAATTCAGTTAGGGAAGTCATGTAAGCGAATTATAGGCTACAAAAAGGGCGGGCGTAAAACGGCCGGAGATTGTAACGCGGGATTTTACGAATATTCTAGGGTAATATCAGAATCAAATGTCATCTACCCCACGAATTTTTAGCCCAACTGCCAAGGTCAACTGGACCAGTTGCCCTCTGGATGAGTTTTCTCTTCACCATTTAAAAGATGTCCTTCGGTTGAGGAAGGGGAACTTAGTTGAGGTGGTCGCCGGAGACACGTTGTGGACGGTCAAATTGGTTGAGTTTCAGCCGAAGGCCAATCTCATGACGACGGAACCCGTCCGCTCGGTAAAAATTCCCATCGCGCCGCTTACTATTCAGTTGATTCAATGTGTCCCCAAAGTGGATAAAATTTCCGAGATTATTCGGTCCTGCACTGAGATGGGTGTGGCAAGGATTACCCCTGTCATCAGTGAACGGTGTGTCAGCGTCCCAACTGAAAAGGCAGCTGCCAAACATGCCCGTTGGGAGCAAGTGGTGATGAGTGCGGCGGCACAGTCTCGGCAGATCCGGGTTCCCGTCATGGATCGACTGACGAATTATTCTGCCGCGATATCCGAACCCACTTCAGCAAAAAAAATAATTTTTTGGGAAGATTCCACCGTTTCGTTGCGCACGGCCCTCTCCACAATGGGCTTAAACGCCAGCCCACATCCCATCTCGTTAAGTATTGTGATTGGACCTGAAGGCGGATTGTCAGAAGCCGAAGTCAAAGCCGCGAGAGAGTTGGGCTATGTCGAGGCCTCGCTGGGGGCCACTATTTTACGAGTCGAACACGCTGGGTTGGTGGCGATCGCCCAATTAGCTTACGCATTGCTCTGAAAGGAAATAAGAACCGATATGTCTACGACCCAGATTTACGACACCACTTTAGCTAATGGACTCAAGGTCTTTATTGTTACGGATCCTGCGAGCCCATTGGTTGCAGCGCGGACCTATGTCAAAGCAGGAGCCATTTCCGAAGGCGAATGTCTCGGTCAGGGACTATCTCACTTTTTGGAACATTTGGTTGCGGGTGGGCCGACTCGGTACCGGACGGAAGGTGACTATAAACGGATCTTGTCGATGCTCGGCGGTGGGTACAATGCGTACACCACGACGGATCACACTTGCTATTACATTAATACGATCCCAGAGAACGCCGAAGAAGCCATTCAGATTTTGTCGGAATGGATGTTTTACAACACCTTCGGAACAACGGAATTTGAGCGGGAACGGGAAGTGATTACCCGTGAAATCGAAAAAAATAGTGCGGAGTTGGGACGGGTGTTTTATCAACTCTGTCAGACCAATTTTTATCAAAATCACCCGATGAGATATTCGGTCATTGGGGTGTTGGAAAACTTTAGAAACACCACGATCCAGCAACTTAAACGGTATTACCAAAATTATTACACTCCCTCGAATATGATCTTGGTTGTGGGTAGTTCCATGGCCCCTGAGATGGTGATGCCATGGATTGAAGCGGCGTTTGGTCGTGCGCCGATGGCGGCCCCCCCGACGCTTTTAATTACACCGGAACCCCGTCCGTTTTCACCGCGAAAAGTGGTTAAAGAATGGGACACTGCGACAACGTATTATAGTCTCCGATTCTCAACCACGGATCTCTTTTCGGAGGACCTGTACGCGTTGGATTTGTTGGATTTTATGCTTACCAACGGGGAAGATAGCGTCTTGGTTAAAGACATTGTCGATGACCAGAAGTTAGCTTTTTCCGTGAGTTCTTCGTCCTATACGCCCAATATCACAACGGGCTATTTTGATTTTATATTCGAGTTAGACCAGGCCGATATCCCTGCGGTCAAAGGGGTGCTCTTTGATCATTTGTCGCGGATATCCCGAGGAGAACTCGATCCTCAGCGGGTCCAAAGGGCCAAGAAGCAAAAATTAGCGGAGGAGGCCTTCGCAATTTCAACGGTTGAGGATTCAGTGTCCCGAATCGGTCAGGGGTATTTGTATGCCCAAACGCCTTACTTTTATGACCATTACGCGGCCCATTTTCGGGAAGTTACCTTTGAAGATGTGGTTCGGGTTGCTAAAAAATATTTTGATTTTGACCGGATAGTTGAAAGCGTTTTGGTCCCTCGTGTTGCGCCGGCGGAGGTCAGCACGCCGGAGATATGGGTTCCTTCAGCCCAACTTCCCGAGCGGCACGTGTTGCCCAATGGGCTGCGGGTAATTTTGTTCCGTGAGGCGTCGTATCCTCGGGTTTTCGTCAAAACTTTTTTTGATGGGGGACTTCGACGGGAAACGGCGGCAACCAATGGCATTGGAACCGTGATGGCGGATATGTTCGCAACGGGGACCTCCACGATGTCCAAGCTCGATATCGCGCTGATAGTCGAAGACCGTGGGGCGGATATCAGTGCCGGGATTGGAAATAACACCTTTTATTGCACAATGGAATGTATGACGGAAGATATTCCTGACCTCTTTAAACTCTATGTAACGGCGTTGTTGGATGCTCGATTTGAAGAGAAAGAACTGAAAGAGACCCGACGGCAGGTCGTCCAATGGATTTCTCAACGTCGAGATGACTGGTATCGCCACGCGGTGTATCAATTCCGAAAGTCGTTCTACGGGGGGCACCCATACGGGATGCCAATGAATGGCGAGCTGGGGCCCGTCCGATCGTTCACCGTGGATCAGTTAGCTCGGCATTATCAAGATCATTGGAACCCACAATCGATGGTCATGACGATCGTAGGCGATATCGATGTGGCTCAGGTACTCGATCTCGTGGCCCCCTTAGGGCAAGTGGTGGGTGCGGGGGTTCCGGTGCTCAGTCCGAAAAGACCGTTGCACACCGAAGCGTCCCTGGGTCGAATGACCGTGGAACAAGATGTCGCGGCGGTGTTCATGGCCTTTGACGGGGAGACATTAACGCATTCCCACGACGCCATGCGGCTGGACTTGGTGAACACGGTTCTGTCGGGGATGAATTATCCGGCTGGACGTTTGCATAATTTGTTGCGCGATGAAGGATTGGTATATCTGGTGCACGGTGCCAATTATTTGGGTATTGAGCCTGGACATCTATTGTTTTACGCCTTAACGTCCCCGCAGCATCAGCAACGGGTACATGATGTCATGACCCATCAGGTGGAGGCGATAAAAACCCTCCCCATTTCTCAGGATGAGTTTGATCAGGCCATTGCGCAGATGCGGTTTTTCTTCAAAGATCGGGTGGCATCGTTGGATGCATTTGGGACCATTATTGCAGTGGATGAGTTGCTAGGACGAGGGTGCGACTATTTTGCAAAGGTCGAATCTGGGGTAAACCAACTTAAGATTCCTGATGTGATGGAGTATGCCAATCGGTATTTGGTCTCGCCTCAGGTGGTTTGGTTTAATAAAGGGAAATAATGATGCGTATTTCAAAACAGTTGGGAATGGTTGGGCTAGTGGGGGTCTACGGCATCGCATCAGTCTTTGCAATTTTGAAGGCCCCCGTTCCATATATCACTATTTGGGGTCTCGGGGCGGTGATTTCAGGTGTTGCTGCCTGGCAATTTATTAAAGTTCGATTGGTTGCCATCAATGTGGCCGTTATTTTAGTGTGTTTGGCGGGATTTGAACTCTACCAAGGCTATGGACAAAGTACTCAGCCGTTAACATGGTTTGAAGGAACGTATACCCACGGACAGTATTACACTGTAGACCCGATACTGGGGCCTGCGCCTAAAAAAAATATCGTTTGTACCGCGATTAAAAAGAACTCTGACGAAACCGTATATGACGTCCGATACACGATTGATGGCGATGGGTTGCGTGTCACGCCTAAGGTGCCGTCGGATGCCCCGATATGTTTATTTTTTGGGGATTCATTTACGTTTGGGGAAGGGCTCAATGATATGGAATCGCTTCCGGCCCAAGTGAGCGTTCAGTCCAAGTTGAAAGTGGGGGCGATTAATTTTGGGTTTCATGGGTATGGGCCTCAGCAAGCACTCGCATCACTTGAAAGTGGTCGCGTTAACGAGGTTGTTGGGGGGCGGGCGGTAAAATGGGCGGTATATTCCACGTTGCCAGATCATATATTTCGGACCGTTGGGCGCTATGATTTTAACTTAGGAACGCCACGGTATGTCATTCGAAACGGGATTCTTGAGCGTGACGGGATGTACCCTCCGAACACAATAATAAAAAAAATACTGGGTAAATCAAGGGTTTATCGGGTCATCACGCGTGCAGATGTATATACGCCTGCAACTGACGATGACATTGATCGATACATCAAAGTGGTTTTAGCGATCCGGGCGAAAGTCCGGTCGACCTATGGCATCGATCTTACCGTTCTTTTGTGGGGGGAAAACGCAATGGCATCCGATCCGAATTATCCCCGTATTGTGGCGGCATTTAAACAAAATAAAGTGACGGTCATTTCCGTCGAGCGAGATATCTTTGGGTCCCATTATGGGACTGAAAATTATACAATTCGGGGAGATGGTCATCCCAATGCCTTGGCGAACCATGTGATCGCCGCGTATATCAACACCCACCTAGTGAATCAGTAGAGACGACTTAATCGAGGCCGTAGGCCGTTTGCCAGTCGTCTGTATCTGTCCATTTTGGCTGGTCGATTTTGGCAAATATCGAATGTCCAATCACCAGGTAGTCCATTTCTGTTCTCATAAAGCATCGGTACGCATCTTCTGGAGTCATGACGATGGGCTCGCCCCGAACATTGAAACTTGTGTTTACCAGGACCCCGCATCCGGTGAGTTCCTGAAAGCGCGATAGGAGCTGGTGAAATTCTGGGCTGATTTCTGAGTGGACGGTCTGTACTCTGGCGGAATAATCGATATGAGTCACTGCCGGAATGTCCGATCGCTGATGATAGAGTCGGTCCATCAATGGAAATTCGGCGTAGCCGTTTGGCTCAGCGCAGCGCCGTTCGGGAACAACTGGCGCCACCAAGAGCATGTAAGGCGATGGGGTATCCAACTCAAAATAATCGGTGCACTTCTCTGCCAACACCGCCGGTGCAAAGGGTCTAAACCCTTCTCTGTATTTTGTCTTAAGGTTGAGCGTTTTTTGCATGTCTGGTTGTCGGGCATCGCCCAAAATACTGCGATTTCCCAATGCCCGTGGGCCCCATTCCATTCGGCCTTGAATCCAGCCGACAATTTTTCCGTCAGCCAATACCCGGCTAATAGTCGTACATATCTCTGAAAATGAGGCGGAATAGGTCCGAATTGCTCCGTATTTTCTGCAAAGAGGAGCGACGTCCAATTCCGAATATTCTGGCCCCAAAAATGGAGTGAATAACGCGGGGTCAACAGTCCGGGGAACATCCGCCCAGATATGCCAGGCGGCTAACGCAGACCCCAATGCCCCGCCCGCATCGCCAGCGGCGGGCTGAATCCAAATCTGTTCAAAAATTCCTGATTTTTGAAGCTTTCCATTGGCTACGCAATTTAAAGCAACCCCACCCGCCAATACCAAGTGTTTTGATCCGGTTAAGGTCTGGCCGGTTTGAGCCATCCGGAGGACACTTTCTTCTGTGATCATTTGAATGGCCAGTGCCAAATTCATATAGGGTTGGGTGAGGTGCGATTCGGCGGGTCGCGGGGGGAGTCCCAGTAAGGTTGTCCATCGGGAGACGTTGGCCATTTGTAGGCCGGTTGCATAGTCAAAGTAGTCCATATTAAGGACCACGGATCCATCGGGTTTGAGATCCACCATAGATTCCAATATCAGTCGATGAAATTCCTGGGTTTGGGGGGAGTCGGGGTTCCCATACGGGGCCAGGCCCATCAGTTTGTATTCGCCACTATTCACCTTAAACCCGCAGTATCCGGTGAACGTGGAATAGAGCAATCCGAGTGAATGGGGAAATTGTAGTTCCTTCAAATTGGTAATCTGGTGGCCGATGCCGTGGCAAATAGTGGTAGTGGCCCATTCACCGACCCCATCAATGGTTAAGATACAGGCGTCTGGGAATGGCGACGGGTAAAACGCACTCGCGGCATGGGATAAATGATGTTCGGGAAACACGAGCGGGGGAACCGATGAAATGGGGGTTCCTGACAGGGATGCCAATTCCTTTCGGATCGTTTTTTTGAGCGCCAGTTTTTCCTTGATCCATACTGGGACCGAGGCTAAATAACTGGTAATCCCTCGGGGCGCAAAACAATGATAGGTATCCAAAAGACGTTCAAATTTGAGATAGGGTTTATCGTAAAATGCAATTGCCTTGAGGTCGCTAACGCCGATGCCCTGATAGTCTAAAACATATCGGATGGCATTAATGGGAAATGATTCGTCATGTTTTTTTCGAGTGAAACGTTCTTCGTGAGCGGCGGCAACCACCCTGCCATCCTTGATCAAGGCGGCGGCACTATCGTGGTAATACGCTGAAATTCCGAGAATAAACGGTGAGTCGGTCATGAAGTTAAAATAACGTATAGATAAACGGAGCCAATGCGGATCCTGCCGATAGTGCGATGAGAGTACCTAAAATGAGCAATGCCAACAGCGCGGGCAACAGCCAGTATTTTTTTCGAGTCATCATGAACTGAATAAGATCAATAATCACTGGGTGTTCCTCGTTAAAATGGGCGATCCAAATCGGATCGTTGGTACAGGTGATTTCGTGTGACAAATCCCGTCGGGACATGTTTCCACGATCGGAGCATCATGGGGTCTTTGCGTAGCAATTGCCGCCGTGTCCACCCAATCGGAGTAATAATAACAATATAGATCAGGCCAAGAATTATCTTGGACATTCCCGTGCCGAGAATCTCAGAAAATCTAAACCAAGTAACAGCAACCGGGGTGAGTAGCTTCGGAACCGTCATCATGACCAATAGTGTCGCGAGAAGTCCGTAAAGAAAGTGGGGATGGCGTGTGTAAAAGAATGCGAGAAGGAGAATCAGACAGAGCGCCGCACCAGCCTCAAATTGCTGCCGGTACCGGGAGGCGTCAGACGTCGCATTGTTCATAATCGCGGAATGTTATCAATATTCCGCAATGACCGCAATTCGCTGAGAGGGCCGAGAATTGTTCTGAACGTGGTCAATTCCACGCCCCCTATGATATTATTACAAGATTATTTTGACGGCTTTGTGGCCCTTCTAGAAGCCGTTTCTACGTCGTTTTATCCAAAAAAACTTAACACGTCCCCGCTAGGAGCAAGACATGACCCAAAATTACGTAGCCGACGACATCAAGGTCCTTGAAGGACTTGAAGCGGTCCGCAAACGTCCCGGTATGTATATCGGTTCGACCAGTAAGTCAGGCTTAAATCACCTCGTATTCGAGGTTGTAGATAACGCAATTGACGAGGCGATGGCCGGATACTGTACCGATGTCGACGTTATCATCGATAAAGATAATATCGTTTCGGTATCAGACAATGGACGTGGAATTCCCATCGATATCCATAAAGAAAAAGGACTTCCTGCGGTAGAGGTCGTTATGACGACGCTTCACGCTGGGGGGAAATTCGAAGGCAAAGGCTACAAGATTTCGGGCGGATTGCACGGGGTCGGGGTGTCTGTTGTTAACGCATTGGCCGAATGGCTCAAGGTCGATGTTCGCAGAGATGGTAAACAGTACATACAAACGTATCATCGGGGTGTGGGTAAAAAATTAATTGGTGAAACCACAGACTATGCGCCGGCGGATCGTGGGACAATCATTACATTTAAACCGGATGCGACAATTTTTGAAGAAGTCGATTTTACTGCTGAAGTAGTGGATCATCGCCTTCGAGAATTGGCCTTCTTGAATAAAGGGGTACGGATTCGGTTTCGGGACCTTCGCGATGACGACGCGCTCGTTGATGTTACGTACCAGTTTGAAGGCGGGATCGTTTCTTACGTTGAACATATTAATGAAAATAAAGAACCTCTGTTTACGCCTCCTATTTACCTCAAAAACGAACGAGATGAATACGAAGTAGAAATTTCGATCCAGTATGTGAATGATTATTATGATGAACAATTGGTGTCGTTCGCGAATAATATTCGTACTCGGGAAGGCGGTACCCACGTCGCCGGTTTCCGAACGGCATTAACTCGGGTAATGAATAACTTCGCCCGGAAATATGAACTCATTAAAGATAAAAATGAAGTGCTGACCGGTAATGATCTTCGGGAAGGGTTGTCTGCTGTAATCAGTGTAAAGTTACGCAATCCTCAATTTGAAGGTCAGACCAAGACGAAGTTGGGTAACTCCGAAGTCAAAGGGATCGTCGACTCCATGGTTGACGAGGGGCTATCGAATTTTGTGGAAACCAATCCCAAAGTCGCCAAGGCAATTATTAATAAAGCCCTGATTGCCCAGCGAGTTCGGGAAGCCACCCGAAAAGCCCAAGAATTGGCACGACGAAAAAGTAGTTTGGAAAGTACCACCTTGCCGGGGAAATTGGCCGACTGTTCGGACCGAAATCCCGCAAACTGTGAAATCTTTTTGGTGGAAGGGGATTCCGCCGGTGGTTCAGCAAAGCAAGGGCGAGATCGGAATTTTCAAGCCATTTTGCCATTACGAGGTAAGGTATTAAACGTTGAAAAAGCCCGACTCGATAAGATTCTGGCGAATGAAGAAATCCGAAATCTGATTACTGCGATTGGCCCAGAAGTTATCTCAGGCCTACGAGAAACCACCTTTGATTTGGACGCGGATGCGCCGAGTATTTCTGCCGACGTGGCGAATGCGGCGGTGTTGGCCAAGTTGCGCTACCACAAAGTAGTTATCATGACGGATGCCGACGTGGACGGCGCACATATCCGGACCTTGTTGCTGACCTTCTTTTTCCGACATGCGCGGGAAATGATTGAGGCGGGAGCGTTGTATATCGCGCAGCCTCCGTTGTATTTGGTCAAAAAGGGAAGCACAAAACGATACGTCTACAATGACAAACAGTTGGATGAACTCCTGACAGAAATTGGTCGTGAAAACGTCGGAATTCAGCGATACAAAGGGCTGGGTGAAATGAATCCCGATCAGCTATGGGAAACCACCATGGATCCGGAGAAACGGACATTACTTCAGGTGACCTTAGAAGACGGAGAATCGGCCGATGAGATTTTTTCGATTTTGATGGGAAGTAAGGTCGAGCCTCGTAAAGAATTTATTGAAAAATACGGCAAAACAGTACGCTGGATTGACGTTTAAGGAGCCGGTCGATGACAGAAGAACAAACCCCATCGTTGTTTGGAGATGAAGCGTTAGCGCCAGAAGAAGCCGATCGGAGTAACGTCGCATTCATTAATATCGATGATGAAATGAAGAATTCGTACCTTGAGTACGCCATGTCGGTCATTGTCGGGCGAGCGCTTCCCGATGTGCGCGACGGCTTAAAGCCTGTGCATCGCCGAATCTTGTACTCGATGTACGATGCGGGGTACACCGCAGGGCGTGCCTATAAGAAATGTGCCCGTATCGTTGGGGACGTTTTGGGACGCTACCATCCCCATGGTGATACCGCCGTTTATGACGCATTGGTGCGTATGGCCCAAGACTTTTCGGTGCGCTATCCGCTGATCGATGGCCAAGGTAACTATGGCTCGGTTGACGGGGATAACGCTGCTGCAATGCGATATACCGAGGCGAGAATGTCTCGGATCAGTATGACCCTATTGGAAGATATCGATAAAGAAACCGTCGATTTTGTTCCTAATTTTGACGAGTCCCTCGAAGAGCCAAAAGTGCTTCCTGCGCGGATTCCGACCTTGTTGCTTAACGGTACTGCCGGGATCGCTGTTGGGATGGCCACGAACATTCCGCCCCACAACCTCAATGAGTTAGTGGATGGGATTTGTGCGTTGATCGATGATCCGTTGCTGGAATTGGATGGGCTAATGGCTCATATCAAAGGCCCTGATTTCCCAACGGCGGCCATTATTTGTGGAACGGCGGGGATTTGGCAGGCGTATGCTACCGGCCGAGGAAGTGTGCTTATCCGAAGTCGGACGAGTATCGAAGAGAGTAAGAAAAAAGGTAAAACGGCGATTATTGTTCATGAAATTCCGTACCAAGTGAACAAAGCCAACCTGATTATAAAAATTGCCGAATTGGTCCAAGAGAAAAAGATTCCTGATATTTCTGATCTTCGGGATGAGTCTGATCGTAAGGGAATGCGGATCTATATCGAGCTGAAGCGGGACGCGTCTCCAGAGGTTGTCTTGAACCAGTTGTTTAAACACACCGCGTTGCAAAATAGTTTTGGAATCAACATGGTGGCCTTGGTGAACGGTGTCCCCCGAACCTTGAGCCTTAAAGAAATTTTGTCTCACTATATTTCCCACCGAAAAGAAGTGGTGGTTCGACGAACCCGGTATGACCTTCGTAAGGCCACTGAACGGTTGCATCTTCTCGAAGGCTTCCGAATCGCGCTTGAAAATTTAGATGCAGTAATTAAATTGATCCGGGGATCGGCCAACGGAGACGAAGCCAAGGTCGGATTGATGGCTCAGTTTGGATTTACAGAAATTCAAGCCACCGCCATTTTGGATATGCGACTTCAACGATTGACCGGTCTTGAACGCGGAAAGATCGAAGCCGAATACCAAGACATCCTCAGTAAAATTTCCGATTTACAAGATATTTTAGCCAATGAAGGGCGTGTCTACCGAATCATCAAAACAGAATTACTTGAGATCAAAGAAAAGTTTGGTGATGAACGACGAACCGAAATCGGTGACTCAGTCGGTGAGATGGACATGGAAGACCTGATCCCTGAAGAAAAAGTCGCGGTTCTATTCTCCAAAAAAGGGTTCGTTAAACGGATGCCTGTATCGATGTTTCGAAGCCAGCTCCGAGGGGGTCGGGGCGTGAATAGTATGTCGACTCGGGATGAGGACAACATCGAGCAAATATATGTGACCAGCACGCATGACTATCTTCTTTGTTTCACTAACACGGGCCGAACATTCAAGATTAAAGCCTATCAAGTGCCTGAGGCCTCCAAGCAGAGCAAAGGGGTATCGATTGCCCACTTCCTGAATTTGGAAGCGGATGAAATTGTAACGGCGACGATTCCGGTGGATACTTTTGAATCCGATGAGTTTTTGTTTATGGCCACCCGAAACGGGACTGTAAAAAAGACGTGCTTAAGAGAATTTATTCACTTTAAAAATCGTCCTATTATTGCCATTAATTTGGACGAGGGCGATCAGTTGAAGTGGGTCCAACGCACCACTGGTAAAAAACACATTGTCTTGGTTACCTCTAACGGGATGGTGATTCGATTTGATGAAGATCAAATTCGGCCAATGGGTCGGGCAACCCGCGGGGTTCGTGGAATAAAAATTAAGCCAGAAGATCAGTTGATTTCGATGGATGTGATCGATCATGAAGAAACTAACCTTCATCTCTTGATCGTTACTCGAATGGGCTATGGAAAAAACATTAAAATCGGCGAGTTTAAGGGCCAAGGCCGGGGCGGTATCGGTGTTCGATGCCTACGGTTCCGAAAGACGGTTAAGGGCGACTATGTAACGGACGCGATTATTGTTAAAAAAGACAATGAAGTCATGTTGGTGACATTGTCTGGGACATTGTGCCGGCAAAAAATTGCCAGTATTTCGGTTCAGAAGCGAGACTCTCAAGGGGTTCGCATCATTAAATTAGATTCAAAAGATGAGGTTATCGCGGTGTCTGAAGTCGATGATGATCCTGAAGATCAAACCGCAACATTGATAGAGGTGTAAGCAATGAGTGATGGGCTACAGCAGATAAATCGGTTGGTGGAAGCGGAATCAGCATTTGTCGATGCCGTTTTGAATGAAGCGGCCACGGTTATTGTCGGACAGCGGTACGTGATGGAACGGCTGTTGATTGGGATTTTGTCCGGCGGGCATATTCTCCTCGAAGGGGTGCCGGGGCTGGCCAAGACCCTTGCGATTAAGACGCTTGCTCAGGTATTCGCGGTTGAATTTAAGCGTATTCAGTTTACTCCAGACTTGCTTCCGGCGGACGTTCTGGGGACGTTGATTTACGATCAGTCCAAGGGCCAATTTGTGCCGAAGCTAGGGCCTATATTTGCCAACTTAGTATTGGCCGATGAAATTAATCGTGCGCCTGCAAAAGTTCAAAGTGCATTACTTGAAGCGATGCAGGAAAAACAAGTGACGATTGGGGATACGACCTATTCGTTAAAAGAGCCCTTTTTGGTATTGGCGACTCAAAACCCGGTGGACCAAGAAGGGACCTATGCGTTACCCGAAGCACAAGTGGATCGTTTTTTGATGAAACTTCATGTGACCTATCCATCAAAGGCCGAAGAGCGGATCATAATTGATCGGATGACGACGGCACTCATGCCATCAGCGAAGTCGGTTGCGGGGCCTAATGATGTGCTTCGAGCACGCCAGGTGGTGACCCAAATCTACATTGACGACAAAATCAAAGAATATGTATTGGATATTGTTTCTGCGACTCGGAATCCAAAGGCCTATAACTTGGAGGCGTTAGGGCCGTTGATTCAATATGGTGCATCTCCCCGAGCGTCGTTGTCGATGATCGCTGCCGCTAGAGCCCATGCCTTTATTCAACGTCGGGGGTACGTGACCCCTGAAGATATCAAGGCCATCGCAAAAGATGTTCTTCGGCATCGGGTGATCCCGTCATTTGAGGCAGACGCAGAAGGCGTGTCAGCGGAGATGATCATTGACCGTATTTTTGCTGAGGTAAAGGTTCCTTAGTTAGCCGGGTATGATCGCACCAGAACTAATGGCCGCCATTCGGCGGATTGAAATTCGGTCTAACCGTGTCGTTGATTCCATGTTGGCGGGGGAATATCATTCGGCATTTAAGGGGCAGGGGCTCAATTTTGCGGAAGTGCGGGAATACGCTATCGGGGACGATGTCCGGCAGATTGATTGGAACGTCACAGCCCGCGCTGGGAAACCCCATATTAAATTATTTAACGAAGAGCGAGAGCTTACCGTTGTGATCGCGGCGGATTTGAGCGGGTCCGGAGATTTTGGCAGCGTGGATCAAACCAAGCGGGAAATGATCGCTGAAATTACGGCGGTACTCGGGCTGGCGGCGATGAAAAATAATGATCGCGTGGGTGCGGTGTTGTTCACGGACCAAGTGGAGACTCATATTCCCGTCCGAAAAGGGCGGTCGCACGTGTTGCGTTTGATCCGAGATGTCCTTGCGGTGACTCCCAAATCAAAGGGAACGTCTCTGGATATGGCCCTTCGGTTTATATCAAAAACCCAACGACGGTCCGCGATTGTATTTTTAATATCCGATTTTTTGGATAAAGGGTTTGAGAAAGCCTTGGGATTGGCCGCCGCAGCACATGATGTGGTGCCAATTGTGATTCGTGATCCTAGAGAGACGGCCTTGCCGGATGCCGGGTGGCTTCGGCTGATTGATCCCGAAACCCGGCAGACCGTGATTCTTAATTCAGGGAATGCCAAGGTTCGGCGAGCGTATGCCGAGACTGCCGCCGCCAATGAGCAACAGCTTCTCCCATTGTTCCATCGTCTTAATTTATTGCCGATACAAGTTCAGGTGGGGCAGCCCTATATCAACCCACTGGTTCGTTTTTTTGCCGCTCGTGGACATTGGTAGCTGGGCACGGCGGGCGCTGGGTTTAGGAATTGTAAGTCTTTTTGTGTGTGTTCACCTTTCAGCGACGGAGGTGGCGCCATTGACTGCGGTTCAGACGGTGACGCCCGCAACCGCGCAGATTGGCGATGTTCTTATTTATGAATTGAGCGTCACATACAATGAGTCGATTCAGCTCGCTGATGTGGGTCAGGCGGGGATTAGTGCCCCCTTTTCAGCAAGTAGCCCTAAAAAAATTAGGGAGAAAAAGTCCGGCAAAAATGTGTTTCGGTATGTGGTGAAGGTGAGTCCCTTTGCGACAGGGGCCTTCACTATTAAAGAACGAACCATTAAATACAAAATTGGGCATCAGGTGGCGTCGTTGGTTGTACCAGAGATTCGGGTGGATGTTCTGTCGGTGTTAACTGGGACGGCCAATCAAATCGAGGATGTCAAATCGGCCCCACCCCTGGCCCCCCCTGTCGCTCAGTTGGGGCTTTTGCTTGGCGGGCTTGTTGTCCTTGGCGGCGGGGGTATCGTCTATCTTGTTGTGAAACGTCGGAATGCTCAGCCTGAGATTGAATTTGTGCCAGAGATCGATACTCGTTCAATAGAGCAAATCGCTCTGATGGATCTCGAAACCGCCACCTTAGGCATCGAGGATTTTTTAAGGTTCTATATGGCATTGTCGGATATTTTAAGAGCCTACCTCGGGGGACGATTTGGTATTGATAGTGCTGAGATGACCACGACGGAACTGGGTCGTGAAATCGACGCGCGATGTGACGCTGCGGTTGCCAAGCGGGTGGGTCGGATTTTACACCTCTGCGACCTGGTCAAATTTGCGAAGTTTGTTCCAACGATCGAGGATAGCCGGATTGCGGTGGATAAGGTTCGGGGAATCCTGACCCAGCTGGCCGAGCCGGATGTTGAGGAGTCCATTGATGCGGCTAGCTAATCCGTGGATTCTGTTACTTCTTCCTGTGGTGGTTGGGATTGTGGTGTGGGCGATTCGTCGCAATCGGGGGGGGAAAGAGGGTATTTTGTTTCCGAATGCATCTGCATCGGCGGCGTTGGAAAATAGGTGGGTTCGCCGATGGGTCAATGCGCGGCCAGGGATACGCTTGGGCGTGATTGGGCTCGTGTTTTTATCCTTGCTTCGTCCCCAACTTGAAACACAGTTAAGCGAAATTACTGAGCCAGGTGTCGACATCATGATCACGATGGATGTCTCCGGTAGTATGGCGGCTGAAGATTTTGCGCCCGATAATCGATTGGAAGCGGCCAAAAAAGTAGCGCGTGAATTTATTGTGTCTCGGCCCAATGACCGAATTGGGATGATTGCGTTTGGGACGTTTGCGTTAACACAGTGTCCGTTGACGACGGATCGGTTGGTGTTATCAACACTAGTCGACAAAATTCGGTTAGGTGAAGCGGGGGAAGACACGGCGATTGGGCTGGGGCTCGCTACAGCGATTAACCGCCTCAAGAACAGTGATGCCAAATCCAAGGTCGTGATTCTTTTGACCGACGGGGTGAATAACGCGGGTGGGGTGTTGCCTGATGTCGCTGCCCGGGCGGCCCGTGATGCAAAAATTAAAGTGTATACCATTGGTATTGGGAAAGAGGGCGGCGCGCCTATTCCATATATGGATCCTATCAAAGGAAAGGTATATGAGACGGATGAAAATGGGGCCCCTATTTTGACCGAAATTGATGAGGTCACGCTAAAGCAAATCGCCGCGACCACGGGGGGACGGTATTTTAGGGCGACCGATGAAAAGGGGTTGAAGACTGTATATAAAACGATTGATACACTCGAAACAACGCCGTCAAAAGTCAAGATTTACCATCAATATATCGAGTTATTTCCGTTGCTATTGTGCCTTGCCGCGATTCTTTTGGCGATTGAACTGGTTCTCTCCCGCATGATTTGGAGGACGGCACCATGAGTTGGCTCTATTCCTCATGGGGATGGGTGTTGTGGGGACTTCCATTCGTTATTTTGGGTCTGGTCTGGAGTTATCGTCGTGCGACTAAACGGCTGACACTGTTTCTGGCGCCGTCGGTGTGGACCAAAGTGCTGAATGGATTTGATGCAGTCGTAGCGCGGAGAAAAACGATTCTATCCGTGATGGCACTCACTCTGTTGGTCGTTGCTGCGTTGCGCCCGCAATTTGGGACTGAATATGTATCGACCACCAATAAGGGCCAATCAATTTTAGTGGCGGTGGATACCTCCCAAAGTATGGATTCGGCGGATTTAAATCCCTCCCGTCTTGAATTTGCAAAAGAAGATTTGGTGACGTTGATGTCCCAGCTGAAGGGGGATCGGATCAGCCTAATGACCTTCTCGGGCACGGCGGCGATTCAATGCCCGTTTACGATCGATTATATGGCGGCGAAGCTGTTTATTGATGACATAAGGACCGGGGACCTTCCGATACCGGGGACGAATCTTGCCGCGCCGATTCGTGCGGCCATTGCGGCCTACCATGGGATTCCTGGGCGGAAGACGGTCATTATTTATTCTGATGGTGAAGCATTTGAAGGGGATTATCGCGCGGCGGCAATGGCGGCTAAAGCCGAAGGGATTGTGATTCATACGGTGGGTATTGGGACCCCTAAAGGCGACGTTATCCCGCTTTTTGATGAAAATGGGCAACCGTCTGGTTTTAAGACAAACCGGGCGAAACAAACTGTGATAACACAGCGCAACGAAACGGTATTAAAAGACATCGCAGTCACCACGGGAGGTCGTTATATTCGGGTGTCATCGCAACAAGCGGGGGCCCCTCAATTGGCAGTTCTACTCGGAAAAGCAGGAGAGGCGGACTATCGCGCATACTTAACCCCGCGACGTCATGATCGATATGCGATATTGGCGGTAATCGTATTGGGAATGTTGCTGTTGGAGTGGTCGTTATCGGCAGTGAGTCGCCATCGGAGATCCTCATAATGATTCGTTGGCTTGGAGTGTTTGTCCTTTGGATGGTGGGAATTAGCTATATTTCTGCGACGTCTTTGCCCCAATATTGGACCTATACCAATGCCCGTCGGGCTGAGGAACATGGCCGTTGGGACAAGGCCGTCCGGCTGTTTACGCAAATGTTAGCAAATGACCCCGACAACGTGGTGTTAATGCGATCGCTTGCCGATGCCCTGTATCACAAAGGGGAGTACGCAAAAGCAGGCGTGCTTTATGACCAGATTGGGAAGCGGTCTCCCCAATCGGAGGTGCCAAACGTCTGGTATAACCAAGGCAATTCGGCATTTCAAGCGGGGCGTTATCCCGAGGCGGCCTCTTGGTATCGCAAGACCTTGTCGCGCAACCCGAGGGATGTTCAAGCTAAACATAATTTGGAGTTGGCGCAACGTCGGATGCAAGAAAAAAATCCGCCGACGCCGCCAGAGAATCCGCCGCCACCGAGTCCGATGTTGAACGCGATGGACCAGATGGAACGGGAGTCCCGTCATCAGCGAAAACAGACTCCGCCGACTCCGCCTCGTAATGTGGAAAGGGATTGGTAATGAAACGATGGCTGATGGCTGGCCTAATATTGAGCGGTCTCTGTGGGGGGGTGATGGCCGCCACAGATCTTCAGATCCAGGTGTCTGCGCGGCCTTCGACGGTCGGTGTTGGCGACCCAGTCGAACTGCGGATAGTAGTGTCAGGTCCCGATTTGCAGGGGATCCCACCGTTACAGTTACCGGAATTAAATTATTTTAAACAAGGGCAAAGTACCGAAGAAACGTCGTATAAGCCGGTAAATGGGGCGTTACAAATTACCCGAACCCGAATCATGCATTTAACGGCGGTACGTGCAGGGACGGCGAAATTGAAGCCGATTGTGGTCGCGTACAAAAATAAGACCTACCACTCAAATCCGGTAACAATCGAAATTAAAGGATCTCCGGCGGCGGTTGAGGATACGGCCACCGACCTATTTGTCCGATCCGAAATTTCATCGACAAAAGTCAGTGTGGGTGAAGCGATTCAATATCGCTTAATGGTTTATAGACAATTTGCATTTAAGGAAAAGCCCACTCTGCGGTTGCCGGTGTTTCAGGGATTTTTTCAAACCATCGTTCCGGTTAATTCGGCAATAAAAAAAGCAACTGTTCATGGGAAAGTTTATTATGTGACCGAGGTTGTTCGACGGACACTGTATGCGACGGAACCGGGGTCGGTATCCATCTCAGATGCGGCTGTTATCTATCGATTGAATCCACCGTCGTCGCCGCTGGTCACCTCAGAGGCCCCTCCCGTGAGCGTGGAAGTGGTACCGTTGCCCGAGCCCAAACCCCCTGGGTTTATGGGCGCGGTTGGTGATTTTTCAATCGCGCTTGAAAAGACCCAATTGTCGGGAACTCAATACGCCCCAATCACCCTTAAAATTCGGGTGACCGGAGCGGGGAATTTGGAGTCGGTGTCCGAGATGGGTATCCCTGCCACAACGTCTGTGAAGTGGACGCGGGGAACTGCGAGCAATCGATTGGTTCATGACGTAGTCGTGGCACGATCGATTGACTATGCGGTCGTGCCTCAGGTGTCGGGTGAGGTAACGCTTGAGCCGATCACGTTGGTTGTATATTCCCCCAAAAAGCGAGGCTATTTGACGTTGTCAACGGGGCCCATCCATCTGAAAGTAAAACCGGGGGATTCGGCCACTGCGGCATTGGACAAATCGAGTCAGTCGTCGGTCCGGCCGCTTCGCCCGTTTTTTGTTCGGTCGGTACCCGTGGAATCCGGGTTAGGGCCTTTATTTTGGGGGATGGTACTCCTGAATATCGGGCTGATGATGACGGGGGGTGGCATTCGACTCCGTGGGTGGTATATCGAGACCCATCGGGCAGATGTTGAATGGTCGTTGGCGACGGACCGATGTCTGAAGCAATTGGATCTGTTGTCTCGGAATCCGTTGGCGCCCGATGTGGCTTTAGTGATTTATCATAGTGTTCACACGTGTTTGTCGGCGAAGTTGCGTCAATCGGTTGAGGGATTAGATGCGTCAGCGTTTGAGGCAGTATTGCGAGGGTCTGGGGTGGAAGAGGCCATTACGCTGGCCGCACTCAAGTGGCGTTCGGTTGCCGAATCGTTAGCCTTTTCGCCGACCACTGATAATATTGGGACGATGCGTAATTTTATTCTGCAATCGACCCGTTTGATAGAAGCGATTCGGTGGTTGGGGAGGTCAGAATAATGCGAATTTGGATGATGCTGTGGATACTTATTGGGATTTCTGTGGCGATCGGGGCGGTTCCGAAAACCGCTGGGCGAGAGTGGGACGTTGTGACCAATGCCGTGAAGCACCATCGTGGCGCAACCGTCATTCCGCTGATGGAGGAGGCTGCGGAATCCGATCCGTCCAATGTCGATATAAAATATGACTTAGGGACCCTCTACTTGTCGGAAGGGCGGCTGGGCTTCTCCGTATGGAATTTAGAAAAAGCAATGGCGTTGAGTCCGCGAGATCGGGCAATTCGTGCCAACTTGAAAGCGGCGCATCAACGGGTCCATGGGGTTCCGTCTGCAACTCCCATTTTGGACGCGGTGGTGGAGTTGACGAGATGGGTTACTCCAATGGAGGCCGCATGGGGATGGATGGGGCTGACGACACTCTTGTCGGTGTTGGCTCTGGGGTGGGGGGTACGTCAGGTGTCATCCCGGACCCTCCGGGTCGGAGTGCTGGTGTGGAGTATCCTCACGATTCCTATTGCGATTCGGGTGTGGGATGTGTTGACGCCTCGCGGTGTAGTGGTGGGTTCGGCGCTTAAATTAAGGATTTCTCCAGATATGGCAGCCCCCAGCATTACCGATGTTCCTGCGGGGACGGTAGTGAGGCTCCCTGATTTTAGAGTGGGATGGGTTCAACTTGAATTGCCGGATGGAATCATGGGGTGGGGTACGGTTGATGACGTTCGTCCACTTTAAGGCTGCCGTTGTTGGGGGGCTATTTTGGGGAATAACGACTCTATCTGCGGCGGTCCCGGTCTTTATTCCTGAACGCGGAGCGATTGTTCCGGATACTTGGGAAACCGAATCGATTGCAGGTATTTTTCAAAATCCAGCGCAACTCTTAACGGGATTGTCGCGAACAATTATGCGGGTGGATGGGTCCCAAGATGGATTGGGGGTTGCCCAATCATCGGTGGGGGTTCGGTTGAAGTGGACCGATATTGCGGTAGGTGCGGGCTATTCCCGGTATGGATCTGATGATTTGGTTCGGACGGCCCGAAATTCTACGACGTCCCGGGTCGAAGAAGCCGGGAATTTTGGGGATCTTATTCAGCAATTCTCACTAACGGCAGCGACTGAAATTAGCCCTGAGTTCCATGTTGGGATGAATGTTGATGCGATTTCAAAAACGATTGATGCCAGCACCGCAACCCAATTGGGACTGGGCCTTGGGATGCGCTATCTGCTGGGGGGGGATGTATGGGTGAGTGGCTATTGGCGACGCGCGCTTCAGAGCCATTTTGAGTGGGGGAATGTGGAAGAGTCGAGTACTGGTGCCCCGTCGGTTGGGCTGGAATACCGGCCCTCATTTGCCACGATAGTGGGCGTTCTAAATGATGGGTCATTTCGGGTGGCAGGGGTTTTGCCGGTGAGTCATGAATTGAGCTTGACGGGGGCGGTGATCACCGGAGCGTCGGAACGGTATTCGCTGGGGACGATTCTTAAATTGGGGGATTATGCGTTACAGTATATCCATACAGGATATGCGGATTCGGTTCTTGGTGCGAGTCAAGAGATGATAGGAGTTGCAATAAATATCGATGATTTCACTAAGTAAAAACAAACGGATTCATTTTATCGGAATCGGGGGCGGCGGGATGAGCGCGATCGCCCGTATATTGCTCGAAATGGAATACAAAGTATCAGGATCGGATCTCAAGGAATCGATTAGTACGATCCGCCTCAAAGATTTTGGTGCGACTATTTACTACGGGCATACTGAGGCCAATCTGCGTCTTGCGGATGTCGTGGTGGTATCGACGGCAATTTCACATGACAATCCCGAATACGCATTTGCGGTGGCTGAAAAACTACCTATACTTCACCGCGCTCAAATGCTGGGGTTGTTGATGGACGAATTTTCTCACAGAATTTCAGTGTGTGGCACCCACGGTAAGACGACAACATCGTCGATGATTACGCGGATTCTGGAATTTGGTGGCAAAAAACCCACGTTTTTGATCGGCGCTGATTTGAATGACTACGGCTCCAACGCAATGCTGGGCGGCCTAGATTATTTTGTGGCGGAATCCGACGAAAGCGATGGGTCATTTTTGCATTTGTCGCCCTCGATTGGAGTATTTAATAATCTTGAGCCTGAGCATATGGATTATTATAAAACCTGGGAAAATGTAATCGCGCATTTTCATAAGTTTATGGCCGGAGTGGTTGATCGTGGGGGATACATGGTCATCAACGCGGATGAACCGGCGTTGGTGGATATTGCTACTCAGTTTGATCGGAGTAAGAGTCGCTATTTTGGAATCCAAACGGATGCTTCGGTTCGCGCTGTGGATCTTCAGTTTTCGCCGGAAGGGGCCCATTACACCCTCATGATTGACGGAAAGTCAGCGGGAGAAGTCTACCTCAAGGTGCATGGCGTTCATAATATTTATAATGCATTGGCCGCCACGGTTGTGGCGTTGAATGAAGGTATTAGCGTCGATACCATCAAGAAAAGTCTATTTAATTTTACGGGAACCAAGCGCCGGTTTCAGCTTATTGGGGAAGTGAACTCGATCTCGGTTTACGATGACTATGGCCATCACCCCACCGAAATTCGGGTGACATTGGATGGCGCTCGGCGGAGTCTTAATCGGCGGATTGTTTGTATTTTCCAGCCGCATCGGTATACCCGAACTCGGGACTTGCTCGAAGTGTTTCCGACGTCGTTTGAGGCGGCGGGTCTGGTGGTGATCACCGAAGTCTATTCAGCGAATGAACAGAAAATTCGAGGGGTGTCGGGACGTCTGATTGTGGACAAAATGAAGGCCAATGGCTTCGATAACGTCATGTTTGTGGCGAATAAAAGCATGGTGGCGTCTAAATTGATTCCCTTACTTCGGCCGGATGATGTTGTGATTACAATGGGTGCAGGCGATATTTCGTCGGTGGGCAAAGAGATTGTGGCCCAACTCAAATCCTCGCCGAAGGAGTTGCGGCCTGTGGGGGACGCCGATTCTCACACGGCATGATGTCCCAATTGCACAGTTAACGACATTTCAAACCGTTGGGTCGGTCAAAACAGTCATTGATTTTCAGTTCCCTGACGAGGTGAGTGACTATATTAGATCGGTCGATCCGAATGATTTTTATATTTTAGGGCGGGGATCAAATTCACTCATCAATCCAGATTCAACGGTGCCAGCAATCATTCGGATCTCGGCGGATGCGGTAGATCCAGAAATCAATGGGACTCGGGTTCGATTGGGCGCGGGAATGCCGATGAATCGATTACAGGATTTTGCCGTTAAACAAGGATTGTCGGGACTTGAGTTTGCTGCCGGCGTTCCGGCGTCGTTGGGCGGAATGGTGGCCATGAATTTTGGCTGTTGGGGTCGGAGTATGAGTGACTTTGTTACAGGGATTCAAGTTGTCGATGACACCGGAGCGATTCGATGGTTAACCGGTGACGAGGCGCAGTTTTCCTATCGGAGTAGTATTTTTCATCAAAAAAAATGGGTGGTCGTGGCGGCAGAACTTGAGTTAACCGAGTCCGATTCGGATACTGTTCGTGCGGCGATGTTAGCCAATATTCATACCCGCATCGAAAAACAGCCCTTAAGGGACAAAACCTTTGGGAGTATTTTTAAAAATCCCCCCGGGCAGTTTGCGGCGCAACTTCTTGAATCAGCGGGTTTAAAAGGGCGTCAGTGGGGGGCGATTCAGTTGTCGGATCGGCATGCTAATTTTTTGCTCAATACGGGTGGCGCAAGGTATTCGGATGCGATTGATGTGTTGGAAATATTAAAGGCGACGGTGCAATCTATTGCCAATATTGAACTGGAATTGGAGGTCAAGCTTTTTAAATGAAACCGATAACTGTAGGTGTAATTTGTGGTGGGTTTTCGGGGGAACGGGCGGTGAGCCTCAGGTCGGGTCGTAATATTGCCGATGCGCTTCGCCGTAAGGGGTATGACGTCAAAGAAATTGACCCTGCGGTCGATAGCCTATTGGATATGGGGATCGATGTGGCATTTATCGCCCTACATGGTCCGATAGGTGAGGACGGAACCATTCAAGCATTGCTGGATCATCTTCATATTCCGTACACCGGTTCTGGGGTTACAGCGTCGGTGATCGGAATGAATAAGTTGATTTCGAAATGGGCCTTTGTCCATCATCAAATCCCGACGGCGGCATTTCAAGTCATTTCACCCGATGTTCCTCTGGAACTGACGTTAGCCTTGCCGGTCATTGTAAAGCCGGTGAGCGAAGGATCGAGTTTGGGTGTGGAAATCGTGGATACACTTGATCAGTTTGAACGTGTGGCAAACGCCGCGACTTCAAAATATGGGGTATGTTTGGTGGAAGAAATGGTTGTTGGGACAGAAATTACGGTGAGCGTTATTGAACAATCGGGGGCCCTCGTTGTGTTGCCGATCCTCGAATTGCGCCCCAAAAATCGATTTTATGATTACGAGGCAAAGTATACCGACGGCAAAACTGAATTTGTTCTTCCTGCAGAATTGTCGGAAGAAATGACAGCGACGGCGAAAGCCCTTGGGCTAAAGGTGCATCAGGCCTTGGGGTGTCGGGGGATGTCCCGGACCGACATGATTGTTGATCCCACTAAAGGCCCTGTGGTTCTGGAAATCAATACGATTCCAGGGATGACGGATCTGTCGGATTTACCGGCCCAAGCGCGGTGCGCGGGATTGTCGTTTGATGAGGTTGTGGAGGGGATGTTGAAGTCCGCACTCCAACGCGAGGGGTGACGAGCGTGGGTATTTCAGGGGAATCCATTCGGGCGGGGTTTTCCGGGGCGGCGTCGACCTATGACCAGTACGCGCAGGTCCAAACCTACGTTTTTTCTCAATTAGCGGAATCAACCTCGGTCAATAATCCCCGACGGATCATGGATATCGGATGTGGGACCGGTCGGCATACCGCCCGATTGGGGGCGACCTATCCCGACGCCGAAGTAATCGCATTGGATGTGTCAGAATCGATGATTGAGGTGGCGAGTCGCCGGGTATTGGTGCCCAATGTTCAGTTTGTGGTGGCCGACGCCCAAACGCAGTTGCCCGATGTGGCCTGTGATCTCGTGATCGCTAACGCATCCCTTCATTGGCTCAAAGATTTGCCGGGAGTGTTACCGATGATTGCGACCCGGGTCGTGTCGGGCGGGGAACTGGCATTTAGTGCATTTGGGCCCGAGACTTTTTCGGAATTGCGCCATGCGATTTCGACGGTGATGGGTCGTGAAGTCGTTCTCGCCTCGGGGCATTTTTGGCAGCCGGAGACCCTGCTGCCGGTGCTGCAATCGGAGTTTGGGGCAGTGGTGACGCGGCAGGAAATTATTCGCCAGCCCTTTCCGTCGTTGATGGCCTTATTGAAGAGTATCAAGTACACCGGAACGCGGGGTGACGGATTGCCTGGAAGTGTATGGACGATGGGGCTCTTAAAAGAAATAGAGACGGCCTATCGGACACGGGTTCGGGATATTTGGGCGACCTATCAAATCCATTATTACGTATGTCGTCGTTAGATGATCTGATTGACCGAATAGTCGAACATCCGGCGGTTGTGGTGGTAGGAACCGGGACTGGGGTTGGGAAATCCGTTGTTACCGGACGGCTTTTGGGCGAAATGTCGTTGCGGGAGATTCCGTCGATGTCCATGAAATGGGTTCAAACTGGTCTGGATGTCGATCCTCTGGACACGTTGAAACACGATAATATCGCCCGTGGCGTGGATTCCGGGTATGCCGCCGCCATGACGCCAAAAGAACGGACAGTATATCGGTTGCCGATGGCGGCATCGCCCCATTTAGCTGCACGGGTTGCCGGCGTGGAGATCGACGCAAATCGGTGTTGGGAAGAGTTAACTAATTTTACCCTGGCAGTTGCCCCGGTTCTGGTGGAAGGTGCGGGTGGGGTCTTAGTCCCGATGACTCGGTCAGCGACCCTATTGGATTGGATTTCGATGTGGCAGCTTCCCGTGATTATTGTAGCGACCGATCAGCTGGGGACATTGAACGCCACCGCGCTCACCCTGGAGGCGATCGATCGACGGCGGATCGAGATGTTGGGGGTGGTTGTGTCCTCCCTCACCCCTGATGACACGTTGGTGACGATGGATAATCGGTCGATGATCGCAGCGATGGCCCAGCGGATTGAGGTGCCCATGGTGCGGTGCTTGTTTACCTCTTGATGGGTCAGGTGATTCCTTGTACTCCTAGAAAAATAAGCTGAGTCCGACCCTTCCCACAAGCCCGAGATACTCTCCGGTCGTGGTTGAGTTAATTTGGCCGATTCCGATTTCCGTTTTTGCGTACATATTCTCGATAGAAAATAGTGAGCGGGTCATATAATCAATCCCGTTACCGATATAAATCCCGTTAGGATGGGAGACGGCGCTGCGGGTCGAAAATTCGACACCGATGCTGACACTGGCCATCGTATTATTATCTGAATTTGAATCGGATCGTCCCAAACCTGCCGACAAATAAAGGGACGCTGGCGCGCTGTTGACGACAGTATTAACCAAGGAGTAGTTCAGTCGCCCTTCAATTCCAGATTGGTTATTTCCGTTAGACTTGAAGATATAGCCGGTCATATCAATGCCCCAATGGGTATCAATCGAATAGTGAAGATTAACTCCGGGAATCACGCCGAGCTCAATACCAATTCCATAGGTGCCTTTGGCTTTATGAATTCGGTCGCCTTCGGACAGTCGGGAGGATCGATCTGAAATATTGGTTTCTTCGGCGATAAATCGGTCCGCAACGACGGTTTTGTTTTTATCCTTTTCTATTGTCACCAGTTTGGAATAAATAATTCCTGATGTATCGGTTACCTTAACTTGGTACTCACCGGGTGTGATGGAATAATTGGCCACTGACCGGTCCCCAATAAATTCGCCATTTAAGTAAATTTTGGCATTCGGATTGTCGGACAATACCGTCAGAAATTCCGCATGTACTACGGATGATCCAATGACCATAAGTGCCGAAAGGAGAAGGCCTGCGGATTTGAAATTCATAAAAAATCCTCCATTTGAAAATAATAATGGGTCGAGAGGGCGCCCCGTCCGTATGCAGGTTGATTGGTCGGTGACGATACCATAGATGCTGGGGGTAGCGGACCCTCCCCACCACCCATAAACTGAATCAGCTCCAACACATCTGCCGTTTGAACAAGCGTGTATTCAAAATCCGCCGACTGAACTAATGTCCCATTATGTTCGGCAATCAAGCCTGACGGCGTCAGCCCAAAGTGACGAACAATATCCAGAATGGTCGTCAGTGGATCGGGAATCTCTGTCGGTTTCCCATTCAACTGAATGCGGATGGCCACGCTGGCTTAACGCAACGGTTGCATGTGGGTAAATGGCCAAAACGTAAAGAGTGCCTGTCCCTCCACATTGGCCCGAGGAACAAACCCCCATACCCGACTATCGGCTGAAAATGCGCGATTGTCGCCCAACATATAATAATGCCCAGGCGGAATGGTGAGTGGATCTTGGAAGTCGTAATCATATTGAATATTGACCCCAGGAAACGTAAGTTCTTTACCGTTGATATACACAATTCCGCGACGGAGTTCTACCGTTTCGCCGGGGAGTCCGATTAATCGCTTCACGTAGTCTTTGTCGTCGACGACGGATTTGAAAACAACGATGTCGCCCCGTTCGGGATCTTTGAACCGATAGATGAATCGATTGACGAATAATCGATCGTTTACTTTGAGGGTGGGGACCATCGAGGATGTGGGTACCACGGAGACCATAATAATGAAGTGTCGAATAAGTAAGGCAAATACGAGGGCAAATGTAAGCGATTCGGTGATTTCAACAATCCAGTATTTGAGCGGGGAAGCGATTTTGATAGAGGTTTTATAACGGTTCCAACGGGTCTGTAATTCACGGTATTTGGTTAACATAATGGGTCCAAATGGTACATGACGGAATTGTAATTGACCACGGGTGGGGATGGGTTTATCGTACATTTATATGAGATCCGATTGGTTAAATGTGTCGAAAGTGGGGGGCAATGTGGATCAATCGGTGTTTGAACACTGTTTATTGGCGTATCCGGCGTTAAACGCAGAAAGGACCCCCTCATGATTCGTTGGGAGCAATTTGATTCTAAGATTCACCATTTTGGGATTCCTGTGGTGGCATTGGCCGTTACAATAATTATTGGAATTGTTATTGATCGCTGGGTCATTAGCCGAGTGCGACGGTATGCCAAACAAACGGGATGGACCGCCGGGGAAGCCGTGGTCAAAGCGTTGTCTGGCTCCGTTGCCTTGTTGGCGATATTAATCGGGGTACGAAATGCGGTGGCAGTGTCGCCCATTCCATCGGATCGTATTGAGCTGGTCAATACGGGATTGAGTACCGCGAGTATTGCGTTTGTGACTTGGGTGATTGAGCGCGGGGTGTCCGGCGCGATGAAAGCCTACGAAAATCGGGAAGGTGCCGTCATTCCCAATGCGACTATTTTTAATAATATGACCAAAATAGTCATTTATTTGCTGGGGACTTTGGTGGTGCTTCATACGTTGGGGATTTCGGTCACACCGATGATTACCGCGTTGGGAATCGGCGGATTGGCGGTGGCGTTGGCGTTGAAGGATACCTTGTCGAATTTATTCTCAGGTATTCAAGTCATTCTTTCTAAGCAGTTGTCGATTGGCGACTATGTTCAGGTGGGGCCGGGCCAAGAAGGCTATGTTGTCGATATCACGTTACGAAGTACGACGATTAGGTCATTGGCCAATAACCTGATTCTGGTTCCCAATGCGACGGTTGCAGCGGCATCGATTGTCAATTTTGGGCCAGCCAATAAAGCCCTCTCCTTTAGCGTTCCGATGAATGTGGCGTATGGCAGCGATTTAGACGCAGTGGAACAGATGATCCGCGAGGTCATCCATCAGCTGCAAGCGGATTTTGTTGAAAAAATGCCGATAGAGTCGCCGAATATTCGCTTTATCGGATTTGGCGATGCGAGTATTCAGGTCAACGTTGCACTTCGGGTATCTCAGTTTGAGTTCAAAGTTGAAATTCGGCATGAATTTATTAAACGCATGCACAAGGTGTTTGC
The DNA here is from genome assembly GCA_903864835.1 of uncultured bacterium. Classification (GTDB taxonomy): domain Bacteria; phylum Margulisbacteria; class Marinamargulisbacteria; order SXXA01; family SXXA01; genus CAIPHK01. The sequence continues at coordinate 106,801 of CAIPHK010000011.1, read as the reverse complement.
AACCAAAGGAATTTTCCTGCCATTGCCCCTTCGCGATACACCTCCGGTGGCAAAATCGGCGGAGTCGGTGGAATAATTAGTCCAAAGTTAAAAAATACCGAGTCCCTTTTAAGTTTCCGGTCACCGTCAAAATCCCTTTTTCAACCAGGTCCGCAAGATCGCGAGTGGCGGTGGCTCGCGAGGTTCGGGTAATTGCGAGATAATTTTCAGCGCTGAGGCCACCCTGGAACCCGTCGACCCCTTCTCGGAATAGGCGTGTAACGACCTTGTCTTGCCGAGGATTGAGGCTGCCCCGAATTCGATCGTAGAGTTTTGTTTTTTGGATTAAGAATTGGATTTGCTTTGTACTATATTGCTGAGCCTCCAAGATGGTTTGAGAAAAATACTGAATCCATCCAGTGATTTCGCAGGATTTGTTACTGAATTCTAACCGGTCGTAATAGGCTTTTCTGTGGCGATGAATCGTGTGTGATAGGGCGATAAGTGTGGGGTGGCCCAGGCTTTCTGCAAGACATTTTTCGGAAATGGCACGGGCAATCCTTCCGTTTCCATCTTCGAACGGATGAATGCTCACGAAATAGAGGTGCGCGATGCTGGCGCGGGTTAAGGGGGGGATTGGATTCGGGCCATTCGGGTGGCTATCCGAGAACCAGGTTAAAAACTGGTCCATCTCGGAGGTGACTTGATCGGAAGGGGGGGCTTCAAAATGAATTTTGGGAGTGTGGATTGGGCCGGAGACGATTTGCATAGGGTCGGAGTGGGTCCGATATTCGCCGATGTTTTGTAAATCGGTGCGTCCATTGGTCAGCATTGCATGCCATTTGAATAATAAGGCGTGAGTAAGGGGGTGGTTGTAAGTGAGGTATAGCGATCTCATCATTGTAGCGATGCCCTGTTCAGCCGGGGGGATGGATCGGTGATCATACGCAAGTCCAAATTCTCGTCGGATCGATGATTGGAGGCTATCTCGGTTTAATGAGATTCCTTCGATTTCGGAGGTTTTGAGGCTTTCATCCGATATCAGTGCAATCATTAAATTGTCTCGATCTGAATTGGATACATGAGAGTATGCACCCAAAAAGTGTCCCGATTCAAACCGGAATTTGGATTCGATATCGGCGACTAGGGCATCGTTATAAGTAAATTTTGGCCACTCGGTTTGTTGCCAATTCCAAAGTTTATCCATAATAGGATTCCTTCTGTTGGGGAAGTATGAGTTATATTTTGTCTATTTATAACTCATTTATAATCAAATTATGAGTTATATTTTTTCGATTTATAACTCACATGGCTGAATTAAACTGAAATTCCATGTTTTTTGGCTTTGGCGTACAAGGTGGTTCTCGAAATTTTCAAGGCCTTGGCGGCTTGAAGTACGTTCCCATTTTTGAGCTTGAGGGCCCGTGCGATTGCGAGGGCTTCAACGTCGTCTAACGGAACGATGTCGGTGTCCGGCAACATGACGGATGGGGCCGGAAGCGAGGGCATCGCTCCGCTCCATTTTCCGGGGCGAAGGGACAATGTCGCACTGGTAATGACGTCTCCTTGAGCAAGGATAACCGCACGCTGCATGAGGTTCTCTAGTTCGCGGATGTTGCCGGGCCATTGGTGGGCCAATAGGTAATGATGGGCATCGTCGCTGAGTCCCCCAAATGGGATGCCGAAACGGGTGGCGGCGTCGGCGACGAATTGATGGGCGAGCGGGAGAATATCCTCTTTGCGGTCCCGCAACCCGGGCATGTGAAGTGGGTAGACATTGAGTCGGTAGTATAAATCTTCTCGAAAGCGGTGATGGGCAACTTCATTTTTGAGTGATTTGTTAGTGGCGGCGATGATTCGGACGTCAACCGAAATGGGGGCGGATCCACCGACCCGCTGTATTTCTTGGTTTTGGAGCACTCGTAATAATTTTACTTGCAGATCGAGGGGAAGGTCCCCAATTTCATCCAAAAACAAAGTGCCTCCGTGGGCCATTTCGAATTTTCCGATATGGGTACGCTCCGCCCCAGTAAACGCCCCTTTTTCATGGCCGAATAGCTCGGTTTCCATCAGTTCTCTGGGAATAGCGCCGCAGTTCACCGTAATAAACGGTTTTTTAGCACGGTTGGAATGGTGGTGAATGAGTGAGGCAATGACATCTTTTCCTGTTCCGGTTTCGCCTTCGATCAGGACCGTGACGGTGGTATTGAGGACGAGTTCCACCGCTTTAAGAACAGCGATCATCGCGGGGCTTGACCCGATCATTGGGCCGATCCGATGGTCGGATTGAGCGGTTTTTAGGTAAGAAATATGTGCGTTTTGTCGTTGGAATAATCGATCTTGCTCGTTGGTATAGACTTCAAATGTCAGGACCCCCAACATGTCTAGGACGGTGTTGAGTTGTGTTAACGATTCCGGTGTGGACTGTCCCGAGAATCGAGAGTTGAGCCAATGGGTAACACTGGATTTGAGGGATAAAATCAACATCGCAGTGTCTCGAATGGGTATGCCCTTCTGGGATTGCTGTGCGAGAAGACTATGCCAAAGCTTAAACACGGGCTCAAAGTCTTGGGCTGCGAAGTCAGGAATGGAATGGGCGGCAAGGGTCTGGGTAATTTGAGACAATATGGTTTTTGAATAAGATTCCAAATGTTCCAGCTGGCTGATCGGGTCGTTCTTAAAATGCGGATTTTTTTGAATTTCGTTGAGCCATTCAGAGAGGATGTCCGATTCAAAATGCTGCGGGCTGGGACTAGTGGGGATGTCGGCCATCTCGATGACGAAGCTCCCAAATTTTGATCATTAGCATGAGTGAGCCCAGCATATTAAGCACCCCAACAATCATCCCACGGGGCCCGTCTTTGTATCCTTTATGATGAAATAGGGTTTGGGTGAACATGCCAAATGATCGCGAAATAATGGCCATTCCTGTAGTTTTGAAGGCGACGTCGTCTTTGCGGTCGTTGGCTTCAATGGATGTGTAGTGATTTATTTTTGAGATGTAGAGTCCCAAATCGTGGCAAGTATAATGGGTGAGATATGCGTTCCCGGAGGGAGGTAACGTCAGGACTGGACCGTTGACCTCGATGGATTCGTGGACGGATTGGAGTCCCATTTTAGAGACGGAAACTCGGCATAGCCGCAGTTGATAGTCCGGTGACCAGCCGCTGAACCGGACCCATTCTCCTAATAAAATGTTGTGGCGGGGGATTCGAATGCCGTCGGACTCGGATGTTGCCAAAGCGGTTTCGATCCAATCAATTAGCCCGGATGACGGCCGTTCGTCGGCATCGACAAAAAATATCCAAGGGGTAGTCACTTGGGTCATCGCAAATGCACGGGTGTCTCTAAATGTGGTGAACGGGTGTGTGATCACTTGCGCGCCTGCTTGGGTTGCAATGGTCGTTGTGGTATCCGTTGAGTCGCTATCGATGACCAGTCGATGGGTAAATTTCTTGCAGGATGCCAAACACTCAGAAATCATTGCTGATTCATTTTTGGCTAGAATAACAACGGTTATCTGATCTAATCCATTCATATGGCTTTATTATAATGGGCGGTGATTGAATCGATAAATGGTCGGACTGAGAATCGGTCGAGGTATCGTTGATACCCTCGGATGCCCATTGTGTGTCGCAGATCGTCGTCGGTGGCCAACTGCCGGATGGCGGCGGCAAGATCAGTGGCCGATTTTGGGGGGACGAGAATGCCTGTTTCCCCAGGGATTATGGTTTCTAAAAATCCACCGGTCGCGCTGGCAATCACGGGTTTCGCCAAGGCCATCGCTTCAGTGGCGACGAGTCCGAACGGCTCATAGTCGGACGGGCAGACCACGATGTCGAGGCACCGTACAATGCGGGCAGGGTCGGATTGGAACCCTGTAAATGTAATTCGGTCGGATAATCCCAATTCGATGACTTGGCGGCGGATACCAGCTTCGAATGCAGGGTGGCGACCATTGCCACCGCCCAAGATGATAAGGTGTAACGGGAGCTCTTTGAGCAGTGCCATCGCTTCGATGAGGTAACCATGACCTTTCCAATCGTCAATTCTCCCTGTAATACCTAGCCATAATGGGGCTACAGGGATCGAAAATTCAGTGGCAATATCCGTTCGTGAATCGTTGGTCGGATCCGGGGTGGGGTTCCCGTTATGGATTACGGTAATAGCATTACCTTTAGCACCGGCAGTAATCAAGGTCTCTCGAATTGCGTCGGAGACCGCAATCACCCGATTACGTGGCGCGGTGACTTTGACCAATTGAATGTCACCCGTTCGGGTGTCAAAGTCGGCCCAGTGAACCACCGATGGAATTCGTGTCACCGAGCCGAGGATCACTGGTAAATACATGCCAAAAATGGAATTGGCATGAAGAAGTTGGGGTCGAAATTTTCGAAGCCGTGGCCACAAACGGAGGCAGTTCCATAGCACTCGGATGATTTGGCCCGACTTGAGTTCGGTTTCGGGAAATCCAATGGTGGCAATCCCCATGCCTTGCAGCGCATCCATCAGGACTCCTTCCGGGGGAAGGATCACGACACAGGCGATTCCTCGGTCCTTAAGTGCTTGGCACATAACCAATAAATTGCGTTCTGCTCCCCCAATATGGGAGGTTGGGCTAAACAGCGCGACGCGGGTGATCGTTGCCATCCGTTACCTCACCAGATTCTGGGTGGGTTGGTCAGGATAAATATTCAAATGATCAATGGTGGCTAACGCAATTTTTTTGAAGATCGGGATAGCAACTGTGGCCCCATAGATGCTTTTGCTGGGGGAGTCGACAATGACAAGAATGACGACTTCCGGGGCATCCGCCGGAAGAAAACCAATGAAGGATGCGACATATTTTCCAGGCTCGTAGCCGAATCCACCTTGGCGCACTTTTTGAGCGGTGCCGGTCTTCCCCCCGATAGAATATCCTGGAATTTTTGCGCCGATGCCCGTGCCTGTATTCACGGTTTCTTTCATGACATTAACGACTTCTTTCGCTGTTTTTTCGCTAACAATTTGGCCTTCGCTGGTGATGGGAATGGCATGGACCGAGAGGTCCTTTTTCTGGGTTATTTGCCATACAATGCGGGGTTTTATTTTTTCGCCGTGATTGGCGATTGCGGCGACGGCCGCTACCATTTGGATTGGGGTTACTGCTACCCCTTGCCCAAATGAAATCATGGCAATATCGGGCTCCGTCCAATGGGTGATACTATTTAAAATGCCCCGTGATTCAGCCGGGAGTTCAATGCCGGTCCGCTTACCAAAACCAAAGTCGGTAATGTAATGGTAGAACTTTTTTTGCCCGAGCTTGATGGCCAAAATCGAGGTCCCAACGTTAATCGATTTTTCAATAATTTCGCCGACGGTTCGATAGTCACTTTCCCCGGCTGAACGTCCATGGGCTTCACGGATGGTACGTCCGCCAATGACGAATGTTTGTGGGACGAACAACACCGTTCGGGTAGTGACTAACTCTTCGTTTAAGACCCCCGCGACGGTCACCAGTTTAAAGACTGATCCTGGTTCATAGACATCCGTAATATTACTGTTTTTTCGATATTCGTCGGTGCTGTCCCTCCAGGTATTGCTATCGAATTCAGGGTAGTCCGCCATGGCCAAAATGTCACCGGTTTTAGGGTTCATAATGATGACCTGGCCTCCACTTCCCCCGTTTTCGATGACGCCTTCTCGGAGATATTTTTGGCAGATATATTGGAGATAAATATCAATGGTGGTCGTGAGATGGACGCCTTGGGAGGGTGCCCTCGTTTCCTTTTTTCCGCTTACTAGGCGGTAGCCCCGGGGGTCTCCCTCCAATAAAATCCGTCCCGGAGTTCCCTGAAGCATCTGGTCAAATTTATATTCCAATCCTCCGAGCCCTTGATTGTCGATGCCGACAAATCCTAATACATGGGACAAGAGTTGGTTCTGTGGGTAAACCCGTAAGTCTTCCTGCACAAAGTTAAGCCCCTTAATATTTAGGGTCGCGAGTTGTTCGTACATTCGGGTATCGAGCTTTCGTTTGACCCAAATAAATGCACCATTGTTATTCACAAGACGAAAGACATGCTCGTATCGCTGTCCTGTGATACTGGAAACGACGCGCGCAAATCCCGCTTTGTTGTCAACTTGAGTCGGAATCGCATATGCGGAATATACCGGATTTGAAAATGCGAGAGGGGTACCGTTGCGGTCGTAGATCTCACCCCGGTTGGGGTAAATCGTAAATACCTTATTGACCTGGTTTTGTGATTTTGTGACATAGAAGTCATGCTCAAAAACCTGTAAAAAGAGGAGTCGAATAATTAATATCCCGATGAATGCAAAAAGAAAAAGTTGAAGTGATCTAAGGCGCGGTGTGATTGAAAACATTGGGTTTGTCTTTTTCCTGGATATATCTAATCTGATCGGGTGGTTGCATTGAGAGGCGTTCTGTTGCAATTTGGTCCACGATTTCGAGCCGAGTGGTATTTAACAATTTGAGTTTTAATTGCTGGTTTTCATCCCGAAATACCTTGGTTCGCATCGACAGTTTTTGGATGTTTTCGTTGATAGGGATGGTTTGAATATTAATTGCAAGGCCGATAACGGCGAGAACCGCGGTGGCAGTGTAAATTGTGACATAAAATCGAAGGCGGACCCGGCGAATAGTCATAGGGGTGTCAGTGTAGCAAACAAGGGACGCAGTGTGGCAATAAAGTAGAGGGATCCGGTGATTAGGATGTCGCTATCGTGCCCGGGCAGGGAGTCAGTGACAGAGGCTTCTGTCACCAGAAGGTGGGTGAGCTCTCGATAATCTTGCGGTGTGTACCATCGGTTTGGATCTGGACAATAGACGAAAAGGGTCTGTACGGACTGAGGAATGGTCGCCAGACTCTCGGCGAGGGGTTTTGTACGCAACATTCCCATCCATAGGGTGGTGGGGCAGGGGATCGTTTCGAATAATGCAGATAACCCATGGGGGTTGTGGGCACCGTCAATGGTGATGGTGGTGGTGTCCCACCGATATTGAGTGAATCTGCCCCAAATAAATGCGTCAGAAAGACCCTGTGAGATCCCCAATATTGGATGGCCGATCTGAGATAATAGAGTGGTAACGGCGGCCTCGGCCACCGCCGCGTTTTGTTTTTGATAGTCGGCCTTCAGTCGGAATCCAGTAGGAAGTGCGGCCCAGGGGGATATGTAGGAGACGGTGGTTTGGCGGGTTGTCGCAGTGGCGTCGATCACCCGTTTTGCGTCGTCGGGTTGTTGTGCGGATATGACCGGTATTCCAAATTTAATAATGCCTGATTTTTCGGCGGCGATACTCGATAAATCCGATCCGAGAATGTCCTGATGATCCATCCCGATGGGGGTGAGGACCGATAGTGCAGGTTGAACCACATTGGTGGCATCGAGCCGACCTCCCAGGCCTGTTTCAACGATGAGTACATCAGGATGGGTATCCGCAAAATATCGAAAGGCCATTAAGGTGAGAAGTTCAAATTCCGAAGAGATATCGGTGGGGGACGCGGCGATAGCCATCTGGAGGTACCTGCAAAAATTATCCTCTGATATCGGTGTGCCATCGATTGCCATTCGTTCACAGTAGGATAAAAGATGCGGCGACATATAGGTTCCCACTTTTAATCCACAGGCGCGGAGCGCGGAGGTCATCAATGTCGTAGTGGATCCCTTGCCGTTGGTTCCCGCCACATGAATCACCGGTGGCAGGGTCAAATGAGGGTTGCCTAGCGTCGCTAACGGCGCAGCAAGACGGTCGAGGGAGTAATGAATCCCTCTGCGTGCAACCGCCTGCTGAAGATGTTCAATGGCCTCGGAATAGGCACTCACATCAAAATGGCGCCACCGTCTGCGATGATGAGCTGGCCAATAATCATGTTGGCCTGGCCGGACACTAAAAATGCGACGATGTCGGCCACCTCATCGGGGCGAATCAGTCGTCCCATTGGCGTTTGGGCGGTGACGGATTCAATGGACTCGGCAGCGCCAGGAACCGCAAGTAGTGACTTGGTGGGCGATAATCCAGGCATGACTCCGTTGACGATGATGCCCCGTGGCGCGAGTTCGACTGCCAGTGACTTGGTTAATGCGTCGACGGCGCCTTTGGCGGGACCAACGACTCCGTATCCCGGCAAAATACGGAGATGTCCATAACTGGTGACCACCGTAAGGTGCCCCCCATTGGTCATCATTGGGGCGCAGTGAAGGGCGAGTAATAATAGCGATTTTGCGGTGGCGTTCATCGTAATGTCCCAATATTTGGACTTGGCCGCCATTAATGTTCCTGGAATTCCGAATGAGGCATTGGCAATGACGATATCCAACCGAGGAAACTGGGCCTGGATTTGGGTCATCATTGCGGTGACTTTATCCTCGTCGCCCATATCGGCTCGGATCGCAACGGCCGTTCCGCCCATTTTTTCGATTTCGGCGACGACCTCACTCGCCTCTGTCATGCTGCGGCGGTAATTGACGATGATTGTGGCCCCTTCAGCGGCCAGCCGCAATGCGATCGCGCGTCCAAAGCCTCGGGTGGCTCCGGTGATTAGTGCTATTTTTCCATTAATTTTGGGATACATAGTTGATTTCCTCGGGGTAAACATAGGTCCCCACAAATAAATATAGGCCGCTAATGGTATCACGAAGTGCATATAAAAAGGGGCGAGTGAGCGTTAACGATGCAGGCGTCGTTTTAGCCAATGCGGTTGCGGTAAAGAGCCCGCCAGTAACCGCAGCGGCGCGGGTTCCCGTTTCGTCAATGGAAATCACCACCTGTTGTAACAGGTCGGACAATCGAATATTAGGTCCGATAGCGGCAAAATTCGCATGGGGTGAAAATAGTCCTTGAAACCCATTGTTTGACAGGCTTTGTCGTAAGGGTGTTTTAGCGGTGAATGTAAACTTTGGCATGACGAGTGTGACCTGCGTATTTTCAAAGGAATCCGCGGTGTCGGTGGATAACCAATGCCAGGGCAAATGACTGGGGTCCCAACGGCGTGGGGCAACGATTACCAACTCAAATCGACCGTCTCCATACGGTAGAATTATCGCTTGCACTTCTTGGGTTTCGGCAAATTGAAACTGGCCGGTTTGAATCATGAATCGGGTTTTTTTGGGCGGAAGGACGGGAGATATAAATAGGCGCTCGTCGCTCTTCTTGGGGTTAAATGGAAATTGCCAATCTCCCTTAAAATAGAGGGTGTTGAGTATTAGTAACGAAGTGGCAGGATCAATTCTGGGCGGAAAGTCACGAATCATGTGATTTGTTTTTGATGCCACCCATTTTTGGATGGTGGGTAACGTGTCGGTCGATCGAAAATTGATGCGTTGGACCTCAGTGTCAAAAAACTCGGCGTTGTATTTAATATATGAGTCGAGTGGGTGGGTCTCAGCGCTGATCCATATGGAATCAAATGTCGTAAATGTGACGTCAAATGTGGGGTCGGTAAGTAATGAATGAAGCAGAGAGAAACCGCGCCCGATATCAGTCGATTTTCGACGAGAAAGTCCCAACGCGGCCTGCCACTCGGTCCGGGTTTTTCCGGCGGTGCCTGCGCCAATGATCCCCAATGTCACCATGAGGCTGGGGGGGGCAATGACACAATTTGCGGTGGGTCTTTGAGACGCCGCTTGGCTGACTAACTGTTGTCCAAATGAATTGCTCTTCGTGATGAGGTCGTCCACCACGGCACTGTAGATGGGTATGGTTGTTGTCAGAATGACGATCAGGCCAAGTCCCCATCTCCAGGGTCGGGAGGTCATCTGGTTTTACCTTGTTCAATGGCTCGGATTTCGTCGATCCCGTACGTGTCCTCAAAGAATTCGATGTCAGGAATTGTCGGGAGTGCGATGAGAAACGGTGTGGCGTACTCCAATCCTTTCATTCGGAGGAGTCCTTGAAGTCGTACCCGATAGCGGAGGCTAGCGGTGGGCAATGAAAAAAAGACAATGGTAAAGATGGAATAATTGCTTTTAGCCAAACAGACCGTGATGTAATGAACTTGTCGTTCGTCACTGGATCTTTGTAATAACTCAAATAGAAACCGAACGGCGACTTCGGAATCAATACCGGCCAAGAGCGCCAGAATTGTACGCTGAACGACTTGGACGGTATGGGGGTAGGCGGCGATTAGTTGGGCTAAGACGGTATCGTCGCAGTGGGTGAGGATGGTTGCTGCGTCAATTGCTAGTTTGTGCTCTGATCCTCGCAACGTTCTGATTAGAAAGGCTAAATCGGCCGGTGGGAGGTTCCTCATTTGGGGGACTTTGACATGGAGTAATGTTAGCCGGTCCGCGGGGGAGAGACTTTCCTCGTCCCCCGTCTCCATAAAAGACAAAAATCGGTCCTCGTCCGCTTGGGAATTATCCAATGTGCTTGATGAGTTCCGCTTCAAACGCCGCTAATGGGCGATATCCGGTAAATCGGGCAATTTCGCTGCCGTTTTTAAAAAGAATACAACATGGAATTCCAGTGATTTCAGATTGCTGGGCGGTCACCTGGTTTTCGTCGGTGTCGAGTTTTACGACTTTGAGTTTCGACGAATATTTTTCTGAAATGCTTTCGATTACTGGGGCGAGCATTCGGCATGGCCCACACCATTCGGCCCAAAAGTCGACCAATACAGGGCGATTAGACTTTAATACTTCCGCGTCAAAATTTGAGTCAGTGACTGAGGTTACACCCATATTACACTCCTTCTATTAGACCAAGTGGTACCCACTCGGAGAATCAAATTATACCGGGATTGGGATTGGGATGGCCAGCTAAAAAGTCTGTCCCAGTCCAAAATGAAGAATCAAGGCCTCCCCTTGTGCAATATCCAGTCGCAACGGGCCGACCGGAGTATAAAATCGGATGCCGACACCGTAGCCGCTGACGAACCCGTTAGTCGACGTGGGCCAGCCGCTTGAAAAGGCTTCTCCGGTATCCCAAAAGAGGACGCCTTGGAGGGTGTCGGTGAGGTCGTGACGATATTCCAGGTTAAGCAAGATTTCTTTGTTGCCGACAAATATTGGGAAGGTTTCCTTGTAACCCCGAATTGTGTTCGGTCCGCCGAGGTCGAATCCTTCACTTTCAAACGTGGTTGATGTGCCTGTGTCCGGCCGAAACACGCCAACGGTGACGCGCGCTGCAAGAATGCCTGGAGAGCTCACTTCCATAAATCCGGCCAGTGTCGAAACGATCCGAGTAAATGAGAGGCCACCGAGGTTGATCCCCGCCAAATTTCCGCCCAGTTCAATCATGTTGATCGTGTAGATGCCCGTTCGAGGATTTGGAACATTTTTAAGGAGTCGATAATCCATTTTAAGTGACAGTGAGTGAATATCGTAATTTGATATCCCACTGGTTTCATCGGGGAAAACCGATTCTGATTTCCCACGGAGTGACAGGCTGAGTTCGTCGAATACTGGATATGTAAATTCGACATCGGTTCCAACCCGTTGATTGGAAAAGGTGGCACGGCTGACGCTATTCCGGTCTCGTGTGAGGAACTCATTTAGAGTCTCAGACCAAATGCCCGTTGAGAACGATACCGGAATGGCATTAAAGATCCATGGCTGAGTGTATCGCGCGGCGTATCCTTGAATGTACGGTGCCGTGTCCCAAGCGGCTTGAATTTTAATACTTGTTAGATCGCTGGGTATTCCCAAATGGCGAAGATCCGTGCGGAGAAACCCGGTGAGAGGCTGCTCGCCTTTTTGTTCATAGTATTCCAATCCGGCATCGAATGCGTTGGTCTTGCGCGGGTGTGTGTTGAAAATGACTTTGACCCGTCGATGGTCCAGGCTGTCTTCCAAATGGGGGGATTCGACATCCGAAAAGTATCCCAGTTTAAGCAGCCGTTCCCGATCCTCTCGTAATCGACGGGTATTAAAATGGCCACCAGGACGCGACTTGATCTCGCGAAGAGCCACCGGGATGAGGTTGGGGGATACTCCGTGAATTTCGATGCTGCTAAGCTCGCCCTCGGTCACGTCAATGACGACATCTCTAGAGGGGGTAAAAACGATCTGTAACACTTGGGCAAGGTCATACCCCCTGGTGTGATAAAGCGTTTCAATATCGTCTTTGTATTTTTGGAGTTGCACCGTGTTCATCACATCTCCTTTGGATAGGGGGGAGAGATTTATCAGGATATTCTGAGAGATAGCCGAGGCACCAAATACTTTGATTTCGTTAACCGTGGGATATTCCTGAACCTTAAAGAATAAAATAAGCTGATTGCCAGATATTGTTGTCGGAAGCGCCTCAACCGTTTTGAAATTCCCCGTTAAATACAGAAAGTTGATGTCTTGGAACACCAAGCTGTCCTGGACACGTTGCCCAATTTTGCTGTTGAGCGACGCGATTTTGGGAAGAATTGAGCTCGATGGAGATGTTAGGCTATCGTAGCGAATATCGTCGATAAGCCGTTCTTTCGAAAAGGTGGCGGCCAGAACGGTTCCGGACCAGAGGCCAGCGATGGCCAAAAATAGGGCCCCCACGCGCCTAAAATTCATAGGAATACTTCACGTTGTACCGATTTCGGGAGTCGCCCGCATTATCGATGAAATTGGCGTAGTTAAGCGAGAGATATTTTTCAAGGTAGTAGGTGAGTTCAATGTCTGAGACCTGTAAGGCGTTGGCATATTTTCGTCGTTCGAGATCGACGTCCGTCCGTGCACGGACATAGAGTTTGTTGGAAAATAGCGATTTGCCCAAGCTAACGCCGACGGTTTGATTGGATAGATTGTTAAACACGGCGTCGCCCAAACTATAATTGATTTTGATATCATCAACTCCAATATTTTTAGCCAATCCATGCTCAATTCCCCGCAGGGCGGATTGTGAAATGTAGTTGACCGCGCCCGTCCCCAATTGGGTCAGAATCCGGCCGTTACCTGCCGATGCGCCGGACGTGCCCGTATCCAACAATTCTGGAGCCAATATTTTTGCGATCGCGGCGGCGTCCCCCAGTCCCGCATTGGAACCGCCGCCCAACCGATAGGTGCCCCGATATTCCATCCGTTCCCCAGCGTCTGCCCGGGTCGACACATATTTATCAAATTGAAATCCTTCAAGGCTATAGACCGATCCCAAAACAGTCACGATGACGTGAGTGTATTTGGTCGTGTCGTCGGTTGAAAATGTACTTCCGACAGCGTTGTTGGTCGGGGTAACCAACGGCTCAATCACCGTTAAAGCGGTGATATTTAACTGAGGAATCATTCGGCTCTTGTACGATGAATAGTCGGCTTGGAACTCGACCGTATTGTTATGAATTTTATATTGGTTACTTCTAAAATAGTCGCGTTGGCGGTCGATAGATAGGATTTCAAACTGTCGGTTCAAAAGGTTGATGTACCCCGTTGAAACCACCACTGGATTTTGGATCTTAGGGGCGTTCAGCGTCCCTGACATAATGACTGGCGATACCGTTTCCGCCAGTGAGAGGTCGAAGCGGTTGGCGACGTCGGCAAGGATGCCCTCACCCACCAGGCTGCCTACCAATCGGACATTTTGGCCGATGGAACCCCGAATGTTGAGGGTGAAGTTGGGGCGAAGCGGACGTTCCCCAAGGCCGGGCATGGACAATTCTCCGTCAAAAAATTGGACCGCGCCACTGATCAGCGGCCCGGTCTCTTGTTCCGTGCCAGAAATCCGTTGCTGTTTGTCTTTGGCGATTTTGGAGATGGGAATCGAGTATGGGCCGACAATTTTTAGAGAGAGAAGGTCAACTTGGCCGCGATATATGAGGGGGAAATTGACGGAGAGAGAGGCACTCCCAAAGTCGAGATTCATGCCCAACACGGCGGCGTCTGCCGCGATAAATTGAAAGCGATCGATCGAGATGGAGCCATTTAGGGTCATCGTGTTGGTTTCCGGAGTAGACGATCCGAGTCGTAGGGTATCGATGCCCTTCCAAGCAAATGCCAAGTCGGAAATCGTGATTTTATTGGATTTGATCGAAAAGGTGCCGCCGGTAATCATCAGCGGCGATTGGATCGGACTCATTTTTTCGTTGAGTAAAATGGATGCGTTGACCAAGTCGACCTTTTCGGTTGAAAAGATTGGGTTAGTCAACGGGCCTTCCACTCTTAGAATGACAGACCCACTGTTGCTCACTTTTTTTAAGTGGGGAATGACAATAGATAGGATATTAATGTCATCGCCTGCCCAGGTCATCCGAAGGTCCATCGGATGGGAGATGTGATCCGAATTCCAGTAGGCGGACATCGGGAATCGTCCGCTGAGAATTGAGTGGGATTTTCCGCTTAATGTCGTGACCTCTGATCGATCAATTGTGAGATATCCATCGTTTTGGTAAGTCCCTTCGCTGATGAATGATTCAAACGGAGATCCTCCAATATCTCCCTTTTCTACCCCAAACTTATAATGAAGGCTCGTCGTTTTTGAAGTGATCTCAACCACAATATGCTGGCCGCGAAGAAAGGATAATGTGGCGTCAGAAAATTCAAACTTGGCGTTGATCTCCGGGGGGAGATCGTTCCTTGATTTTGCGCTCAACGTTCCGGAAAAAGTGCCGCTTAAATACGATGACAATCCAATGTCCCCCGTATATTGGGAATATTTTTGGAGCACTTTGACCCGATTTAATACGCCTAAGGAATGGTCCTCGGAAGCGGGCGAATAGAGCAACGGGACGGGGACAGAGAACCCGGTATCCGATACAATAAATGGATTTGCTTTGGGGCGAACGGTTACATTGGAATTGCGAACAACGGCTTCGGATGCGACCGTGTCGGACGTGAAGCGGGCGAGCCATTCGCGACGGATGGATTCGACCAACTCCGAAAAAACGTCTAACCCCATGGGGGAGACTCCCAACTGAAGATCGTAGTCTAAGGGGATGGGATCTTTGGACAAGAATGTGGCGAGGTTAAAATATCCAGAGATATCAAATTGCCCTTCCTTGGGGCGAATAATAAGATTTTTGGCGATTAATTTGCGGTCGTCTAAGCCAAATATTCCATGGATTGATCGGAATTGAATTCCCCCAAATTCCATCTTATAAAAGTCCAAATTCAAGACAATGTTGGGATGGTCAAACGTTCCAGATATCGATCCCGACACCTGCCCTCCGCCGTCGACGCCGCCCATTACGGGTTGGAGAATCGTCTGGAAATCATGGAGATAAATAGTGGTTCCCGTATCGATGAACAACGCCATTGATCGTTGGGCGTTAACCTTACCGGATACAGAAATGATGGAGCGGTTTTTTTGGAACAACGCACGGGAGATAGCCAACTGATTGCCGTCCCAACCCCCGACGAACATGATCTTGTCGAATGCTTGGCCCCGAATAATACTATTGGCAATTTGGACGTTCCCCGACGCAGACAACGATAGTATTGCGGAAGCTGTGCTTTGACGCAAGTGCGGAAGCGCATCAATAATGGCGGAGCCCGTAAATGTTCCGGAAAATGGTTTGAATGACGCGGGGATATACGGTTGCAAGAAGCTGGTATCGCGGATTGTAAAACCGTCGACCTTTAACAATAGGTGGTGCGGCACTCCGTCGACAAACTCCCCTTCGGCAGTCAATGATTCAGATCCAAATTGAGTGCTCAAATGGCGGACGGTCAACGTGGTCGGCCGAAGCGTAATATCGAACTCGGCAAGATCCAATGGCTGATTATGGATGTGGAAATGGGACAAGGTTCCGTTCGCGGTGATCACGAGGGTGCTGCGGGGGGCCTCCCAAAATTTGGGAGTAAGGAGTGCGCCAATACGCCCGGAAATGGTCGCGTTACCGACGCCCGTACGGCCCTCCTGAATATCCCGAAAAACCACACTTTGGGCCTCGAATGCAAAGTCGGCCGTCCGCCAATTTCGGATTAGTCCGTAGCTGTGAATGGGGGTGGTGCTGTCGTTGATCCAAAAGTCGGCACGGTCGACCACGACGTCGTTGCTGTTGAGGATCCGTCCGTTTATCATGACAGATCGAATGATTTGATTCATCCAAGTGACGCCTGCTGACGACACCGCTCGGATATCCAGTGACATCCGCTGGGTGGGACCGTCCACCGAGATCCGAGTGGACAATCGGCCTTTGATCCCATTTTTTGGTCCAATTCGGCCCATATCCATTTCCGTCGAGGCCACCACCGCCGCCACATGAGGAACGTCTGTCTGGAAGTTCACCGATGCGCTCAATGCGAGGGGGCCGTCATGGACACGTCCAGAAAAGGACTGGAGGGTCAGTTTTCGGTTTCGGTAGCCGATGGCCAGACCCAACTCTTCGACAGGAAAGCCGTATGCTTTGGCTGTGGCAATCGTATAGTGGCCTGCAACATTGGGCGACGACATCAGGCCGGTCACGTTTAATGACGCACTGCCCGTACCCTCCATTTTCCAAGTTTTAAGGCTTGGAAACAATAGTTTGATTGACTTGAAATCGAGCGCGGATGATTTGAGATGTAACGCCATTGTGTGGGAATCTAGCGCAATGGCGCCGACCGCCGAAAAGGGTGATTTCCCAATTGCGGCAGAGTGGATGTTCAGCTCAACCATAGTATTTTGGCGATGGCCTATTTTGTTTAGAGGCATCGCCTCTTTAAAACGGGTGTTATAGAGCTGAATGTTGCCTTTAATTTCGGTCGCCGGGATTGGAAATGACGCCAGCCGAAATCGGGCACGATGGAGCGTGGCGTCCACGTTGTACCACAATGGAAATTCGGTTTTTGGAGGATTTAATTTACTTCTGACAAACACATCAATGTCGGCGGATCCGCCCGACAACGACACGCCGGTTTGGGGAAGGACGTAAGGCCCCCATTTAACGAGCGGTATGTTTTCTGATTGGATTTTAAACGCCCATTGGCCGTTTGTAGTATTGAGGTTCCCGACGATCCGAAATGGAGATCGAGGGATTCCCAATGTCCCTGACAATGCAATACGTGCATTTTTAATATCCTTAAAATCGGCAATTCCGGTCACCTCGTTGATATCGTCACGGAACGGATGGGCAGCAGGCGTCTCCCCCCAGCCGCGATCGTCTTTAATTCGGATGGTCGATTCGTCGATATAGATTCGGCCATGGAATGTGAGGGGTTGTGGTTTTAGGCGGGGATCTGGGGGGGGGAGAATCATCAAGACATTCCACAGATCCAAGCGGTTCTTGTGAGAGTGGATGATCATGCCGTTAAGGCGTAGGGTATGTGTTCCCGCGGCAAAATCACCTCTATGGGCGAATACGTTGATCAAGCTGTAATGGGCGGTCGCTTCTTCAATATCCAAGACGGCGCCAGGTTGGCCAAATTGGGGGTTGTTTTTAAAGTGAATTCCTTTAAACCGGGCCACCGAAAAAATATTTCCAGACATTTCGTCGATGACAATTTCTTGTTTGAAAATTTTGGATAGTTCGTGTTCAACAATGAGTTTAGCGATGCCGTAGGGTGCGGTTTTTACAACCACAAAAATACCCAGGCCGATGGTAATCATCGCTGTAACTGTGGCAACGAACCGAATGCGGCGATTGAGCCGCAATAGATCCCGTATCATCAGATTAAAGGCAGAACATGCCCCGCGATAGCGTGCGCTGCGTTTTGAGGAGCGGGGGGGGATAATGGGGGCAAGGAGAGCGCGTGAATCACTGCGGTTGCAATATCCTTCGGCGTGGATGACTGAATATAATGAAGGCGCGGCCCGATTAATTGCTGCTGTTCAATAAATCGTAGGGGCCGACTTTGAGGACCGGTTCCCGGAAATGCGATAACTGGTTTTCCGAGCCAGGCTGCTTGTTCGTTGGCGGTTCCGGCCAGGCCGATGACACAATCTGACGCCTGCACCGCAGACGAAAAACGAAGGGTCAACTCAAGGGTGAGTGTACCATTGGGATGTGTCCAATGGCCATTGGAATTGATATATCCGTGGGCGGTTAACACCCGCGAAAGCTCGCGATGATCCACCTGAGGGGACTGGCATATCCATCCCCAAATCGGGAGGGCGGAGGGGATCAGCGGCAGCACCTGCAATATGCGGTCCAGGTTGCCATAACATTCCGTTCGAGATCCTGGTAGCAATGCCAATGTCACCGAGGATGGCGGTCGGTTCAACGGGGTTGAATCAAGTAGTCCGTCCATCATTGGATTTCCCAAGAATTGGGCATCGATTCCCTGCTGACCAAACGCATCAGCAGTAACCGTGTCCCGTGTAAATATCCAATCGGCCCGACGTCGGATTAAAAAGTATTCAAGCGCCGAATGGGGCATAAACAAATCACTTTTGGCGGTGGGTAAAAAGACCGTAGGGCGATGCATGCCGGAGGTGGCCCACATCAAGCAAAATACATCTCCGACGGCAATAATTGCATCCGCAGCGTTCGAATGCGCTTGAATTTCCCGACGTTGTTTCCACAATGTAGAGAGGATGCCCCCTTGAAGGTCGCCAATAACGTCACGGGGAGTTCGGATAAATCCGCCACTGCGAGGGATCGGGGAGGTCATTTCAGGAATAAAGTGACTGGCCTGATATGCAGCGCCTGTTCCGATCAAGGGGAGTGGGGCAATTGTAATGTCAGGCGCAATCGTCTTAAACGCACCCCCCAGTTTGGCGCCGATAAGATCCTCCCCGTAGCCGTTGGAGACGATCATAATTCTGCGAGGGTGCCGAGTTATACCTTCGGCCCCCGATCCCTCAATCATTTAGCGCAGGACAACCTTTTCAAATACCAATTTGAGGTTGTCGGGAGACCAGCTGGGGCGGCTCCCTGTACATAAAATCGTACTATTTGCGGTGGCGGATAACGATAGTACCGCGATTTGGTCAGTGCCTGTTCCGGTATACACATACGCCAGTTTTGCACCGTTAGGAGAAAACACGGCCTGTTTGGCGGCAATTGCAACGACGGATTCATTGCGCGTTGTAGATGCGGCAAATAGATCCCCATCTCGTTCGTAAGCAACCAGTGTCCCCCCGGGAGCGACCGCGGGATTGCGTCCCGTCGCCAATGTTGTTTTTACCCCGCCGGGGAACGTGACCACGATGATGGACGATGAACTTCCCGAGGACAGGTCGTAGGCGATCGCCGCGCCCGACGAAAACCATGCGGGATGGCTTCCATTGGCACCCAAATTCGTATCGCCAGATCCATTGGCGCTGACAACCCGAACGCCGTCATATTCGTACGCAAGAGTTAGTCCGTCCGGGGACCATGCCGGTCGGTGTCCCGTGGCAATGTTAACGGTAGCGCCAGTGGCCACCGTCAGAACCACAATGCGCCCATCCGATTCGAATGCAATTTGGCTCCCGTCTGGAGACCATCGCGCGCCAGATTCATCCCAATTGCTGCTGGCAATCGCCCTGGCGGTGTCGGCGTTGACCGATGCAATATAAATGTCGGATCGTCGTTCGATCACAGACAACGTATTGGACGTATCAAGAGTAATTTGGGTGCCATCAGGTGAAAACTGCGGGGCTGACAAATCCAGGGATGATTTGACCAATTCTGATTCGCCAGTTCCATCAACATTGATAACCCATATGTTTCGATATTGGGCCTGGCTTGTTGATGACGAGGTGGCTTGGCCACACGATGTCATCATGACGCCGAGCGCGACCAGCCCGACTATCATTCCGAATGAAATGACCCTCATAATGTTTCCTCCCGTACCCCAATATAGACAACGGATTGACCATTTGGGGATAGGTCAAAATCGCCAGCGCCGATTCCGGATAGCGATACGACACTGCTCCCGTCATACCGCGCCGCAACCAGGCCGCCCGTACTCGATATGATCAAGGTCTCATTGTCGGGGGTCCACGTGATCGACTGAATGCGGTAACCGCCGGTATCCAGGGCCACGGTGCGTGCCAGCGTCGAGAGGGTGGTGGTATACACCGTTCCTCGGAGTGCTAACGCAATCCGGTTGCCGCTGGGGGATAGTACCGCGAGATCGGCTCGACCCAGGCTGACAATGTTGCCGGTGGTGGATACCCAGTATCCAGTCGAGTCATTGGAATCAAGATCAATAAAGGCTTGCGCGGACGCAACTCCCCAATTGGAATTGCTTGTATTCCGAATCCCAACGACGCCGCCGCGGCTCGATCCCAGATACGTAATGCCTCCGGATACAAATCGGATCGTAGTAGATCCTGCCCATTGTGGGGTTGTTCCTGAATCCACCAGGTAGTTTGAGCCTAAAGCGGTTGCCGATCCAGATGGGGTCACCAGATACAGTTGTTGATTGGACCCGATCGCCCAAAGAAGCGTGGAGTCGGAGTTCCACCCCATCCGACTAATGCCGCTGAGTAACGGGGTTTGTGAACTGCCGGTTTTGGTCATGACGTAGAGTGAGCCAAATCCTGATGCGGTGGTTCCAATATACGCAATTAATTCGCCGGACGGGGACCATTCAGGATTCGTTTCGGTGAGTGTCGATGTGTTCGTGAGGTTCGAACGGGTATTTCCGGTGGATGTGCAGAGGTAAATATCCCCGTCGGTCACTGAATATGACAGGATCTGTGTTCCCGAAGGGGACCAGCGTGCGTGTCGAAATTGTCCTGCGCCGGAAACGCCAGATAGGGGAACCACCTGCGTTGAGCTGCCGCCCCCAATGCCGATCGTAAGGACAGTGTCCAAGCTGGAGGTGCGTGATGGGGTGAGGGACGCGCAAGCGGAGAGTCCCGTAGCGGCCAAGGCGAGTAGAATCCGGTGTAATTTTGTCATTCGAATGATCTTGCCTCCAACAAAAAACCCCCCAGGGGTCACCGGAGGGGTTTGTAAATATAACGACCTAAATTTGGGCTTTATTTGCCGCCAATACTAATCAATTCAACTTGGAATATCAGGACTGAATTTGGACCAATGAGGCCGGCTGCACTATCACCGTAGGCCAGGTCGGCGGGGATATAGAACGTATATTTGTCGCCAGTCTTCATTTTTTGAAGACCCTCAGTCCAGCCTTTGATGACGCCGTTTAAAGGAAACGTCGCTGGTTGATTTCGCTTGTAAGAACTATCGAATTCGGTCCCATCAATCAACGTTCCTTGATAATGAACGGTGACGGTATCCGATGCTTTGGGGGACTTGCGGGTTTTGCCAGTGCCGGTGCTCACGACCTTGTACTGAAGGCCAGTGGCCGTGGTGGTGATCCCTGGTTGTTTTTTGTTTGCTTCTAAAAACGCTTTTCCTGCATCTGTATTTTTGTCTGCAGCTGTTTTTAATTCCTGTTCGCGACGGGCTTGGACTTCATTTTGATATGCCACAACAATCTCCTGTTTTTCTTGATCGGTGAGTCGCGGGGTGCCTGCAATTACATCTCTAAATCCAGACGCGATCGCAAGTCCGTCAAACTCAGGGCGGGTTTTAAATGAATCCGCAATGGTCATTCCGACCGCATAGCTCCGTTTTTCGATATCTGATTTAAATTGCGACGTGGCGGCCGGAGCCGTCGTGCTTACTGATGCAATCGGGGGGGTAGATGCCGGTGTTAAGTTCCCTTCGGCAGCAATTAGGGGGGCTGCGGCAATCAGTGCAGCGGCGGTAAACGTCAACGCATATTTCATGGAAACTCCTTGAACCCGGATTTTAAAAATAACGGACGAGATCATATCACAAGCGGGCTTAGTTGGAATATGTTTCACCCTGATATCTTGGCGTAAATAAATATTGATAATGAAATGTTATGTATGTAAAATTGATATATGTTACGTTATTTTTATATTGTGTTGTCGCAACGGGAGGTCGTAGTTTCCGAGGGGTTTGTTCGGTTCGAACTTGCGGTATTGCTTCGAGATCGTGAGGTCCAGGGCCAGTTTTGTGATCTGGTGGGGTCAAATCGGGTGAGTATTTCGGTGAATCCGGAACTGTGCCGATCCAAGAAGGTGCCCGTTTTTGGGATGGCGATCCCGTCGTGGGAGCCCGATCCCCTGATTTATATGCCGTTTATTGATTTCTTGACGACACAGGGCCTTTCGATTGGCGAGGTAACGATCGGCGGGGCCCGACCGTTTCACCAATGGATCAAATGGGGGGATCGAGTGATCGGGGTAGGTCTGGTCTTGGGGGTGCTGATGGGGTGGAAAATTCAAAAAATGTCGGAATTGCTTGCGGATACTGTATCCAATCGGGCATTTAAGATTCAGCAAATGGAACTCAATCGTCTTCATATTAGGAACGCAAATTTAGGGATGGTGGCACGGCTCAAACTGGGGACAGATTGGGTTCGTGGGCATAATGGGCACGTGTTGGAATTTCAGATTTCTACGGTCAATGGTGTCGCGAATGCGGTATTTCCCACCGAAGAACTGAATCGTATTCGAGACGATTCTCCCTGGATTGAGGCGGTTTCAATTTCTGATCAATGGGTATCGGTGCATGCGTCAAAGTTGGACTGATCCTTTTTCTGTTGAGCTGGCGTTTCGTCGGGTCGGGTGGGCGTTGCTCGTTGGAACCTTGGGGGTAGGTATCGTCGTCGGACTCCCCGTTCTAAAGTATCAATCACTCAAGGCGCAATTGCAGAGTGTTCCACCACGGTTTCCCAGAGGGTCAGATCAAACGGCTCGATTGGCGGAGAAATTGGGGGGATCAGGGGCCGTCACCGCGACTCGCAATGGCTGGGTGATCAGAGGTAGAGATCCCGATTCGTGGGTACGCCTGATGTCCACTGCCCCGCCAGAAATGCCCTTGAGTGAGATTCTGTTGGTGCTTGTTCGGGATGAGTATGTGATGACACTGAGAGTGGAGAAAGGAATCGAGGATGTGTTGGCGGAGTAGATGGCGCTGCTGGATTGCGGTCGTCATGGTGGTGTCCGGCGACGTCCATGCGGTGTATCGGGGTCCATTTGATGTGGCCCAAATTCGTGAAATTATTGGTGCCGGACCGGCGGGCCCGAGTCGGGCTCCCGCGGCGATTGCGTCCCGACCTGAACTTTCCGAGCCCTTGATACTCAATCATTATGCGGTACGGTACATCCATCCAATGGATCTTAAGCAAGTGCTGGCCGAGCTGTTTTCAGAGGCGAAATTCTCTGTTGATGTTCGCAACCGACAACTGGTGTATTGGGCGTCCGCAGGCGATAAGGCCAATATTCGTTCCGTAATGGATACCGTTGATATTGCACCGTGCCAGGTTCAGGTGGATGTTCAAGTCATCGAAAGTAGTGGGGAATTTAGTGAGAGACTCCAGAAATGGCTCGCGGATGTGACCCACGGACTAACATGGACCGTCGATTTGAGTCAGCTCGCCCTTGTTCCTAATGTCCAAATGGAGGGATTCCTTGGGGCGTTACGCAGTGCGGGGCATGCCACGATGATCTCAAGGCCGACGATTACGGCCAATGACAATCAAAAGGCTATGGTTCGGGTGGGGGATCGGGTACCGTATTTGACGACGGTGATTTCAGATCGGACGACTTCAATTCAAGTGAATCAGGTGGATACTGGGGTTGAATTGGAGGTGCTCCCCCAAATTTTTCCAGATGATGTGATTCATCTCGACATTAAAGCCGCGGTGGATAATATTAAACGGTATCGCGATTTGGCAGGGGGGCAATACCCTATTGTGACTCATCGGCTAGTCCAAACGACCGTCGATATTCCGGATGGACAGACGTTGGTGATTGCAGGGCTCTTAGATGATCAGCAAAAACTCGTGCGGACGACGGTGCCAGGATTGTCCGATATGCCAGTGGTTGGCGGGTGGTTTTCTGGGCAATCAGAGGAACGGGTAACCACAGATGTGGTGATTCTTATTGCACCTAAAATTATTCGACCACCAAAAAAAAAGGAAGCTCTCAGATAGGGGGGGGATCTCCGAGAGCTTCCTTTTTTCCTCAATTCCATTATCGAGCTGCTAGTGACTTTGCAATCGCAGACTCACAACGTACTATGTGGTATAGATGAGGATGGCATAAAGTTAACATCCGCAAATATAAAAGTAAAGGTGATCTTTATCTACGGAAACGCAAGGTCTTATTTTGTAACAGCTCCGAAAGAAATGACGGTCAAAGCCGCATTGGCGCGATATTTTAAAAAGGGCGACGTGGCCTATCTGTCTGCGGTTGCTGCGGGTGGGGTGTGGAATGGCACTCGCCGCATTAAATCAGAGGATGAGATCCTGCCGTCGGGCCAAACCCTAAAGGTGTATATTTCTCCTACTCAAGGATTAAAATATCATCTCGCAGATGACGCGGTGGTCTCTGAGACGAAGGATTATATTGTTGTAGTTAAGCCCGCTGGATTATCGACGGTTCCCGACCGTGCCTGTGATCAATTTAATTTGACCGCAGCGGTAGGGAGTTATTTGAAGCGGAATGGGAGTCGGTATGTTCCGACGGCCATCTCCCGATTGGATTTAATGGTTCAAGGTATTGTGATGTTTCCTAAACATAAAGATGCCGAAAAAACGTTATTTGCCATGATGCAGCATCATCAAATTCGGAAGTTATATCGGGCGACGGTGGCCCCCTCTGTTCGTCAGCCGCTGGCCGTCAGACCCTATCGATCAGTGGATTTCCCCCTTGAATTTGGAAAAAAGGGAATGATCACCCCCGCGGGAAAACCAAGTCGAACTATTTTTTTGACAGATGGCAGTAACGGGACTCAGTTTTCTGCGATTCCTATCACGGGACGGCGGCATCAAATTCGGGTCCATGCGTCGGCGACAGTCGGGCCGATTGTTGGGGATACCATTTACGGCGGGCCTCCAGCAGATCGGATTTATCTGGCGGCTGTGGGGTTAAATTTTAGGTGGGCAAGGAAAAGAGTTCGAATTCGGTATGAGGGTCCGTTTCCCGCGCCGTTGCGGATGGACGATGGGAAAATCGTGGGTGAGGGCGTTAGCGAATACTAATATAGGGTACTTGGCGGTCGCCGATGGGGGTGTGCATGATCAGGTTGCCCCCCAGGTCCGCTTGGTCTGGATCAGACAGAGATGCAACCGCATTGAGATCCGTTGCGCCGGCCGTCCATTGATTGAGTAAAAATGATACGTTAACCGCGTCGCCGATGATATCCGGTCGAGAATAATCTCCATACCCTATGGGGCCCAAATAAATGGGACCGTCTGACACGCTAATCACCAAGTGGGGGTCGATCCCCAACCGGATCATTTGTCGGACGGCTTGAATGGCCCTCCACGAATATTTGGGTCCCGAAAAATAGGCGAGGAACCCATCTCCGAGATATTTGACGGGGACCCCTTTGTTGGCCAGGACAACTTGGGTCAATGAATGAAAAATTGAATTGAGAATTATCGCCACTTCGTTGGGGGCGAGTTGGGCGGCACGATGGGCAAATTGCCGGATACTTGTGGTTAATACCGCAGCCGGGAATGTGGCTGGAGCGCTGCTATGGCCAATAATTAAATCATCCAAACTTATCTGCAGAACACTACTCAGCAGATGCATGACGGACAGATCCGGGGCATTGATTCCCCGTTCCCATTTGGATACGGCTTGGGGACTGATGTGAAGGGAGTGGGCCAATTGGACTTGGCTGAGTTTCATTGTTTCTCGCCGGGCTCTGATACGTTCTCCCAATCGCGCTAAATTCATGAATGGGATTGTATGAGATGTGGGTAAAAAACAAAATACCGGTGCCACATATCGTGGTCCTCCGGTAATCTTACCTCGGAGATTCCCCCCCCCGTTGTAGAAGCTGTGATTCCCCACTTATAGGGCGATTAAACATTGCTTGCAATTTTTGTCTAATTATTTCCGATAACCGGGTATGAAACGAAATGTCATGAGTTTGCTGGTGGGGTGTGGGTTGGCGGTTCTGACCGGATGTGGGCAGATGACATCTTTGACCCAACGCGCTGACTCAGCGCCACTTCCCAGCCATACGACTTCGCTCTCCTTGCAGTGGACGGCAGTCGGTAGTGTTAACTCTAAAAATGCAACGGTATCCGTCCAAAATAACAGCGGTACGCCGGTGACCATTCAGTTCACGGCAGGAACCATCAGTGGAAAAATTATTTACCGAGATGGGTTGGGTAATCAGATTGGTGAAGGCCAACTGGGGGGTATCGCAGTGGTGACCGATGTGACCATTCAAGACTCTGCAGAGTGGTCGGTGGATTTGTCTGATATGCCTGAAGGGTCCGAGTCGGTGGTCATTGAAGTGGTCTATTACAACGAGTCGAGTGACTTGGTGACCGAAGACTTTCCGGTTCGTTTTACAAGGTAAAAAAAAGCCCGAGAACGATTGCTCATTCCCGGGCTTTAAAACTCAAAACTAGTGTTTTGCTTTTTTAGAAGTTGTAACCTTAACTCCGTGTTGGTCGGCAGCTTTAGCTTCTGCCTTAACAGCGGTAGCTTCAGCCTTTACAGCTTTAGCTTCAGCTTTAACAGCTTTAGGTTCAGCTTTAACAGCTTTAGCTTCAGCCTTTACCGCTTTAGCTTCAGCTTTAACAGCTTTAGCTTCAGTTTTAACAGCTTTAGCTTCAGTTTTCGCTTCTACTTTAGGGGAAGCAACAACAGCAGATGCTGCGAATGCTACTGCAACTAGTGCTAGAAATAACTTTTTCATGATGGATATTCACCGCCTTCGTAAACTTGTATGGAGAGACTATATCAGGCACTAGTTAACAGGTCGTTAAAAAAAAATTAGAAATTCATTAGAGAGCATCATTGGGTTTTGGTTTTTAGTTTAACTCAAGTACACTATTCGCATGTATGCCCAAGTGATCGATGCGAATCTGAATCGGGTAACCGAAGGGCTTCGGGTTATCGAGGAATATGCCCGATTTGTCGCAAGCCATCGGGAGGTGTCGACGCAATTGAGCCGTCTGCGCCACGATATTGCAACCCGGAATCCCGGCTGGCAACTCCAGTTAATGGCCCGTGATACCGAGTTGGATGTGCGTGCCTGTGACCCCCCCGCGCGTCGGGAGTCGATTGAACAGTTGCTTCGTGCGAATTTTCGGCGAGTGACTGAGGGCCTACGGGTGTTAGAAGAGTACACTGGGGATGCCCATTACAATATTGCCCGGTATGCGATGTATGAACTTGAAAAAGAAATAGTGCTGCGCCTTCTGAAGCCCCCTATTGATCGGGGGGTCTATGTTATTTCCGGTGATGTTGATGTGCTCATTGATGCCGCGCGACGTGGTGCGGTTTTGATTCAATTGCGTAATAAATATCTGTCTAAGGCGGAGCTCTTTGTTCAAGCGACCCGCTTGATGGCCGAGCGAGTACCGCATGTTCCGGTCATCATTAATGACTATCTCGATATTGCCGTGGCCGTGAAAGCCGACGGACTTCATACGGGGCAAGATGACCTTCCGATCTCAGAGCAACGACGGATATTGGGGCCCCATCGATTGATCGGGCGGACAACCCATTCGTTAGATCAGGGCTCAATTGCGGAAGCAGAAGGGGCGGACTATATCAGTATCGGGCCGATTTGGGAGACCCCGTCCAAACCGGGACGTGCCGGTATTGGAGTTGATTATTTGGCCGAAGCGGCGACAACGGTAAGTATCCCCTATGTTGCAATTGGGGGGATTGATTTTGAGAGGGCAAAGACCGTGGCGGCTTATCGGCCCCCCATGATGGGGATTGTGCGTGCGGTCGATCAGCTGGAAGCGATTCGCGCTCTGTTTAATGACGCTTAGGCCGGGCCGACGATGAGAACCGACGTGTGGGTAATCACGCTTCCTGCATCCAAAACGTTGGTCCAGACAGGGCTGCAATGGCTGGATCCAGATGAGCACGCGCGACTACGGCGAATGCCATCGGAGAGTAATCGCGACCGATTTGTTGCCTGCCGGACGGTACTGCGTTATTGCTTGGCGCCCCATCTTAATTGTAGTGAAGCAAATGTTCGGTTTACCTATGGGGCATCAGGAAAACCGGAGATTCCGGGCTGTTCACGGTCATTTAATATCAGCCATTCGGGGGACTACGGGCTGGTGGCGATTTCGTTGGCCCCCGCAGTGGGGGTCGATATCGAACATGTGAATGCCCGTCGTAATTTAGCGGCGTTGACGCGGCATGTGTTCCATCCGAACGAGATTGTTGCGTTTGATCGGGTGGAACCCAAATTGCGGGGGAAGTTCTTTTACGACCTTTGGGTACGAAAAGAAGCGGTGACTAAATGGCTCGGGGACAGTATTTTTCGGGTTAAAGATATTAATGTGTTGGACACGATGTCCTCGCCTCGGGTGATCACGGTTAACGGGCGGGGCTCGGCGTGGGTAATGCCCGTAAAGGTGTCATCGCAATATGCCAGCGCCGTCGCGATTGACACCTTTATCGATAGTCCTTGCCCCACAGTGACCATTCATGAATGGAATGGCTAGCGGGGCCTCCGGTTAAAGAGTGATGGCAACTCGTGTTTGAATAATTGAGCCGAGTCCTAGTTGCTCTCCGTCAACGGACTGGTAGATCGGTAGGTAGCTTGATACAGACCAACGCACCTTTGGCATAATTGAACATTCTAATCCCAAGTCTGCAATCAACGATTTTCCTCCGGTTGAATTAATGTCTTCGCCGGTGGTTCCTGCCTCGGCCTGGGAACGATATTGACCAGTGAGGCCCGCCAATAGGCGCATAGATCGGTTTAATGACCAGTCGGTTCGGATGCCGGCTACGATTTCGTTGCCGGTTTTCCATCCGTCGGTGCCAATGCCATTGAGGGTATATCGAACAAAAAATTGCGCGGGGAGTTCGGTGTGTTGACCGTCCCAATTTCGAAGAACGGCAACGGGGAACTGAGTGCGTAAACCCCATCGATAGTCGGTGGACCCGGATCCGGGTTGGATAGGGACTTCGGCCTCGTCACCATCCCCGTTTTTGAGTCGAGTGACACCCGTCGGGAGCTTGATTCCTGCCTCGGCGATGAGGGGGGTTCCCCACAGAATGGAATTTTCCATCGAATAGGTCCCATCGATCCACGTATCTCCTAGACCAGACAGGTCCCATTCGTCGTGAAGGGTTTCGCCATGGTGATGATGAACATGGGCATGTTTTCTCCAGACCACCGGAATGGTGGTTGAAACCCCCCATTGATCCGAGAATTGGTAATTAATATGGGTATTGAGTAGGCGGCTATAGGTTTCGATTTCCGTGTGGTGCATCGTGCTCAGTGAGGGGTCCATGACTTGGGTGCCGGTCATTAATGTCGTTTGGCTGATATAGGTGTAATCCATGGCGATGTCCCATTTTCCGGCAATACTAGGTTGCTGTGGGTATTGGATGGGGCATACTGAAGCGCCACATGAGGCGAGTGTGCCGGTTGGAATTCCTATAAATAAAGCGAGTCCGCATAACGCGGTTGGGGCTAAAGACATAAATCGTTTCATGAGTGACTCCATTGGGGGGTTAGAAATAGGGGCAGGAGAAATCATAGGGGAGGGCGACGGGTGTGGCGATATGGCATTTTGTCGCAGTGCGAGGGGGTTTAAACTCTGTTACCATTTTTTCTATAATGGGCGATGTTAGATTATTAGTGGCGTTACGGTGGGCGGCGATCGCATTTCAATTGAGTGCGCTGTGTGGGGCCGTTGTCTTTGGACTTCCGGTCCATGTTGGGATATTGGTGGGGTCTCTGGTTATTCAAGTCCTCGTCAACGGGGTCACTGCGTGGGGGATATCGCGGGGCCCTCAACCCTCCGAATGGTATATATTTTCCCAGCTTTTATTTGATTTCGCCGCCTTAACCGTATTCGTCGTGAATTCAGGTGGAATGGCCAATCCATTTTCAGGATTATTTCTCATTCAAGCGCTTTTGGCGGCACTTCTCGTGTCCCGGCTCAAGATGTGGGTTATGTTTGGTCTCACCGGGGCGGGATATACCGTTCTTCTGTTGGCGTTTAACGAAAGTCCCCATTACCATCACCGATGGATGGCGTTTCATATGGCAGGCATGGTGGTGAATCATGTTCTGACCACCGTGGTAATTGGTTGGATTGTCGTTAAGATCGTCCGCAATCTCCGGATGAGGGAACGCCAGGTATCTTCTCGACAGGGGCTGGTCGCGGCCGGGGCATTCTCCGCCCAAATTGCGCATAAGCTAGGGACGCCTCTGAACATGATTGCACTGATCGCGGATGATATTTCCCCGGCGACCTGTACTGCAGATCTGTCCTCCATTTTGAGGGAGGTGGATCGGTCAAAAATGTATTT
The DNA here is from genome assembly GCA_903864835.1 of uncultured bacterium. Lineage (GTDB taxonomy): Bacteria > Margulisbacteria > Marinamargulisbacteria > SXXA01 > SXXA01 > CAIPHK01. The sequence goes on along the minus strand of CAIPHK010000011.1, from coordinate 76,749 downwards.
GTCTCACCTGTTTACCCGGTTGGTCAGAATTGAGTCGGATCAAGATGTCGGCGTAGTGCTGCATGACGCGTTGCCCAGGTTGTCGGAATTGGTGGCCCAAAAACATCCTGGGCTCCAGTTCGAGTGGACCGTGATCAATGATCATCCGGTTCGAGGAACTAGTCTCGAACTTATCTCGCTGCTGGCAGAAATTTTAATTGAAAATGCTGCAGAAGCTGGGGCTAAAACCGCATGGGTTCACCTGTCATGGGACTCTGATGGTCTTAAGATGATCGTTAAAAATGACGGCCCCCCATTATCCGCCGATTTTCAAGAATTGATGACTGTTGGGACGTCGACTAAAGGGGGCACCCCGCATTTTGGAATAGGTCTTTTTTTGGCAAGATTGGTGATTGAGAGTTTGGCGGGGACGGTATCTGTGGATGAGCCTCCGGGGGTCACTTTCACGATTCGGATTGCTCGGGATTCTCTGGAGGGGCATGGATGAATCGACTATTAATTATTGAAGATGACCCCGAATTTGGTGCGTTATTGGCGGGCAAATTCTCGCAGATAAATTGGCGGGTCAATCGTGCGGGTACGATCGATGACGCATCGGAAATATTGGCCCAAAACCCGCCGTATTCCCATTGTCTTTTGGATCTTAATCTTCAAACCCAAAATGGGCTAACGCTCATACCTGCGTTGGTGGCCCATAGCCCGGGCTGTAAAATTGTAATTTTGACAGGATATGCCAGTGTTCACAGCGGCATTGAGGCGATCAAATTGGGGGCGGTGTATCTTCTACAAAAGCCCAGTCGAATTCAAGATATTCTGGCGGCCTTCGACCACACCCCTCATCCTGAAACAGTGCGTATCGATCTCCATTCCAAGCCTGGCATGGCCGGAATCGAGCAAGAAGTCATCCAGCGGACGCTGGCAGAAAACAACTTCAACGTATCAAAAACGGCGGAGCAGCTGGGCTTACATCGCAGAACGCTTCAACGGAAGATGAAACGAAGAATCTGATCCTGGTTTAGATTGACCACAGCTACACAAGCACCGATTAAAATGGCTCGAGTTTGGGGTGGAGACGAGGCGTGGACCATCAAGGAGCGGAGCAAGTGCGGAGCGGCATGGTCGAGGCCGAGTTTCCGACCCGAAATCGACCATTTTAACGCGGTGCTATACGTTGAAGAGGAATTCTACGACGTCTCCATCTTGCATGATGTACTCTTTGCCTTCTTGTCGAACCAACCCTTTTTCCTTTGCGGGTTTCCATCCGTTACAAGAGACAAATCCCTCATAGCCGATAATGTTGGCGCGAATGAATCCTTTTTCAAAATCGGTATGAATGACTCCGGCCGCTTTGGGTGCGGTGTCCCCGACGCGAATGGTCCAGGCCCGGGTTTCTTTGACACCCGTTGTGAGGTAGGTTTGGAGTCCCAATAGCCGAAAACATGCCCGTGATAGTTGATCGAGTCCCGAATCGGAAATCCCTAGCTCTGCTAAAAATTCGGTTTTTTCTGCGGGCGCCATTGACGCCAACTCAGATTCTAACTTTGCGCAAATGATAATACATTCCGCATTAGTTGATTGGGCATACTCACGGAGTTTTTGGACTGCATCGAGAGAGCCTCCGTCCAAATGATCTTCGTCGACGTTGCCGACATAAATCACCGGTTTTGCAGTAAGGAACTGGTATTGTCGGATGGTTACAGAATCCTCTTCATCCAGTGAAATGGCTCTAACTGGAATGTTCTTCCCCAGTGCATCCACGACCTTTTGAAGTAACTCTAGTTTTTTAACTTCATCTTTTTGATTGGTTTTAGTTCGTTTTTGTTGATTGTCGTATGCTTTTTGCGCCACTTCAAAATCGGCAAATATGAGTTCCAATTCGATGGTTTCGATATCGCCGATTGGATCCACTTTTCCATGGACATGAATGATATTGTCGTCGTCAAAGCATCGCACCACATGGGCAATGGCCGAGGTTTCACGGATGTTGGCGAGGAACTTGTTCCCTAGACCTTCGCCTTTGGATGCGCCTTTAACCAAGCCTGCGATGTCGACAAACTCAATCGTGGCATAAATTAGTTTTTCGGTGCCACTAATTTTGGACAATACCTCAAGTCGCGCATCTGGGACGGGTACAATGCCGCTATTGGGCTCAATCGTACAGAATGGGTAGTTTTGTGCGTCGACGCTCGCGTTGGTGATAGCGTTAAATAACGTCGATTTGCCCACGTTGGGGAGGCCAACAATTCCGATCGATAATGTCATTTATACGTCTTCCGGTTGGGCCTCAAGGCTTTCCACTTCGACGCCGTCGGTATCGGTTTCTGTTCCAGAATTGGATCCGCCGCCGCCTTCTGAAAATTCATCGTCTTCGTCGTCGATTCGTTGGGCAAGGAGGCCTTGTCGATCCTCGTTGTACTCGGGGAAAAACTTGAGAAAATTGGGGAGGTCTAAAAACGGTTCGCCAATGTTGCTTATATAGGAATAACGGCGCCATACCCGGTCAAAAAATTTAGATATCAACACATGGTCATAGTTCTTTAATAGATCGAGCATTTGGCCGATTTTTGATACTCGGTTCAAAATAATTTGGGTCTTCAATGAATAATCTGCATTGAGGCCAAGGATCAACTGCTCGTAAAGTTCGCGTACTTTTTGGCCAGAAATAAGAATGTCAAATTCATGGATGCGAGATGATGCAGGCTCAAAAATGATGAACGTTTGAAAACGATGTTCGATATCCGGACTAAGAATAACGGGGCGATTGAGGTTCATGGTGTGGGTTTACTCCTCCGGGTACGGATTTAAGGCGACCGATTATACCCGATTTTTCGGGTAGGCCAAAGACCAGTTGCAAAACGTGAGCCTGTGGGTTAATTTCGATGCCAATTGTATGACTAAAACCATCAAAATTGGATTGCTTGGCCTAGGGAACGTCGGAGCAGGGGTTGTCCAAATTCTGGACGAAAATCGCGCACTGATTCGGCGTCGAACCGGTAAAGACCTTCGGGTTAAGACGGTGGTTGTTAGGGACGCGTCAAAGGAACGGTCGGTTGCGTTGCCGGGGATCACTTTGTCAACGGACGCCATGGCCATGATCGCGGACCCTGAAATCAAAGTGATTGTGGAAGTAATGGGCGGAGAATATCCGGCATACGACTTTATTTGTGAAGCGTTGAAGCACGGTAAATACGTCGTAACCGCCAATAAAGAGGTCATTTCGAAACATAAAAAGACATTTTTTGAATTGGCAAAAGCCCATCAATCGGATATCTATTTTGAGGCAGCTGTGGGTGGGGGGATTCCCCTAATTCGGACGTTAAAGGTGGGGTTGGCCGCCAACAAAATTGAGTCCCTTTATGGCATTGTCAACGGGACCACCAACTATATTTTGACCAAGTTGGCTGAGGATGGAAAAGAATTTGATGCCGTGGTTAAAGAGGCCCAGGCGTTGGGGTTTGCCGAAGCCGATCCCTCCATGGATGTGTCGGGCCTGGATACGGCGTATAAACTGAGCATCCTGGCGGCGGTGGCGTTTAAGGTAGATATTTCTGTCGCGGATATCCCTTACGAAGGGATTGAATCGATTTCCCTAAAAGATATGAAGTACGCGGATGAATTGGGGTACACCGTGAAATTGTTGGCGGTAGGCCGGGTGACCCCAACCAATCAAGTCTCATTTAAAGTTCATCCGACGATGGTGCCGTTACAGCATCCGTTGGCGGGGGTTCGGAATGAATTCAACGCGGTGTTTATCGTTGGGAATGCGGTCGGTGAATCGTTGTTGTCCGGCCGTGGGGCGGGGAGTTCCCCGACAGGGTCTGCCATTGTGTCGGACCTAATTGATATTGCATTTGACGAGACTCACAATGCCTCGGCACGTAATTTAGAATATGGGTTCGAAGCGGCGACCTTGGCGCCGATGGCGGAGACGTCTTCCCAGTTTTATATTCGGTTATTGGCAATGGATACGCCGGGCGCTTTGGCGAAAATTGCGACGATTTTGGGCCATGGGGACATTAGTATTTCTAAAATTATGCAAAAAGAGCGCGTGAATGGCGCAGCAGAAATTGTGATTGTGACCCACTCAGTGGTGGAACAGAATATGACAAATGCGTTGGACGCACTCCGAAAAGAGCAGGTTGTAACGGAAATTTTGGCGAAAATTCGGGTTGGCCTGGACGATGGGAATGGCCTATAATTCGGTCTGTTTTGGGGTCACATTAGACGGGGACATCGCTTGTCGGTTGATCAGCCAACTTAATATAAGTAAGGAGCATGTCCGTGATGGTACTTCGAAAAGGTAACGAAAAAGCCCGCATCGTTCAGTTTGCTGACGAGGGGCGGACGCTACCGGACGGCAGCAAAATTATATACGCGGAAAATGACGACAAAATTGTTCTTTACCACAAGCATCCATTGGACCGAGGGACGACGTATGTCTACGATCGAAAGTCCGGAAAAATTACAGTTAATGGAAAAGAAGGCACGAATCAGGATAAGAAGCTGATGATTCGTTTGGGGAGTTACATGCTGGATAACGTACAGGAATATGAATTGGTCACGGTATCTGTCTCCGCAAAGGGAACTCCGTCATGAGTTTTGACGTGGGGGGGGTGACTCCACCGGGAATGTCAGCGGCTGGCCGTGCGCAAAATGCGTCAAATAGTCCGTCAACTCAAAAAGCATCGGCGATGCAGACTGTATTGGATGCGTTGAATATTAAGGGGCCTATTTCATCGCAACGCTTGCAAGGCGTCCAGCTTCCCCGCCCCATTTCTGCGACGTTGGCATCCATTCAGGTGTTGCAACCCAGTCCTTCTCAAATGGAAGCCTTAAGGGCCTTGGGGTTGGAGATGGCGGTACTAACTCTGGTGGTGGCGGATCAAGGGCAACAGCTGCGACTCAAGGAACGATTGAAAGAAGTGGCCCTCTCGACAGTGAATCGGGAGATGGTCACCGAGTTGGAATCGATTTTTGGAACGGAGATCGGGGAGGTCGTTATAGATGACAACGGGGCGCTCATCGTGTTGAATGGATTGAAAGAATTAGAAAAGTCGATTGAAGAGGAGTTTGGAAATGACAACTGAAACGTTAAAATTGGTCTATTGTATCCATGGAATGATCAGCGTGACCTGTAATTTGTGTAAAGATAAAACAGAAGAAAAAATCACTGAAGAGTTGAACTTGGTCAAAGAAGATTTAACCAAGAGCTTGATGTATGACTATCAAGATCTCGAATTGCCAACGGCAGAAAACCTTGAGGATCTAGACTTCGACATGGACGACATGTCCTCATAACTCTAAAAATACCCAGTCTGCACAATTTTCGGTTGGCTTATGTGTCGCTGCCACACTACGCCAGCCGAGAAATTGCACATTCTGGGTATTTTGCCCCGTCGCTGATGCGGTTGCCGATGTGCCGCTGGTCTTGGGTGCGGCTCCCCTTTGCGATTATTCTTCGCGTCGGACTCGGATTTTTCGTGACGTTCCCACTAGGCGTTCTAGAAAAAATAGTTCAAGTTCCCGTTGGACGGTTTTGAGTAATGATAATTTTTTGTCGAGAGGGTCAACGAGTATGCTAAATGCCCGGACCCAATTTCCGACAACCACGTCCGTAAAGAGTTGGTCCCCAACCACGATACTTCTCCGAAGATTAATCTTGCGTACTTTGGCAAAATCTTTCAGTGAGTGGGGAAATGGTTTTAACGCACGGTAGAGGCCGTCAACGCCGAGTTGGCGACAGATTCGGTCGATTCGAACTTGGCTACGGTTATTTGAGATTATGAAGACGCTATAGCCCAACGATTTGGCTTGTTGGATCCAATTCAATGTTCGAAGGGTGGCTTCGCGTTGGTGTGCCCCAACCAAGGTGTTGTCGACATCCAGCCAGATTGACGTATACCCCGAGCGCAGCAGCTGTTCTAGCGGAATGTCATGGATTGAGGCGCAGACTAAGTTAGGGCTTAACAGGGACCGTAATAGGCGATGTTGACTGGGATAGATCATCGGAGGCCGGATAGTTGGCGGGTTAATGTGCGTATTTGGGTGTCTTTGAGACAAAAACTAGAGGCATTAGTAATCAGTTGCGCCGTGGAATGGAAAATCGTGTCCATAATCGTTAAGTGGTTTTCTTCCAATGTTTTGCCGGTGGCGGTCAAATCGACAATCACATCAGATAAACCGGTGATAGGGGCCAACTCAATTGCACCATACAATTTAATAATATGGGCTTTAATTCCAATTTTTTGAAAATAGGCGCTGGTGGCGTTGGGGTATTTTGTAGCCACGCGAATATCGTGAAACGGGCCCGTGAATGTTCTTGTTTTTTCGCCGGCCATGATGAGGCGGCATCCGCCATATCCCAGATCGAGTAATCGAATGACGGCGTCGTGTTTTTCTTCCAACACGTCAAATCCTGAAACGCCGAGATCGGCGGCACCCCGCGCGACATAGACGGGCACATCCCATGGGCGGACTTGGAGAATTCGGTATTGTCCGGTGGTGTCGATGGTGAACAACTTTCGGGAGACACTGAGGTCGTCTTCGAATTGAATACCAATTTCTGAAAATCGGGCAACCGCTTCTGACATTAGATATCCCTTGGCGACAGCTATTGTTAACATTGTGCCAGCGCCTCCTGAATTAAACTTAGATTAAGTGCAAATCCCACCGCGGGACAATCGTATCCGAATTTCGAGATCAAGCGATCATATCGGCCGCCACAGGCCACCATCTGTCGAATTCCCTTGGCGTAGACCTCGAAATGAGGGCCCGTATAATAATCGAATTCTCGGATCAATCCGGTGTTATATCGGACCGTTTCGTGAATGTTTAAGGTCCGCAGTTCGGTTTCGAGTGCCACCAACTCGGGAATGTGACGGGCGACATCGATGGTGCCTCGCTCAGGGAGTCGCCCCAGACGGACGTAGTCGTGGTGGACCAATGCGTCGCGGTCGGAGGTGCTCAATCCATCCGCCAAGGCCGGGTGCCCGATATCGACGCCCAGATCTGTAAACCCCAGTTGAGAGAGCAGTTGAACACACTGTTGGATGAGTTGGGCGTCTGCATGGGGGCCTGTGGCGCCAATCCATTCAACGCCGGCCTGAAATAGTTCCATGGGACTGTCTGTCGTTGTGTTCCGGAATACGGGTGCCACGTAGTAAAGCTGGAGTGGGACGGGGGTGTCCGATAGGCGGCTAGCCACCATTCGGGCAATCGGTGTGGTGTGGTCAGGTCGCAAAATCATCAAATGGCCCGACGTATCAAAAAATCGAATGGATTGAGATACCAACTGAGGGTCTAGACCAGGGGCCAAGGCATCAAAATATTCAACGACTGGGGTTCGAATGGGTGAAAATCCAGCAATTTCAAAGTACTTGGAAATTTGTTGGGTTAATTTGTTGTGGCGCAGGGCTTCATCGGGGAGAAATTCAGACACCCCGAATGGTGTAAATAGATTCATGGAAACATTGTACATAGAGCTTTGGGCCTGGTAAACTTCGGCGGCTCTCGGGAGAATTAAAAACCCGGTTGTTTGCATGCAGTTTTGCGGGAGTGGCGAAATTGGTAGACGCACTAGACTTAGGATCTAGCGCCTTACGGCATGGGGGTTCAAGTCCCTTCTCCCGCACCATTCACACCATATTTATGACGCTTACCTCGCTTATTATTGTTGTCGCGCCAGAGGTTCAGGACGCGGTTGAGATTGATCGCATCCAGCGCACATGTATTTTGCGAGCGGTTCGGCAGCTTAAACGGCTGGGCATTCGTGTCGGACGTGTGATTGCTCTGGATACCCCCGAGGCGCGCTATATCGCATCGGCGCTGCGAAAAAAAAATATTGTGCGTGGAAAGCCTGTCATTGTCTCTCAATGCACTCGGGAACTGTTGACGGATGAGGCGATTCCAGACCGCGTGGCGGTAGTTGTTGGAGCTGAAGATGCAAGATCGTTAATGAGAGCGTATTTGGAAAATGATTTTTTGCCGGTGATTGATCCGTTGACCACGATTGAATTGAGTATTGATGGATCGTTGGCGCGCTTACGGTGTGTCATTCCCGTTGCTATCCAGCCATGACGCGGTGGCTGTGGGCGGGCCTTTTAGTTGGGCTGTTTGCAACCGGAATTCAAGCTCAGCCGATTGATGTGGCCCCGATGCTGGGGGTGTCGGTCACCCTGAATAACACTCGGGTCATTTTGGATTCACCGCTGGTGATGGTGAATAAGACGGTTTTTATTCCGCTACGGGAAATTGTCCGTGGGCTCAATGCTCGGACGTCATATTTGAGAAAAGATGATGCGTTCCAAGTTCAAATCCCCTCTCTCAATACGGCAGTCGTTGTTGCGCCTAATTCGACGGAAATTTGGGTAGGGGGTACCCAAGGGTACTTTTCTAAAAAAACTTTTTTTAAAGATGGACAATTTTATGTTCCTTTTGAAGAATTCTTTCGATTTATCAATTATTCGGTCACCCAAGAAAAGTCGGGCTATGTGATTCGGCGGGGGGGGGCGGTGACTTCTGCACGCGCGGTTAGTGCAATGGCGTCGGGACCGATTCCAAAGGATCCAACGGTCGTTATGGTTACCCGTCCGCCTGATCCCAAATTAGATTCGGATCTGCCAGCGATTCCGTCGGGGCAGTCGTTGGCCATCGCATTTGGGGCCAAGGTATACCCAATCACGGGTAAATTTTTTATGGATAAAGAAACCGTGTATGCGGATTTGGAGTCTGTGCTCATCAAAGAAGGGATTCCGGTGATTAAACGTCCAGACTATACGGAGCTAGTGGTTGGGCGTCGGACCTTTCGTTTTTTTACTCAAACAGCGGATGTTCGAATCACTTCAGGAAATCAGGTTGAAATGCGGGGGGTGGGGTGGCCCCTTATTATGCGGCAAGGGACGCCCTATTTCTCGATCAAAGCATTGGCTGCGGGGTTAAATTATGGCCTGAGTTGGGATCGTGCGTCTCGACGGGTTCTGTTACTCAATCGAATCCAGCAGGTGGCCATCGTTCGCAAGGGAGGGGTGTTAAAAGCGGTGATTTCAGCGGCACATCCGGTGGTGGCGTTACCGCCAGTGGCGCTGGATCGGGAAGGGGGGTTCTCGGTTGATTTACTTGATGTTCAACTCGGGTGTCCATCTGGCGTGATCGAAAGCGACGATCCCGTTGTCAGTCGCATGGAGGTGCACCCAATTTCGGAAACGAGGGTGCGCCTTAAAATTATACTGAAGCCGTCGGTCGGATATTCGTCTTTCATTTCTTTGGCCAGCGGAGGGGAGATTGTATTGAGTAACCGAGTGACCTCGCTTACCGAACGAATTGAGCATAACGAATGGATCGTTCGAGTATCAGGAATGGGATCATTTGTCCCGAAGGTATGGCGAATTCCGTCGCCGTCAATGGCGCTAGTGGTCGATGTCCCCAATAGCTATTCTATGCTGCCCATGGCGATTCGTCCCCAGATCAATGGACCCTACCAGATGATTCGGACCTCACAATTTACCTTAGAACCCGCGAGCACTCGTATCGTATTGGACATGGTAACAACCGGGTCGTATACCGTGCGGGCGATCGGGCACTCGGCGTTTGAAATAGTATTCCCCTACCACCCGGGAGAGGGGCTATCGACACCGTCGATCAAAGTCCAGACTCCCGCCACCCGTGATCTTCGCACGACGCCATCCGTGGGCGTGGCGATCGGGAAGCCAATGGTGCCGTCGGTTGCCGCGACCCATAGCGGCCGCAGGGAGCAAGTGATACGAAAAACACCGGCCCATCGCCCGTTGTCGCGCAAGATTATTGTTATTGATCCGGGGCACGGGGGGAACGATCCGGGGGCAATTGCCGCAAACGGTAGCTACGAAAAATCCCTGACTATTGATATCTCAAATCGGCTCAAAACCCTGCTGGAAGAGGCCGGTGCCACTGTTATTATGTGTCGGTTACATGATGAAAATCCAAGTCTTCAGGAGCGCTGTGATTCTGCAAACCTCAACAATGCCGATTTGTTATTAAGCATTCATATCAACTCGTTTTTTCATCCGTACGCAACCGGTACGGAGACGTATTATTACAAGCCTTCGGATAAACCATTGGCGTTTTATATTCACCAAGAGGTGACCAAAGCGCTTGGATTTAGGGACAATGGCTTGAAACGCGCACGCCTATATGTCCTTCGAAATACCCGGATGCCGGCAATGTTGGTGGAACCAGGGTTTATTACCAATCCGATGGAATATGAAAAAATGGCAGAACCGGAAACTCGGCAAAAAATCGCAAAAGCAGTGACGGATGGGACCATCCGGTACATGGAGAAATATGGCGCGAAATAGGCTTGTTTTGGCGGGGGTACTGGTTCTTTTGGGACTCATTGTTGCGGTAGGTTGGCGAGTGTTGACCCAAAGAGAGTTGCCCGTCGTCTTAGGTGTGCGTACCGAGCTCCGTGACAAAAATCACGCGGGACGAATGACGGTGGAAGTCATCATTCATGTACCGACCTCCTCGGCGGATATATCGAATTATGGGGTCGTGTTTGATCCTCTATTATTGGACGCATTAGTGACGGTGCCGGGAACTCCGCCCATTCGGCGAGGACATTCTCGACGCCTGTCGGCATTTGTGCAGTTACCAGTAGATCAGCGGGCGCAATGGGTCAGAGTCCGACTGGTTCAACCGGATGGAAGTCGGGTCTTTGCCGAAAGTCCTCCGGTGAGAGTCGGGGGTAACACCCCGTGAGCCGCCTTCGATCGATTTTAGGGATTGGTATTGCGGGGGCGTGTGTCTGGTGGGTCCTGAGGAGGGTAGAATGGTCGCCGTTTTTCTCAGTTATCGCGCAGGCCCGTTGGCAATGGATCGCCGTGGCGATCGGGAGTTTTTTTCTCTCACTCATGGTCCGGAGCATTCGGTGGCATACCATTTTTAGGTGGATGGCCCCGGACGCCCGACCGATCGATACGTTGAGACCTTTATACGTCGGATATTTATTTAATAATGTATTGCCCGGAAAATTGGGGGAAGTGGCCAAATTGGTGTTAATCACCCGATTCACAGGGTTGGGCGCCGTGAAATCGACGGTCGCCATTGCGGTGGATCGCGTCGTGGATGGGATCGGATTGTCGATTGTTATGGGTCTTGCCCTCGCGATATCCGGTACACATAGTCGTGTGTTGATTGGGGTGTGGTGTGCGGGAACGATTGTTTTTGTGGGGATCGCAATGGCGATGTGGTTTCTGGCTCGAAGTCGGTTGTTATTTTCTCTGCTGGGCCGATTGGGGCAGCGATTTCATTTTTTAAAAGGGATTGCTGCACTTGAAGCAGGGAGACCCGATTTAATTGCGCTTCAAACCCTTCCGAGGTTTTTATGGATTCTGACCTTGTCGATTTTGAATTGGACAACGGAAGGTGGGGTTTTCTGGGCGGCTCAACACGCGTTGTCGGTACCCGGTCCGGAGACGGTTGGGATTCTCGCGATGGGCGTGGTCAGTTTTGGTGGGGTGATATTGTCGACTCCCGGAGGCGTGGGGGCCCATGAATATTTGTCGACCATCGCGTTGGGTGCGGTGGGGGTGTCGGCATCACCGGCTTTGGCGATTGCAATTGTGACCCATTTTATTTTATTGGTTCCTGCGGCGTTGCTGGGATTGGGCAGTGTCATTACAATAGGGTGGACATCCGTTGTTCATACATTAAAATCGCCTGATCTGTCCTAATCGGTGGCCTGATGGTTCGCACAATTTAACAAGTCTAAGGAGCATTTATTATGGCCCATACAATTTTTCATTTTATTCAACAGGGCGGTATCGTCATGATTCCGTTGTTAGTAGGTATTTTTATTGCGCTCACTATGGTGGTTGAGCGGATTTTTTCCCTTCGATCGTATATGAAACACATTGCGTTGATTCAGCCTGTGGCCGACGCAATTTCCCGATCAGATTTAAATGAAGCGCGGCGGAAATTAGAAGCATTTGCAGGCCCGATTCCCACAGTGTTGCGGACAGGGATATCGAATATTGATGCAAATCAAGAATTGTTAGATAACGCATTAAAAGTCGCATTTTATGAAGAGGCGCAGCATCTCCAAAAGTTTCTTCCGACTATTCAAATCCTCGGGGCGATTATGCCGATGTTGGGGTTGTTGGGATCGGTCATCGGGATGGTTCATATTTTTGGCGGACTGGCCCAAATTGGACTGGGGGATCCTTCGGTAATGGCTCGGGGTATTTCCGAAGCGCTCGTTTCGACGGAAACCGGGTTGGCGGGTGCGATTCCGGTAATGTTTTTACACAACTATTTGGTATCGATGTCGGATCGCATCATGATGGGGCTTAAGCGGGCGACGGTTACGGTTCATCATATCGCGATGGTTCGTAAGGAAGGGAAATCGGATGTTTGATGACGATCTCCATATTATTCAAACACCCCGTATAAAGCATTTATGGGATGTGACGAACTTTATTGACGTCATGATCGTTCTGTTGATTTTTTTGATTGGGACGACGACCTTTTCGAAAGTTGGAATTCCCCTGAATCAACCTGCAAGTACGACGGCATCGGCTGTGCCGCCGAAGGTATTGGAAATGGATATGAACGCAGACGGGGATATCTTTTTTGACCGAGAATCCATCGACGAAGATAAAGTGAAAGAAATGGTCCGAGCGATGCTCACAAAAGACCCGAATATGGTGATCAATATTCGAACCGACAAAACCACAGAAACGGGGCCGTTGTTCGAATTGATGGATTGGTGTCGTGAGGCAGGGGGAGCAAAGTTCTCGTTTGGTGCCGTTAGAAAATGATTCGATCTCTCGCCATTGCGGCGGTTTTAGAAGCCATTATTATTTTTTGTTTGATTCTTCAGCCGACACCTCGGACGGAACTGTTGCGCGGGCTTCCCGCCATTGAAGTCGTGACCTTGGCGCCGGATTCTGAGGTGGGAATTTCTCATCAGGCTCAAGATGACAAGTCGGATAAAGATGCCAAGGATGAGGCGAAAGAGTCGGATTCCGCACCCGCCAGTGCCAAGTCAACGAAGCCTCTTGCAGACAAGACCCCGGCAGAGGCGAAGATTGCCAAGGGGGCTCTGTCCACCCCGAACACGGCAAAAGCGGCATCGGGTCCTCCGACCCATCCCGTGTCTGGCGATCGTCTGGATCGTGGGGTCGTGTTGATATCGGGCAATAATCCGGTGTATCCCAAGCACGCAGAGGCGTATAGCATTGAGTCCGAGGTGAAGGTTAAGATTTTGGTAAAGTCGGATGGGTCTGTGGAATCGGTGACGCCCATTGGACCTGAGGATCAATGGGGATTTTTTAGAGCAGTGCGTACGGCGGTGATGAACTGGAAGTTTCAACCGGGATCAGTCTCTGGATATTCGGCGTCTTTCTATATCAACAAATCGTTTAAGTTTAAATCAGACTAGTTGGGCTTAGCCGTTTAAAATTTTGACCTGGAGATGCCCGGTATTAAGCGGCATCACAATGGAATGAAACTCTTTATAGCGGAAGGGACGTCCGTTGAGGTGTGGAGACCTATCCGCCAATTGCCAGGTTTCGGGGACAGACGACGTTGGCAAGTTAAGTTCGTCGCCCAATATATTTACGAGCGCCATTAATTCGGATTCAAGTGCGTCCATCGGTGCGCTGGCGAACGGATCGTCGTGCCCGACGCGCCCTAACTCAAACTCATCGGGTATTAAATCCGATGGCTCTGGATTTTGGTTACTCATAGAACTCCCCCCCCTTAGCCCGGTATTCTTCCCGGCTTGAGGTAAGACGAAACATTTTGGGGTGTGATACCATATCTTGAAAATGATACCCCTAAATTTTATTAATGGTTCGGCGACGGTCTGCTTTGGCTTTGCAATAGTTCATACTTTTTCGGTGGGGTGGATTCATCGGTTTGCCAATCGATTCCCGGCAGGAACGGCAACTCGCAATTTGGTGGCCCTATTCGGTGAGGTGGAAGTGGTATTTGGGGCATGGGCCGCAATATGGCTTTGTCTAATTGGGATAGTTGGTGGATTTAGGGAGGTCTCCGGATATTTGGCCACCTGTAATATGACCGAACCCGTGTTTGTTTTTGTAGTGATGACAGTGTGTTCGACCCGGCCCATTTTAAGCGCCGTAGAAATGGGGATTGAACGGCTGTCTCAATGGGTTCCTGGCCCTCCCCCGATCGGCTATTATTTGGTTTGCATGAGCGTCGGGCCCTTGTTGGGGAGTGTAATTACCGAACCCGCTGCGATGACCGTGACTGCGATGCTGTTGTTAAAGCGATTTTATGGACAAGGGCTATCGCGCCGATGGATGTACGCCACGTTGGGATTGTTATTGGTCAATGTGTCCATTGGGGGTGCGTTGACGCCGTACGCCGCGCCCCCGTTGGTGATGGTGGCCCGAAATTGGGGGTGGGGGTTCCCGACGATCATGACTCTATTCGGGTGGAAAGCGATTGTGGCGATTGGGGTAGGGACCGGGCTTACAACCGCCTTGTTTAGGAAGGAATTGTCGGGAATGTCTTGGGATAGTTCGCGTGATGAGTCGACCGCCTTGATTCCAAAGTGGGTGATTGGAACCCACCTGCTATTTTTGGCGATGATCGTGATGGGTGGCCACCATATTAAGATATTTTTTGGACTATTTATTTTTTTTCTAGGATGGATGACTGTGACGCGGCAATACCACGTCGATCTGCGGCTTCGGCAAGGGCTGTTGGTCGCTTTTTTTTTGGGAGGCATCGTTATTTTGGGCGGACCTCAACAGTGGTGGATCGAGTGGGTAATTGTTCACAGCAACGTACCCGGCTTGTTTTTGGGTGCGATGGGGTTATCCGCAGTCACGGATAATGCGGCGGTGACGTATCTCGGGTCGCAGGTATCGACACTGTCTGAATTAGGGAAGGTCGCATTGGTATCGGGGGCGCTGGTTGGCGGGGGGCTCACGGTGATCGCAAATGCGCCGAATCCGATCGGGTTTTCGGTTTTGGGACATTCTTTTGGCGCCGATGGAATTCGTCCTTTACGGTTGTTTTTAGGCGCATTGGGGCCGACTATAATTGCCGCTGTTTGTTTTTGGTTTTTGTGATGGCCAACTCCAAGATGTTGTTGGTGGATATTGGTAATTCGTCGATTGAATTTGCTCCCTACCAGCGCGGCGTTATCGGACGGTCCCGGAGAATCCCCACTCCCAAAGCGCAAGAATGGCTATCTACCGACCCCTTTTCTGCTTATGATCGCGTGGTCGTTTCGTCGGTGGTTCCGCAAGTGGATCGATTGCTGAAACGGTATCCGATGGTTACTCTCGTTAACTTTAAATCCCTGCCCGTTCTGAAAATTCATCTTAAAAACGCCAGTCAGGTAGGGTCAGATCGAATTGTGAACGCATTGGGGGCGTATCAGAACTATAAGCGGAGTTGTCTCGTAGTTGATTCTGGCACAGCGACCACATTTTGCTATGTGGATCGGGAAGGCGGGTACCAAGGTGGAATTATTATGCCCGGCATGGGAATTTCGTCTCAAGCCCTTGCGTTGTTTACCGCAAAAATTCCGTTGATACGGGTGTCGCCGATTTCGGGTATTGTGGGGAAAACAACCAAAGACGCGGTTCAGATCGGGTTGTATAAGGGGACGATTCATATGATCAATGGCTTGATTGCTGATTTTAAAGCCATGGATCCCGACGTGGTGGTGGTGGGTACCGGAAAAGGGTTGTTGCCGGTCAAAGATGCCCTTGATTTGGATGGGTATGATCCCATTTTAATTCTGAAGGGCTTGGCGGTATGTGCGGAGAATTTGACCATCGTCTGATTTTCAAATAAAGTTTGGGGTGTGACAGAGGTGCAAACAATGGACTTAAAAGAAATAAAACGACTCATCGAAATTGTAGAAGAGGCGAAGATCTCTCACTTCAATATTGAAGTCGAAAATATGAAGATCGAAATAAAAAAAGAATTTGGTAGCCAATCCAACGTGGCTCCCATGATTATTCCTCATGCACCGATGCAAATGGCGGCGCCCGCCCCGCTTGCTGTGGGTGGAGACGTCGAGAGATCGGTAGAATTGCCGAAAAAAGACGACAAATTGATCCCGATCAAGTCGCAAATGGTAGGGACGTTTTATACGTCACCTGGGCCGGACTCGCCGTTGTATGTGACTGTCGGGGATCGGATCGAAATTGGCAAAGTGGTATGTATTATCGAAGCCATGAAGCTATTTAATGAGATTGAATCTGAAGTGGCCGGCGTAGTCGAAAAAATATGCGTTCCTAATGCAACGCCCGTGGAATACGGTCAGGACTTGTTTCTTATTCGCATCGGATGAAGTCAGCGGTTCGCCGCTGGCAACTCTACCCAGCGCAGGAGGCGGTGGCTGAGCGCTTAGCATCCCATTTGTCGGTATCGCCGCTCGTCGGTCAGATATTGTTGAATCGGCAGATACGGTCGCTGTCTCATGCGGCGCAATTTGTTACGCCTGAAGATCAACCCTGTGATGCATTGCCCGACGACATGATGCGGCCAGCCGTAGATCTGATTACAACGGCTATTCGTGATAAGCAACGAATTTTGGTGTATGGGGATTACGATGTGGACGGGATGACTTCGACGTCGATGATGATCCAATCGTTGCGGCGGGTGGGGGCCAATATCCAGTTTTATCTACCCCATCGATTTACGGATGGGTATGGCCTCACGACCCAGGTCATTCCGACGTTGCAGCAAGGCAATTATAGCCTTCTCATTACGTTGGACTGTGGAATTACAAACGTAAAAGAAATTGCGGCGATTCGGGAACAAACGGGCGTAACGGTAATCGTCGTGGATCACCATACGATTCCCGACGTGGTGCCGGATGCCCATGCGATTATTAATCCCAAATATTTGTCGCCTGAGGATCCCCGAACGATGATGTGTACGGCGGGGATTGTGTTCCATCTTTTGGGGGCGCTGCGAAAATTGGGGAATTTGGATATTAATGTGGATTCCTATTCTGATTTGGCGGCGTTAGGGACCATTGCGGATGTCGTGCCGCTCGTTGGCGAAAATCGGCGGATTGTGGCGGCAGGATTGCCGTCGTTATCGGCGAGGTCCCGATTGGGGATTCGTAAATTGCTAGAAGTGGCCGGCTTTGAGCGCCCGTTTGTTACTCCGAGGGATGTTGGTTTTGTTATCGCGCCACGGCTGAATGCCGCCGGACGACTGGATTCTGCAATGCGCGGGGTCAATTTGTTGATATCAGAAGATGACCCGGCGGCGGAAGAGATGGCCAAGGTATTAAACAGAATGAACGAAGATCGTCAGCAGATTGGGCAATCCATGCTCCAAGAGGCGATGGCTCAGGTGGCCGATGATGTGGAGACCGAATCGGTATTGGTGGTGCGTGGACGCAATTGGCATGCGGGGGTCATTGGAATTACTGCATCTCGTTTGGTGGAGGCCCACAGTCGTCCGGTGGTGATTATTGCCGAGGATGATGAGGTTGGCCGCGGGTCCGCGCGAACGATTGGGAGTGTAAATATCTATGAATTGTTAAAAAAATGTCAGGACCGATTTATAAAATTTGGTGGGCATAAAGAAGCGGCGGGGTTCAGTATTTTGCCAGAGAATATTGCGGACTTTAAGTTGGAACTTCAAGCGGCGGCAAAAGCTCAGATCGATGCGAATGATTTATTGCCAATCCTAAAAATTGATGCGGAAGTGGCCCCCGGTCTTTTGAATTTAGAGTTGGCGGAGGCGTTAGAACGGCTGGCGCCATTTGGACAAGGGAATCCCCCTCCGGTGTTTTATTGCAACACGTTACGTCCCGTGGAATTCAAAAAGGTGGGTACCGGGGATCACCTGAAGGTCCGATTTGTGGATCCTTCAGGTAAAGTTGTCGTCGACGCCATCGGATTTGGTTTGGGCCAAAAGTTAGACGTCTGTCATCAAGATCAAATGGAATTGGCCTTTACCGTCGAAATCAATCACTGGAGAGGGATGCGTACCCCCCAACTCCAGTTGTTGGATATTCGCTAACCTCTGCTCTGGGCACGGTCCCAGCCTAATATGATAAGATTGCCCGATGGTTGCTATCTTATTAAAAATTAAAGCGCCCGCGGCCGAAGGGCGGATCTGGCTTTGCCAGTCCAACCGCGTTTCATCTCAACGAGCAACCCGAAGTGGAGTGAAACAAATATAAATGAAACTCGAACATTCCTATGATGAATTGATGGTTGAAATCCAAAAGTACATGTCGCCTGACTCGGTACAGTTGGTTCAGCGGGCCTACGAATTTGCGCATAGTGCGCATAAGGAACAAGTCCGAAAGTCCGGTGACCCGTATATCTCTCATCCCGTTGAAGTGGCCTATATTCTGGCAGAGTTGGGGCAGGATCCAGCCGCTGTTTCGGCAGGGTTGTTGCATGACACCATCGAGGATACGAGTGTCACGAAAGAGCACATTGTCACAATGTTTGGGGAGGATATTTATAACCTCGTTGAAGGGGTGACCAAACTTGGAAAAATATATTTCGAGTCCAAAGAAGAAGAGCAGGCCGAAAATTTTAGGAAAATGTTTTTGGCGATGGCCAAGGATCTTCGGGTAGTGATCATCAAATTGGCGGATCGCCTTCATAATATGCGGACGCTTAAACATCTTCGCAAAGAAAAGCAGATCCTTATTTCACGAGAGACCCGAGAGATTTTTTCGCCGTTAGCACATCGCTTGGGAATGTGGTCGTTGAAATGGGAACTGGAAGATTACGCATTTTATTATCTCCAACATGAGGAGTTTCAGCGGATCAAAAAGTTAGTCTCTTTGCGTCGCGATGAGCGCGAAATGGTTGTTCAGACGGTCATCGATGATTTGACCAAGGCGGTTCATTCTGCGGAGATTACTGCAAAAATTTTTGGTCGCCCGAAGCATTTTTTTAGTATCTATAAAAAATTGGTGTCTCAGAATTTAAGTTTTGATGAACTTTTCGATACCCTCGGGGTTCGGATTATCGTCGAAGACCTAAAAGAATGTTATTCGGTATTGGGGGTGGTTCACTCTGGATACAAACCATTGGCGGGGCGTTTTAAAGATTATATTGCGATGCCCAAATCCAATTTGTATCAGTCGTTACATACGACGGTGATGGGGCGGTTTGGTAAGCCGGTTGAAATTCAAATCAGAACCAAGGAAATGCATCAAATTGCAGAGTACGGGATCGCGGCCCATTGGCGATACAAAGAAGGGGCAAGTCAAAGCAATTTTGACGGTGATTTTGCGTGGCTACGACAGATTCTAGAATCTGAAAAAGAAGGGACCGCTCCCAAAGACTTTTTGCAGAATTTGAAGTTGGATTTGTTTATCGACGAAGTATTTGTGTTTACCCCGAAAGGGGATGTTCAGGTCCTTCCTAAAGGAGCGTCCCCGATTGATTTTGCTTACAAAATCCATTCGGAAATTGGACATTGTTATGTCGGGGCAAAAATTAATAGCCAAATCGTCAATGCAAGTTACCGACTCCAAAGTGGCGACCGCATAGAGATTCTGACCTCAAAGACCCCCAATCCGAAATTGGATTGGCTCAATGTTGTGCATACCCGACAGGCTAAAACCAAAATTAAGCAATGGTTTAAGCGCCAGAATCAGCAAGACACAATTAACAAAGGTAAAGAAAAGCTGGAGCGATTTCTCGTGTTTCTAGGGTTTGTTCCCCGGGATGTGCTCACTAAAGACCTTGCCGACAAATTTGTTGCATATGTCGGCGTACAGCGTCTCGAAGAACTTTATTGCGGACTGGCTGAAGGCGATATCTCCACTCGTGAAATCGAAGTGGCCGTCGAGCGTCTGCTTAAGCGGGAACCCCAACACCGTCCTGCGGTATTGCCGCCGCCGTCAAAGGCGTCTCAAAAAAATGGTATCAACGAAATCAAGGTGCTTGGGGAAACGAATGTCTTGGTCACCATCCCCAAGTGTTGTAGCCCCGTCCCCGGCGACGCCATTGTGGGGTATGTCACCACCGGCCGTGGGGTCGCCGTTCATCAGACGGATTGCCCGAATATTCTGGGGTTATCTGATGCGGATCGCCCCCGACTGGTTGACGTCGAATGGAGTCTGGCCAGTTCGGATAAACTATTTCGTGCAACGATCCAAATTGAGGCATTTGATCGAATTGGAATTCTTGAAGATATTATTCATCGAATAACGGATACCAAGACCAACATTCAAGAAATTCGAACCAAGACGGCGAGAGCCGGAGGGCGGATGAAGGCCGTGATCACCGTCAATATTCGTGATATTCAACAACTTAATCGGATTCGCCAAGCGGTGGCCTTGGTGGCGGATGTCTATTCAATTCAACGGGGGGCAAAATGATGAGAGTGGTAGTGGCGTCCGGTAACGCGCATAAGGTAACCGAAATTCAATCGATTCTGGGAGACCTTCAGGTCTGCCGTTTTGATGATGTATTTGGCTATCCGCATGATGCCGTTGAGGACGGGCTGACATTTGAGGCCAATGCGATCAAAAAGATCGATTTTTTGCCGCTGCTTCCCGATACCATATATTTGTCAGACGACTCCGGTATTGAGGTGGATGCATTAAATGGAGCCCCAGGGATTTATTCGGCGCGCTATGCGGGTGAGGGTGCAACCAGTACTCAAATGTGTACCAAGATCTTGTCTGCCATCGCAGGCGAGCCCAATCGCCAAGCCCAATTTAGATGCGTAATTGCGCTTCGTTTTCCCGATGGGCGAATCGAAACAATCGATGGTGTCGTGGCCGGTGTTTTGGATCATGAAATGAGGGGGGGGGACGGGTTCGGATATGATCCGATCTTTATTCCCGATGGATATACTCAGACCTTTGGCGAAATGTCCGCAAAATTGAAGAATGAATTGAGTCATCGGGGGCGGGCGCTACGATTGGCCGCACAAAAGCTTTTACTGTAAAATTGAAAGAGGGCCTGCGGCTCAGTTATGATCTGGCTTGGCCAGTCCGAACGCGTTTCATTTTTGCGTAGCAAAGTGAAATAACTCAATATAGGGCGCATGCGGCTAAGCGAAGATCTGGCTTGGCCAGTCCGACCGCGTTTCATCTTCGCCCCGCAAAGTGGAACAAATCAAGAAGAGGTCTCATGGAAAAAGTTGCGAGTGGAATTGAAGGGTTTGACCAGGTCCTTTTTGGAGGATTTCCCAAAGGTCGATCGTACCTCGTGGCGGGAGAGCCGGGTGCCGGGAAAACCATATTTACGCTTCAGTTTTTACTTGAAGGCTTAAAGAAAAACGAAAAAACGATTTATATTTCGATTGACGAAAAACCGGAGCATGTCATTGCCGATGCTGAGGCGTTAGGGTGGCCATTGCAACAGTATCTGGAATCGGGGCTGTTTCAAATTGTGGATGTGACTGCGCACTTTGCATCTGCCCAATTGGGGGCGGGTGGAATTGATATCGATCGAATCATTACCGACGTATTGGGCTTTGTTCGTAACTTTGGAGCAACACGGTTGGTGATTGATCCCATTGCGCCCCTAATATTTTCTGAACGACATATTCCTGAAGTTGCGGAATATATTCGTCGGCTCATTTTTGCAATTGAAGATAATGCAGAATGTACGACTTTGTTGACCTCATATTCCCCAGTGGGTACCGATAAAGTAAGTCATCATGGGATTGAGGAATTTGCGGCATCTGGGATCATTATCCTTAAGCTGGAAAAGTTAAATACAAAATATATTCGGACCGTCCGTGTGAAAAAAATGCGGGGGACCCGTGTTGACCTTTCAGAATATTCGTTTGAAATTCTTCCTCAACGGGGAATAGTTCTGCGACAACCCATTTAAGTATGACCTTATGACAAAAATTTTAATCGCAGACGATGAATATCATGTATTACTTCTGACCGAGATGGTGTTTAAGGACATCGGGATGGATGTGGTGACGGCGAGTGACGGCGAGGCTGCGATTGAATTGGCCATTCGTGAGCGTCCGGACCTCATTATCACGGATATCATCATGCCTAAAAAAACTGGATTTGAAGTATGTAAAGCGGTTCGGTCTACCCCTGAAATTGCAGATACTCCCATTATTATTATTTCGGCGTTGGGGGATGAATACAACAAGCTGACCGGCTTTGAAGAAGGCGCGGATGATTTTGTCACCAAGCCGTTCAATGTCGAGGAGCTCAAAGCCCGAGCAAAGGCACTGTTGCTACGGTTTCGAACTCGAAAAGAAGTCCCCTTGGCCCGTGGCGAGGTGTTGGAACCAATGGCGATTGATACCGTATCCACCGGAGTCGGGGGGTTGGATGAGGCCCTGTATGGAGGTTTCCCCAAAGGGTCTAATATTTTGGTGATTGGTCCTGTGGGTAGTGGGAAATCAACATTTGCCCGGCAATTTATGGTGCGTGGCCTTCAGCGGTCGGAACGCGGGTTGTTTGTTGCGTTGGACGATAATCCCCAGCAAATTCGAACGATTATGGATCGTGAACTCAAAAATCCAATATCTGAACTTGAAACCTTGGGCTTAGTTCGATTTGTTGATTCATATTCTTGGTCGACCTTTTCGGTGCCTGAATCAGAACGCTTTGCTGTAAACGGGATGTTGGAGCTCAATCAATTGGCCGGGGTGATATCGGATGCCAGCTTTGAATTGGGGCAAACAATTCAAAGTAAACTCGGCGGGCGTCGTGTGGTGGACTCTATTTCCAGTTTGTTGATTAATTTTGATTTGCCGTCGGTACAACGTTTTTTGAGCCAAATTGCCCGGACGGCGCTTTCATTTGGTGGCGTGACCACGCTGTTTTTGGTCGAAGATGGAACGGTGTCCGACCAAACATTGAACAACATTAAATACTTGATGGACGGTGTGATTGAGTTTGCTGAAGTAAACGGGGATTTCCAGGTCCGGGCGTTGTCTATGAAATGGACTCAATTTTCAAATCGATGGAATCGTAATCCAAAACTGACCTAATAGGAGCCAACCAACGTGCGTAAATTAACAACGGACCAGCTGCGAGCTATTGATTACTTCGAGTCGCCACTTTTGATTTCCGGGCCGTCTGGCTCGGGGAAAACCACTGTGCTTGCGCGAAAGGTCGCTCGCATTTTAGAGGAAAAGGAAAACGACCGTATATTGGTGTTGTCTGGATCTCAAAAAGCGGTTCGGGATATGACCGCCTGGGTGGGGCAACTTGTCGCCGAAGATGCTCACAAAGTCAGATTCGATAAACTCGAACGGGTCTGTTTAGACTGGATGCGCGCCCATGCAGGGTACCTGGGATTGAACCGGCATTTTGCGGTGTATGACCATATCGAGCAACTAAGAATTGTGATTGAATTGATCGGGTTGGATGTGTCGAATGAGGGGTCTCAATTGGTACCCGGGGAAGTGCTTCAACATATTCGGCGGCTCAAATTGTGTGGAATTTCCCCTGAAATGATGACTGATGGGGGGCTCGGATTTTCGAACGAACTTCGCGATCTGTATCGTGAGTATCAATCGTATTTGACGACATCCCAAGCCATTGACCGTGAAGATATTGTCGCGTTGACACTTCGTCTCGTGACGGAACGCCCGGAATTGTGTCAAGAAATCGCTGATCGGTATCAGTACTGGATTATAGATCAATATGAAGATTTCGGGCCTGTGTATTGCCAATTGGTGGCAAAAATTGCGCCATATTTAAAACATCTCACACTGTGCGGAGATTCGGAGCAGGCGGTGGGTGTGGAGTCAGGGGCGACGGGAGATTCAATTGTCCTCGCGTCGACTCAAATTTCGGGACTGGAAACGGTTCGGCTGACAACGGTGTTTCGGTCGACTAATGCGATCGTAGATACGGCACGATCTCTGCGGCGGGACCGAAAGACATTTTCAAACGATGATGACTTTATCGAGGCCGACGATGAATCATTGGTCTACTTTTTGGCGTTCGATGAGCAAGAAGAGGCCCGGTATGTGGTGGACGAGATTGTGATGCTTCGACGGGAAGATATGTTGTCTCTCAACGATTTTTGTATTTTGTATCGGACTCAGTCACAAGCGTATTTTTTTGAAGAGCAACTGCGTCAGCAAGGGCTTCGGTTTCGAAGCATCGGTCGATCGGTAATCTACGCCAATAGTGAGATACGGGATATTTTATTGTACATGCGGGTACTTTTTAATCCGGCAGATCGGCAGGCCTTGGCTCAGCTTTTGGCGTTGCCGCCGTTTCAATTGGATGAGGCAATGGTGTCTACTGTGCTGCGTCATATTCCGCCGACCCCTGCTGGAATTTTGGAATTGCAAGGTAAAGAACTCAAAATCGAGATCGATATTGATGCGAAGTTGATCGGATTAATTGATTTGTTGGTGCATTGGAATACCGAGCTTCAGGAAGATCCAGACGTACTTGCCGCGACGATTATGAGCCAGATTGCGGATGATAGCGGATACCGGATGTTGTTAGAAGAAGAAAATACGCTGGAAGCCATGGAGCGGTTGCAGACTATTGATGAGTTCATTGGTCTTGCGCTTGAGCGACAATGGTCAGTGGAGCAATTGTTGAATCATGTGGCCGTTACGACGCCAGACGATGCCGAAATTAATTCCGGGGATGCGGTGAATTTAATTCCATTGCGAAGTGCAAAGGGATATGAGTTTCCTTGTGTTTTTGTGTGTGGATTAGAGGATGGCTTGATTCCTCATTACAATGCCCAATTTCAGCCGGAGTCTTTGGACGAAGAGCGGAGATTGTTGTACATCGGGATTAGTCGCGGGTCTAAGCACGTCATATTGACGTCGGCGTTTCGGCGGTCGATGTTCGGTGCGGAATGGTACGATGATGTATCTCGGTTTATTAAAGAACTTCCGAGAATGCGGGTAGCCTGTTTTTTTTCGGATCGATTGGCAGAATCTCATGAAATGTTGATTGATCGAATGAATCATGAGGGATTCCATATTCAGACCTGGTTGCCTCATTCTTTGGCTGCGGAGACCCAAGTCCAGTCTCGATATGTGGTCGGAGAAGTGGTCGAACATCCGAGTTGGGGACGGGGTGTCATCAATAAAATCGAAGGAGCGGACGATAAAGTGATACTTCACATTCAATTTGGAGAGCATGAGCGTAAATTGATGGCAAAGTATGCCGATGTCCTTAAAGTGTAATGTATATCAAAGAGATTTTTTATAGTTTTCAAGGCGAAGGGCCCTGGGTAGGGTATCCGCAGATTTTTGTTCGTTTTTACGGATGCAATATTCATTGTTCCTATTGTGACGAGCCAGATTTTGTTCATCAGCGGAAGCCCTATACGGTTGAGCAGGTCATGGCCGAATTGACGCCGTTATTGGCTAAACGACCTCATTCAATATCAATAACGGGGGGCGAGCCGTTGATTCAAGTTGAAGCGTTGAAGCAACTTGTTCCGCTGCTCCCGATTCCTGCGTATTTAGAAACGAACGGTACACTTCCGAAGCACTTGAGTGAAGTGGTGGACTTGTTTGAATATTTTTCGGTGGATTATAAACCAGGGTTTGACAAGGAATTTGCTGAATTCATGGCCATTTTAAGTGGTCGAAAAAATGTGTTTGTAAAATGGGTGTTAACCAAAGGGTTTCCGGTCTTGGAGCTTAAAAAGATGATCAATACGATTGCAACAGTAGCCCCAGATGTTCCCTTTGTGATTCAACCGGTGACTCCGTTTGGACCGGTGAAAGACAAGGCCACTGCGGAGGATATTGAGCGGGCGTATAATTTTGCCCATCAAAAATTGGCAGATGTTCGGGTGATCCCGCAGGCCCATAAAATGCTGGGGCTAAAATAACCAAGGAGGCGCGAAATGTCACAATCCATCGAGACGTTGTTGAATGAGCAACGAATTTTTATGGCGTCTGATGAATTTAGAGTAAACGCAACCCATTCGGATCCTGATATTTATAAAATTGCCCAGTCGGACCGCCTTGGGTTTTGGGAGGCGCAAGCGGCTAAATTGGATTGGTTTTCGCCGTGGCAGTCAGTGTTGGAGTGGCAACGTCCGTTTGCCAAGTGGTTCGTTGGGGGCACATTAAACGCTTCGTATAATTGCTTGGATGTTCATTTGCCCACCGACCGTCGAGATAAAGCCGCATTGATTTGGGAGGGCGAGTTAGGGGATGTTCGGACGCTTAGCTACGCAGAACTTCATGATGAAGTGGCCCGGTTTTCGTCGGTACTGATGGCTCGATACGGTATTCAGAAAGGTGATCGCGTCACGATTTATCTGCCTCTAATTCCCGAAAGCGTGGTTGCCATATTGGCCTGTGCCCGGATCGGAGCGATTCATAGCGTGGTATTTGGTGGATTTAGTGCGCAAAGTTTGATTGATCGAATTCATGATTCGGGCTCTCGCCTTGTGATTACCGCGGACGGTGGATATCGTCGGGGTAAAGTAATTCCATTAAAGGATATAGTGGATGAGGCATTGGAAAAATGCCCCTCGATTGAAGCGGTGGTTGTCGTCAGGCATGTCGGAAATCCAATTCACATGCACGCCGGTCGCGATGACGTATATCAAGAGATCATGGCGGAGACCTCTGATCTACAGGATGCGTTGCCGATGGATAGCGAAGATCCTCTATTTATTTTGTATACCTCCGGGACAACGGGAAAACCCAAGGGAATTATCCATACTACTGGGGGGTATATGACCCATGCCAAGTATTCAACCCAGTTGGTATTCGATTTAAAACCGTCGGATGTGTATTGGTGTACTGCAGACGTTGGGTGGATTACAGGGCATACGTATCTTGTCTATGGACCTCTGGCCAATGGGGCAACCGTCATGATGTACGAAGGGTCGCCAGACTATCCGGATAAAAACCGTTTTTGGGACATTGTTGAGCGGCACAAAGTGACCATTCTTTATACTGCGCCCACTGCCATTCGGGCGTTTATGAAATGGGGTGACCATCTGCCGGGAATGCATGATTTGTCGTCGCTGCGGTTGTTGGGGTCGGTGGGGGAGCCTATTAATCCCGAAGCATGGATGTGGTATTACACCGTAATAGGAAAGAATCGATGTCCGATTGTGGATACCTGGTGGCAAACCGAAACGGGGGGCATCATGATTTCAACCCTTCCTGCATTGAGCCCCATGAGGCCGGGGTATGCGGGCTTGCCGTTGCCGGGGATCGAGGCGCAGGTTCTTCAAGACTCGGGGGTCCCGATAGAGGCTGGCGGAGGCTTGCTCAGTATTATGTCGCCGTGGCCATCGATGGCAAGGGGGATATGGGGGGATAATGAACGGTTTAAATCCGTCTATTGGGATACTTTTGAAACCTATTTTGCCGGGGACGGGGCTACCGTTGATGACGATGGATATATCATGGTTCTTGGCCGTGTCGATGATGTCCTGAATGTCGCGGGCCACCGGATTGGGACCATGGAAGTGGAGAGTGCGCTCGTTGAATTTGAAGGCGTGGCGGAGGCGGCCGTGGTTGGAGTTGCAGATGATCTCAAAGGGCAGGCGATTTTGGCGTTTGTTATCCTCAAAGAAGGGGTGACTCCTTCTAAGGAACTGGAACGCGCGGCGATCGAGTGGGTGGGTAAAATGATTGGGGCAATTGCAAAACCCAAGCAAGTGGTTTTTACACCCGACCTACCCAAAACCCGAAGTGGCAAGATTATGCGACGGGTGTTAAAAAGTGTTGCCAATGGTCAAGCTCTAGGGGATATCACTACCTTGGCGAATCCAGAGGTTGTTGACTTTTTGGAGCGGCAGTTAAATTCTGTATAACAAGTGTTACTTATGCTTGTTATACGGGTTGAATTGAGCATAAAAGTTAATCTTTCGTATCCACCGACAAATTGATATAATAATTACGATTTTTTTCCGTTCTATTTCTCCCAATTTTCGACAGGAATAAAGGACTGAGTTGACTTGATTAACCATGATGAACCCGTTTCGAATTATGTGTTCCCCAAATGGGTGAACAAGCTGCCGTTATACGCATTGTCTGGTGTTGGGCTTTTGCTGTGTTTGATTATATTTGTGTTTTGGTACTGGTTTTCTCCCAAAAATTTAGAGGTTGGGTATGCGCCTGAGCAGCCAATTCCTTATAGCCATAAGCTGCATGTCAGCGAATTGGGACTGGATTGTCGATATTGTCATACCCAGGTTGAAAACTCGTCTCATTCAAATATTCCGAGTACGGATACGTGTATGAATTGCCATTCTCAAATCAAGACCCAAAGTCCTTATATTATGAAGCTTAAAGAAAGCTACGTGAATAATAAGCCGATGCAATGGGTAAAAGTCCATAAATTGCCTGACTATGTGTATTTTAACCATAGCCGACACGTTACTGCGGGCATTTCCTGCTATAGCTGTCATGGCCGAGTTGACCAAATGGAACGGGTTCACCAAGTAAAGCCGTTGAGCATGTCCTGGTGTTTGGAGTGCCATCGTGCCCCTGAGAATCATTTGCGCCCCCGCGAATTTGTTACCAAACTCGATTGGAAAGCGGATAATCAGCTTGAAGTTGGCCGGCAGATTAAGGAAGCCTATAAAATTCGACCTGGAGAGGATTGCAGTACATGTCACAGATAGATTCCGGCGCGCCCAATAAAGAGTATTGGCGAAGCATGGGGGAGTTAGAGCAGTCTCCTGAATTCAAAGAGTTTGTTAATCGCGAGTTTCCAAAAGATGCCTCGGTTTTAGAAGATGAAGTGTCGCGACGTACGTTTATTAAAATAATGGGTGCATCATTTGCGTTTGCTGGGCTCACCGGGTGTGCGGGATTTCGTCGCCCTAAACAAATTATTCGCCCTTATGCCCGAACCCCTGAAAATTTGGTTCCAGGACGGCCTAATTATTACGCGACCGCGATGGCCTTGGGCACAGACGTGGTGGGACTGTTGATCGAGAGTCATGAAGGTCGCCCGACCAAAGTCGAGGGTAATCCGTCTCATCCAGGGAGTCTCGGTGCGGCAAGTGCGATGAATCAAGCGTCGGTATTGGATCTTTATGATCCCGATCGCTTGAAACGGATCCATTGTAATATCCCGTCTGGGGATGTCGATGGATACGGAGACTGGATCTCCGCTCGGATTGAAGATGCCAAGGGTACTCATGGGGCTAACTTGGCTATTTTAGTGGATACCAATGTATCCCCCACGCTAAATCGGGTGTTGGCCGAACTTAAATCGACGTACAAAGACGTTTCTGTATTTCAGTATAGTGCCCTCAATGACGATAATGCCGTTGCCGGAATTAAATCGGTAACTGGTAAAGCGTTGCGTGCCAAGCTCCACTTTGACCGGATCGATCGACTCGTTGCCTTCGGCGCAGATTTTTTGGGAACTGAACCGGGAAATGTAGTCAGTGCTAAAGAATTTGCAACGCGACGTGATCCGGATTCGGATCGGGGCCTAAACCGGTTGTATATGTTTGAGTCTCATTTCACGGTAACTGGTGGCAAAGCGGATCATCGATTCCGTATCCAGCCGGGTCAGATGGATGCTGCAATCGCACAGATTGCGGTTGCTGTATTTAGCCGAGTCGGAAATGTGTCGACGGATTTCCGGTCCCAAGTGGCCGATTGGTCCAAAAAATTAGGCAATGTCGTTCCTGCGAAAGAGCTTGCGGCAATCGTTGATGACTTAGTTCAGCCTAAGTGGGTGTCCGCGATTGTGGTGGGAAGTCAGTGTAGTCCCTTTGCACATGCCGTGGCGGTGGCGGTGAATGCGGCGATTGGGGCCACCGAACACGGTGTTTCTTACTATCCGGTTCATTTTGTCGACGCATCTTACGCTCAACGCGGGTCGGTTGAGTCAATTCGCGAACTCACGCATGCGATTAAAAATGGCGATGTAGATACCCTCTTTATTTTGGGTGGAAATCCGGTATTTACCGCGCCATCGGATATCGCATTCGGGGATGCTCTTAAAAAACTAAAACATTCCTTGCACCTCACACTGTTTCCGAACGAAACCTCTCATTTTACCCAATGGGTTGTTCCGAAGGCGCATTTCTTGGAAGCCTGGGGAGACGCGCAATCGATTGATGGAACGGTTTCGGTCGTTCAGCCGCTGATTACACCACTTTATAACGGAACGTCGGACATCGAGTGGGTGTCTCAATTAACTTCAAGCGTCGCTGGAAACGGATATGACGAAGTCCGAAAGACGTTAAAGACGGCGAAGGGATCTGAAAAATCATGGCGACGATGGCTTCATGA
The DNA here is from genome assembly GCA_903864835.1 of uncultured bacterium. GTDB lineage: Bacteria > Margulisbacteria > Marinamargulisbacteria > SXXA01 > SXXA01 > CAIPHK01. The sequence continues at coordinate 46,593 of CAIPHK010000011.1, read as the reverse complement.
GGGGGTGGTTTCGGAAGCGGTCGTGTCCGTTTCGGCCCCAGTCGCACAGTCGTTGACGGTAAAACCGATCAACGAAAAAGGACTTCAGTTAGAGCTGGTCCCCGATTTTAAGGTCTACGATGGTCGATTTACTAACAATGGGTGGCTTCAAGAGTTACCCCATCCCGTCACCAAATTGACCTGGGATAATGCGGCGCTAATCGGTGTGGATACTGCCCAGAAAATGGGCCTCGTCACTGGGGATTTGGTTAACCTAAAGTCGAAGTCAAATGAAATTGAAGTCGCGGTCTTTGTTCAACCTGGAACGGCGGATGACACCGTTGTTCTTTCCATGGGGTATGGCCGCCGAGTGGATGGTCGTATCGGACAGGGGACAGGATTTAACGGGTATCCCCTCCGATCCAGTGTTGCAATGGCCACTGTGGGTGGAATTACCATCGAAAAAACGGGTAAAAAATACACATTGGCCACCACTCAGGAGCATGGGTCGATGGAAGATCGAAAGCTGGTTCGTGCGGCAGATCTAATGGAATACGAAAAAAATCCTGAATTTGCCAAAGAGGAACACGAAGGCCCCCCGATGAAGTCGTCGTGGCCAGAACGCGCCTATGACACGGGTAATCAATGGGGTATGTCGATTGATTTGAGCAAGTGTACCGGATGTAACGCTTGCTTAATTGCGTGTCAGTCAGAAAATAATATTCCGATAGTCGGAAAATCCCAGGTCGCCAATGGCCGGGAAATGCACTGGATTCGTCTCGATCGATATTACGAAGGCAACACCAACGATCCTCAAATGGTTCAGCAGCCGATGACCTGTCTTCAGTGTGAGAATGCGCCCTGTGAGCAAGTCTGTCCGGTGGCGGCAACGGTGCATTCCGAAGAGGGCTTGAACGACATGGCCTACAATCGGTGTATTGGAACTAAATATTGTTCAAATAACTGCCCGGTTAAAGTACGACGCTTTAATTTTTTTGACTTTCATCAACGAAATCCACAATCGACAGAAAAGAATCGGATTCATTTCTTTGATTATTTACGGGAACCAGATAAGACGGTTCAAATGCAATTTAATCCAGATGTCACCCTTCGGATGCGGGGAGTTATGGAAAAATGTACCTACTGTGTTCAGCGGATTCAACAAGTCAAAATCCGGACAAAAAATGAAGGTCGCGCAATCGTTGACGGGGAGATTAAGTCGGCATGTATGCAGTCTTGTCCATCCGATGCGATTGTATTTGGGAATATTCTTGATCCAGAAAGCAAAGTGGCTAAATTGAAGAAAAATCCCCGTGATTACCACATTTTGTCGGAGTTGTATCTCAAGGCCAGAACCACTTATTTGGCCAGTGTTCGCAATCCGCATCCTACATTAGTGGAAGAGAGGGCCTGAAATGAGTGAGTTAGTCGTGGGTAATGACGATCCGTCAAAACGAACCCCTCTTGTTTTGGGTGGGCATGATTTTAAATCGGTCTCCGATATCATTTGTCGACCTGTTGAGGCGAAGGCCCCCCAGTGGTGGATGATTGCTTTCGGCGTGTCAGTCTCGGGTCTGTGTCTGCTGATTGCCATGTTGTCGAAATTGGTTTGGTCCGGGATCGGGGTTTGGGGATTAAACAATCCGGTGATGTGGGGCTGGGATTTGGTCGGATTTGTATTTTGGGTCGGGATTGGCCACGCAGGGACCTTGATTTCGGCGATCTTATTTTTGTTTCGGCAAAAATGGCGGACGTCGATTAATCGATTTGCGGAAGCGATGACTATTTTTGCGGTAATGAGTGCCGGAATTTATATTGTGTTTCACGTTGGGCGAGTGTGGGTTGCCTATTACTTGTTTCCGATTCCCAATTCAATGGGCATTTGGCCTAATTTTCGGAGTCCTCTGGTGTGGGACGTCTTCGCGGTCAGCACCTATTTTACTATTTCCCTTCTTTTTTGGTTTGTTGGCCTGATTCCTGATTTGGCGACTATTCGTGACCGAGCAACAACTAAGACTCGGAAGATTTGGTACGGTATTTTTTCTGTGGGATGGCGTGGCGCTAACCGGCATTGGATGAATTATGAGCGGGCGTATTTGATATTGGCTGCGTTATCGACGCCCTTGGTTTTATCGGTGCACTCGATTGTTAGTTTTGACTTTGCGGTGTCCCAGGTTCCCGGGTGGCATACCACCATTTTTCCTCCCTATTTTGTTGCGGGAGCGATTTTCTCTGGGTTTGCGATGGTGGTGACGCTGATGGTCGCTGCAAGAGAACTTTTCAATATGAAAGACTTTATGACCATGCATCACTTGGAAACCATGAATAAGATTATTCTGGCAACTGGGACAATGGTGGGATATGCCTATGGTATGGAGTTTTTTATGGCTTGGTTTTCGGGGAATACATTTGAGCAATATGCGTTTATCAATCGGGCTTTTGGTCCGTATTACTGGGCGTATTGGACGATGGTGTCCTGTAACGTTATCTCTCCACAGTTGTTTTGGTTCAAAAAAATTCGTCGGTCGATTCCAATGATGTTTATTATCTCAATTTTTGTAAATATTGGGATGTGGTTTGAGCGATTTGTAATTACGGTCACCTCACTGCATCGGGACTTTCTTCCATCGAGTTGGTTTTATTACAGCCCGACCTGGGTTGAGGTATGTCAATTTATTGGCTCGTTTGGGTTGTTCTTAACCTTTTTCTTATTGTTCTTAAAGTTTTTGCCCATTATTGCAATTTCCGAGGTCAAGGGCGTGATGCCTGCTGCAAATCCTCATCAACCGGGAGAGGAGCACTAGATTATGACGACCGTAAAGTTATACGGATTGCTTGCAGAATATAAAGATCCGTCGGCCTTGATTCACGCGGTAGAAAAACTTCGTGACGCGGGCTATAAGAATTTTGAGACTTATAGTCCCTTTCCTATCCACGGAATGGATTCTGCGATGGGAATTAAGGATTCGGTGTTGGGCTGGATCGTTGTGGCCTGTGGGGCGACTGGCTTGGCCAGTGCGATTGCCCTTCAAACGTGGGTGTCGGTTTCGGCCTATCGGGTGGTCACCAGTGGGAAATTGTTATTTAGTTTCCAGGCGTTTGTTCCCGTATGCTTTGAGTTGATGGTGTTGTTTGCTGGTTTTGGTGCGGTGTTTGGGATGTTTGCACTGAATGGGCTTCCTAAGCTGTATCACCCACTTTTTAAAAATCACCGGTTTCGAACTGCGACTTCACATGGTTTTTTTGTCACGGTGGAGTCCAGTGATTCGCGATTCTCCCTGGAGGGTACCGCTCGGTTCTTGCAGGAAATTGGCGGATTGTCGGTTGAGGTGGTAGAGGAATAATGATGAATATACGCAGTCTTGTTTTGGCCGGTGTGGTTTGTCTTGGATTGGTTGGGTGTCGGGGATATCAGACCACCAATGAGCCTTTTCATTTGAATCCCAATTTTGATTGGCAAGCTAAAGTTAAAGCCCAATCCAATCCCCGCACTGTTCCTGAGGGTACCGTTGCTTGGGGCACTGGGGCTATTTATGATGGAAATCACACCCGTCCCGATTTTTTAAAAGAAGATTCTGAATATTACACGGGCAAAACTGAGGCAGGATTGTTCGTGGCGAAGGTTCCCGTTAATGTAACCCCTGAGCTGATTAAGCGGGGACAAGAACGGTACAATATTTATTGTGCCGTGTGTCACAATAGAGTAGGGACAGGGAAGACGCCTGTTATTTCCCGAGGGTTTGTACCCCCCCCCGATTTAGCGGATCCTCGATTGGTGGCGGTTGAGGACGGGTATCTGTTTGATGTGGCCAGTAATGGCGTTCGAAGTATGCCTGGGTATCGTCGTCAGGTTAACGAAGCGGATCGATGGGCGATTGTGGTGTATTTACGCGCTATTCAAAAATCAAGAACAGCGTCAGAGCAAGAATTGCCGGACTCGGTTCGTGCTAAGTTGCAATAGGTGAGGAGGGTTTAATCAATGAGTAGTAGTACGAAGGTTCCCCGGTTATCCGGGTTTTTGGCATCGACGCTTCCTAAAATTTCTTTTTTATTGGGAGGGTTGTCACTCGCGTTGACGGCGGTATTGTGGCGCGGTAATCCGCATCACACTGCATTTTCTTATCTGTTTTCGTTTTTGTTTTTCTTGTCAATTACGTTAGGCTCTTTGTTTTTTGTCATTATCCAACATCTTACGCGAGCCGGGTGGAGTGTGGTTCTTCGGCGCATTCCTGAGACCTTTGCAATGAATGCTTGGGTAATGGCGGTTTTCTTTTTGCCGATTCTGTTTGGTATTCATGAATTGTATCATTGGACCCACGCAGATGTGGTTGCTGCAGATCCAATTTTGCAAGGTAAGGCCGGATATTTGAATATTAAATTTTTCTTAGTCCGTGCCGTCCTGTTCTTGGGCGCGTGGGTTTGGATGGCGCGTTACTTTTATAAAAAATCGGTGAAGCAGGATTCGTCGGGCGATCCCAAATTAACCTTGTCGATGCAGGCCTTTTCAGCGGCGGCGATTTTGATTTTTGCGATTACGCTTACCTTTGGTATTATCGATTGGGCAATGTCATTGACCCCCCATTGGTATTCAACGATGTTTGGCGTCTATTTCTTTGCAGGGAGCGCCGTCGCGGCCTTCGCTATTATGAGTTTAGTGGCATTGACACTACGACGATTTGGATATTTGAAGGATATCATTCGGGTTGAGCATTATCATGATGTTGCAAAATTTTTATACGGGCTTAATATTTTTTGGGCATATGTTTCTTTTAGTCAGTATTTCTTGATTTGGTACGCCAACATTCCCGAGGAATCAGTCTGGTTTATGCAGCACTTTAACGGGTCTTGGAACACCGTGGCGGCGGCACTAGCCATTGGACATTTTTTTGTACCGTTTCTGATCTTCATGTCGAAACACACTCGGCGTAATTTGACTGCTCATTGTGCAATGATGGTCTGGTTTTTGGTGATGCATTGCTTGGATATATATTGGCTGATTATGCCGAATATCACCCCCAATGGCATTCATATTTCAATGTCCGATATATCTAGTTTTGTAGGAATTGGTGGAATTTATATTGGGTTCTTTTGGTTGCGATTGCGCAATGCATCGTTGATTCCGGTACAAGACCCGCGCTTGCCGGAGTCGCTTCGTCACCACACCTAAGGAGGCAATCGTTATGTCAGGGCATGTAGAAGAATTTGTTAACGAGCCTAACTCCATTGGGATTTGGCTCAGCATGGGATTAACCACGGTTTCGTTAATTGTTATTTGTTATTTTGGGTCTTTGTATTACATGGCATCCTCATCCGATACTGTTCGCGGGCGTGAGGCGGTCGGCGGAATCGGTGCGGAGCTGAGCGAGTTGCGGGCGTATGAAGGGGAGATGGCGACGACGTTGAAGTGGGTTGATAAAGAGAAGGGCGTGGTCCAGATCCCGATCGATGTGGCCATGGATCTTGTGGTGAAATCATATCAAAAGTAATCGCGGCCTGGTCGTTTATTTAACGGGTTTTTTGGTTAGTTTAGCAATGGGTTGTACGGTGTGGGCGATATCTCCTGCGCCGTCTGTCTTACCGGCCGACGTCAGAGAAGCCGGTATTTCCGAAAATATTGGCGGACAAATTCCGTTAGACGCGACGTTTACCGACTCTTCCGGGTCCAAAATATCGATGACGGAATTGTTCTCGGATGGCCGCCCGGTGGTGTTGGTAATGGCGTATTATAATTGCCCGATGTTGTGTAATTTGGTACTTACCGGGGTGGCGGACGCAGTCAAAAGCACTCCAGGGAATCTGGGAGAGCGGTATCGAATTGTTACGGTCAGTATTGATCCTTCCGATACGCCGGAGTCTGCTCGCAAATTCTCGAGTCGCTATGTGGGCGCGGTGGGGAATAAAGTAAAAGAGAATGGGTGGCGTTTTTTGGTGGGTAGTGAATCCGAAGTTAAACGTGTTGGCGACGCGGTCGGGTTTGGGTATAAATATCTACCGAAGACCAAAGAGTTTGCTCATGGGGCGGCGATTATGATTTTAACCCCTGAGGGTAAGGTGTCTCGGTATCTCTATGGTATCGAGTACAAGCCGAAGGATTTTAAGTTGGCCATTTTGGAGGCCAGTAATCGTCGGTTGGTTTCAACGACTGACAAGGTCGTTATGTTTTGTTATGCGTATGATCCAAATGCAAGAGGGTACGCGTTGGTTGCTATGAATATTATGAAGCTAGGAGGCATTGTCACTGTCATTGTGTTGGGACTGGCCATCGTGTGGTTAAATTTCACAACCAAGAACCGTAGGAAAAATCATGGATAATAAAATTGTAAATGAGTCTTTAATTGCAGGAAAAGGATGGTTCCCTGCCGACGTGTCAACGTTCGGTAATTACGTAGATTCTCTGTATTCCTTTATTTTGTGGGTGTCCGTCATTCTGTTTGTCGCGATTACAATTGTGGTTGTGACGTTTGTTTTAAAATATAGGAAACGGCCAGGGTACGTGCAGCCCGGTGGCGAGCACATTACTCATAACACGAAGTTAGAACTGGCATGGACTGTGCCCCCGTTGATTTTGTGTTTGTTTGTTTTTTATTGGGGATTCACTGGATTTTTGGATATGTCGGTTGCCCCCAAAAATGGGGAGGAAATTCACGTTGTTGGCAAAAAATGGATCTGGCAATTTGAATATAAAAATGGAACTAAGACACTGAGCGAGATGGTCGTTCCGGTTAATACTCCTATCATTTTGGTGATGACCTCGGAGGATGTCCTACATAGTTTTTATTCCCCTAATATGAGGATCAAGCGGGATGTTGTACCTAATCGGTACACTAAGATTTGGTTTCAAGCGACACGGACGGGTAATTTTCAAATATTTTGCACCGAATTTTGTGGAGACGGGCACTCTCAGATGCAGGGCACCATACGCGTGGTATCTGCCGAAGAGTATAAGGATTGGCTGGCCAACTCAGGGTCCGCAGATGATGGGTTGCCGCTAGAGAAGCTGGGCGAAAAAGTGTACAGCGCCAAAGGCTGTGTGGCATGCCATTCAATAGATGGGTCTGCCATGGTGGGACCTTCCTGGAAGGGTACTTGGGGAACTAGTCGGCCGATGACCGGTGGCGGTAGCGTCATTATGGACGAAAATTACGTTAAGGAATCAGTGAATTACCCGATCGCGAAAGTGGTGCAGGGTTACCCGCCGGTGATGCCTTCTTATAAAGGACTTCTTAGCGACCGTGAAATTGATGGCGTAATTGCGTATCTCAAAACCTTAAAGTAATCGGGAGAAATATTGAAATGAGCCTACCTGCTGTCAGAACTGATTATATTAATGCAACCAAGGGATGGAAGTCTTGGTTGACGACGTTGGACCATAAACGAATTGGAATTATGTACCTTTTGTTTATCGCTATTTCCTTTGGGTTGGGCGGCTTCTTTGCTCTGGCGTTGCGGATGGAACTGCTCAATCCGGGGAAGCTGCTCTTTACGGCAAAACAATACAACCAATTGTTTACTCTTCATGGGGCGGTCATGGTGTTTTTATTTATTGTTCCCTCTATTCCCGCTTCCCTGGGTAATTTTTTGCTCCCATTACAAATAGGCGCGAAAGATGTCGCCTTCCCTAGAATGAATTTGATGAGTTTTTATTTGTACCTTTTTGGTGCCGTGTTTTGCGTTTATTCAATGGTTGCCGGTGCGGCGGATACGGGCTGGACCTTCTACACGCCCTATTCGATAACAACCAGTACCAGCGTGATCTCTATGACGCTGGGGGCGTTTATTTTGGGATTCTCCTCTATTTTTACGGGGCTTAATTTTATTGTGACCATTCATAAAATGCGTGCCCCAGGTATGACGTGGTTCCGGATGCCCCTGATGGTTTGGGCGTTATATGCCACCGCTATTATTCAGGTATTGGCGACGCCGGTGTTGGGAATTACGTTGCTTCTGTTGATTATTGAGCGGGTAGCAGGGATTGGGATATTCGATCCGGCATTGGGTGGCGATCCGGTGCTCTTCCAACATTTCTTTTGGTTTTATAGTCACCCTGCGGTCTATATCATGATTTTGCCGGCGATGGGGGTCATGAGTGAACTTGTAACCACGTTTTGTAAAAAGAATATTTTTGGCTACAAGATGATCGCTTATTCAAGTCTAGCCATCGCAATTATTTCGTTTTTAGTATGGGGCCATCACTTGTTTGTGTCGGGGCAGTCGGATTATGCGGCCATGATATTTTCGTTATTAACCTATTTGGTGGCCATTCCGTCGGCAGTTAAGATATTTAACTGGATTGCAACGATGTATCAGGGCGAGATTGATTTGAAGGCGCCGTTCCTTTATTTTCTTGCATTCCTTTTCTTGTTTAGTATTGGGGGCTTTACCGGGATTATGCTGGGGTCCTTGTCGTTAGATGTGTACTTACATGACACGTATTTTGTTGTAGCGCATTTCCACTACGTCATGATGGGTGGGACGGTGATGGCATTTTTGGGAGGCCTTCATTATTGGTGGCCAAAAATGTTTGGCAGGATGTATAGCGAAGGCGCTGCGTTCGTGGCATGGCTGTTTATTATGGTCGGATTCAATATGGTGTTCTTTACTCAGTTTTTGTTGGGTACCAAAGGAATGCCGCGTCGTTATTATTCGTATTTGGATCAATTTCAACCCCTCCATGCATTTTCCACATCGGGTACCTGGGTTTTAACCGTTGGATTTCTAATTATGGCGTTTTATTTGGTAGAGTCGCTGTTGAATGGAAAACAAGCGCCGGATAACCCATGGGGTGGGTTGACGTTAGAATGGACCACGCAAAGCCCGCCGATCACCGAGAATTTCTTGGATACACCTATAGTGGATTGTGGCCCTTACGAATACGATAAGGTGAAAGTGTAATGACAGACTTAAACGCTCACAAGGTTCACGAAGTCGCCCATCATTTCGCGAACGCAGGGCATGAATTTGATTCTGCTAAGTTGGGCATGTGGGTATTTCTGGTAACGGAAGTCTTGTTTTTTGGGGCACTGTTTGTCGCTTACGCATTTTTGAGATGGGCCTACCCTGAAATGTTTGTCGAGGCCCACCATTTGCTGGATTGGAGGATGGGGGCGTTAAATACCCTGATTTTGATTACCAGTAGCTTTACGATGGTGATGGCGGTTCGCTCCGCCCAAGTGAATCAACGGGGAAAGACAGCCGCCTATTTATCGGCGACGATGGTCTGTGCGTTTGGATTTATGGTCGTGAAATTTTTTGAATATGCCGCAAAAATTCATCATGGATATCTTCCTGCGAAGTTTTTTACGGCCCACGCCGTATCGGAACATCTTCATTTGTTTTTTGGCATTTATTTCATGATGACGGGTCTTCACGGCATTCACGTTGTGGTCGGAATTGGGCTGATTCTTTGGTTGCTGAGGCGCAATGCCAAAGGTCACTTTTATTCTGAATTTTATACCCCACTCGAGATGGTGGGCTTGTATTGGCATTTTGTGGATTTGGTGTGGATATTTTTATTCCCACTATTTTATCTGGTGGGGTAAGTTATATGAGTAATCACGCGCATTCTGAAGAGCATAGTCATCATTTTATAGTTCCCGTTCGGTATTACGTTGGGGCGCTCGTATCGCTTCTTATACTGACATTTATCACGGTATTCGTGGCCCAATTTAACTTTGGATCATTCAACCTTGTTGTTGCGATGGCCGTCGCTGTACTTAAGGCCGGTATCGTCATCAGCATTTTTATGGGGTTGAAATGGGACCATGGCTTTAACCGGGTCGCATTTTTAGGGAGCTTAGTGTTTCTCTTTATTTTCTTCCTATTTGTGTTCTCAGATGTGTTGTTTCGAAGCTATCGATCACCGTTAGAGGCGACTCAGATTAACTTAAAGAGTCCTGTAATAAAGTTAGAACCAGGTGAAGTTCAAGAGGGGCGCCATTAGTCGTCTCCTCACCGGGTGACCGCTCTCTATCGAGGAGGGGTCCAAGCGTAGGCCATTGTTCCAATTGATATGGCAGCGGCCGTCAGATGGAGTGGTTGTAAAGCGGCAATAAGCCCAAATTGGGAAAAGGCTATGCCGCTGGCCATTTGTACCGCCAAAGGGGATAGAATGAGAAGTGAAAGTCCCGTAAAGCCGGAACGAACCCATCTCACGCCGAGGAACCCTACTGCCCCTAGAACGATCCAGGACATCGAGCGGTGGATTAGGTAGATTTTTCCTATTGCCAATAGCCCGGTAGCGGCGGCGCCATGATCGACCATTTGCCGGACCTGACTCCCAAGTATGAATTGAACGACGACTGCCACTGTGGCCACACGGAGTGCGACGTCGATTTTGGGACGACGGGTCCCCGTGGCTCGGGCGAGTATTATATTTAATAGGATGATGATCAGTATCGCGACGGCCATATGGACTGTGATTATCCATGGAGTAAGGATACTCGCGACCACCGTCGCACCCAGCCACCCCTGAAATCCTACGAGTGCCACGACGAGTGCGCAGAGTCTTCGGGAGTATTTGGGGATTTCTTTTCGCGCGTAGACTGAGGCCGCGAACATGGCGATTACCGATATCCCGATGACGGACCCTGTGAGGCGGTTTAAATATTCGATCCATGTTTTAACCGGGTTAAATTCTATCTGGTCATATCCTCGGTCTGCGTAAATTTCCTGATAGTTGGGGGGGAGTTGAGACACATGTGTGGGCGGGATCCATTGGCCGAAGCATTTGGGCCAATCGGGGCAGCCCATCCCCGCCCCAGAACTGCGAACAAATGATCCCACCCACATCAAAAAATAGACTAATATTAGGCTGGCAATGACCGTGGCTCGGAAGCGTTGTTTGCGCCGACCGTGCATGTTGTTTATCATAGGATTTATCATGCGTCGCATTATTTCACCGTTCATAGAGCTGATCAAACCCCGGATTGCCATTATGCAAGTTGTGACCGTCGCCATGGGTTTCTTTCTTGCAAGGTCCCAGTTCCCGTCAATGGGCTGGATTTTGTTCCCCTTGTTGGTGGGGACACTCCTGACTGCATCGGGTGCTGCTGCATTAAATCATTTTCTTGAGCGAAATATTGATGCCTTGATGGATCGGACTAAAAATCGCCCGATACCGTCGGGTGTAATTGCGCCTTGGAAAGCCGCTGTCTTAGGATTTGGGTTGTTGGCCGTGGGGTTGGTTATCTTATTGGTATGGACCAATTCGTGGGTAACATTCCTGTCGTTTTTAACTGCTTTTTTGTATGTCATTTTTTATACCCCCCTTAAGCAGATGACTTGGTTAAATACCTATATGGGAGCGATCCCCGGAGCAATTCCACCGATGGCGGGGTGGGGCGCTGTGACGGGCCACCTGGGGAGTGGGGCATGGGAATTGTTTTGGATCATGTTTTTTTGGCAAATGCCTCATTTTTTTGCGATTGCTTGGATGTATAAAAATGATTACGGTAAAGCCGGATTTAAAATGTTGTCGGTTGAAGATGGAAATGGGGACCGCACCTATTTTCATATGATGGTTAACGGGATTGTTTTAGTTGGCGTGTCCATCCTCCCTGGGATATTGGGACATATGGGCGTGGTGTATACGCTGTCTGCAGCGGGGTTGGGGCTGTGGTTAATGGCGACAATACTGAAATTTCGGCATTTTCGCGATCGAGATACTGCATTTAAAATTATGAAGGTATCCGTTATCTATTTGCCACTCTTACTCTTGGCGATTGTTGCGGACGTATTGCTTTGCTAAGTATTTCGTTCTGTAACTAGGTACGGCGCCAGACTTCAAACTGGATTTGAGTGTTGTCCGCAGTATCAACGATCCCAGAATGCTGAGAGAGCTTAAATCGCTCGGGGATGGCGGGGAAAAATGCGTCACATTGCGTTGTGTTAATCACCCGTGTCAGGTAAATGGTATCAAGCTTATGATGTTCAACTGCAGTGTCATAGACTTGGGCGCCACCGATGACAAAGACCCGATGGACCGTAGGGTCTGACGCGCATCTGGCGAGGCCCGCTTCGAGACTTGGAATGATGGTGATGCCCTCAGAGGGGTACTCGTGGTTGGTGGTTATTACCAAATTCATGCGTTCGGGCAACGGGCGGACGGGGTCTGGGAGCGATTCAAATGTCTTGCGTCCCATGATGACGACGTTGAATTTCCCCACTGGGGCGGTGGTCGTCATGGTTTTGAAAAATGCCATGTCGGCCTTTATCTTCCACGGAAGTGCGTTATTGATGCCGATGCCGTTGGATAGATTAGTCGCGACTATAATACTAAAGTGCCGGGGGGCAATCATGTGATGGTGATGTCGTATAGGTAGATCAGAACCGTATCTTCGGGTCGTATGGATTCCCGAAACACCACCTTTTTGGTGGCAGAAAATGCGGCGCGGTCGGCCTTGATTTCAACTTCAAAGTTTTTGATTTCAGCGATGAGCGCGCCGTCGGTCCGGATAATTTGACATTGACCGGCGACCATTTTTCCAATAGCGGCGGGTTCTTGAGAAAACGCTACTGCGCAGACATCCTCAATCGCCAGCATCTGCATAATGCCCATCATGATGGGGTTGCCGGGAAAATGGCCCTTGGTTAACGGATGTGTCGACGGGTACCGATATTGACCGATCACAGTGCCGTCCGAATAGGGTTTCCGGAGTTGATCACACACCACCATTTCGGGGGCCTTGTTAAATGCGGAGGGGTCGATTGGAATATCATGGGTCAGCGTCGGGATATCTACTATTTTGGGGGTGCTGGGATGGTCGGCCAGCTGGGCTTTTGAAATGACAAATGCCATTAACTCGCCGGATGCTAGTTGAGGATTTGTTGCGGTTCCAATATGTCCCCGACATCGGACAAAGTTGCCTTTATCCTTCAATTTAACGACTTCACCGGTTAATGCAGTCCCTTCAGGCAGGTCCCCATTGACGATGAAATTGCTAATGGATGCAAAAATAATAATCCCATCGTCCGGATAGTCCGTGCAAACAATGGAGGCTAATGCCAAAATCTCCATAAGGGCGGTGCGAATAACGCCAGACTTTCCATCCTCGATCTCTTGGAGAAAAAGAGCTCTCGGTTGATCGGGGGTAAAAGTGACTGAAAACTCTCCACGGGTATCTACGTCTGTTTTGATACAATCGACATGGTCAAGCAAAACGTTTTCAAACCGATGGGGGATCCGGGTTAGAATTCCATCAGAATCGTAATGGTCGGTGGCTAATATCATTGGGGTGTCCTCAGTGTGTCGTCAATGGCGATCAATTGCATTTTTTAGGGTTTTAAGTGCCCCGGTCAGAAGCCTCGAAATATGCATTTGCGATAATTTCATTCGTTCGGCAATCTCGTTTTGGGAAAGGCCTCGGTAAAATCTCAGAAAAATAATTTTGCGTTCTCGTCGGTCGAGTTTTGACATGGCGTCTCTTAAGGTGATCCGATTCAGCATGGCGTCTTCTTTGTGCTCGCCACCCAGACTGTCCAATAATGTTTGGGTGGATCCGTCGCCACGGCTACTACTTGAATACGCAGGGGAATCGAGAGAAATGACCGTGCTAGTTTGCCAGGCCTCGATCGATTCGATGACACCTTCTACGGTCATTTCCAAGGCTTTTGCGATTTCGGGTACGGTTGGGCTTTGTCCGGCAAGCTGGGCTTCTCGGATAAATCGCTTGATCTTGGAATATTGTTCTTGAAGTTTTCTAGGGACTTTTAATATTCTCCGCTTGTCACGGAAATAGTGTTTGATTTCGCCAATAATATTTGGGGTGGCAAAGGTTGAAAAATCAACCTCTTTTGCCGGCTCAAACCGTTCTACCGATCGAAGCAATCCGATGGTGCCCACTTGGATGAGATCTTCTAAGTCGTCACGGTTAAATGCGATCTTTTTGGCGACATATTCGACGAGCGGAAGATATGTTTCTACGATCTTATCGCGGATTACAATATCGCCGGTCTTCAAATATTGGTGTATTAAGGCGTCTTTATTAGTGGGTGCCACCCATTATTCCTCTACCTTGGAGTTCGTAAACTGTCAGCGGGACGGTTGGTTTTTTTTGTGTGGCACAGAATGCCAAAATCGAGCTTAATGAGCGTGGAATCATAGCATGGAGGCTGATATACTAGCAAACTTATGGACTACCAATATGATTCTAGAAAAATAAAGCCCGGTGACGGGTTCATCTGTTTACCTGGCGGCGAACAGTTTGAAGCGGATGCTCGGGCGAATGGGGCGGTCGAAGTGCGTCGGATGACGCGCGTCGAGATGGGTGACTTTGCCAATGCTCATTTCGGATTTCCGTCACGGCATCTTACGGTCGTGGGTGTCACGGGCACTAACGGAAAGACCACGGTGACTCAATTGATTGCTCAGGGGTTACATGCGGCGGGGTTAAAGCCAATGGTTTTGGGGACATTAAATGCCGAATTGACGACCCCAGAAAGTTTTGAAATTGCCCGCAGAATGAGGGCTCATTTGGATGATGGGGGTACCCATTTTGTAATGGAAGTGTCGTCGCATGCGATCGATCAAGACCGAATTTATGGCATCGATTTTGATGTTAGATTATTGACCAACGTAACCCAAGACCACTTGGATTATCATAAAACGTTTGAAGCGTATCGGGATACGAAGGTGAGATTTATGAGTGGTCCAGGGATCGCTATTTATCCCGAGCAATTTGCCCAAGAAGCGCTACACTTTGAAGTGCCTCTTCCGGGACGATTTAATCATAGAAATTTTCAGGCAGCGGTTGCGGTTCTTCGAAAATTAGAAATTGACGAGGCCGTGATTTCGTCTGGGATGGCTAAGGCGCAAGCGCCTGCTGGGCGCTTTGAAACGGTGAGGGAGGGTCAGTCGTTTGAAGTGATCGTTGATTATGCCCATACCCCTGATGGGTTGGAAAATGTGGCGACGGAGGCACAGTTGATGGCGTCGCGAGGACTCGGGCGGTTAATTATCGTGTTTGGGTGTGGGGGGGATCGCGATCGAACCAAGCGTCCCAAAATGGGACGGGTGGCGGAGACGTATGCGGATGTCATCGTGGTGACGTCAGACAACCCGCGATCGGAATTGCCGGAAGATATTATCGCAGAAGTCTGTAGTGGGCTTTTGATGCCGGATCAGGCGGTCGTATTTGTGGATCGGCGTGCGGCCATTCGATGGGCGATTCACCATGCAAAGTCTCACGATGTGGTTCTTGTGGCGGGAAAAGGCCATGAGACCTATCAGATTGTTGGGGGTGAACGCCATCACTTTGATGATCGGGAAGAATGTCGGGCGGCACTAAAGGAGTGCAATGAAAGTCTCGATTGATACCCGGACTATTGAGCCGGGAGATACCTTTATACCCGTCAATGGGCCGCGGTTTAATGGGAGAGATTTTATCCCCGAGGCGATTCGTAAGGGGGCCCGTGTATTGGATGTCGATTTGGTGGGGTATGCCAAAAAATATCGAAAAAAACTTCGGTGTGCAGTACTTGCTGTAACCGGTAGTGCGGGAAAAACCACCACAAAAGATATGTTGTATGCCATGTTGTCGACGGCGTTCAACGTGGTCAAAACGGAAGAGAACCAGAATAACGAAGTCGGTGTCCCGTTAACGATTCTTCGTGCGGATGTAGATACCGACATCTTGATATTGGAGATGGGGATGCGGGGTCCAGGGCAAATCCGAACTCTGGCACAAATAGCGCGCCCCACTCATGCCTTGATTACGAACGTGGGGTTGACCCATGTCGAATTGTTGGGAAATCAACGGGCGATTGCCCGGGCAAAAAGCGAGATTTTTTTGTCGCCGTTGGCGTGGGAGCGGAAGGGGCGTACTGCATTTTTGAATGTCACATCGCCCCATTATGACTATATGGTTAAGCGGGCCACTACGGCAGAATTTCAGGTGTTGCCGTTTGGCGGCCATGATAAACCTGAACAGAATCTGAATGCCTGTTTTGTCGTGGGACGGCATTTTGGGTTGAGCGACGATCAGATTCGGGACGGGCTGACCCATTACCGGGCATCGGCGCATCGGATGGTCCAAACCGAACTTCGGGGACATGGGGTGCTATTGGACGACGCGTATAACGCGAATCCGGATGGGGTGACCTATTCCCTTCAACAACTGCGTCGGCACGCGGGGCGAAAAATTTTGGTGTTGGGGGATATGTTGGAGCTGGGGGATCATTCCGTGGCGGAGCATCAACGGATCGTTGGCCAAGCCATTGATGCAGGGGTCGAATTAATATTTACGTACGGGACATGTACCCAAGGAATGGTGGCGGATGATGACACCTTGTGGCTGGGGCATTTTGAATCAAAAGATCAACTGATTGCTCAGTTGTTAGATGAAATTAAGCCGGGTGACGTGGTGTTGGTCAAGGGCTCGCGCGGAATGAAGATGGAAGCGGTTGTGGATGCGGTGAAAGCCCAGTTCGCATGATTTTTGGCGCGATATTTTTGGCGTCAATACCGTTGTTTCTTGGGGTGATTCACCTTCTTAAGGTCGCGCGCGGGGTTCAGAAAATTTATGAATTGGCTCCCGCGCAGCATCAAGGAAAATCGGGTACTGTATCGATGGGTGGCATTGGGATTGTCCTTGGGATTTTAGGGGCCAGCGTGGGATTACATTTGCTGTCGCGACCCGTGGGGTTTTGCTTGGCCGTGCTGGTGGGGTTTGCCGGAATTGGGTTGTTGGACGATATTTTATCGATTAAACGCAGTAAGAATTTGGGATTAAAGGCACGGCATAAATTTTTGATTCAAATGGGTCTGGGGTTGGTGGCAGTGGCCGGGTTTCATTTTGGGATCCATTCGCTAAAAGCGTGGGAATTTGCGGTGTATTGGGTACTACTCATCGGTGTGTCTAATGCCACCAATTTGACGGATGGGTTGGATGGGTTGTTGGGGGGGCTTTCGGTCGCGAGCCTGACTGGGTTTGCCGTTCTGTTTCATGCAATGGGGATGGGATCGATGACTCAGCTCATGTTGTCATGTGTTGCAATCTTGGGAGGGTTTCTGGTGTTTAACCTTCACCCGGCGCGCGTGTTTATGGGGGATACCGGATCCTTGGCGCTGGGGGCGTTTTTTGTCTCGGCGTCCATGGTCTTGGGAAATCCCTGGATATTGGCGGGGTTGGGGGGCGTGTATTTGATTGAAACCTTGAGTGTGATTCTTCAGGTGGGATCATTTAAAATGACTGGAAAACGATTGTTTAAAATGGCGCCATTGCATCATCATTTTGAATTGAGTGGGATGAATGAACGACAGGTTGTCGGGATGTTTTGGGCGGTTGGATTAGTGTTAATGGGAGTAACAGTGTGGATTTTTTACTGGATCGGATAGCGGTTTTAGGTACAGGAATTACGGGGACCGCCGTGATTGCGAAGTTAGCGGAAATGGGCGTTTCCCCCGTTGACCCGGCGTCGGCAGATGTCTTGGTAGTGAGCCCTGGAATTCCGCCAGATCAATACCCCGAATGCCCGGGGATCGTGATGTCAGAGATCGAATTTGCGTATCAATTGATGCAGCGTATGCCCGATCCTCCACAGCTGATTGCGGTGACGGGGACCAATGGGAAATCCACCGTGACGGCGATGATTGCGCACATACTGTCGATTCCCGTTGCGGGAAACATTGGCGTTCCGTTGATTGAATGGGTGGGCCGGAACGCACCGATGATCGTTGTTGAAGTGAGTAGTTATCAGTTAGAACAAGTCAAAGAGTTTCGGCCAGAGGTTGCGATTATCACCAATATCACGCCCGATCATTTGGAGCGGCATAAGACGATGGCTCGGTATTCGGAGGCAAAAGCGGCGGTGTTCCAAGCTCAAACGTCGGATCAAACCGTCGTGATTTTGGCGGGAGACCCGTGGATTGAATCGATCATTGGGACTTCACACTCCGAGATCCGTAGGGTGTCGCCGGAGGATGAATTGACGCGTACGGTGGCGGACCATAGCCGAGCGGTTCAGGCGGAAGGCAAGGGGCTGGGGCTCATTGGTGCGCATAATCATTTGAATGCGGCGATGGCGATTGCGGCGGTACTTCCTTTTGGGATGTCGGTTCCGGATGCGTTGGCGCGGTTAACGGACTACGCGCCGCTTCCCCACCGGATGGAATGGGTAGCGACGGTGGCGGAACGGACTTTTTTTGATGATTCCAAAGCGACTAATCCGGATTCGACTTTGGTGGCAGTGGCGGCCTTTCATCAGCCGGTCCATTTGATATTGGGGGGTAAGGATAAGGGCCTAGAATTGGAATCCTTTATGAGGACATTGTTTGAGACGGTATCGACGATTACGGTATATGGTGAAATTGCGGATCGTGTCATGGGCGTTGCGCATGCAGAACGCTGTCCGATTCCGATTCGCAACGTAGTGACCTTAGATGAGGCGACCCGTCTTGCGTTTGAGCGGTCAGCGCCGGGGGATGTCATTTTGTTGTCTCCCGCTTGTTCCAGTTTTGATCAGTTTCGTGATTTTAACCATCGAGGAGACCACTTTAAATCCTATGTCCGAACTCAAATTGCCTGCCCGTCGACCTGATTTGCCGCTATTACTGATTACAATTGGATTGATTGTAATCGGAATTATTATGATTATCTCAACCAGTTCTGTGGTGGGCTACACCGGGTATAACGACAGCTATTATTTTATTAAAAAGCACTGCCTTTATTTGTTGATGGGTATTGGGTTATTTACGCTAGGTCTCAAAACTCCGCATGAACGGTATTCCAAATGGGGGGGGTGGGGCCTTGCGATATCCTGTGTTTTAGTCGCCTTGACGATGGTTCCTGGTATTGGCGTGATGGCATTCGGGGCGCGGCGGTGGATCAATTTAGGGTTTATTAGTTTTCAGCCGGTCGAACTGCTTAAATTTTTTGTAATTGCGTTTACGGCGTTTGTATTATCGAATAAAAAAGACAAAATTCGGTCCTTTAAAAAGGGCCTTGTGCCCTTATTTGTGGTGCTGTTGTTTCCTATTTTATTGACGGCAAAACAGCCCGATTTGGGAAATACGATGCTGATGGGGGTGGTCATATTTGCTCTGTTATTTGTGGGGCGAGCACGTCTATTTCATTTATTCGGGATGGTGGGGCTGGGTCTTGGGGGTATGGTGGGTAGTATTTTGATGCACCCGTATCAAATGCAACGAATTCGGACGTTTTTAGATCCCTTTGCAGATCCATTGGGTAAAAGTTACCACATCGTTCAGAGTTTTATTGCCATCGGATCAGGGGGGATTTGGGGCGTTGGAATTGGGCAAAGTCGGCTTAAATATTCGTATTTGCCGCTCCAATACTCCGATTTTATTTTTTCGATTATCTGTGAAGAGGGCGGGTTTTTATTAGCGATGACCGTGATCCTGTTACTGGTGTTTTTTTTTCAACGAGGAATGAAAATCGCTATGCAGTCCCATTCGTTGTTTTCGTACTACTTGGCATTAGGGTTGACCCTCCAAATTGTATTGCAGTCCCTCATTAATATCGCTGTGGTCATTGGGGTGTTCCCGACCAAAGGGATCCCGTTGTCCTTTATTAGTTTTGGGGGGACCTCGTTGATTATGTCGATGTTCGTGGTGGGTGTATTGCTCAATATTTCCATGTCGTCGCCGCCGAAAGGGTCTGCTACGAATGCCCATGGGTAAGATTGTCTTAACCTGCGGGGGAACCGGGGGCCATGTTTATCCCGCGATCGCGTTGGCGCAGGAACTATCGGAATATCAATCTGTTTTTTTAGGAACCACCGACCGAATTGATGGGGATATGGTGCGTCGCCATGGAATGCCATTCTACGGGATCGCGTCGTCTGGAGTCCCGATGTGGACGGTGGTGTCGGGGGGCTTTAGGGCGCTCGGCCATCTTCGCCGAATTCGTCCGAAAGTAGTGATTTGTACCGGCGGGATGATCACGTTCCCGGTGGCGATTGCGGCCAAACTACTTGGGATTCCTATCGTGGTGTTGGAACAAAATATGATCGCCGGACGAACCAATCGGCTCGTGGCCATGATCGCAAAGCTGGTGATAACGGCGTTTCCGGGGACGATGGGTTTGGAGAAAGCCGTCCCATTGGGCAATCCTGTTCGAAAAAAATTTTTGCATGACCGATGGATGGATCAGTTGGAACCGATTCTTAAAGATCAAGCGGCGGTCATCTTGGTATTTGGCGGCAGCCAGGGGGCGCGGGCACTGAATCAAACGGTGTTGGACAGTATCCCCAAGTTTGCGGCGAATCATTGGTTTTTGGTGCATATTATGGGGGATAAAGACTATCGTGCGATGGGGTATTCTGGGTCGATTCAGTCGATTGTGACTCCCAGCGAAAAGGTGGTCGGCGTCATGGTTCCCTACGCCGAATCAATGGATGTGCTCTATCGGTACGCGTCGGTGGTGGTGTGCCGGGCAGGGGCAACCTCGATTGCGGAGTTATTGGAATTTCATTCACGGGCGGTATTGGTCCCGTACCCTCACGCAAAAGACGACCATCAAACCGCGAATGCGGCGGTGATGGAACGGGCCGGTCTATCGGTCACCTTAAAGGAACCTCAGTTGAAACCGGCGACACTAATCGCGTCGATTGAATCGGCGCTGCACCTGCAGTTGCCGTCATCGACAGTCGGCGCAAGGGAACGGGTCGCTACGATGATTCGGAAACTATTATAATGCGTGTCGGATTGGTCACTCGTAATGCCCGGTTATATTCGTCTCGCCGATTTATTCAGGCGATTCGAGAACTGGGTCATGAGCCCGTCGTCATTGATCCGTTTTGTTGTGTGTTGTCGCTCAATCCAGTGTCGATACGTCTTAAAAATCGGCCGCTACGTCCGGTCGATGTGGCGATCCCTCGGGTGGGGGCCACGGGGTCGTCGATCGTCATGGCGGTGTTGCGGCATCTTCAGATGACGGGGACTCGACTGTTGAACACGGTAGATGCGATTAGTATTGCCCGTGATAAATTACAAACGCTGCAGTGTCTGCAATTGGCCGGAATTCCAGTGCCGAGGACCGTATTTAGCGTCGATTCAAAGCAACTCGAACGGGCATTGAAACCCTTGGGTACACCGGTAATTTTTAAGGTGTTGGATGGTCTTCAAGGGGCGGGGGTGGTGATGGCGGAATCCACACGAAGCACCTCAAGTGTCATTGATTGGTTTCAGTCCTCTCGGACGGATTTTATCGCACAAGCGTTTGTTCACGATGCGGACAATGCGGATATTCGATGTTTGGTTTTGGATGGAAAAATTATCGCTGCAATGCGGCGCAAAGCCCAAGACGGCGAATTTCGGTCGAACTTGCATCGCGGAGGGACTGCTGAAATGGTAATTCCGACGCCCGATGAAATTGAAATGAGTTGCGCTGCTGCGGCGGCGCTGGGGTTGCGTTTGGCGGGCGTGGATATTTTACGGTCGGGGAATGGCTCCTACGTCATTGAGGTGAATGCGTCGCCGGGCATCGAGGGCATTGAGGGTGTGGTGCTCAATGACCTCGCCCGGGTGATTGTTGAGGGGGCGTGTCGGGAGTTGTCGAAGGCCACCTAGAAATCCGTTGCAATTTTTTGTGGTGAAATCCGATAACCATTTGTTGGCGAGCGGGTGCCAAAAAAAGGAGTTTCTCTATGCAAGTTCGATCTCAAGCTGTACCAACGACCGCTAACCCAAGTTTTTCTGTACGGGCTGACCAGCCTCAATTGCGGGTGGCAACCAACAATAATTATGTCCCTTGTGACAATGGAACATCGATAATCAATATCGTGCCTGTAAGAGTCGCCGAGCAGCTTCAATTTCATCAGCTGGATATTCGTCCTGCAACGGCTGCTGTCGAACGGGAGGAAGGGCGATGCGGTAGCGATACAATTATTTTCGGTGTATCAACTGCGTGCACTGGAATGCCTGCCGCAGTTGGGGCTATTTTTATGCCACACGGATTTGTGGCGGGGCATTTGCTTAATTTTGGCGTCGCAGGAGTTTCATTGAATGGGGCGAGATCGGTGATTTGTCCGCTTGGCCGCCAGTGTATTAGGAGCAGTGATCCTCATGAGGCGCCTAATCCTTATCATCCTTATAATTGTATTAACAATATAGTTCGTGAAGGTGTGTTGTTTGCCCCTGTCTATGGAGTTCAATTGGTCAGACACGGGGTTGATGCGGTGACGCGCTAAGCCTACTTCGGGCCGCCCGGTGTTTAATCGTCAGTAAGATTGGGTAAATAGGGGTCTATAAAAAGATATCTATAATTGATATCATGTAGTGATGAGCGGCAAGCATAAACGAACCTTCGATGCGATATTTGAAACACCAGTTCGATCAAATATTAAGTGGAAGGATATTGAAAAACTTGTTGAGAATTTGGGTGGGGTAGTTAAGGAGCGAGCCGGTTCCCGAGTGGGTTTGATTTTGAACGGTGTATTTGCGGTTTTTCATCGACCTCATCCGGGAAATGAAACCGACAAAGGCGCGGTAAAAGACATGAGAGACTTTTTAAAAAATGCCAGGGTGAAACTATGAGATACAAAGAGTATTCCGCGGTGATCAATTACGATGAAGAACAACGTCTACTGCACGGTCGAGTGATAGGGATTAAAGACGTAGTGAATTTTTACGGGAAAACTCCAGATGAACTGGAGGCGGAATTTAAAAATTCAGTGGAGGAGTATTTGGCGTTTTGCAAAGAGCATCATAAAAAACCTGATAAGCCCTATTCCGGAGAATTTCTGATACGAACAACCCCCGAGCGACAACGTGCAATATCGGCCGCAGCGTCAAAAGCGGGGAAGAGCGTTAATAAATGGGCTGAAAAAGTTCTTCTTAAAGAGGCGCTTAAAGATGTGGGTAGCGAAAAGGTCTTAGGGTGAAGCCTACCCCCACTTTCTCCCAAACCCGCAGCTAAAAAAGAAACTACAGTGACGGCACACCGCGTCGGGTCGGGCGGCCTCCTGTCGCGATAGCTCCGGAAGTCCCGAGAGCGGGAATTGACCGGTTTCAATTTGGGTGACGATCCACCGTATCCGATCAATAAGCGCTCGGTCAGTTTCCGGCGTGATGATCATTGGTTTTTGGCGCTTCGGGACCAGGGCCTCTTGGCTTTGGGGGGTGGCCATCACCGTTTTACGCTCACTTTTTTGTCGTGACACCGTCCAGATAATTCCGGCATCTACTGGCGTCCCACTCTGTTGGAGGGCCAGTCGGTAAAGCGGGAGCTGGAGATGCTCCAATGTTTCCAGATGTATTTTGGTAATGGGCGTGGACCCCGTTTTGAAATCGACGATGACCGTCATCCCCGAGGGGCGGTGGCGGGCGACCAGATCAATCATCCCTCGGAGTCGGATGGTGGAGTCGGGGAGATCAAACTCAAATGACTGTTCCACCGAGATCGTTTCGAATTCCTGAATAAATTCAATCAATCCGGGGAGGGCGGTTCGCAACAACCCTGGATTTTCAACCGTGCCGAGTAACCGACGATGAATAACCGTGCCGACGGTGCCTCCCCGGATGGATCGGATGAGCCTCAAGCCAGTTGTTTCTAGCCATTGGATTCCAATAGGAAATAACCCGTCCGGGGATATTTGCTGCGATTGAAGATGTTGAAGACATTGTCCCGCGATGAGGTGGATCACCCGGCCTTGTTCGTCGGGGTCCAAATCCATCTGTCGGGACGACGTCGGTTCTAATTTGAGTCGACGGCTGAGCTGATAGTGTCGGGGACATTTTTGGTAGGACTCCAACTGGGACGCAGAGTAAGGGATCGATTCCATGGGATTGATGGCGATACTCTGAATGGGGTCGACGGATGTGGGGTCGGAGTTCTCGGTCGCCCAGTGCGGGGTGGCAATGTCGAATGCAATTTGGGCCGTGGCCAGTGTGGCCATGAGTGACCCAGAGGGAACTTGGGGTTCGGTTTCAATCATTAATGGGGCCGATATATGAACCTGGTGATAGGTCTGACCGACCACCCATTCCACCCATCGTTGGTGGGACCGAATACGGGTGTCCGGTCCAGGTATGGCGGATTCTCCGGGGAGCGAGATGTCTCCCAACGAATGATCTCGGGGAGGGAATGCCCGGTCGGTGGCGTTGGGGATAATCCAGATATCCGAAGGCACCATGGCTGCGTGTTGGAGGGAACAAATTCGGATGGAGCCACCGGCCGTGGTCGGGGTGCGGGTGCTGGAAATGGCCTCGGATAAAATGGGGAGGTGAGCGGATTCGGGAAGCTGATCACGGATTCCGTCCCATTCCGTAATCAACTGAAATACGGACGCCCATTCGGTGGTTGCCGAGTGGCCCCAGTGAGGATGGTTTGGGTGACCTAAGTTCCGCATGGCTGATCCGAGGGTGTTGACCGATACGGTTGTCAGCGTGTGCGCCGCAGTCCACAGTGCCTCGGAAATTCCGGGTGGGCAAGGGCCCTCTGGCCAGCGATCCGTATCGAGTATTCCCCGTTGAATCAGCAGGTTCTGACAATTCACAATGTCGGCGGAGGTATAGCCGGCGGGCGTCGGACAGTGGCGTCGAACGGCCAGCCAATGGCCGATATCCCGCACACGAAACCCGGACGCAACCGCAGCAACGGTCGCCGATAGGGCCATTCCCGGGGGTGTTTCCGCGAGTCGCGCGGGAGTGGGGATCGACACGGGGATTCCGGCCTGTAACAGAGCCGTGGCGAGAGTGCCTTTGAGTCGGTCAAAATCAGCGAGAGCAATCCCAATGTCGGTGGTTCCAGCCTCGCGGATGAGTCGGACAATCAGTTGGATTTCGTCGTCCGGCGTTTCGGGTTGCCACAGCGTGGTGGATGGCCGGTCATCGGTGATGGGCAATTGGAGTTCCTGCACCTGGGGCAATTCGCGAAGGGCAGCCATCCATTCCAGCGTGGCGGGTGGGGCGAACGGCGTCGATGGAATGGGGATAATAGAGAAC
This sequence comes from uncultured bacterium, assembly GCA_903864835.1. Taxonomy (GTDB): domain Bacteria; phylum Margulisbacteria; class Marinamargulisbacteria; order SXXA01; family SXXA01; genus CAIPHK01. Next base: position 21,713 of record CAIPHK010000011.1, on the reverse strand, counting down.
GGACTGGCGGCGATAATCGACAATAACGCGAGGCGTTCTGCGGGTAACGGCTCGGCAAATCCGACCAAAATGAGTGTGGTTTGACCGACCATTTTGGCCAGCGGACGCCATTTCTCACGGATACAATATCGATAGGCAAATCGTTGGTCCCGGATGCCGATCGTATCCCTGGCCCTATCGACGGCGTCAAGGATTTTGGCCAAGTTGAGTCCTCGGAGTGTCGGAAACCATTGCCGGCAAATTAGATCGAGCGATGACTTTTTAAGTCCGTGCATTATCGCAATATCGGCCAAGGTATTGATCCGTTGCCAGATCCCTTTTAAGGCCAGCATTTGGGCTAATTCAGGATGATCGATTCCTAGCGCAGTGATAGCGAGTTGGCGGGCGGCAGCGTCGAGGAGGGGGGATCGCCGAATCGAAATCCCCGACGCGCCGATCACCCATTCATCGAGGGTGGCGATGTGAGGGAATGATTGAATCGCGTCGGTGGTGGTATACCGTCGAATCAACGCTTGTTTGAGTTCCGTGGTGCTGGCAACAATTTGAACTTGGTCAGGGGACGACTCCATCAAGGATCGGATGAGCTGATCCATCTCTGAGGTTAGCCACCGTGCGGGAGTTAAATAGAGATGAACCTGTCCTGTCACCGTGGCCGAATCCGAATCCGACTCGCGGTCCAAACCCCGAGTAGTCCAATCCCGCATGTCACAATAATCGCCGCCCCGGGGGGGAAATCCCACCGCACCGCAGTGAGAAGGCCAATTCCGCTGCAGACGGTCCCAAATCCCCAGGCGATTCCCAATTGGGTGAGCCGATGGCGACTCAACAGCAGCGCCGCTGTGGCCGGTGCAACCAATAGCATAAAGACCAACAATACCCCGGCCAATTTGACGCTGGAGGTCACAATCAATCCAAAGGTCGCGTAAAACGCAAAATCCCACCACAACGCCTGGCGGGGGGGCGAGGTTTCGGTGGATACAGCCCAAAATTGGCGGTAAAAAATCAAATGAATGGCCCCGACGACGGCGTAGAGAATCGCGGTTTTAACCAGATCCGGGGGCCACACAAACAAAATATTCCCGATCATCATTTCTTGGAGTTGATGCCCTGCGCTAGGGAACCGGCTCAATGCCGCGATCGAGGCGGCGGCGGCAACGACATACACAATTCCAATAATGGCTTCTTGCGGGATTTCTCTCGAATACGTCGTTCGGGATAACGTAAAAATAATTGCGCCAACGAGCGTGAATGCGGCGGATACCGCGTATCCCTGTGGGCTCCCCATCGCCAATCCCGCGATGCTGCCGACGAGTGCCCCCAATGACGCCAATTGCGCGAGGGCGATGTCCAGAAAAATGACCCCCCGTTTTAAGACATGGAGGCCAAAATACCCGTGGATGGCGGCCAGCAACGCGCAGGCCAAAAACGGGATGAGAAGAATGCTCACCGCGCGGATTCCAACGATGCCTTTAAGGCGGAGACGTTATGCCCAATCAAGTTTTTGTAGGTATTGGCGGGAGATCCGTCCATTACCGATGGAATTAATGGGGTCAATTTGAGGCGAGTCGATTCCAAGTGTTTGAATAATTGGACGTTTGCCTGGGCCTGGGATGGTTCGTAAATGAGCACAGAATAGTCGCCTCGATTAATTTTGGATTTTAATGTTGCGAGATCGACGCCCAATGATCCCATTCCCGGATATACTTCAACGGTTCCTGCATTGCGAAGGTCGAATGCACGAAGAAAATAATCCCAACTGGAATGGAATGACAATACCGGAAGATCTTTAACCTCGGCAATGCTGGCGCGCCACCGGACCATCTCACTACGAATCGACTGTGAAAATGCCTCGTAATTGCGGTCATAATCCGCTTTGTTTTCAGGGTCAATTTTGACCAACCGATCACGAACTTCGTCGGCAATAATTAGTCCGTTCATTGGATCTAGCCAGTAGTGCGGGTTGCCGGATTTGTGAATGTCGCCGACGCCAGGCGCATTGGGATTGACCCGAGATGGTAATTTTTTGATTTCAACCGAGGCATCCAAATAGCCTAATTTTCCAGGAAGAACTCTGGGGTTTGCTGCCGTTCTTACGATGCTATCCATCCACCCATCGAGTTCCATTCCGACCACCACCACCAACCCGGCCTGGCGAACTTTATTGACCATCGACGGCCGCGCTTCGACCTCATGAGGATCTTGCCGTCCATCGGTTAGGCGGGTCACGGTGACATGATTTTGTCCGACCGACTTGGCGATATCCGCAAGGTCACCCGTACTGGTTACGATTCGAATGGCTCCGAAAGCGGGTGTGCTCAGCGCGAATAAACACGCTAAAAATAGGTTACTGTAACGCATGATTATGACTTCCTAGCTTAAATACAATTTGTCCATAAATAACGGGATCGTTGGTAACGAGATCGTGAACGTATTCAATGCGGCCAAAATAGGTTTCGCTGAATTTTTGCATGAGATTGATCGCGATATCACGGACCGTGTCCCCACCGTCAACGGCAGCACGCTGGGTCTGGTCATATCGGACACCGATTTCCCATCCGGTTTCGGAGCGGTAATTCGCCAATATAAATCCGCCCATTCGAGAAAATGCTGAATCAGCGACGTTTCGATTCAGTTGCAGGATTTCGGATTGGATCATGATCCGGCTTTTGGATCCCAAGAACTGCCGAAGGGTCATGTCCGTGCCAAAGACGACAGTATCATCTCTTTTTGTGGCGTATTCAGGACCGAAGCCTTGAATCGCGCTCAGGCCCAGTTCCGCTTCGATGTCGTCGTTCACTTCGATGCTAGACCATAGTCTCGCGGTCGATAGATATCCCGTGGGTGAAAACGGAATTGTGGACGGTGTTCCCGATAACGTATTTTTCCAATGCCCCACTTCAAGTCGCGAAAAAAATGGAAGGGGCAGGACAATCCCGATCGCCAATCCGTCCGCAGCGAGGTTTTCGTCGCCAATAAATTGGGAAATCACCGCCGGGCGATCGATCATCGATTGTTGTTCGGGATGGAGTTTGTTTTGTTTCCCAAACGGAACAAATTGTCGTCCGATGGTCGCGCCTACCCCGTCCCAAATCCCACTAAATTCGAGAAATCCGTTTTCAATCGACGCCCCAAATCCCTCGTCCTCGGGATGAACGGAGACCACCAGCGTGGCATCCACATCGGGGTAAACCTTCCCTTGGATATTTAATTCCAATTCTTCGAACCGAACCTGGTCGTCGGTCTGGGAGCTGGCGTTGGAATGAGCCACTCCTTGCACTGTGCCGACGACCCCGACGGTCACAGGCGTCACAGTCGGAGGGGTGGGTGTTTGCGCTAAAATCGGGAGACTCCCGAACAGAACAAAACATAAAATTAACTCGCTTTTCATGGTGGGCCTTTCATTTATCGATTGTTCGAGAGATAGATAATATTTTAAATGCAACATTGTTGCAATATAAAAATGGTCCTCCGTCGCAGAAATGGCCGCATTGCACTACACTTGGTCTCATAATGATTCAGTTGCCCCCCTTTTTAGACTCACCGGCCAGATATGATCGTCATTGGCATTGACCCCGGCATAGCCACTACCGGATTCGGGGTCATCGAAAAAATTGGCAGTAAGTTGAAGTTAATCGACTATGGCGTTATCTCAACCCCCGCACATACGCCACTGTCCCGTCGGTTAGGGCAACTGGCCTCAGAACTTCGGGGATTAATAGGCCGGACGACGCCGGTGCACATGGCCGTCGAAGAATTGTTTTTTAATACAAATGCCAAAACCGCCCTCATCGTGGCGCAAGCCCGAGGGGTGATCCTATTGGTCGGAGAAGAAACGGGGTTGCCCGTCTACGGATATACCCCCATTCAGGTGAAGTTGGGCGTCAGCGGCTATGGGCGGGCGGATAAAAATCAAGTCCAACAAATGGTAAAGCAGCTTTTGAATCTAGATAAAATTCCCAAACCGGACGATGCGGCGGATGCGTTGGCGATCGCGATTTGTCACGCCCATTCGGTTCGTCTAAAATCGCTAGCATGATTAGTTTTATAAATGGAACGTTCTGCGAAGCGTCTGAAGAATCGATTGTGGTTGAGGCCGGGGGCGTAGGGTATCAGGTGTTTGTTCCTCAGTCGGTGATCACGGCATTGCCGGAACCTGGGGAATCGATCAAGGTCTATACCTATCATTATATTCGGGAAGATCAGCAATCGCTTTACGGGTTTGTCAGCTTGGGGGACCGTCAATTGTTCGGAATATTGATTTCGGTATCCGGTGTGGGGCCAAAAGTCGGTATCAAATTCTTTTCGACGTTTCATGCCGATCAGTTGGTCTCAGCGATTTTGCGAGAAGATGTCGCACAAATTACCGCTGTACCGGGTGTCGGTAAAAAATTGGCGGAACGATTGATTATCGAGCTTAAAGACAAATTGCCCAAACAGTTTCAGGTTGATTTGACCGGAGTTGGCACAGGAAAGTCACGGGCCAAACCGTTGGCTGCGTTAGGCGATGATTTGGCGTTGGCGTTGCGGCAATTGGGTTATGGACCGGATGAAGTTAAAACCGCAATTTCTCAGGCATCGGCGCAATTGGATGAATCCATGCCGCTGGAAATTGCATTAAAAGTGGTGTTTCGGCACCTCGTAAAATAGGAGTTTATATGGGATCGGTCTGTGATTATGCCGGGTATGATTATAAAAAGAAGTTTTGGGATGAGGTGGATCGCCGCTACGAAAATATATGCGAACACCGAACGATTGCCCGGCTGTTAAAAAAATACGGGATCCACGACGCCGAAATCATGGACTTGGGCTGCGGGTTCGGTCGGTTGTTTGACGCCTATGAACCGTATGGTAAGAAGTTTGTCCTTCTGGATTACGCCGAGAATATGCTGGCTCAGGCGAAAGAACGCCTCGGCCATCGCAGTGAAATCACGTTTGTCCAAGGCGATGCGCGCGACGTTCCGTTACCGGGGGCTTCCGTGGACGCCATTATTTCGATCCGGACGCTTCATCATTTGCCTGATTATCCTCGGTTTATCCCGGAGCTCCATCGATTATTGCGACCCGGAGGGATCGTGATTTTTGAAATTCCCAATTTCCGTCATTGGATTAACATCGGTCGATTCTTAATGGGAAAACAGAAAAACCCATTTTTAAAGGCAGTCACACCGGTGGGAAGTTTTTCCAATTTTCATCCCCAGCTCATTTATGATGCGGTAAAGTCCCAAGGGTTTACGACGTTGGAAAAGGTAAATACCTCATTTTTTAGATCCGGAATCTTAAAAAAGAAGGTGAGCCCGGATACCCTGGCCAATTGGGATTTGGCGTTACAAGGGGTATTAAGTTGGACGGATCTTACCCCGAGTATTTATTTGGTGTGTAAGAAGTAGATTCCCGCGAAGGCTGGAATCCCTTCGCAAATGGGTCCACGAACACTCATCCCCAGCTCAGCCTCACTTTAGCCTCACCCCCCCCCACCTCACCCCCCCCCACCTCACCCCGGCCTACGGCCACCCCTCTCCATTGACTGCGTCAACAGAGAAGGGCTGTCGGATATTTTTATTATACCGACGAGGTTGATGACATTTTTTGGATGGCTGAGAACTCCGTTCTAAGTTCAGAATTAGAAAATCGGATTATCTTAAATTCCAAAATTTCAATTAGTGCTGATTCGAAACGCATCGTAGTCAGATGTCATATTCAATAAATATAACCTACAGCCCTTCTCTGTTGACGCAGTCAATGGAGAAGGGCTGTAGGCCGGGGTGAGGTGGGGGGGGGACGGTCGGGAATGACGGGCCTTATTAAGGTTCGATTAACCCAATTTTGCCTTTTCCAAGCGGATAAACGACGTTGATTTCTTCGGATCGGATGTTGCGAAACATCAAAAATGGTGTTTTTCGTTCGGTGAGCACATCTGCCGCTTCGTCGATGTCCATCGGTTTGGCGATATACAGCGCATCTTCGTCTAGGGCCTTAGGGTGCTCTGACTTTACAACCGGTTCATCGTCAGCGAGCACTTTTCCAGCCAACTTACGATTGTGATCGCGAAGTTTTTCTTTGTGTTTTTTAAGTTGGTGGGTCAATTTTTCGCAGACCAAGTCAATGCTGGCGTACATATCGCGGGACGATTCTTCGGCACGCAATACGGTTTGGGACGCATGTAGGATACCGGCAGCGAACTGACGGGAATCTTCATCTGCAGTATCTCGGATATCGAGTTCAATGATTACATCTTGGATGTTGTCAAAAAACTTGAGGATTTTTTCAACTTTTTTGTGCGCGTATTCTTTTAACGCGCCGGTGATATTCACATGGTGTGATTTAATGGTAATGTTCATCTATTCTCTCCTTAAATGAGTGGAAAAAGAGTCTAACATGGCCTATGGCCAAAGTCATCTCGCGGAGGCAGTCATGGCATTGAAGGCAGTTATATTGGCCGCAGGTAAGGGGACCCGAATGAAATCGGACGTCCTTAAAGTAGCGCATAGTGTCGCGGGGAAACCCATTGTGAGCTATGTCGTGGATACCGTGTCGGCGATGGATGTCACGGATATATTTTTGGTCGTCGGGCACCAGGCCGAGCTACTAAAAACAGCGGTACAAGATGAGAAAATAACCTACGTATTACAAGAAGAACAACTCGGGACAGGCCACGCGGCCAAGCAAGTCGCCCCATATTTGGATGTCAAAAGTCCGGATACGATCCTGGTTCTGGCAGGGGATTGCCCCTTGATCGAAGAATCGACCTTGCGAAATTTAATTGCGGTCCATACTGAATCGAATGCGGCGGTAACCATATTGACCACGGTAATGACCGAACCCGGCGGATATGGTCGTATTTTGCGAGGCAAAATGGGGACGGTATTAGGGATTCGCGAAGCCAAGGATTGTAGCCCGGAGGAACTCCAGGTGACCGAAGTGAACACGGGCGTTTATGTATTTCAGGTTCCGGACCTCTTCGAAAGTTTGGAAGATGTCACCACGAACAATGCCCAGAAAGAATATTATTTAACGGACGTCATCCAAATTCTAAAGAAAAAGCGACGGGCGGTTTCGGCCTATTGTACCCCCAGGTCCGACCATGCGATTGGCGTAAATACCCGGATGGATTTGGCGGCGATCAACAAGATTTTATATCAAAATAATAACCTTTATTTTATGCAAGAAGGGGTGACGGTGGTTGATCCGGATACGACCTTCATTGATTCAACTGTAACGATCGGGCACGACACCATTATTCATCCATTTTCGGTGATTCAAGGGAACACCAAAATTGGGACCGGCTGTGTCGTGGGGCCGCATGTCTATATTAGAGATGGCCGGATTGAGGCATTGTCGATCATTCCGCCGTTTACAAAGATGGGGTAAACGGGATGTCTAACACACCACTTTTTCTGGTGACCCACACCATCGCTGGCGATTTGGATACCCCCGTTTCGGCGTATCTTAAATTGGCCCCCACGCCTGGGTTTTTGTTTGAGAGCGTGGTGGGCGGAGAATCGGTGGCCCGGTATTCGATTATTGGATGTCGCCCATTGGTGGAATATCTGGCGGTATCTGACGGGGTGCATATTTCGTCGGGGGGCGAGACCCGGTTTGTATCCGGAAATCCGATTTCTGTGATCCAAACCGACTTTGACCGATACCAACCGAATCAATCGGGGGGGCCATTTCCCAATGGACTATTCGGTTTTTTTGCCTGGGAAATTATTGGGCAAATTGAAAAGCGGCAGTGTCGCGAGAAGCCGGGCCTTGGAATCCCATTAGGAGAATTTTTTATCCCGGGGACCTTGGTGGTATTTGATCACGCCAAACGGGTGATCGTGATCGTGGCGATGGCCCTCGGTGATGAGTCGGAGGCCCATATCGAAATTGACCGAGTATTGGGTCGGTTGAACGCCCCGTTCCAAGCCACGGCGCGGTCAGTTGTTCCCTTGCCGGGGGACGTGTTTGATCACGTCACGGCCTCGATGTCGCCCGACCAATTTAAGGAATCAGTTCGCCGGGCCGGGGACCACATTCGCGACGGGGATGTGTTTCAGTTGGTGTTGTCGTTGCGATTCCAGGTGGAGAGCGCCAAGCGACCCTTTGATGCGTACCGCGATTTGCGGTTGATTAACCCCTCTCCATATATGTTTTTCTTTGATTTTGGGGCGTATCAAATGGTGGGATCGTCCCCTGAAATTTTGGTGAAATTAACCGATGGATTGGCGACGTTACGGCCGATCGCCGGTACCCGACCCCGAGATCCCCAACGGGACCCCCATCGGGAGGAACTGCTCATCGAAGAGTTATTGGCGGATGAAAAAGAAGTGGCCGAACACGTGATGTTGGTGGATTTGGGCCGCAATGACCTGGGGCGGGTCTGCCAATCGGTGGCGGTGACGGAAATGATGGGGATCGAAAAATACTCCCATGTGATGCACATCGTTTCCCACGTGGAGGGGCGGGTGCGACCGGGGACGTCCGCCTTTGATTTGTTAAAAGCCACGTTCCCCGCAGGGACCGTCAGCGGGGCGCCCAAAGTGAAGGCGGTGGAACTGATTGACGAGATTGAACCCACGGCCCGAGGGGTCTATTCCGGGGCGGTCGGTTATGTTGATTTTGAGGGTAATATGGACGTTTGTATTGCGATTCGAACCGCAGTGGTCAAAGACGGGATTTATTACGTGCAAGCGGGCGCCGGGCTCGTGGCGGATTCAGATCCCGATACCGAATATAAAGAATGTCAAAACAAGGCCCGTGGGGTACTGACGGCCTGTGTCGAAGGGGACGCCCCATGTTAGTAATGATCGATAACTATGATTCGTTCACGTATAACCTGGTCCAATATTTTTTGGAGTTGGGGGCCGATGTTCGGGTATTCAGAAATGACGAGATTACGGTGGATCAATTAGAGGCAATGAATCCAAAGCAAATTGTTATTTCACCGGGCCCCGGTCGTCCAGAATCCGCAGGGATTTCCGAAGGGGTCATCCGTCAATTGGCCGGGAAAATCCCGCTTTTAGGTGTGTGTCTCGGCCATCAGGCCATCGGCCAGGTCTACGGTGGGAAAGTCGTCCATGCGCCCACGTTGGTCCATGGAAAAACGTCGCCCATTTTGCATGATGGAACGGGATTGTTTCGCGGGATTCCTAGCCCGTACAACGCCACACGGTACCATTCGTTGATTGTGGATCGGGCAACACTTCCCACATCATTGGAAATCACCGCAACAACGTCAGACGGCCTCATTATGGGACTGCGTCACCGGGAATTGAACGTTCAGGGAATCCAGTTTCATCCGGAATCGATTCTCACGGAGTATGGCAAAGAGTTACTGCGCAATTTTTTGGAGGGTAATGATGCAACGACTGGTTAGCGGAATCCAACCGACGGGAAAAATGCACTTGGGCAATTGGCTCGGCGCGGTCCAGAATTGGGTCCGTTTGCAGTCGGAATATGAGGCATTCTTTTTTATTGCAGACTTACATTCGCTCACCACCATTTACCAAGATCCCTCCCAACTTCGGCAGTCCAAAATCGACTTGGCGATGGACTTGTTGGCGGCGGGAATCGATCCAGAGCGGGCCTGTTTGTTTTTCCAATCCGATGTTCCGGCACATAGTGAACTCCACGTTATATTGTCGATGATCACCCCTCTGCCGTGGTTAGAGCGCGTCCCCACGTATAAAGATAAAATCGACGAAATTCGTGAAAAAGACCTCAATACCTACGGGTTTTTGGGGTACCCGGTCCTACAAGCGGCGGATATCTTGATTTATAAAGCGGCGGCGGTACCGGTGGGCCGGGATCAATTGCCCCATCTCGAACTAACGCGTGAAATTGCCCGTCGATTTAACCATTTATATCGTCCGATATTCCCGGAACCGGGGGATCAAATTACCGAATTTCAGATGTTGCCCGGATTAGATGGCCGAAAAATGTCCAAAAGTTACGGTAATACCATTCCGTTGTCGGCCAGCGTGGACGATGTAAGTCGCTTAATGAAAACCATGTTAACCGATCCAGCGCGGGTGCGACGGACGGATCCGGGAAACCCCGATGTCTGCCCGGTCTATGCCTATCACCGTATTTTTAATACGACGGAACGGTGTGCGGAGGTGGCGTCGGACTGCCGATCGGCGGCGATTGGATGTGTGGCCTGTAAGCAAGACTGCGCGGACCGGATTAATGCCCAGTTGGAGCCGGTGAGGGAACGGCGGGCGGGGATTACGGAGCCCCGCGTGATGGAGATCCTTGATGCCGGGGCGAAACGGGCTCGCGCGGTGGCGGCGGTGACCTTGGGTGAGGTGAGGGGAGCGGTGGGGTTGTAGGGTCCCCATCGGGGGGTGAGGTGAAGACCCCCGGACGAAGTTCTTCCTAAATCCCCAACTCCCCCAGCAACTCCCGTAACTTACGGGTTAATGTGGTGACTTCTTGGCGGCTCACGCGTCCGCCGTTCCAGACGTCGTGATTGAGTTGATCGATTTGGTCGTGGTCGATATGAAGGCTGGCTTCGTCGGGAAATTGAGAGTAGATGGTGCCGTATAGGCGGCTAATGGCGTGGTATTCATTGGTGGCGCGGACGGAATCCCCGCCCAACATTGTGGATAGTTTGGATAGCATCGAGCCGGGTTCAGGAGGATGCTCCACTGAGGCCATTTCGGTTTTGAAATCACTGACGGCGGTTTTGACCAAGGCAAGATTGCGTTGTGGTTTAACGGCGTCCATATCCAAATGGCTGAGCAAAAGTTCGGTAATTCGAGAAAAGCTGACGTCAAAACGAGACGGCAATGTACACCGGTCCCCAACCAACGAGTCGGGAGATTCAGTGGTCGACGATGATGGGGTCAAAGACAGGCTTTTCCCTGCGGGAAGGCTGCCTCCGATCGAAAAATCGGACACTATTCACCTCACGAAATTGGAATAACTAGCAAAAATGAACCGAAGAAGAACGGAAGGCCCCCTTTTGTAGCCTTAGGGTAGTTCCCCGCCACTGTAGTTTTTAATCATTGAAATTTTGTGGTGGGAGGGGGGGGCCTCAGAAATTACTCGCCCCATCGCGTTCGCTCATCCCACTTCACTTCAAGTCACCCCACCTCACCCCGGCCTTCGGCCACCCCTCTCCATTGACTACGTCAATAGAGAAGGGCTGTCGGTAATATTTTTATCTTGTTGTTAAAGCAAAGGAACGTGCTCGTTTACTGCGAGCTACTCAGACCGCAGGAGAAAAACAGCTATGCGATACCAAAAAAATATTATCAAAACTATGGGTATATCTGGCGTCTAACTGACCCCGATCAAAATATCCGATAGCCCTTCTCTGTTGACGCAGTAAATGGAGAGGGGTGGCCGCAGGCCGGGGTGAGGTGAAGTGACGTCACTTGACGTGAGGTGGGGCAAGGCGGCCACCCTTTTTTTAAAGACCGGACACTACGGCGTACCAACGGGAAGCGGCGAGGAGGTAGGGGTGAGTGATGTCAGCGTCGGGGTGAGGTAAATATCCCCCATGTTTCACCCCCCAAATAAACGGGAAATAACCTCTCTGAATCCACTCGGGGGGGATGGTTTCACACTTTGCCGACGGTCTATCCGCCGGTTTCCGAGGTGCTGTGTGGATATTAACCAATTAATCGAATCAGAATACGCGTATGAGCGAATTGTGGGAGGGACCTTTGACCTCCTGGCGATCTGTGACTGTAAAAAGTTAATGGTATTAAGCCTCCCAAATGCGGGGCAAAAGAAAAAATACGAACGAACGATCGAAGAAGATGCGCTTAAAATTTTCCTGCAGCGGGAAAGTGTGAGCTCCAAATATACCTGTGCCCGGGTGTCACGGGCGGTCACGGTAAATGGCAACATCATTCCCGAAACCGACCGACGGTTTTTAAAAACCATGGTTGAAATATTGGAAGATATTCGGGATCACCGGGCCGAAATGTTAACTACTACTAAGGGGGTTCAGTCATGAATCAATTTGGATTTGGGTTCGGTAGATCAAGGGCATCTTCGAACGCAAGCGCTGGGTCGCCGCTGAGCGGCGTTTCAAATCCGACGAGTGGTATGTCCTCCGCAACTTCGGTGCAAGCAAAGGCGTTATCAGCGGGGGCTGGGATTATACTTAATACTACATTGGTCTCAGCTGGAGATCAGGCTAAATTTGACGACTCTATCAAAGGGGTTAAGATCAAATTGGATGAATTTAAGTCGTCACCTCCAAAAAATTTAAAGGAGTTTGAGGATCGAACTAAAGAACTGGAGGGCTTATTTGCAAAGGCGCAGGCCCATATCCATACAAGGGTCGAGCGCTCCGGCTGTGACCCCCATTTACATCGAGCTGCGGAGAAAATGGCGTTTTTTACCCTAAAAGAAAGTTTTAATACCGAAAAAGCGACGATTGGTGGGAAGTTAGTCAATGATGCGATGACGGCAATTAAGAAAGAGTTGGTCGGGTTAAATCCAAATGGCCCTCTTTCTCTATTTCTTAACAATACGGCCACTTGTGCTCAAAAGATCGTAGACTTATCCAAGACGATCGATAAACTTGGCCTTTCGACACTGCATACCGTCGACTCGCTGAAGGCGGATCTAAACAGGCAATTTGAGATTCAATGTGTAACCCTTCGCGCTACTGATATGGATATTACCGAGATTGCCATGGCGGCAGAGCATGTTCACGGATTGTTTTCGGCTAATCCAGCGTTGAGCGAGATGACAACGTCGGGAACCGGGTCTGGTTCGGAGTCTGGTCAGGCTCGACTCAAAGGTGTTTTGGCTCAAAAATTTGATACCAAAGCTCAAGTCATGGAGGGTGAGATTCAGGCAAAACTTGCGGATCCAAGTACACCCGGGTACGACCCTGATGGGGCCCGAGAGCTCATGACGAAACTGAACGCCGCCGTCGAAATGGTTGCTGGGCCTAAGCCGGTTGTTGCGCAGGCGTCTAGAAAAGCGGCGAGTCCTGCTGTCGTATCGACGTTGATAGACATTGCTACTGCAAAGCAGACTCAAAGCTCTGCGCAGAGTCATCTCGCGAAATATGATCTCCGTCAGGAGTTGGATTCCTGCGAAAGTTATTTGCAAAATGGAAGCGCGATCCAGCAGGAGATTCTTGCAACACCGGCGGGGGCAGTGGTGGCCCTTGGTGCCCGCATCGAGACTTTAACTATTCTTGCAAAACGGTTCGACAGTTTGTTTCCAGTCGACCCATCGGGTGGCGGGGCAGTCAGTGGTTCAAGCTCTTCTGTGGGTAGTGTGGCGTCCGAGTCGTCGGCGATTACTTCAACCAGCGGTAGTACATCACAAGCCCAAACGATATTGGATCTCGTTCAACTAAAGGGTCTAGCGGAGGAACGGCTCCGCTCCTACAAGGCCATCAAAGGGGCTGAATTGGTTTTGAGTACTATCGGCAGCTCTCCAGCCCCAACGTTGGCGGGCGTTGAGACAGCAATAAGTGCGTTTACCCTGCCGGGTGATTCGGCGGGGTCACTGTCCCGATCTCGGGCGAGCTCATTGAGCTCAGTCCGCGACGACGAGAGTACCGGTTCCGCTTCCGGGTCGTTGGTTGAATCCACGGTATCCAGTTTGACGATAGTTCTTCGGCAACACACTGATGAGAATAGTGCGCTAGTTCGACAACTGACGTTGCTGAAGGTTGAGTTACAGGCGTCGAAAAAGTTAGATGATCAAGCGGCAGCGCTTACAAATGGGGATCATAAGCGTCAGCTTGAAACCTTGGCGAGACAGTTGGCCCCCCTTCCTACAGCGGTACTCGTCGATAACGACGCGGGCGCTACTCCTTTTTCTGCCATGCCACGGCTCCCACCGGAATCTGCTGTCCAAGGTACCCCGAGGGTAGCCGAGTCAAAGGCAAAATTGGAGGAGGCACAACATGCGGCAGCGGTCCGTACCATTGACTTCATTAAAAACGCCCTTACGCTCACCAGTGAGGAACAAGTAGGGACTTTCGACTCGCCCGCCAGAAAAAATGGTTTTAAGACCGCAATTTCCCTTTTGACTCAGTTAAAGTCGCCCCAACTGACCAGCGTAATGACTCGACATGTTCCAGCATTGACCGAACTTGACGCACTGTATTCTGGATTAAAAACTGCGATTGGGGGTCATTCCAGAACGACTATCGAGGCGGTAACCGTCCATCCGGGCGGGCGCTCATCAAAAGACCTTCTTGTCCTATTAAAAACAGCGAAAGCTTTTTGTGAAGAATTTGACGTGTCGTCAACAGATGTCCAACTGGCGATCCAAAGCATAGTGGATCGGGAGGATTTGACGCTTCGGACACCACTGAATAACGTCACATTGGCGGCGGGTCAAGGTCCGGGGCCCCTGGCAAAGGCCATTAAGGATCTAGGAGTTGCGGTTCGGAAGGTCGCCGACCAATTGGACGGCGTTCCCGAAGAAAAAGCAGAGGTAATGAGTCGGGTTGCCGCTCGGTTGAAGACTATTGTGGAAGGATGCACATTGACCTTTGCTGATGACACCCCAGACGCACGAAGGCATTCGATGTCCGATGGACTCGCGGTAATAACGGCGCTAGCCCACATTAGTGAACAATTAGGTGTGGAAGAGTTTCCGAGTGCAGCGATGGCCCAAAAAGTTTCGGGTCCGTTAAAACCCATCGTTAGCGCTCAATTTAAATCTCATTCGGAGGGGGTGGAGAGTTTTGTGTCGTTGGACGATTTTGAAACCCGTGAACAGGAGTTCCAAATCACTGCGAGTATTCTGAGTGGGCCGCATCTTGGGGACTGTAGAATAGTGAGTTCCTTTTTGAGTGAGATTGGGTTTCCTCAGGTTGAAGGCGACGTTCGAAGGGCAATATCAGAAGCTAAGAGGGAATTCGTAAAAAACGAAATTCGTACAGCGGCGAGCTCCGAGGGTCCCTTGGATATGGCGTTGATGGAACGATACGCTAAAATTGTGGGGCACGACGACAGTCAGAGCGTTGGTACCTTGGTCGGTTCAGAACCTCAATCTCAAATTGCGGGGCTCTTAGGGGTCGACGCGAGAAATTCGAGTAAAGTAGATAATCTAATAAATCAATTGAAGATTCCGGGATCGGCAGTGGCCATCGCGTCCCAATTGAGTTCGCTGACGAGTGGCGAACAAAACCCCCGGGCTGAGGCCGCCGTAGCACGGTTTGCAACGGCGTTTATGGAAAACGCTACTTTGACTCGAGAAGAGCGTTTTGAAATTGGGAAGGCGTTACTCAAATCCCCAGTGATATCTTCGCCGACGAAGGCGGCTGTTTCAAAGCACCTCGTGGAGGTGATGTCGGTGCATTTCCGGGTCGAGATGGGGGCGGCAACGGACGGGGGGCTGGTGCCACAGGTTCGCAGTCTGGTCACGCAATTTATGGAGATACAGGCACTGGGCCTGCCGGAGGTCGATCGGGCATCTTTCGAATCCGCCGCGTGGTCGATCGCGAAAGACCACTTAGCCATTCCTGATCCCATTGTTTTAAAGGAGCACTTAGCTTCAGGAAAAATTCTTTCGATGTTGATGCGAAACCGTACTCCTGATGTGATAATAGACGGCTCCATTACGACATTTGTCGCGAAGGTTGCGACCGCACAATCGGAGGCTTTAGCCGGCCAATTTAATATGCAGGGGGATATGTCGACGGTGCAATCTAGTGTCGAATATGGAGCAAAATTGGCAGGATTACGAGCGCAATTGATGGGAGATCCGCATCCGAGCGCTGACGGACTTTTCTCGAAGGTTCGGGTCGCGTGTAATAATCGATTAGGTCTCTTGCCAATAACGGACCATGGCAAGGCTCTTGAAAACTTATTTGACGTCAAATGTTTGATGGATCAGTTTCCGATTGAGGATGTTAGTGTCGCGCTTACCGAAAAAATTAACGGGTTTTTAGCTTATTTGGAGAGCAACCCGGCGAGTGCTTCTTTATCGATTGAACACCTCGATATGTTTCGCCAATTGACCCAAATGCGCGGTGTGGATCAGGCAAAATGCGAGCAGGTACGTACCAAATTGGTATCGTCGTGGGGGGACGACTTTTCGGCGCGTGCCAAGACTGCATCCGCAACCTATTCAAGCGGCGGTCCAAATACATTTGACTCGAGCGGAGCAAAGGCCCACCTTGATGAATGGAACCGGTTTGCGACGTTATTTCCTGCAGAGATCACTAATTCAACTGTAACGGGGATTAAACCCACTATCGGATTTTTTAAGATACATGCGAACTCTGCGGCGATTCTTGATGCGATAACGCTTAGTAGCAAAGTCCTTGACAGAGCCGGTGTCAAAGTCGTCGCGGAAGTGCTTGAGACCGACGACAATATGGGACCAGGAAATTCCGAGATTCCCGCCGATAAAAAGAAAAAAATGCAGGACGCAGTGGGGGTTTATTTTAAGGCGCCGACCACAGGGACCCCGTCACCGCTCGACACTTTGGTGGCCAAGCATAAAACCGAGTTGAGCCGGTCGGTAATTACCTCTGGCAGTTGGCAAGCGACTCGATTGTCAGCTGCAATTACCGATCTGGCTGAGTTGGCAACTCTGGCCGAACTGTGTGATCGAGTGGTTCCTCATGACGGTGTGCCATCCCCCATGGGCAAAGCCATTGTCAAAATATCAGACGAGATTGGCAATCTGACATCCACCTATGGGACGACTAAGAGTATGGCGGCACTTGGTACCAAAACTCAAAATGTTATTGAACACGTAAAGGTCGTTCACCAACGAACCGCAAATCGGGTGTTAGCTGCATTTGCGGAGAAGGGTGAATTTACTAAAGCGTCTGTGAATGGTCTTATGCAAGCGATTGATACCTCTGTTCTGGACGCTATGAAACCGGCTATTGAAACGCAAATGGCAGCCACTATCGCCAAGCAGACACCGACGGATGCGACGAGCTTTACCCAGCTTGTCGAGGCCATTGGTGCCGCGAGGCTCGGTATAGGTTTGGGACAAACCCCTAAAATCGATCGTGCGACGACTCAGGTGTTTACAGTCCAGGTGGCGGCATATTTTGATGGTATTGCAATTACAAAATCCAATATTCAAGCTACAGATGCTACGGAGTTGACGGATATTCGAAGAGAATTCGATACTCTTGATGCCTTGGTGGCTACTGTGCCTGGGGGGCAGACACCCTCCCCGATAGCCACATTAGTGACGACGACCAAGGCCGCTAAGTTAGAGCGGCTTAACGTGGCGGAGTTATTACACCATGTTCATGTTACGCATGAAGCCAACCGTATGAAGGACTTGGCGATACATTTACGCGGTTATTCCCGCCCTGCCGACCTCGCGAAGTCGGAGTCTTTTTTATACAGTGTTGCGACGAACGCGAATATTCCTCCCGGGGCCGGCGAAGGCCCACTCAACGTGACAATAGGCGCCGCTGCATTGGCGGCTGATCCTGACGAACATACGCTCGCCGTAATGACGCAAGTATTGAGATCGTCGGAGGGCTTGCAAGTGGGTACCCTGTCCGTGGATGAGCTGAATACTAGATTGACGCGGTATGTTACGGATGGCGGCGCTCTGAGAGAGATGACTGGTCCCCAAATGGCTACTGCGCTCGCGAAGATTAATACCTTTCTGACAACGGTTGGCGATGGAGAGGCTGTTCAAAAACTTCCGGATGCCGTCAAAGGTAAGATTTTGGAGTTAGTACACGGTGCACTTTTAGCAGCTGAGACGGGAGGTTCAATAACCGCCGCCGATGGCGCTTGGGAAGGCTGTCGCCCCCAAATAGATGCTCTCAAGGGGAACCTTGGGATTACAGCTGCCCGACAATTTGGGGAGTTAACCAACGATCGCGTAACCCAATTTTCTGAGTCGATTCTGACGGCGGATCAACGGACAACTCGGGATGAGATAGTTGGACTAGATCACGTTGAACAGGCGCCCGGCAACGCGGCGAATATTAGTTCCCAAATAATGGCACTGCGTGGCCGCTTAAACACCCAGGATAATTTCACCGGTGTCCAAAAGGCTCAGTTAAAAGCAGTAATTGCAGCGGCGTTACCAAAGCTACAGATTGATCCCGACGCCGATTTGCAAGTTCAAGCCAATACGATTGGCGCGGCGTTAACAGGGCTGAACTCCGCCGCCGCCGATGTTCAACCTGATGACTTGGCCATATTGACAACAGATGTTGTACGTAAGTTTGATGTCGCGCAACAAACGAGAATTGCGGCAGTGACTTTTGATGGGGACGATATCACCTCACAAGATGGAGCCTCTCTAGTGGCCAAAAAACAAATCGTTGAGGGGTTTAGTCTGGCCGATGTTGGGGGTGTTCTTGTTTTGAAGGACCTTGGAACGGCGGGGATAGACCAAAAATTGGACAACATCGATAAAGCGCAGGTATTGAACATTATTCATCTTTCAGAGCAATTATCAGAATTTGCCACAGCTACTCAAGAGCACGTTGATGCAGCTCCAGCTCTGTTGGCTAGACTGAGGGAGGCAACTCAGGGGCGTGGCGAGGTCACCGAAACAGTTGGCGCGATACGAACGAGTTTGGGATTAGGCCCGAGTGACGACCACCGGCTCCTCCAAGACGCCGTAGGCTCCGAAAATGAGAAACTTGGTGGCTTAGTCGCATTGGGAACTACTCTCCGCAATATTGAGGCGGGGATCGGGAATGCGGAGGTTATTCCGTCGGCGCAGCGTACTGCCAATTTAGTGAAAGCGGCTCTAAGAGCAAGTGCAGAGCCGGCGTTGGCTGGTGGTGTCGATTCTGCAAACCTGGCCACTTTGGCGCACCTCCTCCGATCGACAGAGGGTTTCGAAATCAGATGCGCTGGAGGGCCTCTTACTGTCCAAAAATTCGGAGAAAAACTGACCAATTTGATTGACGCTGAGGGTAATACAACGGCAAAACTCACTGCATTGACCGGATTGAATACTGCCATCGGCGATAAGTTGGGGGAATTGCCAGGTGCGGTGAAAGCTAAGTTGAGCGACCAGGCGTCGGCTATTCTGGATGAGGTTATTCTCCAGCAGGATCCCGCGAATTTACCCTTGGTTGGCACTCTCGGAGCTCAGTTGGAAACCCTTGGGGCCGGCCCCGCGTTAACTAGTAAAGTGGCCAATGCCAAACTTGCTACTTGGGATGTACCTGCCCATGATGGGTCCGCAGACTGGCTCACGACACAAATAGCCAATATTAATGAAGCCTACTCTAATGTAACCGGGGGGCAGACACTTAAACCGGGCTTGGCGGTAAAGGTGAACGCAGCGATCGATGCCCATTTGGGGACGCCACCGGACAATGGAAAGGTGAGTGCTCTCTTGACTCAAGCCCAAGCGCTTCCTCCCGATAACACCTCCTCAAACCTCAGAATCGAAGTGTTAAAACACCTAAATACCCGAGCCATGGCCGGAATACTGAATCACGATGCGCCCCCAACTGTCCGAGCGGACATTATTAAGAACCTGACGCTTGTTGGTGGTGTAACCGGTGCCCAAATCATGGCGAATCTGGCGGCCATTGCCACGGCTGCGGTTGAGTGGCCAGTGGATGAGCATACACTTGGAATTATGGCGCATGTGTTGCGGTTGTCGGGGGATATTCCGATTACGGATGCTGACAGTGCGGCAATATTAACGACCACAATTTTTAAAGACAAGCTGGTTGGTTTTGGAACGGGTTTAGCCAACGGATTTACCAATGTCGAAAGAATGAATAATTTTACTGCCTTGTATGTCAATGGGGTAGTGCCGGTGTCTGCCGGTGTTAAAGATCTTGTGAAAACAGAGCATGGGGCCGCTTTTATTCGGAATATTGCCGAGCAAACGAACCCTGGAAATGCACGGGAGGCATTGGGGCTGCTTAGTAGTCGGGTAGATGACGTCACCATTCCGGCAACAGCTGGTTATTCATTACAACAGATGTTTATAAATATCGAGGTTCCTGATGTGCCGCAGGGTGGGGGGGGCGATTGGCTAGCTAAGCAGGTTGCGGATCTTGAGTCTGCGTGTGCAACTTTGGAAACGATAGCCCCACAAGGACTTATGGGGATGGATGCCGTGTTATTGGGTAAAATAACCGAGAAAGTGAACGTATACGTAGATAACGAAGGACATCCTGATCCAGTCCGTATGGCGGAACTCAACGCCAGCGTAGTGGGCGCTACCCCAAAATCGGGGCTACAGGGAACTGTTGGAGCTTGTTTGCGTGAACTTAACGTGGCCGTCGCGAATGCCGAGTTGACGACTTTGGAGGGGCTAGCGACCTTTGAATTTAAGTATGGGGTGGCGCTTGCCGATGTCAGAGATAGGTTGGTTCAAATTGCGAGAGATGCAAGCGCTGGCGATTCTGTGGACGAGTTATTAATGTTGGCTCATGTGATGCGTATATCGGGAAGCACGCCTATCTCCATCGATGGCGCCGAACTTACCCCAGCCTCCTTTGCCACGACGCGCGATGCTTTTCTGAACCGGGAAACGACGTCCGCCGGCATTAGAACTCTATTGATTGGAGCTGATGGTAACGGTGGCCTTTTGGCGCGATTAGACGAATTTCCGGACACGGAAAAAGGTCTATTACAGAAAGCCGCCGGGGCCGCACTGCGAGCCGTGGTTCTGGAGCCTGGCTCGTTGCAACCCAATGCCGACGCCCTCGGGGAGGTCGTTTCCAAGTTTGCAGCCAGGGGCGTTAATGTGAGTGGTCTTCAGACGGCGCTAATTGCTAAGTTTGAGGTTGAATTAACCTCTCAAATTAATCGGGCTCAGGTTATCGATGAGCATTTCACCGGGGATATCGCCGAGTTAACCCAGATGAGGGCCTATGTTAACGACGAGGCTGTTGTGTTAACGGACGTCGGGGACACCCGATTCTCAACCGCTGGAGCCGCGGCCCGCACGGAAAAGCTTGGAGAAATTGATGCTGCGATCGAGTTGCATGGTGTGCTTGATAATATTCCAATTCCACCTGGTCCGGGCGCGTCCAATGGCAGGGCCTTGATGCGTCTGATGGAGAATGCTCCCACAATACCTGCCGAAAAGGTATCGGATCCTCGGGTCCAGGCCAAGCTGCAAGCGATATTAGATGCGAGTAAGGAATGGGGAGATACTCCCGTTAGTTTCGCTACTCAGGCCCATGTGTTTCGGTTGACCGCGGCTGCGGACGTGTAAGGTTTTTCTGTTGATCAGTTATTGGAGCAGATTCAGTTTGCGATTGAATCTGTCGGCTCTCATGAGGGTCAGGCAGCCTTGTGTAAAAATATATTGACGGTTGCGAGAAGTTCCCATGGCCAGTATCTACCCACGGCGATCGAAGATCGATTCAAAATTATGGAGTCGACGGAATTTATGAGATTTATGAACTGGATTTAGCCGTGGTGAGGTGAAGCCCCTAGATCCGTCGACAATCAACGCGCTTGCGGAGTTGCCGGTATTTTGGACGGACTTCACCTCACCCCCCGTTTCACGGGACCCTCTCCCCGCCAAAGTCGCGGAGAGGGTAAAATTCCGCAAGCCACGTGCATTTCCCACCCCCTGGTTACGCAACAATCTTTCTGTAAAAGTGATTCGATAGGGGCAAAAAGTTAAAGTGAGAACAACCTCCTTCCAGTGGACCAATCATCATTAAATTCGATGAGGATGGCGGAGACCAAGCGCAAACAAGAATCAATATTGGGAAAAATACGAACGACCCTGGAACGACGTTTGATTTCTCTGTTGAAACGTTCTATCAAATTGGAAGTTCTGAGAGATCGTCTAAGTTTGGGGTCGAG
>CAIPHK010000010.1 GCA_903864835.1 uncultured bacterium | reverse complement strand
CTCGTCTCCGCCATCCTCATTGAATTTAACGATGATTGGTCCACTGGAAGGAGGTTGTTCTCACTTTAACTTTTTGCCCCTATCGAATCACTTTTACAGAAAGATTGTTGCGTAACCGAATTTCGCGGATTCGTTCAAGCAATTCATCAAAATAGTTTTTGCCAAAATGAGTACCATTTTTAAGCCGCTCATCGTCCATTACAAAACCCTTAATAATGAACTCTTTCAGGGTTTGAATTGCCCAAATACGGAATTGTGTGGCCTCATAGGAATTAACCCGATAGCCAACCGCTATAATGGCATCGAGATTGTAGAAATTAGTTTGGTAAGTTTTCCCGTCTTCGGCAGTATGTGCAAAAATTGCACCAACTGACTTTTCGCTTAATTCCTCTTCAGAAAAGATGTTTTTGAGGTGCTTCGTGACAACCGTTCGATCAACCCCAAACAACTCTGCCATTTTCTTCTGAGATAGCCAAATCGATTCATCTTGAAAAACAACACCGACCTTAACCTTCCCCTTAGGGGAAGTATAAAGTAAAAATTGTGATTTTTTTGGTTGCAAGTCTTTGCTCAGAAAAAGCCCTTTTCATATTCATTTGATCTGTCAAATTTACCAGATTTTTTGGATATTGAGGACTCAAGCCGAGACTGGGAAAAGCAGTTTATTTTGAATAAAAAAAGTTTTAATCTGACCAGTTCCGTCTCAATTGTCTAGACGCTGTTGAGACAATCAGAAAACTGCATACCGTGACGCAATTGTTTCTGGCTCCAACCTCGACCAAAGGAAGTAATCAATTCTTTGGCACTAGCAGTAATTTTCCAGATTTCTTCGATTCTGAACTAAGCCACCAAATTATTACTCGTTTTTTGATCAGGCGTGGTTCTTAAATAAACAGTGCCTTTACTACTAGTAGCAACGACTCCGTCCAACTCCAAGTTTTTGACCATTTGGATCGCGGTTTCTTTGGAGACCCATTCTTTGGAATCAACTTGATAGGAGGTGGAAACACCCTTTTGATCTTTTTTAACAGCAGTTAATTTCTTCCGAGGTTTGAAGGGAGTATCGTAGTCACTAAATTTTTGGATGTATTCAGTAACAAACACCCCATTTCCATCGGGGTCCAATCGATTATTTTTTAGATAAGCCTCCAATCGTCCATGACCGCCTAAATGAGCTCCCGCCAGCAATCCTGAAACAGTAAATAAAATCCCTTTTCTGGATTGCCCAACAAAACGATCTAAATTCGCAGATATGATATATCGCCACTGAACTTTCATATACTCCCGTATCGCATTTTCTTGCGCTTGATGATTATCAAGAAAGTCCTGCTTACTTTTTACACCGTCTTTGCCTGTCCAAAATTTATCCAAAAAATAGTTGCTAATCTTCCCATCCCGCTTGTAGTAACCACAATCAATAAGCGCTGCTTCCCCCATTTGATATTTCCCTAAATACCCATATTTTTTCTGAATTGCAGAATAGTTTCCGCTCGACTCTTTTTGTCCCAAAGCCTCAAAAAAATCATCATAGGTTTTCATCTGGAAATAATCTCCTTTCGGAATCCGTTATTTTTTCGGATTTCCCGTAATCGTAGCTACCGTCACGCCATAATAAAAAATGTTTTCGATCTTTTTGGGGATCTATTTTTTCCATAAACCAACACAAATCGTGGTATCCGTTGGTTTTATGGCGTGACTTTGCAATATGACTACTGGTTTGTACGCCTGAATCAAAAAAACGAGTCGGTTTTCCGTTAAGTAAGCCCTCTACAGCTACAATAGACTTGAGACCTTCTTTGGTTTGCGAATAAATTTCCAGCTCAATACCGCCTACACCACTTGTGAAGTATCTTGAACCAATCAGAGCCAAAACTTCTGGAATATGGTCATCATTTAAATCAACCAGTGCGATTTCAAGATCCGATGGATCTGTATAATCCCAATCACCGGAAGCAACAGAACGATTTCCTACTTCTTGAGTTTTTGCATTCATACGCTTTGCTATTTGTTTTCTATAGTCGGAATATTTTTCGTTGGAGAACGTAATAGGTTCCAATTTGTGCGTAAAAATACCGCCTTTCCAGACAAAAACAGATACGCCTACCAGGAGTAAAATACCAAATAAAAACAGCCCCTTTTTCATTTTCATATTGAGTCTGATTTTACCAGATTTTATCGATGGAAAGAATCACCCCTTCACAGGAAAAACCAGTCTATTCCCAATAAAAAACGTTCTAATCTCCCCCAACCATCCCCACCATTTAGCCTCAGTTTACGATATCACCATCCCGGTTTTGTTCTCGAACCGGGGTGGTTTTTTTGTTTGTAATCTAGGGTGAAATGACCAAACCGGGAGATCGCACCACTGGTTCCCCAAAAATGTGTGCGATCGATTTTGGGGATTTATCGCTTTTCAATGTTGATGAAGGAGATGGCTTTGATGGTGCATGTTTTAACGGTTTTTCCGTGATGGGAGCATCGATAATAGTAGTGCCGGCATTGTTTTTGGTTTTGAAAATGAAGTCCAGGACGGCCGTTTCCTTTTTGTGCGGCTGCCATTCTTTGTTCAAACACAACCTAGCCAAACGGGGCAATATAATTGTGAACGCGTTACGACTAGCGCGGATAAGTCTTTAAAACCATTCAAAAGAACGTTACACGGGTCATTTTGCAGCCAATAATCCCTTTCCTCCATCCTCAGTTTTCATATCCTCTTTTTCTAAAATTATTTTGTGAGGGTTTGTATAGAAGATGACTACGTGAAGTTCCGAATGGGTATGAGGGAATATAGAATGACGCCTACTAAGCTATCGCGGAACGGCAGGTTCAATAGGCGTCACCTAGGGATTAGGGGACTGTTGCGGCGTTTCCACCGGTTTGACGTCGGGGTTGGCGGATCTTGTAGAGTAGTTAGCAGGTAGCCATGTTGGATCGGGATACCATGTAGGATCCGGGTATAATGTTCCATTCGGGATTCTAATCGTAAATGACAGGCAGTGCTGGGGAGAGTTTTGTATAATTTCACTCTGGTCCACAGCGTAGTCGATCGATACCCAATTTAAATTAACCGATGCGCCAAATGTATGGGCGGATTTGGGAGTATGGGTGGATAGTTCGATAGCCCGTAAACCAGTGCTTAATCCAATAAATGGTACTGGGTAGAATCTGATTCCAATTCCACGACTCATCGTGTCGTTTACGCTTATGGATTTAAGTTGTTCAAAAATGGTTGTTCTCATAAACGGAAGAGGCCTGCTTTGATATCCGATACTGAATGTTCGGGGGAGCGTCAGCCTAATGTTTGAATCACCCAAGGTGGAGTTCATTAGATTGTCGAGGACATTTCCCATGAGGCTGCGCTGGCACTGTAAGTGCCGTCTCCCGCAAAAGTAGGGGACAGAAATCCATAGATGCAACCGCCCGATTGACTGAGGCTGGCTGGATTCCCAAAACCCCTGCTGGGGCTGCCAGAAAATCCGTCCACATTGCCTCTCGAAATACTTCGGGGAGACACTCCAAACTCAGAGATGCTCCGATAGGTTTCTCCCCAACAATTTGAGGGAGTCCAAAAGTTCATTGTGGCGATTGTAACGGTTAAGATCCATTGCGGGACTGTGAATAGGTATATTTTCATAATATCGGAATTCTGATTGGGATTGGTATAAAAATCAATAAAGGAAGAGATATTTGTGCGACTCACCTCAAAAAATGGTGGTACAATTCTCCCTTCATACTCGGTACCCCACCGAAAGGATCAGAAATGAAATCGAACTCTGACTTATCTATATTAGCGCGCTTATGGAAATATCTCTGGCCAGTAGGCCGTAATGACCTCCGGTTTCGAGTGATTGTTGCGGTTACCTTTTTGGTGATATCCAAGGCCTTTACGATTATTGTTCCATTTTATTACAAGGCAGCAGTTGACCAATTGTCTGGGCAAACTGCGCTATTGGCGGTTCCGTTGTTGGCGGTGGCGTCTTATATTATTGCGAGGGTAGGGGCCCAGATTTTTGGCGAATTACGGGATGGTATTTTTGAAAAAGTAGAACAACATGCTGTTCGCCAAGTGGCGCTTGAAATTTTTTCGCATCTCCACCGCCTGTCGCTTCGCTTTCACTTGGAACGGCAAACCGGCGGGATTTCAAGAATTATCGAGCGCGGTGTTCAGGGTATCCAAAATCTCCTTTCATTTTCGGTGTTTAACGTTTTACCAACCTTGGTTGAGATTACGTTGGTCTGCGGGGTTTTATTTGTCCGCTACAACATTTGGTTTGCGTTGGTCACTGGGGCAACTATTGTCATCTACATTGGGTTTACGTTGGTCGTTTCTGAATGGCGTGTCGATATTCGAAAATCGATGAATTCTGCGGACAATGAAGCCAATACCAAGGCGATCGACAGCCTTATCAATTATGAGACAGTTAAATATTTTAATAATGAAGCCCACGAAACCCGTCGGTATGATTCTGCACTGATGAAGTATGAATTTTCTGCAATTCGAGGCCAGACGAGCCTCACTTATTTGAATATCGGCCAGGGAATCATTATTTCCGTTGGCTTGGGGTTGGTAATGCTAATGGCGGCAATCGGCGTTAAAAACGGAACCAATACGGTCGGTGACTTTGTTTTGGTGAATACATTTTTGATCCAATTGTATGTACCGCTCAATTATTTGGGTTTTGTATACCGGACCATTAAACAAAGCTTGGTGGATATGGCGGTAATGTTTACGATGTTGGATGTCGCTCCTGAGGTTCAAAATAGTGCGGGTGCTGGTGAGTTAGTGGTTACGTCAGGACTAATTGAATTTAACGATGTCAATTTTGCGTATGATACGCGTCGCCCGGTTCTCCAAGGTGTATCCTTTGTTGTACCCGCTGGTACGTCGGTTGCGATTGTTGGGCCGAGTGGATCTGGTAAATCGACGCTCACTCGGTTGCTATACCGATTTTATGATGTTCAGTCGGGTGTCGTCTCAATTGACGGACAGTCGCTATCTGAAGTCACTCAGGAGTCCGTGAGAAAGGCGATTGGAATCGTGCCGCAAGATACGGTACTTTTTAACGATACAATTCTCTATAACATTCGGTATGGGCGTCCCGATGCCACTGATGAAGAGGTTGTGGAGGCGGCAAAACTAGCGCAGATTCATGATTTTATTTCGAGACTGCCCGATCAATACCAAACGATGGTAGGGGAGCGCGGACTGAAGTTGTCGGGTGGCGAAAAACAGCGTGTTGCTATTGCGAGGACGATCTTGAAAAATCCGTCGATTTTGATATTTGATGAAGCAACATCTGCCTTAGATACGCATACCGAAAAAGAAATTCAAGAAGCCCTTCGAATGATTTCAAATAACAAAACCACGTTGATCATTGCTCACAGGTTATCGACTGTCGTAGATGCCGATCAGATACTTGTGTTGGACAATGGCGTTATTGTTGAACGGGGCGCTCATTTCGATTTAATTGCTGCAAACGGGGCCTATGCCGCATTGTGGCGACGCCAGCAAGAGCAATCGGAATATGAAGAACGGTTGGCCCTATTGCAAGATCCGCCACCAGAGAGTTCTACTTCCGTTTAATTAAACCAAATAATTTATATAAGACTCGGACGTCCCGTGCTTCAAGTCGTGTTCGTCCCAGAACGCGACGGAACAAATTAACAAAAGCCGCGGTACCATTTCGTGTCTTGAATGGGAGCGTTTCGACGGCGCCTCCGATCAAATCATATAGCCGTTCCTGTTCTGTTTTAGTGGCCAATTCCCAGTTGTAGGGGGATGGGTTCTCGTTGGCCGCTTGGAATAGTTCGTACCCGTAGACCATAACTGCTTGAGAGAGATTCATGGCGGGGTAGGACACTGCACTAGGAATGGTGGTTTGATAGTTGCAGGCTAATAATTCTTCATTATTTAAGCCGTTGTTTTCACGTCCAAATAAAATTCCTACCTTGGTGCCAGCTGGAAGATGATCCAGTTCGGCAATGAGTTCCCTTGGACTAAATAGGGGGCATTGATTTTCTCTTTTGCGTTGGGTTGTTCCCGCGGTGATGGCCATTTCACTTGTAATTTCATCCACTGTGTTAACGACCCGGAGGCTTCGTATTAAGGCTTCGGATCCCCATCCTAGTCGAAACGTGTCGTCGACGAGGTAGTCGACGGGGTTGACCAACACCACGTTACGGATTCCCATGTTGGTGCAGGCCCTGCAAATAGACCCAATATTTCCAGGGGTTTGGGGTTCGACGATTATAAAATAGATATCGTTAAGGGATATGGCCATGGAGTGTCTTATGATTGACCGGGGTGATCGATGTTATTGATACCCTTTTTCCCAATCGATGAGACGTTCAATTTGGGATTCGTAACGGGAGCTGTATGCCAATTGTTGGGCCAGTTCCCGGCGTTTTACATAGGCATCGTCGTCATTAACTGATTGTTCTTCAATAATTCGGGCGTTGCTCAACAAAAACATGGCTTCTGATAAGGTTAATGCCCGGTCTGGCTTAAATGTTCCGTCCGGCAATGCAAACATCAACCCATTTTGAATTGCACATTGGATATACTGAGCATCGGGGTCATTTTTGGGCACATCTGGAAATAGATCTCCGGACACTTTTTCGACCGGTAATTTTAATATTTTGACCATGGTTCGTACAATATAACGTCGGGTGACATCTTTGTTGGGGTAGAAGTTTCCATCGGCATCGCCATCAATGACACCAAGCGTCGATAGAAATTCAATTTCTCGCCGCTCTTTAATTTGCCGGGTTAAATCGGGATAGGTAATCAGTCGCAATATCCGAAGCTTATATTCTAATGTTTTTCCTTCGGTTTTCACCGCTAGTTTAATTAGATTTTTACCTGGTTTTAGTGTTTTTGAAACCGAGAAATTATAGTCTTTGTCCACATAGACAGGGTCGCCGCCGACTTCAATTTTTGTAGCCAATGCGGATGATTGGCCGAGCAATCGAATACTATCTTTGTAGTGTACAAACTTGTCTGTTGGAAACGCCAGGGTAAAGAAAAATGGGTAATTCTCAACTTTAGTTTGGTTGCCGGCTTTATCCACGGCGAATAGCTGAAGCGATTTTAATACGGTTGGGGGGATAAATTCAGACGTTAAGTCAACTGGGATTGGAATGCTTGCAGTCCAAATGGGCAGAAGCGGTGTTTTTTTGAAATCAAGAGCCGTTCCGTCGAGTCCGGAATCAATTTGCGCGAGTTCTTCGTTACTGGAGACGACAATTTTAAGCGTGTTAAATTCGGTTGGGAAAATATGAACATTGAATGAGGGCACCGTTGTGTCCAGTACAACCAAAACGGGCTCTGAATCGATAGAGGTGTCTTTTTCGACGGAATATCCCGTGATATTGATTTTGTTTTTGCCTTCTTGCAGGGGGAAATTGGGGTAGCTCCAATTTCCATATCGATCTGAATAGGTCGTTCGGGATAAATTCCCATTGGTATAGATGCGAATTGAGGTGTCTTTAGGGCCAATTCCACTGAGATTAACTTTGTTGAGTTGAGTTAATATTTCGCTTTGGGGTGTAAGAATACGCGGTGTCTTTGGCCGTGAGGACCCGAGCAAGGAGAGTGATAGTGTATTATCGGGATCGGATTCCAAGGGTCCCGAATGTTGTGTGTACGTATAATCTAATCTAAGGCTGTATGCCTCGTCGACGATCCCTGTGGTTATATTCTCAAATTGGAGCCCAACGCCGAGGCTTGTATCTGAAAAATTGGAGCTCCCCCTAATCGACATCGCATTATGAATAAAATACTCAGAGCCAACGGCGATTCCTTTAAGGTCGTTATTGATAAAAACAGACAGGGTGTCGTCAAATAAGTCGGCTCGGCCGCCGATAAAAATTTGAAAGGGTAGGAATGCTTCCTGTTTATTATCCGGCCACGCCATTCCGGTGCTTAAGAGATTTAATACAGACGCGCCGATATGGAGTTTTTCAATTCCATATTGGTTAAAATAGTAGGTTGCAATTGAGCCCACATCAAACCCGAATGCAAATCGTGATTGGCCTGCAATAAATTGACGAAATATCTTTGCATTAGCGCCAGCGGATAAGATATTGACTCCAAAAAGTTCATAAAATTCGCTCGCAACGGTAGCGTTTACAATGTCGAATCCAGCGCTATAGTCAGAAACAGGCATAAATCGGTTGTTATAGGACACTGTTTCAGGGATGTGTTCAGACGTTGCGAGGCCGTAGGATAAACCGAATTGAATTTTTTGAGGAACGGGGCGTTTGTTAATCTCAAGCATAATTTCAAATGGCCAGCAAAAATTGAATGTCTTGTAGGTGAAATTACTTCCTAAAAGCGCCTGGTTTGTAAATGACAAGGGATTGGCATCTAACTGACCGGCGGATGCCGGATTTAAGAATATTCCGGAGGCATCTTTTAAAGTTGGGACTGTTCCCCCTAATGCCGCAAAGCGAGCGCCAACCATTTGCGTTTGTGGATTAGCGACGGGACGGTCAGTTTGGGCAACGCAGGGGCCCGTTGCAATGAAGAGTGCAATGGGGAGTATTAATAGATTGCGTGTCGTGTGGTTCATTCTTGATTTCAACTTAATAAACTGCAAATTTGGTGACTGCATTTGATTTGGTGCCATTGGCATCGGTAGCATACATTTTACATATATAGATCCCGGACGCGACGAATCCCTCATTCTGACCAAACGAAATAACGTGATATCCAATATTGTCGTAGGTATATTCTTGTTGGAAAACCAGCGATCCAACATGGTTGAAGATGTACACTTTAACAGTGGCAGGTTGTGTTAAGTCAAATCCAAGATTAAGTGGCTGAAGTGAGGTTCTCAAATATGGACTTGGGTATGCATACAGATTCTCGATTCGAACAAAATCTGAAATAGAAAAATTGATGCTGGTTGTGTCCAACGCATTTCCTTGTAGATCATTTGCTGAAATGGTGAGTGTGCCGCCCTCGGTTCCAATATCCTGGATGACGATCACTCCGGTTTCTGCATTATAGGAATAGGTTAGTGCCGCTTTTGTTTTGAACGATTGGATGTGGCTCATTCCACCAGTGCTAGAAATGCTCTGGACCTTGGTCAATACAGTGCCATTGATTTTGACCACCAAGGAACTCTCGTCAATAGTTTTTCCACTATTTACCAGGGTGATTTGGAGTTCACTCTGCTTAGGGATGGAGTCATAATTGGCGAACGGAATAAGCGATTCGTTCACTACGAGTATAATACCGGAGATATATGCGGGGAAGCTCCATGAATATACAGTTCCTCTGCCGACTTTAAATCTCGGGGGATCAACAAACGCGGGTGTCCAACCGGATGTGCTTTTATAGCGGATAACTTCAGCCAAGCCAGCGGTTGCGGGTACAGGGTATATAGAATCGGGAACAATATACTCCGCATACCCATCTACAAGGACATTCCCGTCACTGATCCGGTTACTATGTTTACATGTGAATGTGACCGTTTTTGTTCCGTTGGCAAGAACCGTATACGGGGGGGCGGAATCGGGTTCAAATGTAAATTCATAGGAGATATCGGTTCCCGAAATCGTGGAGAAATATATTCGAGGGGCCAGGTCGGTTACTGTTATCGGGGAATCGGTTGTATTTGTTAAAGTGAGTGTTGTTGTGAAGTTGGTAACAATGGTTGCCAATGAGGAAACCGACGTAGTGACATCGGAAATAACCAATCGGCTGCTACTCGGGGTTAGTGTTGCAGCGGTCGACGGGAATGGGAGTGATTGTCCGCCAATACTGATATTGCTGGTAGTTTTTAGCCCTCCAAATTGGGCGCGTACATTGGGAACCCCGGTCGATGGCCCGGGTGCGTTGACCCCAATATTATACAAAATAATCCATTTATTTTGCCCCGTGACTAGCCCGATAGAAGATATGGACGCAGTGGATGTATTTGATAGTAAATCTTGGACCCCCAGCAAGGTGTCGCCTGAGTCGACGATCATGTTTGAATTTATGTCTCGGTAGATCCATACCTTAGAGACGCCCTCGTTTGATGGGCTAAATGATGCGGACTCATTGAGAATACTGACGTTGGCGGACGGAAACGTATTAGCGGAATCCAAAATAAGGTAGAGCATTGGAACCATCACCTGGCCTTGAATAGCCATAGTTGGCGACAGCGCCTGTGACGACGAGATAAATACGTCTAATGAATCCAATAGTTTAACGAGTGCCTCTGGCGTTGCTATGACCGGTTTTGTACCGCTTAGTTTTACCGTGTAGATGTTATTGGATACGTTAACTGTGCCAACCACATTTTCCAATCGAGCGATAGCGTACGATCCAGAATTGGCTGTTCCAGTACCTGCACCAGAAGCAAGAATGTGTTGTCCAAATGTATAAATAGTAAAAAATCGTGCCGCGTTGTTGCTATTGTAGCCGTCGATACTATCCGCGTTGGAATCAAATTTTGGAATAATCAATGCACTCCCTAATGCATTCATGGTTACAACGGCACGGTCAATTTGGTTTCCGCCACGGCCAAGAGTTAGATCCGCCACAAGGGTGTCTAGCCCGCCTGATGAAAATCCGTTAAAAACGCCATCTCGATTTGAGTCGAGATAAAGGGCGATTTTTTGTACGTTTTTCGGGTCGGAGCTGGTGGTAATAAACGGAACAGTTCCAGGATTCTGAATATTGATTGTAACAATCGTAATATCGGTCTGGTTGGCTCGAATTTCAAATTCAAACATAGGAACGACACTGTTGGCACCAAAAGAATCTCCCGCATTGACCAGGTTTTTCACAACGTCGGTGTTGAATGATAACCCTGCGACCAACGCCGATGCAGGGACAGAGGGGAGTGCTGACGGAATAGACACCGTGAGACGGGATTGATCGCCGAGCCCGGTTAACGATTTGATCTGAGCATTGATTTTTGTGTTGTTGGTAACTTGAAAATCTTCACCGATATCGTAGGCAAGGAAGAGGTTGGTTGTGACGCCGGTACCAATAGTTAAGTCGTTTTTTTCTGGAAAAGTAAAAATGACCGATGATGTGGATGTAAAGCTTCCCGCCGTGAATTGCTGAACAACGGTGTAGTTTGAGATAAATAGCGGGTCAAACTCGTCTTGGCCGGCGTTTCCTTTATATAAATAGGCGGCCGTAATTCCGTTTTTTAAGTTGCTGTCCATCACAAAGTTGTTCGCGATATTTTGGACATTAATTAAAATAGCTTCATTCATATCTTCGCCGCTCATTTTAAGGGCAATTTTTAGCGCTGGAACATTTGTTTGGCCTGGAATTACCACCGTGGGGGCGATCGATGTGATGGCTTTTGATTCCAATCCAGTGATCGTTACTGAATTGACAACCGTATTTGAACTAAAGTCGAAACTGCTTTCGTTGAGATCCAAGACGGTTATGCTGGTTGTTGCAGTTAAATCAGCATTATCAGCAACCTGATAGACGATAAAATACCCCTGGGAGTTTCCACTAGAGATTGTGTCAGAAAACCCGGAAAAAAGTTGGTCGGCCGTGGTTGGGTCGGTATTATATGTGATTGATGCAAGTTCAGTTTCGGTTCCATCATCAAATCGGCCGGCAACTCCCGCAATAGAACTGTCTTTATATAGAAACGCTTTGGTAATTTTATTGCCCAAAAAAATGGTGGGGGAGGGATTTTTGAACGACACGCTCGTCAGTGCGTTTGAACCGCCTGTTGCCTGAAGTTTCATAAATATCATTGCCACTTTGCTTCCCTGAGGCGCGTAGCGTTTGTCGACCGTCGTTTGAATCAACGATAACGTTTGTCCATACGAGAACTGAATACAAAATACGAGAAGCAGGGCGGCTAGAAGTCCGAAACGAAAAGCCTGACGAATCATGGAGTTCCCTTACGTAATAAAGTGAATATGCAATTTGGAGGGTATTATAGCAACCTTTAGGCTAGGGATGCCATCACCTCATCGGGAATGTCAAAATTACCGAATACATTCTGAACATCATCTTCGTCTTCAAGCTTATCGATTAACTTTAAAATTTGTTCTGCTGCCGCAAGATCTAAAGGAACGGTAACGTCTGGAATCATGGTCAATTCGGCACTGATATACCTGAGATTGGCCGAATCAAACGCTTGTAGGACGGGGTCTAATAAATCCGGTTCGGTGATGACTTCGACACTGCCATCGTCGTTCGTAAGTACATCGTTCACTGTAGTGACCATGGCCACTTCCATGATGGTATCCTCGGAATGGCCGGGTTCAAAGATAATAAGGCCTTTTGACTTGAACATATATGATACCGCGCCTTTGGAAGCCATTGACCCCCCAGCACGATTAAGGATGTTTTTAAGATTCGGGACCGTCCGAAACTTATTGTCCGTAAGCGTTGGAATCATCAACGCAACCCCATTGGGTCCATAGGCTTCAAATACGATTTCTTCCAGTTCGTTTCCATCGCTTCCACCGGCACCTTTTTCAACGGCACGTTTAATGTTGTCGTTGGGCATATTGGCTTCTTTTGCTTTTTGGAGCGCCAACCTCAGCCTCGGATTTAATTCAGGATCGGCACCGCCTACTTTGGCTGCGATCGTAATTTCTCGGACTACCTTAGTAAACATCTTCCCCCGTTTTGCGTCGGTTTTCGCTTTTTTATGCTTAATCGTTGACCATTTGCTATGTCCAGACATGGAAGACTCCTTTAGACGGTTCTCTTATCGACACAATCTCTCAAATGCATGCGATTTTGTCATGCTTTCTTCCCATTCTGCTTCCGGATTTGAATCGGCGACAATCCCGCAGCCGGTATGATAGGCAATGACGCCTCTGTCGTGAATTGCGGTTCGAATCGCAATGTTAAATTGGCTATCGCCATTTAACCCAAAATAGCCGATTGCGCCGGTATAGACTGAGCGTGGAATAGATTCGATCTGGCCGATTAATTCCATTGCCCGATATTTGGGGGCACCTGTAATAGAACCGCCAGGAAAAATGGCTTTCAGAATGTCGATATATGAAATATTGGGGTTCAATTGGCCTCGTATTGTCGCTACCAAATGATGGAGGGTGGCGTAAGTCTCAACTGTTTTGAGCTGAGGAACATGAACTGACCCTTGTAAACAGACCCGACCCAAATCATTGCGTAATAGATCGACAATCATTGTCAGTTCTGATGTGTCTTTTGTGGACTCAAGAAGTTGTCGGCCTTCATTTACATCTGCAAAGCCGGTTCGTTTTAATGTCCCTTTAATGGGGCGAGTTTCAATCATTTTATTTGAAATATTAAATAATAATTCCGGGGACATGCTCAGGATTTGGTGGAAACCTGTATCGAGATACGCCCCGAACGGGGACGGATTGTTTTGGCGCATTGCCCAATACACATCGAGTGGGCCACCCTCGGTCAGCAAGGCTGTGATCTGCCGGGTGAGATTGAGTTGATAAATATCGCCGTCGGCGATGTGTTTTTGAATCGTAGCAACGGAGTGAATAAAGCCCTCTTTTGCACCGGTATGGGGCCTCAATTGAAGCATGGTTTTTTGGGGAATAAATGCGGGTGCTGAACGCATTCTGGAGTGCCATTCTGCGGGGGAATTCTCCGAAATATCAGTATTTACAACGAGTTGCATGTTATGGGTCAGATGGTTAATTCTGACAACTACGGGGTATACCCCCAGTTGATGGTTTGGCCACCGAGGGTGGCTATGGAATTTGACCTTTGATAGTTCGGGGAGTCCCCAGCTCTTTAGGGCCTCGTATCCAATAAATCCAGCGATCATCCCACTGAATTCCGGTGATGGTGCATTTGGAGGATTCGCCCAATGAGCCAAAAATTTGGCGAGTTCGGTTGGCCCGGCATCGGGATCGATGGTTGCAACAGGGTTTGCGGCTAAATATGAGTAGTTGGACTGGGATGATTGAGTATCCGAACTATCCAGCCATATAAATCCTGGAAGGGTAGAAAATAGCCCCAATACTTGTTCAAACGGGATTTCGGTAATGTCGGTTACATCTACCGTGGCCATTCTAGTCGTGAATTTTAAGAACCGACAAAAAGGCTTCCTTCGGGACCTGGACGGACCCAATGGTTTTCATCTTTTTTTTGCCTTCTTTTTGTTTGTCGAGTAGTTTCCGCTTTCGGCTGATATCACCGCCGTAGCATTTTGCGATTACATTTTTTTTCATCGCAGAGATACTTTCCCTGGCGATAATTTTGCCGCCGATGATGCCTTGGATTGCCACTTCGTATAGTTGGCGAGGAATCAGTTCCTTTAACTTTTCGGCCATTTTTCGTGCGGTCATCGGGGCTTTGCTGATATGGGCAATAAAGGACAACGCATCGACGGGATCCCCGTTGATCATCATGTCTACTTTGACCAATTTAGATGGACGGTATTCTTCAAACCAATAGTCCATGCTGGCGTATCCCCGCGTTCTGGATTTAAGCTTATCAAAGAAATTAGAAATCAACTCATTTAATGGCATGGAAAATGTCAGCATTTGCCGTTCTGCATCAATCAATTCGGCCTTTTTGTATTCGCCCCGATGTTCTTGCGCGAGCTCGATTACTGTCCCAATAAATTGACTGGGGGCAATTAATGACAATCCCATATACGGTTCTTCAGTGGACGCAATGTGCTGTGCTGCCGGGAATTGAGCCGGATTTTCGATTTCAATAACGTCGCCGTTGGTTTTTGTAATTCGATAGGTCACGTTTGGCGCGGTGGCCACCAATTCAATGCCATATTCGCGTTCGATCCGTTCCTGTACAATTTCCATGTGGAGCAATCCAAGAAATCCGCATCGAAACCCAAACCCAAGGGCCGACGAGGATTCTGGAACAAAATGGAGTGACGCATCGTTGAGTTGAAGTTTTTCGAGTGCATCTCTCATTCCTGGATATAGTTCGGTATCAACAGGGTAAAATCCGCAAAACACCATCGGTTTGGCCTCGGTATAGCCGGGTAATGCCGTTTTGGCAGATAATCTGGCATCGGTAATTGTATCTCCAATCCGAGCATCGACTACATTTTTAATATTGGAGATGACGTAGCCGACCTCGCCAACCGTCAAGGAATCCGAAGGTGTCATTTTGGGCCGAAAATATCCAAGATCTAGCACTTCAAATACGTTTTCGGTGGACATGAGTTTTATTTTTTGACCCCGAGAAATGGATCCGCTCATCACCCGAACGTACGTAATAACTCCCCGATAGGGGTCGTAATGGGCATCAAATATCAAGGCTTTGAGGGCGGTTTCTGGGTCTGTTTTTGGGCGGGGCACACGGCTAACAATAGCTTCTAAAATATCGTCGACGCCCAGTCCCGTTTTGGCGCTACATTGTAAACAGTCAGCGGCTTTGATTCCTAAAACTTGTTCAATTTCTTCAGCGACACGCTGGGCATCTGCCGACGGAAGATCGATTTTGTTGATCACCGGGATGATTTCCAGGTTGTGTTCTAGGGCCAAATAAAAGTTGGCCATTGTCTGAGCTTCGATACCTTGGGTTGCATCGACCAAGAGTAGGGCGCCTTCGCATGCGGCCAACGATCGGGATACTTCGTAGCTAAAATCGACGTGTCCCGGGGTGTCGATTAAATTTAATATATAGGGGTTGCCATCTCGGCCAGTATAGTCGAGTCGGACGGCTTGCATTTTAATGGTGATGCCACGTTCACGTTCCAGATCCATTGAATCTAAGAGTTGGTGTTTCATCTCTCGATGAGAGACGGTGTGGGTCATTTCGATCAGTCGATCGGCCAACGTCGACTTGCCATGGTCGATGTGTGCGATAATACAAAAATTACGAATGTTTTCCATAAGCAGTCGCAGACTATATCCTATTTTCCTAATTTCGAGTACACCGGAGCGTAAAAATGCCAATTAATTTTGATGGTTTACATGAGATCGCAACTGAGGCGGATCGAATTGCAATGCACTATTTCATGCGGCGGAACTTAAAAGTTGAAAGTAAAGTGGACCATTCTCCAGTGACGCAAGCGGATTTGGAAATAGAGAAAATGGTCCGACAAGCCGTTAAAGATCGATGGCCCAACGTTGGCGTTTTTGGAGAAGAATTTGGGGATGAGTCGGACGCGGCGGTAACCCGGCTGATTGTCGACCCCATCGACGGGACACGGAATTTTATTCGGGGCGTTCCCTTTTTTGCGACATTATTGGCGGTTGAACATCATGGAGAAATTATAAAGGGGCTCATTTCTGCGGCCTATTCGGCTGAACGTTGGTGGGGGGCACGGGGGAGCAACGTCCATATGGCACTGTATCGATCCCGATGGGACGAGCATCAGATCCATGTGTCTGGAATCGCACGGATTGATGAGGCGCAGGCGTTTCATGGGAGTTTGTTTGGCTGCGAAGCAACGCTTACGCCGGAGACGGTGATCGACTTGCTGTCCAAGACCGTCAGACAACGGGGGGTGGGTGACTATTACCTTCATATGTTGGTGGCGTCAGGTGCCGGTGAATTGGGAATTGATTTTGGCTTAAAACCTTGGGATAAAGCGGCTCTAAAAGCCATCGTAGAAGGTGCTGGAGGGCGGGTCACGGACCTTGACGGGGGATTCTCATTAAACTCCGATTCAATCGTCAGTTCGAATGGCTTGTTTCACGATGAAATTTTAGGAATTTTAAATCAATCAAATCAGCCTCAAAATTGAGTTGATTTTTTGGGCTCAATACGTTTTACTTCTACCTCTTTTTTAATCGCTCAGGAGGTAATCGATGTCGGCGTCTGCCAACCCACTTGTTGATCCCATGAATTTTGTACCTAAAGAGATGTTCCTTACCCGTGGCGTTGGGGTCCACAAGGAAAAGCTCGTCTCATTTGAACTCGCCCTTCGAGATGCCGGAATTGCTGAATATAACTTGGTTCGAGTATCAAGTATTTTTCCACCCAATTGTAAAATTATTGCTAAAGAAGAGGGCATTAAAAAATTACGATTTGGACAAGTTGTTTTTTGCGTGTTGTCGGACCAAGCCGTTCGAGAACAAAATCGTTTGATCGCGGCCTCTGTAGGCGTTGCATTGCCACGAGATACGGAGACTCACGGGTACTTATCGGAACATCATTCCTACGGGGAAACCGAGCAAGAAGCCAGTGATTATGCTGAGGATATGGCGGCTGAAATGTTGGCGACGACACTTGGAATTCCAGTAGAGTCGGGCCTCCATTTTGACGAACGAAAAAATTATTGGCGTCTCCAAGACGAGATTGTCGATGTTAAGACAATTACCCAATCCGCTATTGGAAAAAAAGATATGTGGACGACGGTTGTTTCCGGTTCGGTCCTAATTTTTTAACTAAAATTAAGCGCTTTAAATAGTTGGTCTAGGGTATCAAAAAACCGATCATCGAATGTATTTTTGATGACGGTGCCCTGGGCCTGGTAGCTCTTTCTCGATTGTTGAGAATGTCGAATATCAAATTTTGACCCAATTGCAGTTTCTATCGCATTGTCGTCACCATCGATTACCCAGACGGCGTCGCAGAGCGGCAATATACCCGTCTCATCAAGTAATGCCCCCACGACGATAATGGGCGTGGTTTTGGAGGCAGTAATTCCGGTAACGACGGCCTCACGAATTTTTGGATGGATAATGCGGTTGAGTTTTTCAAGGGCCGTGGAATCAGAAAATACAATTTTACCGAGGGCCTTACGATTGATGTCTCCGTCCACGAAAACTATGTCGCCAAACGACTCTCGAATGTCAGCCTTAATGCGGGGGTCTAACAATAAGGCATGGCCGATGGTATCGAGATCCAACACGGTTACGTTAAAATGAGTATCTAAATAGGCGGCTGCCGAGGATTTCCCGGATCCTACTCTACCGGTAATTCCGAGGACGTGTTTCGGTATGTTCTGATATAGCCGATTTTGGCGGATATACTCCGCAACGGGGTTGGTGATGTAGGGCGAATTATTCTGCACTCTCAAATCAGACGAGGATATTGGAACATAAATATCAGTGTCGAAAGCCAGGTGGTTGGCGAAAGAGGGGAAGTGGGATGTTAAGTAGCGTGTGATCGTATCGGGGGAGATGTTGTTTCGATTAAATACAAGCAAATTAACCCGGGAGAGCACGCTGTCGATACGGTACCAGGTATGCAGTTGGCGGGCCGTATCGTCGCCGATCATTAGCCAAAGTTCGTGAGGGGGGGGATAGTCGGCCTCAAACTCCAAAATTGTATCGATCGTCCAAGACGAACTTTGGGAGTGTCGTTGTCGGGACATTTCTCTCCGATCAACGACAACTTGATTGGCTGGGAGATCAGCGTGGACTATTGCAAGTTCGATCATTGCGCATCGGTCGTCGAAACGCGTACTGACGGGTTTATGGGGAGGGTTTGCAGCGGGCACAATATGAATTTTGTCTAAGCTGTGAATCGCGATTCCCCGGGTAACCATCTCTAAGTGGCCGTCATGAAACGGGTCGAATCGGCCCCCAAAAATTCCGATTTTCAATACGCTTGTTCCCGACGAAATACAACCCAAATGGTTCGTAGTAGAATTTTAATATCCAAGACTAATGTCCAGTTTTTGATGTAGTAGAGGTCGTATTTAATTTTATACTCCGGCCGATTGGTTAATGCGGACCGGCCGTTAATTTGTGCCCATCCAGTGATTCCCCCTTTGACCAGTAACCGCCGATGAAAATGGGGGATTGTCTTTTGAAATTCGGCGACAAAATGGGGCCGTTCGGGTCTGGGTCCCACGAGGCTCATTTCCCCTCGAATGACATTAAATAACTGGGGGAGTTCGTCCAAGGACGTTTTGCGTAGAAAATTACCATATTTAATATACCGGGACTCGTTTTTTTCGCTGACCATAATGGGCCCTGTGGCTGCTTCAGCGTTGGGGATCATGGTTCTGAATTTAATCATGTTAAATGACCTCCCACCGAGGCCTAGGCGTTCTTGACTGAAAAAGACGGGCCCATCGGGAGATACTTTTTTAATGACCAAGGCGATACCGAGTAGTAACGGCGATAGTAGTATCAGGCCAACTCCCGCAAGGGTTCGGTCCATAATATCTTTGATGATCAACAACGCTTTATTTGGAGAATATGTATAATAGTGGGTGACCGGAATGCTATCGAATTCGTCGATCCGGGCGATGGACGTAACCACATCGCTTGTATCTAGCGGTGCTAAAATTTCGATACTTTTTGGACTGCAAAATTCTCGAATTTCTTCGATGAAAATTGAGCCGGTATCGGTGACAATGACGATGTCAGGTCTATTCGCTGCGATGAGTTGTTGGAGATTAGCGATGCTCCCCAATAGTTTGATTTTACCTTTGATGTTGTGATTCTCGTGGGCCATGGAGGCGTCATCAATAGTCCCAATGTAATTGAACCCGAGTGTTGGAAATAATATGAGTTTTTCAATGATATCTTGCGCCATTTCATTGTTTCCGATCACAATGGCGCGCTTGTTTCCCCGACCCTTTCGCAGGTACGCAAGTTCATATTGGAAGATAATGGTGCGGACCACAACCAACACGGCAATTCCAACGATCCACATATATGCGATTACGAATCGAGACTCCGGGAATGATTTGTATACAAATGTGAAGGCCATTAATTCAATCGTTGCAATCGATACCCCTTTAACAATGGCCACCCATTCATCTACCTCAGGCGTAATTCCGGAAAACGGTTGGTATAGTCGAACGAAGTAAAAGGTAAATATCCAAATCAACGTTACAACGCCTATTTCATCAAGATATGGCTCAATTTGGGCTTGTTGATAAATTTTACCGAATTGTAGAGACAGGACATTTTGAAAGAAATACCCGACCTTAAACTTTAAGCAGTAGGATATAACGAGCACGATAGGGGCAATTAGAATATCTGCAGCCAATCGAATAACCGTGAACTTCCAACGACTGTTGGATTGATGGCGGTTCATTCGGATTTTAATTCTCGTTGCATTAATTGGGTCATCACCGATGAGACAGTTTCCTGGCCCGTTAATACAGTGGCTATCGCCGATAAAATTGGGACCTCCATAGTGGGAAGACGCCGATTGAAGAGTAACGCGGTTCGGGCCCCTTCAGCGATGCCTCGGTCACTTCGATTGCCTTCTTTATCTTGCGCAAGGTTAAACCCCGCCTGCCAATTTCGACTCGATTGTGAGTATGCCGTGGCCATCAAATCCCCGATTCCAGAGAGACCGTAAAAGGTTGTTGGGTTGGCTCCCATGGATTTTCCAATTCGCACCATTTCGGCCAATGCCCGTGTCATAAGTGCGGACTTTGCATTGGTTCCCAGCCGAAGCCCATCAGCGATGCCTGCTGCAAACGCATATACATTTTTAAGGACGCCACCAAGCTCAACGCCGAGGCGGTCGTCCGAGGTGTATATGCGAAAATACGGCCGGCTAAATAGCTGCTGAAAATG
This sequence comes from uncultured bacterium, assembly GCA_903864835.1. Taxonomy (GTDB): domain Bacteria; phylum Margulisbacteria; class Marinamargulisbacteria; order SXXA01; family SXXA01; genus CAIPHK01. The sequence continues at coordinate 65,373 of CAIPHK010000010.1, read as the reverse complement.
ACGACAGAGTTGAGGATTTTTCGCGGCGACGACGGATGCGCCGGGGAGCTGTTGGGCTAATTCCAACGCAAGATTGGGTCCTGATAAAACCGCTAAATCGTCAGATCTCAATAGCGTCTGAAGATAGTCTGCCACAGAGTGCGTATCGGTATGTTCCGGCAATCCTTTGATTAGGCTGACAATCGCTTGCCCCCGGTACCGTGAAACGAGGGGGGGGAGTGTATCCAGAAATTTGGAGGGGATACAGATCACCCAAGTGTCGGCAGATTGGAGGTCATCCATGTTGACGGAGGCAGTAAGCGTGTCGGGAAGACGTACTCCGGGAAGGCTCAGTGTATTTTCATGAAGGGTTTGTATCGGATTCACATAGTCGGGTCGGTGACACCACTGAACAACCGAGTGCCCGTTTTCTGCTAAAATTTTAGCGGCGGTTGTTGCCCATGCGCCCGATCCGACGACGCCAATTTGACCCATTAAACGCGATTTTCCGTTCCCTTGATTAACCTGATTATATTGGTTTGATGTCTATATATAATAAATAGGGCGATTAACGATGTGAAACCCACATAGGGGAGCGGGTAATCAAATAAGAAGAGCAAGATCGGCGCTAAAAGGCTACAGATAATTGTGGTGGGTGCGACATACCGAGTCACGGCAATTAGAATCGCTGCGACGATAAATAATACCCCAAACACGTCGGTCGCCAATACGGCTAATACCCCCAGCCCCGTTGCCGCGCCCTTTCCACCTTTGAATTTTACAAAAGGGGACAGGGAATGCCCAATAATGGCCAATCCAGCAATTATAATGTGGATCGTGGGAGAGTCATTATTAAGGGCAATCCAGGTTGGAATTGCTCCCTTAATTGCATCTAAGCTGAAAACTAAAAGTGCCGCTTTAAATCCCATGGCGCGGTACACGTTTGTTGCGCCTAGATTTCCAGATCCCACGGCCCGGAGGTTAACGCCCCTTGCCTTTGAGATGAGGAGCGAAAATGGAATGCTTCCCGATAAAAATGACAGCGCGCCCAGCGCAAGGTGATGGATCGCGAGCCAGGTCGTTAGTTCGACGAGCATACCGTTCGTTCCAACGCAGATTCCAAATCTTGGGTTAAATCGTCGAATACATGTTCAGCTAAAAATGAGCTGCGGACGTTAGGTCCGGCAAAGACATACCGGAGACCGGCTTCTTTTGCGTCGGCTTTAAGTTCTTCAAATTCATCTGGGTGGTAATAGCGGACGATATCAAGGCTGTTTTTGTCGGGTTTGAGGTATTGCCCTAGCGTTAGAATATCGGCATTTTGAGACCGGATATCGGCAAATGTGCGTTTTAATTCATCTCTAGTTTCCCCTAATCCCACCATCAATCCAGTTTTAGTCAACATCTTTGGGTTAATGGTTTTGACCGTTTTGAGGAGATTGAGTGACCGGTCATACAAGGAGCCTTTACGAACAGTCCGATAAAGCGATGGTACCGTTTCTAAATTATGATTGAGTACATCGGGTATCGCGGCAACAACGGTTGCTAAATCGGTTGAATTTCCCTTGAAATCAGGGACCAATACCTCGACTCGGACCGTCGGATGGGCCTCTTTGATCCGGCGGACGGTTTGGGCGTAATGCGCCGCGCCGCCATCGGGAAGGTCGTCTCGATTAGGTGACGTGAGTACCACAAATCGCAGATTTAATTTTTCGATGGACGAAGTGATTTTGTCGATTTCAGACAATTCTGGCGGCTTTGGCTTACCGTGGGCAACGCTACAAAATCCGCAATTTCGGGTACATACGGTTCCCAAAATCATGAACGTGAGGACGCCTTTAGAAAAACATTCAGACCGATTCGGGCATTTTGCTTCTTGGCAGATACTGTTGGGTACTTCCATCTCTAGCATACGAGACAGTTGGCGGGTGGCGTTAAGTTTACCCCCGGTATTTCGAAACCATTCGGGAAGTCTCGGTTGTGACATGCAATAGGCTCCTGGCGCGATAAGTTCGCAAGACATTATAAAAACAGCGTCCTAAAGAGTATCAGATGAGCGTATTTTACGACAGCCCTCTTGCCTGTATAGTAAATGCGATGATATCTCCCAGAATTAAATTAAAACTGAAGGGGTCTACCGGTGCAATTGCTATCGTGGCCTTAACGATAGTTGGATTGACAATGGGGGCAGCCTATTTGTGGATTGATTATGGGTTGCGACCGGCGTCCGTGGTGCCTCATTTTTCGGTTCTTTATGTACCGCCCGGCTATAGGGCATCCCAAATTGGAGATTTGTTGGCTCAACGGGGTTTGATTCGAAGTCGGCATGCCTTTATTTTATGGACAAAGGTGACCCGAAAAGAATCGAAGTTATGGGCCGGGTATTACAATATTAGTTCTCATTTTTCAGGCCAGTTTATCGTTAAGATTCTGACCGAGCACACGCCTTATAGTCGCTTGGTTAGGGTTACCATCCCTGAAGGGTACTCTCTTCGGCAAATTGCGGAGACGTTGGATAGTAAAAAATTAGTCGATTCGGATGAGTTCGTCGGCTATGTTCGGGACCAAGCAAAAATGGAAATGTTGCCTCAATTTCCCTGGATGATGATGGTGCCCACTCGTAATTTGGAGGGGGTGCTATATCCGGATACTTATTTATTTCCGCCATCGGCATCCAAACAATTGATTGTAAAAACCATGTTGACGGCGTTCTCTCGTCAGGTGATCCCCGTTTGGAATGCCGCGAGCCCTAACGCGACTTTGAATTTTTACAATACATTGGTCATGGCCTCAATTGTGGAAAAAGAAGCCATTGTTGGAGACGAAATGCCCGTGATTGCGGGCGTGTTTTTTAATCGGCTAGATCGAAATATGCCCTTGGCGTCGGACCCTACCGTGATTTATGCCTTGGGCTTAAATTGGAAGGATACCGTTTTCTATCGAGATTTAAAGGTGGACTCGCCTTATAATACGTATCGCAATCGGGGATTACCGCCCACGCCGATCGCATCGCCGGGAATAGCGTCATTCAAAGCCGCTTTGCAGCCGACCCGGGGGCAGTACTTGTTTTTTGTTGCGTCACCTGAAGGCAATGGGCGACATATATTTACGAGGAGTTATCAAGAGCATCTTTTGGCTCAAAAAAAATCCCCCTCAACGTCGAATTAGATGTTGAGGGGGATTTGGGAAGAGGGGGTTATCCCTCTGTCGCGCCGGAACCCTGGGCTTGTGGGGGACTGGTCTGTTGCGCTTGCGGCTGTGGTTGACCGTTAGCTAATAGTTTCTTCTTTTTCTTACGACGTTTCCGTTTCCTGGATCCAATACCTCGGGTATCTTCTGATCGTCGGATATCTAGGACATTGAGTCTCAATATATCTTTAGCGTATCGTCCACGACCTTTTTTTACCTGCTCAATAAAGAAGATAATATCGAATGTGCCGAATGGGTTTGTGTTAACAATCTGTGAATATTTTTCCCAAAGCCCAAATCCAACTGAATCAAGTCTGCGCTGATTCGGATTGTTTTTGCGGTTTGCACCTTCTGAAACAGTAAATTCCACGTGTGGCGTTCGTGCTTCCTGATATTTGTTACCAAACGCGCGGCCTCGGCTTAGCGAGCACCCTTTGAGGTAAAAAATTGGGTAGTCAAACGCTTGCCCGTATGGAGCCAAAAGGTCTAGCTTTTTGACGATTTCAAAGTTGATTTGATTGAACCGAATGGTATCTAAGATTTCGTACGAATATTCAAACTGCTCCATCGTGAGCTTTTCCATTTCCTGACGAACGGCGTCTAGGAAGAATGGAACATTGGTACTATGAAGGGTAAATCCACAGGCCTGGGCGTGTCCGCCAAACGCGTTGATTATTCGTTTACCAAACTGAGTGTTAACCTCGGTTTGGAAAAGTTGATGGCCGTTACTTGATTCAAAGGCCTCACCAACCGCATCAATAATACGGTACATGTTAATGGTCGGAATACTTCGGACGGAGCCTCGAACAAATTCACTGCCGTCATAATCCGTCAAAATCATTGCGGGGCGCAAAAAGCGATCTTTCAGTCGATCGGTATCAATACCGATGACACCTGGATTCCAGTTTTTTCCTCGAACAATCACAATTTTATCTTTTTGAGGATCAACCTGATCGTCGATCAACTGATCAATTTCGTCTTCAATTTTGCTGGTAATAAACTTTCGTTTTTCATTGACTTCGTCAACAACTGCAGCTTCGCCAAGTGCGTCCCCAGTGACTTGGGTCCGGCTCTTTTTTTCAAGCTCAACAACACTTGTGAATTGTTCAAGAACTTTTAGTGCTTTCTCTGCGTTGGGCTGACCTGTTCCAATTAATAGAAGGTCAAGTACGATTCGAGAGTCAGGAATGCCCTCATCTCGGTCACCAATTCGGCCTGGGGCGTTAAGTCGGGGGACGATTGTCCGGCCGATTTCTCGGGACTTTAGTTCCTTATAGTTACTTCGGCTGATCTCTTTGAGGGCGCGAAGGCCTTCCATTTCGGTCCGATTGATTGCATCGACTCCGCCGTTGACCATCACCCGGTTCATGGGATTCAGGAATGACATCCGGTCAGAGATAGTTCCTAGAGCGACGAGTGCCAGAAGATAATCCATGAATTCAGGAGTGACCGTTTTTCCCAATTTCTCAAATACTGCGAGGACCAGTTTGAAGGCAACCCCGGCCCCAGACAATCCTTTAGAGAATGAGGGTTCCGCATATTTATGAGGATTCACCAAGGCGAGTGCCTTGGGTAGATTTTTTCCGAGTACGTGGTGGTCGCATATAATGACGTCCAGTCCCAACGCATTGGCGTAGTCTGTGGCCTCAACGTCTTTGGAGCCGCAATCGGATGTCACAATCAAGCTGCAGCCGAGTTTTTTGCTCTCATCAATAATTCGAGGTTGAAGTCCGTGACCTTCTTTGGCTCGGGTGGGGAAGTCATAATATGCCTCTCCGCCAAGCTCTCGTATTGACGACACCAAGATGGTTCCTCCGGAGATTCCGTCGGCATCTGGGTCCCCGTTGATCATAATCCGTTCACCCTTTTGGATGGCGCCGGCGATTCGATTTGTAGCGGCAATTAAATCTTCAGATGCCGTACACGTTGAGTAGTCTGTAATTAACGACGCAGGGGGATTGATAAACTTCCATATTTCCTCGTCGATGCCGTCTCCGATATTTCGGACCAGTAGCAATCGTGCGAGTAATGGATCAATTTTAAATTTTTCAGCGTATTCCTGAACCTGTACTTGATCGACCTCGGTGATATGCCATCTTTCACGATGTAAACTCTCTGTTACCTGATTTTGCATTATTCCTAATCCTTAAAAAATGAATTATTCATCTGGGAGTCAAAAACTAAAGCCGCATTTCGGATATGCAAACGCAAACCCGTTCGGAATAACCGAATGCCAAAGTTAGTTCTAACTGGTGCCCTTTATCCAATACAACGGAACAATTGGTTTGTCGCATCGTCACGCTTAAGGACGAGCACAAGCCAATAAATTACTGGGTCAAATTGTAGCTACCTTTGATCTTGCTGACAACTTCATAGAGATTTTTTGATATTTTCGGTTGGGACAGTATCGTCGAAAGAATCCGGTCAATTATGATGCGACGCGAGAGGTCACACCGAGCAGTTCGTTGGAACGAGAGCGCGATGCGGGCCGCGATTTGGGGGTTGTACGGATCTAATTCGGTTATTTGTTGGGCAACCCATTGATAGCCTAACCCGTCATATCGATGAAAATGGGGCAAGTTGTTTGCAAAAGTCCCGACCAGTGCACGGAATTGGTTCGGGACCAGGCGATTATAGGTGGGGTGGGATAACAGGTGGGTCACCCGTTCGAAGGTGGTTGACTGTGTGCTTGCAGCTTGGGCCGCTAACCATTTATTAATGACGAGTGGTTCGGTTTGCCAGTTTTGGAAGAACTGATTGATATATTTTTCTTGAACTGTCTGAGTGTTAGGTGTGTTGATTACTGCTACTAGTCCCGCAAACAGATCTGTCATGTTGTTGGCACTGTGAAATTGGGATTCTGCCAATTGGGCGCCTTCGGGGCACTCAGATAGCAACGCAAGAAGCGTGTTTTTTAGGCGACGACGTTCAACTTGCGACGGACTTGGGGCATAGTCTGTATCGGTGTGTAACGACTGGTACCGCCTGAGAATATCGGGAAGAAAATGGGTGGAGACGACAGAAATAAATGTTTTTTGGGCACGTGCAACGGCTTCGATCGGAAACCCAGAAACCTGGTCGAGTAGGTGATTTATACTCGGAATCTGTAGACATGCGGCGGCCACTGCAGGATCGAGTTGGATGTCCGTAATCACTTTCTGAATAGCGTGGGCCATATCGTCGGATAGTGTCATTGATTCAGGGGATTGATGATGCCGTAGAATGGTTGATTCAAAGAGTTGCTGTGCTGCGTCACATTTGTTCACCGCATCGGTGTCATGGCCCAAAAGCGTAATAAATTGACTTTCAGTATAGGGATATTTGATGCGGACTGGCGCGCTGAAATTTCGGAGTAGAGACGGTATTACGGACGATTCTTCAGACTGGATCGATACTGTTTTACTGGAATCCGCCAGGATAACGGTATTCTCGTTCTGTCGTGGGCCTGAATCGACCGAAAATGAAATTTCTTGCCCATCAGGTGTGTAGAGTGCGATCGCAATAGGGATTACGAATGGCGCTGGCTTATGACCGTCTGGTGCGACCTGACATGATTGCTCGAACCGTAGGTGGGTCAATGTGGTCCCTGAAAACTCAGGCGTTACTGTGACTTCGGGCGTCCTGGCTTGGTGGTACCATCGACGAAATAAGGTGAGGTCAATGCCCGCGCCGTCTTCGATTGCTCTGACAAAATCTTCGGTGGTGACTGCGTGCCCGTCATGGCGTTCAAAATACAAATCGGTTCCTGATCGGAAGCCAGCTGGGCCGGATAGTAAGGCCATCATTCGAATGATCTCTGCGCCCTTATTATATACAGTAGATGTATAGAAATTATTGATCTCTAGATAGGTTTTTGGCTGAATCGGATGGGACATTGGGCCGGCGTCTTCCGTAAATTGAGATTCTTTCATTAGTTTGACGTCTGAAATCCGTTTGACGCCCCGAGAATTGGTGTCCGCTGAAAATTCTTGGTCACGGTAGACGGTGAGTCCTTCTTTGAGTGTCAATTGAAACCAGTCCCTGCACGTGACCCTATTACCGGTCCAATTATGGAAATATTCGTGGGCAACAACCCCTTCGATATTCATATAGTCGGTATCGGTAGCCGTGCGGGGATCGGCCAAGATATAGGCGGAGTTAAATATATTGAGGCCTTTATTTTCCATCGCCCCCATATTGAAGGACTCAATAGCAACAATCATAAATCGGTCCAAATCATATTCTCGATTGTATCGGATCTCGTCCCAGGCCATGGCCCGTTTAAGTGCACCCATTGCATAGGTACATCGGTCGCTATATCCCGGATCAGAATAAATTTCTAACAGCACTGTGCGTCCAGATGTTGTCGTAAATTGATCTTGAATGACATCGAATTTTCCAGCGACAACAGCGTATAAATAGGATGGTTTTGGAAACGGGTCGGTCCATGTCACGTGAAGATCACCATTAGGTTTGCGAATGGAACTCGACAGATTTCCGTTTGACAGTAAATAAGGATAGTCGACTTCTGGGGCGATAAGGGTCGTTGTAAATACGGTTAAGTTATCCGGGCGGTCTAAAAAATAGGTAATCTTTCGGAAGCCTTCGGGTTCGTTTTGTGTACAAAAGGTACCGTTTGTCCAGTATAGACCGTCAAGCTCGGTGTTCAATTTCGGGGCAATGGCCGTGACAATCTTGATTGTCTGGATTGAGTTGAAACTCGGGATAACCAGTGTGTCACCTTCGGTTGCGGGAGTTGTGATTTCTCCATCAATATGGACTGACAGTAGCTCAATGTTTTCGCCGGTTAGGTGAAGCGGCTCCCCGTTCCATGAAGGGCTTGGTTCGACTACGAGAATGGATTCAACGAGTGTTCGATTGGGATCTAGCTGAAATGTGAGATGCGCGGTGTTGATGAGGTAGGGAAGTGGCGTATAGCTCTCAAGACGAACGGGGGTCAGATTCATTGGGCGCTCCAGATTGACGATTTTTAAATTGTTTCGCCAGATCACCCATTTTTAGATACACCAACCCAAAGGCAATGAGTTGAAATGTAAAAAATACTGCGGAGCTGACAATTAGTAATTTTGCGGATTTCATAGGATCCGTTGGATCGTACAAAATGTGGCGTAAGTACGCAAGAAACGAAAGACGCTACAGAGTGATTTCGGCCCCGTGTTTTTGTAAAAAACACGATCATCAAAACCACTCTGGTTTAGCATCAATTCGATCGCCATAACCGCTTACCTAGATCGAATATCTCGGAGTTCCCCCACCCCTTGCCTTAAGAGTATTCCGCTAAGTTGGACTTTCGAAACCTAAAATTTTTAGCTATTTATTCTGATGCGTTAACTGCGAGTTTTCGAATAGGCGCGTACTTGGCCATTAGCTTTTTTTCCATGCCGCTAAACGAGATATGAAGCACGGCATTTTCTCCGTTTCCATCGACGCTAATGACCTCTCCTTTGCCCCATTGGGGATGAGAGACCCAATCGGTCGGTTGATAGTCGACTGACGGAACTGTGACCTTAGGGGCGCTGGAGGGGACGTGAAACGTGGGTGCTGCGGAGGCAGGGCCAAAGGACTTTGCGCCAGAATGCTGAATTAAATGGGCAGGTAATTCTTTTAAAAACCGAGAGGGGGTACATTTCCGTAAATCCCCTTGAAATAACCGACTCTGAGCGCCGGTAAGAATCACCCGTTCTTTTCCTCGGGTTATGGCGACATAGCACAGTCGTCGTTCTTCTTCGATCTCATCGTCAGTTTGGGACCTAAAATGAGGCATTAGGCCTTCTTCCATTCCTGCAATAAATACGGTCCGGAATTCTAAACCCTTGGAGTGGTGAATGGTCATTAGCGTGACGGCTTCAGCGGATTCTTCTTTTTCATCCCAGTCGGAGGCCAAACTAAGCCGTGTCAAAAATTCACCAAGCTCCATTTCTTCCTCATGGGCAAGATTGACCAACTCCATTACGGTTTCTAACCGATCCGCTCCGTTGGGTATGGCGCCGCTTAACAGATGAGTTTGATATCCTGATTGGTCCAGAATCGCCCTAATTAGCGTTCCTATTTTGTCATTGGGGGCGCCTTGGTAGATCGTGGAAATACGATCGATCAAGGCAAAAAATTCTTGAATTATGGCGGTCTGCCGGGCGCCAATGGTCAAGAGTGCATTCTGTACTAGTGTATAGATAGATTGACCTTCGCTGGCCGATTGGGCGGCGAGACGATCAAGACTGGTCTCGCCTACACCCCGAGACGGGGATGAAATTGCCCGGGCAAACGCGGCATTATCATGGGGGTTGAATACCAGACGAAGATAGGCGGCGATATCTCGAATTTCCGCTCTTTGGAAAAACTTAAATCCACCAATAACCCGATAAGGAATTTCAAGCTGTGCGAGTACTTCTTCAATGACTCGGCTTTGGGAGTTGGTTCGGTAGAGCACTGCAATTCCACTAAATGGGGTGCCTGCATGGGATCGTTTGATCATTTCTCGGCCAATAAAAAAGGCTTCGTCACGTTCCGTGGAGCCACAATAATAGGTCAATAAGTCTCCGTCATCGTTACGTGTCCAAAGGGACTTTTCGAGACGTTGGGTATTGTTGGTAATTAACGCATTGGCCGCCCTTAAAATATTGCCAGTGGATCTAAAATTTTCTTCTAATTTAATCACAGTGGCATCGGGGTAGGTTTCTTCAAATTGAAGGATGTTTTGAATGGTTGCTCCGCGCCAGGAATAGATAGTTTGGTCAAAGTCTCCAACCACCGTAATGTTGTGATATTTTTTTGTAATCAGTTGAATGAGTACCAATTGGGCATGATTGGTATCTTGGTATTCGTCGACTAATACAACTGGATAGCGGTCTTGGTATTTTTCCAGAATGTCGGGGAATTGATGCCACAGTTGAACTGTTAAAAAAAGCAAATCGTTAAAGTCGACGGCGTTTTGATTGGCCAGTTGATCCTGATATGCAGTGTATAGGTTGGAAATAATCGGATCCCGTTGAGAATCACGATTGTACCCGGAAGCGGTGGTTAACGATGTTTTGATCCGCTCGAATTGTGAAAGAACCATGTTGGGCGGGTATTTTTTGTCGTCGACATTCTGTTTGCTTAACAGCTGCTTTACGATTCGTACTTGGTCGGAATGATCCAAGATAACAAATGTGCTTTCTCGGCCTAAATGTTGAATTTCACGACGCAATACGTCGTTGCAAAATGAATGAAATGTTCCCAAGAATGGGGGATTGGTCATCTCTGGCATTAAGGCAGAAACCCGATCCTTCATTTCCCTGGCGGCTTTGTTTGTAAAAGTAATGGCTAAAATATTGTGAGGGTATACGCCCAACTCTTGAACCATATACCGTATTTTATGGGTCAGAACCATTGTCTTGCCGGCACCGGCTCCCGCTATGATTAATAGGGGCGTCCCGAAGTGATGAACGGCGTCTCGTTGAGGATCGTTAAGTGTCATAAGGGGTAATAATGTATCATAAAATTGATGCCAAACCTAACAGCCAGTCTAGTGAGAACGATAAAAACTCAATCGTGACACAACTCGCACTTTCGGGTATTATCCCGAGGTCCCCAAAAAGGACCCAGAGTCACATATAAGCCGAAGTGGCGGAATTGGTAGACGCGCAGGTCTCAAAAACCTGTAAGGGCAACTTTGTGCCGGTTCGATTCCGGCCTTCGGCACCATTTTCAGCATGGCTGAAAATGGTGATTATTTAACGTACGGACTAGAAGTCTGTTGACGATGACGGGGCTACAGGATCGATCAATGAGTCGATTTTTGTTCCTTTAAGATCCACCTTGGCCGATGCCATTTGGTTTGTGTCATTGAACGTCTTAAGCAATAGCTGGCTCCGACTGGTATTCCCGTAGGCCGAGACAGTTGACCAGAGTTCATATTGCATTTCCCAAGTCAATTTTTTTGTGGTGACATCCTTAGTGATTGTGTCGTCTGTTTTTAGGCCCTTCAGCTTGCATGCTTTTGTCTTTATAAAATCGACCAGTCCAGACATCAGCGTTTCATAGCTATCGGTTCGAGCATCAATGGTTTTCCAGGTTTGGACCAGATCCGATACTGCCGGTTTGTAACCATAATTTTCAAGAAGTTGGAATGTTCCAAATATTGCGTATTGGAGGTCGACTTCGGCTTGCGCTGTTTCGGTGCCTGGCATTGTGTTGTTGAGGATATCAACGAGGCCGCGAGATATCACCGCAAGTTTTTTAGAGGCGGCTTTCAGTTGATCATCAGTTTGTGGGGTTCCTTCCATAAGGTCCTTGATCATCGATTTGAGTTCGTCGGGCAGGGAAGACATTTCGTCAATTTCATCCAGTGAGACTGGTGCGGGGTCAGATGTTTCGGTTACTGCGTCGATCTGTTGATTTAGGATGGCGCTAAACGGGTCTGCCGAATTTGAAGCGGTGTCGACGGCGGCTTTTTGTTTGAGAACGGATAGCTGAGGCATTAAGGAACTTATATCAATCATGTATGTCCACCTCTGTTAATAATAGTGTTGGGTTGGCCAACTCTGTATGACTTGAAGAATCGACTAATTAGTCGCGTAAATTGCATCGAAAAAAAGGACATGGATAATGTTGGTTTGAAGGGGGGGGGGGGGGCTGAATATTGCTTCGGATTCCGCGACCATGGTAAAGTTAATCGATCCCAAAATTTTATATGTCTCGATATTTAAGGAGAAAGATAATGAAAAAAGTAATTCTAGCTGGTCTTTTAACTGTAGGACTCGCTACTTCAGCGTCCGCCTATGATACACGTCTATCAACTGCCATCACTGGTTCAACCGGTGCAACTGTTCAAACGTATCACAATGTTGGATTGGGAGCGTCTCAATTAATCCTAGGTGCGCAAATGGGTATTCCTGCGACTTCAGATACAGATAGTGGTTTATCTTTTTCTGGTACGGTTGGTTTGACCGTGGATACAGACCTTCCCGTTCTTTCTAATTTCGAAATCACAACGGATTTTGGAAAAACGGAACTTGGTGATGCATGGTTTGGTAACAATTTAATGATCAGCAAGAAATATTACGCAAAATTGACCGATAAGGTTGAAATTGGTATCTCAGCCACTCTTTTGAGTGTTGATTTTAGTGGGAAAAATGTTTCCATTTTATCAACGGTAACTCCGGTTATTGCGTTGAACGTAAAAATCTAGTTTTAACTTAACTTATTTTTTAAAGTCCAGCATGACTATGCTGGCCTTTTTTTTGTCGTAGTGAAAGGTATTTATATGGCTAAAACTGATTTTCCTAGTGGGTTTAAGTTGGAATTGCCAGTGCTTGATCCCAGTGTTTTTGTTGCGCCAGGCGCACGCTTAATCGGCAATATTACGATAGGCAAGGATAGCTCCGTTTGGTACAACGCAGTCTTGCGTGCAGATATCAATCGAATTGTGATTGGAACTGCTTCAAATATTCAAGACGGTGCCATTATGCATCTTGAAAATGAGATGGGCTGTTATGTGGGAGATCATGTGACTGTGGGGCATGGCGCCATATTGCATGGATGCACTATTGAAGACGCGGTTGTAGTGGGGATGGGCGCCATCGTATTGAATGGGGCCGTCGTCGGAACGGGATCGATTATTGGTGCCGGTGCGGTAATCAAAGAGGGGGCGCAGATTCCCCCATACTCATTAGTCGTCGGAATTCCTGGGAAAATTGTGAGAACTTTACCCTTGGATACGGTTTCTCAAAATATTGGGTGGGCCACTAAATATGTTCGTTTAGCGCAAGAACATCAAAAAACAAGTTCGGAATCAAAGTAGTATACGGAATCTCTGAGTTCAGGATACGCTTCGTAAATTTCGCTGCCGATGGAACAATCAAATATCATTGGAGACCCTCCGTAAATTTATGGTTAAGGAGTGAATTCCCGTATTTGACGCCACTGAAACATTGATTGAGCTAGGCGTGTTTTTTGCTATCCTTTTGCCGCTTTGCAACAAGCTGAAATGCGGCCAAAATATCGTCGGTTAATTGTTCCGTAAACGTATCGACGTCATTGGTTTGGCCCATTGAGAATGCAATCTCGGCCAAGCCTTTTGCCACTCCGGCTATTTTTTCCCGCTTGACCTTGATTCGTTTTTTCTTAACTTCAAAAACGGCTTCGCTAGCCGACGCTGCTGATGAGGCATTAATGTCGGGATCTCGGTCCGGAATTCGTGGGCCATTGATTTTCGGAATAGACATTTTGTTCGATATAATAACCAAAAGGCACAGCTCGAACAAGCAGGCGTTTTTTTTACTCATTTCGGTCGGTTGCTACACAATTTATTGCGTCTCAACTACAATGGCGCCTCGATGTTTCATTTACTTCTTTGAGGCGGTGGCTAGCGATGTCAGAACTACAAATTGCGGTAGCAGTAGAAAAATTTAAGGCGATTATTGCGAATCAGCTTCAGCGCGTTGAAGCAATGAAGGACGGAGTCCAATGGACTGATTTTGCGTTGCTCGACTCAATTGTAATTGGGGTATGTGGCGGGGACGGTATTGGACCCACTATTTGTGCAGAATCACAGCGTATTTTAGAAGCGGTATTGGCGCACGAAGTGACGTCAGGGCGAGTTCAGTTTAAGCACATTGACGGGTTAACGATTGAAAATAGGGTCAAAGAAAACAAGGCGATCCCTGATGACGTTTTAAGTGCTCTCAAGACCTGTCACGTCATTCTTAAGGGACCGACAACGACGCCCCAAAAAGGGGACAGTTGGCCGAATATTGAAAGTGCGAATGTTGCGATGCGGCGAGAATTAGATTTGTTCGGCAATGTCCGCCCGGTCAAAGTGGCAAAAGAAGGAATCGATTGGACATTTTTTAGGGAAAATACCGAGGGTGAATACGTCCTTGGATCTCAAGGGTTTGATGTTTCAGATGATCTGAGCGTTGATTTTAAAGTCACCACTGAGCAAGGATCCGAACGTATTATCCGTTTAGCGTTTGAGTTTGCGAAAAAAAATAACAAAAAGAGGGTCACTGTGGTGACCAAGTCCAATGTGATCAAAACCACGGATGGTCGATTTTCGTCGGTTGCAAAGCGGGTGGCGTCTGAATATTCTGCATTGGGTATTACGTGTGACGAATGGTATATCGACATTATGACGGCAAAATTGCTGGATCCTGAACGTCGGAACCAGTTTGAAGTGATGGTAATGCCAAATTTATATGGGGACATTATTACCGACGAAGCGGCGCAAATTCAGGGTGGGGTTGGGACAGCGGGTAGCGCGAACGTGGGTGGCCGATGGTCGATGTTTGAAGCGATTCATGGATCGGCACCTCGAATGGTTAGTGAGGGGCGCGCGCAATACGCGGATCCATCGTCAATGATTAAGGCCGTCGCAATGTTGGCTCGTCATATTGGATTTTCCGACGCGGCGGAGCGTATTGAAAAGGCACTTGAGATTTGTGTTCAATTTGAGCGAAAAGTTAAAGTGACGGGTCGAAATGATGGGGCGACGGCGGGTGAATTTTCTAACTATGTTCTTGATTGGGTGAATCGCTCTGACCTGAATGTGGCCTATGAGCAATTTTGTAGCCAGTCATGATTGAAGGGCAGTTAAAAGAGCTCAAAGATAGCGCGGACGCTGAGTTGGCTCAGGCAACAGGTGTCCAGGATGTTGAGCTGTTGCGGGTTAAATACCTGGGTAAGAAGGGCGCGTTGACTGACATTCTCAAGGGTCTTGCGGCGGTTGACTCCTCTGAGCGCCCCCGAATTGGCCAATTGGCGAATCAATTCAAAACGGAGTTGTCGGACCAGTTGACGTTAAAGGCCGAGGAATTCGCTGCGACAGAGACTCAAGCTCGGCTAGACCGTGATCGCGTTGATATTCACTTGCCGTCGTTTCGACGCCATACCGGGCGACTCCATCCGGTCCAACGGGTGATGAGGGAAGTTCAGGAGATTTTTGGTCGACTGGGGTTTAGCGTTAAGGAAGGTCCGGATGTTGAGACGGAGCACTATAATTTTGAGTCTCTCAATATTCCGTCGGATCACCCTGCGAGGGACATGCATGACACGTTTTATCTCAAAATGGGTCAATTGCTGCGTACCCACACATCCCCTGTGCAAATTCGAACGATGGAAACGCAACGGCCTCCAATAAAAATAATCGTTCCGGGGAACGTGTATCGGTGCGATATGGATATTACCCATTCGCCAATGTTTCATCAGGTTGAAGGTCTGTATGTCGATGAGTCGGTCTCATTTGCACAACTTAAAGGCACATTGACCTATTTTTTGAGAGAATTTTTTGGCCACGAGCGGGATGTGCGGTTTAGACCGAGTTATTTTCCGTTTACGGAACCCTCAACTGAAGTCGATGTTCAATGTGGGCGGTGTGACGGTGCGGGCTGTGCGTCGTGTAAATATAGCGGATGGCTCGAAATTTTAGGGGCAGGTATGGTCAATCGAAAAGTGTTTGAGAGTGTGGGCTATGATCCCGATCAGGTGACTGGATTTGCGTTTGGGATTGGAATCGAACGACTGGCGATGTTGAAATATAAGATCTCGGATATTCGACTCCTATACGAGAATGACCTTCGGTTTTTGAGTCAATTTTGAGTGAATGTAAAATGAAGGATCACACCCAATGAAATTCCCTTTATCATGGATCGCGGACTACGTTGACCTTACCGGGATTGACCCCTCTGATTTGGCGAGCCGATTAAACCGTTCTGGGTTTGAGGTTGAAGAAGTGATTACTGTGGGGGAATCACTATGCAATATTGTGACGGGGCGCATTGACTCAATTTCCAAGCACCCCAATGCCGATCGCCTTCAGGTAACCCAAATTTTTGACGGCGAAGTGACGCATCAAATTGTGACCGGCGCACAAAATATTTCGGTTGGGGATATCGTGCCGGTGAGCCTACCCGGAGCGATTCTTGCGAGTGGGTTGAAGATTAAACCGAGTCAATTGAGGGGCATCCCTTCAAACGGGATGTTGTGTTCCGAAACCGAATTGGGCGTTGCGGACACGGCGTCCGGTATTTGGATTTTAGAACCGGGGACACCGCTCGGTCTTGATTTTGTGGAGAGCGGGCTACTTAAAGAGACGATATTGGATGTTGCGATCCTTCCCAATCGCGGGGACTGTCAAAGTATATTGGGGTTGGCGAGGGAAATTAGTGTCATTTTGAATCGACCGCTAAAGCTGCCGTCAACAGACTATTCAATCACAGAAGCGATTGAAAAATGGCAGATTGCGGTTACTGATCCAGAGGTTTGTCCGATTTATTTTGGACAACAGGTCGATCACGTGACGAATGGGATCGCACCTCTAAAAATGCGACGGCGGCTCGCCTTGGCCGGTATTCGGTCGATCGACCGAATTGTGGACATTACGAATTACGTGATGCTTGAGACGGGGCATCCACTCCATGCATTTGATAAAAATGAATTATCTGGAACAACAATCACTGTTGGAAGCGCGAGCGCGGGCGAAATGACGCAAACGTTAGATGACGAAGTTCGGGAGTTAACGGTGCGGATTCCTGTTGTTCGGGATGGCCTGTCGATTGTTGCAATTGCGGGCATTATGGGTGGGCAACGGGGTTCTATTGCAGAAAAGACGACGGAGTTGTTCCTGGAGGCGGCCTATTTTTCTCCGACTCGGGTGAGGAAAGCAAAGTCTGAATTGGGGCTTCGAACGGAGAGTGCGATTCGGTTTGAAAAAGGCGTTGACCCGATGGGCGTTCAGTTTGCACTTCGTCGTGCCCTCCATCTTCTCCAAGAACTGGCTGGGGCACGTATTGTCGGTGCTCCGGTTGAACATATCGATTTAACCCATTCGATTTTATCTGAGAGAGATGTTGAATTTAATTCGGAAAAAATTAACCGATTATTAGGGACCGCCTATACTCGGGCTGAGATGGAACATGTGTTGGCTCAATTGGGATTTGGGGTAGCTGAAACTTCCGCCCGGGTGCCCAGTTGGCGGCGACATGATATTAAGGAATGGCCGTGTTTGGCCGAAGAGATTGCGCGAATTAAAGGGTACGATCCGATTCCAGAGATCCTTGATTTTCGGATGGTCGCTCAAGAAAAGCCGTCTAATTTGTCAAAAATTGCAACGGTGACAGAGACATTTTGGGTGAATCAAGGGTTTCAACAGGTGCAGACGTTTACGATGGTGTCGCCGGACGATTTTAGGGCAACGAAGGTGCCGATGCCGTCAGACTGGCTTCAAATACAGAATCCGTTAACCCCGTCTGAATCGGTGCTCCGTCGATACTTGATGTCGTCGTTACTTCGGACGGTGTCCTATAACTTAAAACGGCAAAATACCGATCTTCAATTGTTTGAGGTGGGAAAAGTATTTTACCTTGCCCAACAAGGAGAAATTCGCGAGCACTTGGTGTGCGGTGTCATTTGCACCGGAAATCGGTTTGTTTCACCGTATTCGGAGGTTGAAAAAGTCCAGGGTCAGCCGTCATTTTTTCATCTCAAGGGGCAAGTTGAAGAACTTTTGAGTCAATTGCGAGTGGCCGGCGTTTCGTATGCAAAGTCGTCGTATCCTCAATACCATCCTCATTTAAGTGCGGATATTCGAATTGGCGCAACTACTATTGGCAATTTTGGATTTTTTCATCCCGATATTTTGGAGAACTATGATATTCGCCAACCTGTGGGGTACATCGGCTTAAATTTGTCGGGTATTTCAGGGGAGCCGACGATCCCTATGGAATTTAATTCATTTGGTCGATATCCGCATACTCGGCGGGACCTTGCGATATTGGCGCCACGAACGTTGGGGTACCAGGAAATTGAATCTAAAATAGGCGAGTTTTTGCCCGAAGCAGTGGCGCAATATTTTTTATTTGATCATTTTGAGTCCGATAAAATTGGGGCGGATAACAAGAGTTTGGCGTTTGGATTTGTGTATCAGAATATTGAACGAACTTTATCTGACGATGAGGTTAATCTTGCCCACGAAGAATTTTGCCGAAAGTTGACAGAGTCCTTGCCTATTTCGATTCGATAGTCTGATGGATCTGTCGTCTCAATCAATGAATGATGCGTTAAATACGCCTATGCTCCGGCAGTATTTAGAAATTAAGGCTGGGGTTCCGGATGCCATCCTTTTTTTTCGGTTGGGCGATTTTTATGAAATGTTCTTAGACGATGCCAAAGTGGCGGCTAGGGAACTTGAGCTTACGTTAACCGGGCGAGGTAAGGAGGGGAATCGGGTTCCCATGTGTGGGATTCCCCATCACGCATCGGAATCGTATATCCAAAAGTTGGTGGGGCGGGGATATAAAGTAGCCATTTGTGAGCAGACGGAAGATGCGTCTCATTCGAAGGGCATTACGAAACGGGATGTTGTTCAAATTATAACTCCGGGGACGGTCATTTCATCATCGGGTTTACGGGAGAACGAGTGCAATTATTTGGTGGCGTTTGCGCAGTTGAAGAAGGGATATTCAATATCATTTCTTGAACTATCTACCGGTGAATTTAAAGTGGCGAGGGTCGTTGATCGGGTACATTTGGACATACAGATTGCAAGATTGGCGTCCCGTGAAGTGGTTATTCCCACGGCGTTGGATTTTACTTTGCCTGACGGGGTAGTGGTGAATCGATCTGATTTTTTGAATCCGGATCGGGCCGCGTCAATGATTGCGGGGCATTTTAAGCTATCGTCAGTCGATGCCTGGGGTGTCGGGGATTGGTTGGATTGCCTTCCGGCAGCATGGGCGATATTAGAATACGCAAAATATGCTCAAAAAAATGCGATGCCGCAGATTGTCTCGCTTCAACCGCATCGATTTGACGATGGGATGATGATGGATCGAACGACGATGCACAATCTTGAATTGGTCCAAGGACGGGATTCGGTAACGAAGCAGACAACACTATATTCACTTCTAAATTATACGCGGACGGCGATGGGCGGCCGGAAGTTAAAGCAGGTGGTTCAAGAGCCCATTTGCAATGTTCGGCGTATTGACGCACGGTTGGATGCGGTTGAAGATCTGGTGAATGATGTCGTCACGCGGGAGGAAATCCGTACAGCGCTGACCGATGTCTATGATATTGAGCGGCTTACGGCCCGCATTGCGGCCGGCACTCATAATCCAAGGGATTGTATTGCCCTTAAAGAATCTCTTGGGGCCCTCAGTGGATTGGGCGACCTATTGGATCGGTTCAAGAGCCGATTTTTTCGACGTCAGGCTCAGTATTTTTCTGGAATTCGGCATGAAACGTCACCGATTTCAACGATCGTTCGATTGATCGCTACCGCGATTGTGGAAGCCCCGCCGGTTTCTTCGCGTGACGGGGGCGTCATCCAAGATGGCTATAGCCCCGAGTTGGTTCAATTGAAGGCATCGTTCGCCGAAGTGAGAGACTGGGTGGGCGGGCTGGAGGAAATTGAGCGTGAATCCACTGGGATTAAGTCGCTTAAAGTCGGATTTAATAAGGTGTTTGGATATTATATCGAACTCCCAAATTCACAAAAAGACAAAGCCCCTCTTCACTATATTCGTAAGCAAACGTTGGCCAATGCGGAGCGGTATATTACCCCCGATTTAAAAGAGAAAGAGATCGTTTTGTTGAACGGGGAAGAGCGGCAAAATGCGTTAGAGTTTGAATTGTTTCAAACGATTGTTCAGGAAATTTCGGCCTACACAGGCGCGTTGCAAGAATGTGCTGGGTACCTTGCGGAATTGGATTGTATTCAATCAATAGCGACGGCGTCGCAGCGTAACGGATATGTCCGCCCCCAGTTTGTCGAGAGCGGAGTCGGGGTATTGGAAATACGTAACGGTCGCCATCCGATTGTGGAACAAAATATGGGGGCGGCGTTTGTTTCAAATACGGTTGAAATGGCGGGCGACAACGCTCGGTTTATTTTGCTGACAGGGCCCAATATGGCAGGAAAATCGACGTTGATGCGGCAGGTTGCTTTGAGTGTAGTAATGGCTCAGATTGGATGTTTTGTACCGGCGGAAACCTTCCGTTTGTCTCCCGTAGATTGCCTGTATACTCGCATTGGCGCGTTAGATAATTTATATCTTGGGCAATCCACGTTTATGGTGGAGATGTTAGAAACAGCTGCAATTTTGGCGAATGCCACCCCGAATAGTTTGATTATTCTGGATGAAATTGGGCGAGGAACGTCGACGTTTGATGGGATGAGTTTGGCCTGTGCGATTAGTGAATATATCCATACTCAGATTAATGCGAGAACCTTATTTGCTACCCATTATCATGAATTGACGGTGCTGGAGCAGGCCTATTCTGGGATTATCAATTACACCATGGAAATCTCGGAAATAGACGGTCAACTGGTGTTTACACACCGGTTTATTCGGGGGACTGCAGATAAAAGTTATGGGATTCATGTGGCCAAAATGGCAGGTATTCCCGACGTGGTGATTGAGCAAGCTCAGGCGCTATTAGATGGGTTTGAGCGTGAAGGTGTCGAATTTTTAAAGAAAAAGGTGATGTAGATGCAAATTGAACCCACTCATTTAACGGGACTCCATATTATTGAGCCCAAGGTCCATGGCGATTCCAGAGGGATTTTTTTTGAAATATACCAAAAATCAGCGTTTGAACAGGCGGGCGTGACCGCCTCCTTTGTTCAAGAAAATCAAAGTGTATCCAAAAAAGGGGTGCTGAGAGGGATCCATTTTCAGAAGGCCCCCAAGGGTCAGGCAAAATTGGTGCGGGTGACCCGTGGAACTATATGGGATGTTGCCGTGGACCTGAATCCGGAGTCTCCGACCTACCGACAATGGATTGGGGTGGAGCTTTCGGAACACAATCGCAGAATGGCCTTGTTAGGCCCGGAAATGGGGCATGGATTTTATGTGGTTTCGGATCACGCGACGGTAGTCTATTTGTGTAGTGAAGTCTATTCTCCGGAACATGATGCTGGTGTTCGATGGAGTGATCCAGAACTCGGGATTGACTGGCATTTAGACCCAAAAGGAGATCCGATATTGTCGGGAAAGGACCGGGATTTGCCGTACCTGTCGGAGCTGAATTCAAAACCAGAGGTCTAAGGTGGACAATAAATGGACTTCAACAAAAAAGAAGGTGCGTCAGACACTGTCCGCAATGAGGCCACATCATTACGTTAAAAATGTGTTTGTGTTTCTCCCGTTATTTTTTGGGCTCCATTTTTTTAACCTGCATCGACTGGTTGCGGTATCTGTGGCCTTTGTCATTTTTTGTTGGGTCGCAAGCGCGGTGTATATTTTTAATGATCTTATTGATATTCGTGCGGATCAACAGCATCCGACGAAGCGATATCGACCTATCGCTTCGGGGGCAATGTCCAAGCGGTGGGCGTATGGGGTTATCGCTAGTTTGTTGGGGGCGGCATTGATTTTGACCGCATGTTTAGGGCAGACGGCCGTGTTGCTTGTATTGGGATATATTGGCCTCAATATGGTGTATTCGCTCAGGCTGAAACAGGTTGCAATTGTCGATGTTTTTGTCATTGCCCTTGGATTTTTTATTCGATTACAACTGGGAGCGGTTGTTGCAAAAACGCCGCTGTCGATGTGGATAATATTGATGACGTTTCTACTGGCTTTATTTTTGGGGTTCGCAAAACGCCGGGATGATATTCTTCTGTTGGAAACGGGAGTGTCCTCTGAAATTCGCGGGTCGATGGGTGGGTACACGCTTCCATTTTTGGATTCTACGATTAGTATTTTAGCGTCGGGTATTATTGTCGCCTATTTAATGTATACAGTCTCGGATCATACGATTGCGTTTGTGGGGTCCGCAAATCTTTTTTACACTACGATATTTGTCCTGTTTGGAATCCTAAGGTATCTCCAAATTACGATGGTTTTACGTCGATCAGGAAGTCCGACAAAAATCTTGTGGAATGATGGCGTATTGCAAGTCACGTTGGTGGCCTGGACGGTGGGCGTCACCTGGGTTTTGTATCTTTGAAAATTTCAAACTGGGGTCTATTTCCATGGATTGATGCCCAAACGGTATCCTCAAAAGAGGAACTAATAGATCAATTGAAAGAAAAATCGACGCTGATTGCCCGTGGGATGGGGCGATGTTACGGAGATAGTAGTTTAAATGACCTTATCTGGTCGGCGTTGCAGTATTCAGAAATCGTAGAATTTGACGATCGGACTGGCAGAGTGACTTGTGAAGCTGGAGTAACTCTGGAGAAAATTTTGTCTGTCGTGGTTCCAAAGGGATGGTTTTTGCCGGTAACGCCAGGAACAAAATATGTGTCTGTGGGTGGGGCCGTGGCGTCGGATATTCATGGTAAAAATCACCATAATTTGGGCGGGTTCTGTCAGCATCTTTTTTGGTTTAAGCTAATGTTGGCGGACGGAAAAATAGTCACCTGTTCATCCACCGATAACAGCGATCTTTTTAATGCGACGTGTGGAGGCATGGGGTTAACGGGGTGTATTCTGGAGGCGTCGTTTCAACTACTTAAGATCGAGACGTCGTACATACGTCAAACTCAATTGAAGCTTCCTAATATTGATGCGGCAATCGACGCCTTTGAACAGATGAGTGCGGTAACCTATTCCGTTGCGTGGATTGATTGTTTAGCGACCGGGGCGAATCTGGGGCGGTCCGTGTTGTTTCTTGGGGAGCATGCTCGTTTGGACGAGTTATCTGATCGTGAACGGCAGGAGCCCTTAGTTGTCGACGTTAAACCAAAGCGATCCATTCCTTTTTATTTTCCGAAATTTGCGCTGTCGACCTGGTCGGTCAAACTATTTAATTGGGTATACTATTATGGTCATCCGGCTAAACGGGAATCGCTGGTTCATTATGGCCCATTTTTTTATCCGTTAGATAAGATTCTTCATTGGAATCGGATGTATGGTCGACGTGGGTTTACCCAATATCAATGTGTGATTCCAAAAAATTGTGGCCGAGAGGGAATGAACGCTATTTTGAAGGAATTATCCCAATCTGGGGAAGGTTCATTTTTGGCAGTGTTAAAGTTATTAGGGCCAGAGGACTTTTTAATTTCATTTCCAATGGAAGGATATACTTTGGCATTGGATATACCGATTAAATCTAAAAATTTTGAACTGATGAATCGACTGGATCAGATTGTGTTGCGGTATGGCGGCCGATTGTACTTATCTAAAGACGCTAGAATGCCGGCTGAAATGATGAGAAAGGGCTACCCCAAGTTGCCTCAATTTATTGATATTAAACAAAAATTTGATCCAAATAGACAATTTGAATCACTCCAATCGAAAAGGTTAGGGCTACAATGACACACACCGTATTGATCTTAGGCGCAAACTCAGATATTGGAAAAGCGATTGCAACCGCGTTTGATAAAGAGGGGGCTCATGTGCATTTGGCCGGTCGATCTGTTGGAGATTTGGATAATTATTACCGGGGACGTCTTCGCTCATCGACACTATGGGAATTTGACGCCTTGGACTTTCAATCGCACGCTTCATTTTTTGACGCGATAGTTCCGAAGCCGACGATCGTTATTTCTGTATTCGGGGTCTTGGGAGATCAAACAGGGGGACAGTCAAATTTTGATGAAGTTCAAAAAATTGTGGGAACCAATTTTTTAGGTGCTGTATCGATCTTGAATCATGTGGCCAATGTGTTTGAGGTGGAGCGATCCGGCCAAATTATTGGGATTAGTTCAGTCGCGGGTGACCGTGGACGACAGAGTAATTATCTCTATGGCGCCTCGAAGGCTGCGTTTTCTGCCTATCTATCGGGTCTCCGGAATCGACTTTTTAAATCGAATGTCCATGTCATGACGGTTAAACCGGGATTCGTTGCGACTCGGATGACGGCCGGATTGGTGCTCCCACAGCGCCTAACAGCCAGGCCAGACGAGGTGGCTACCGCTATTGTGAGGGCGAGCCATCGCCGTCAAGATGTGCTCTATGTGCTGCCAATCTGGCGACTGATCATGGTCATTATTCGGATTATTCCAGAAACCCTCTTTAAACGGCTGAATCTGTAGCGGGATTCAGCCGTTCCTATTGCTTATTTTACCGGGGGGAAAGCATGTCTTCGGGTCGCACAAATTGATCGAATTCCGCGGAGGTCAGGAATCCAAGTGCAACACATGCCTCCTTAAGGGATAGGTTCTCTTTGTGGGCTTTTTTTGCAACCTGGGCCGCTTTGTCATAGCCAATATGAGGGTTCAATGCCGTGACAAGCATCAACGATTTTTCCACATAGCGGTTGATTTGAGTTTCATTGGCCACCAACCCCGACAAACAGTGATCCAAGAAGTGGGACATCGCATCCGTGAGCAACCGGCACGAGTGAATAAAATTATGAATAATAACGGGTTTAAAAACGTTGAGTTCAAAATTACCTTGGCTTCCGGCAACTGAAATAGCGGTATCATTTCCAATAACTTGAACGCAGACCATCGTCATGGCTTCGCTTTGGGTGGGGTTAACTTTTCCGGGCATAATCGAAGAGCCTGGCTCATTTTCTGGCAATATTAATTCATTGAGACCACAGCGTGGCCCGGATCCCATCCATCGAATATCATTTGCTAATTTCATCAACGTGGAGGCCATTGTACGAAGGGCACCACTGCCAAAGACCAACGGATCATTACTGGATAGTCCCGCGAATTTATTGGGCGCGGATATAAATGCAATACCCGTCGCTTGTGCAATTTTTTTGCTGACGCGATCCGCAAATTCTGGATGCGTATTTAACCCAGTACCGACGGCGGTGCCGCCAATGGCTAACTCTAGAATGTCCGGGAGTATTTGGTTGAGACGGCGAATGTTTTGGTCCATTTGGGCCACATATGCTGAAAATTCCTGACCCAAAGTTAAAGGAACTGCGTCCATTAAATGAGTGCGGCCAATCTTTATAATCGAATGAAAGGCATCCACTTTAGCTTGAAGACCATCTCTAAATTGCTGAGCCATTGGGATCAGTTTATGAACCAATACTTCAGCGGCGGCAATATGCATTGCGGTTGGAAATGTATCGTTAGATGATTGTGACATATTCACGTCGTCGTTAGGGTGGACGGGGGATTTGCTTCCCAACACACCGCCAGCCATTTCGATTGCTCGATTTGATATCACTTCATTCACATTCATATTGGTCTGGGTTCCCGACCCAGTTTGCCAAATCTTTAAGGGGAAATGGGCGTCAAGGGCGCCCAAAATCACTTCATCGGAGGCCTTAACAATGAGGTCTTTTTTTTCGGAAGATAGTTTGCCTAGTTCAAAATTGGTCAATGCAGCGGATTGTTTTAAAATGCCAAACGCACGAATCAATTCGTGGGGCATTCGGTCCTCTCCGATCCCAAAATGATGGAGGGAACGCTGGGTTTGCGCTCCCCAATACCGATTATTTTGAACTTCGATTTTTCCCATGGTATCGGATTCGATACGTACGGATTCGGTTGTAATAGGGGATGATGTCATAGGGATTTCCTTAATGTTTGGAGGTTACCACTCAAGCGTGCCGCTTTGGTATTCTTTGACCCGACCTTCGAAGAAGTTCACTTCGATCATGCTGCCTTGGGTCAATTCATCAATCCACGGAAATGGATTTTGGCTGTTCCATACTTTAGGTAACCCTAGGCACATCAATCGGACGTCGCCTACGAATTGAAGGTATTCTCTTAGGTTCTCTGGGGTAAGGCCTAATATGCCTTCCTGAACACAGGATGCACCCCATTGGTATTCCATCTCAACTGCATCCTTAATGTTGTCGGTAATGCGTTTCTGAAATTCTGGGGTCCACAACTCAGGTTGTTCTTCTTTAATAGTATTTGAAATATGAATAAATAACTTCAAATGCATATCTTCATCCCGATTGATGAACTGAATCATTTCGGCACTGCCGGGCATTTTATTGTTTCGTCGTAACACATAAAAAATAAGGAACGCACTATAAAAGTAGATGCCTTCAATAATGATATTTCCAATACAGGCTTCTAAAAACATTTGATCGGAGTCAAATGTTCCGGTTTTGAATCCGGGATCCGCGATTTTACTGACGGCCTTTAAGACGATTTGATTCTTGTCATAGAGGTCTTTATCGGTACGGTACATGCCATATATTTGTTCCGGGTCCAGAGCTAAAGCTTCTACTAGTGTCGCATAGCTTACGACGTGGAGCGCTTCTTCATATGTTTGGCGAGTGACGGCAAGAATAATTTCAGGGCTGGTAATATGCCGGATAATATTACATGCAAGGTTATTGGTTTGTAGGCCATCAAGATTCGAAACAAACGCAAGACTCCGTTCGTATACGCGCCGCTCTTTGTCGGTGATTACGTTATCCGCATTCCACTGATTGACATCCATTTGCATTGGAATTTCTTGGGGTACCCATGTATTTTTTATCATGGTTTCAAAAATTTCGTATGCCCAAGGGTGCTTCAGAGGAGATACTTGCATCAATCCATCGTCGTAGCCGTTAATGACCCGACGCTTATTGATAATTTCGGCATTGGATAGTTTGTTGTATTTAAAATCGGCTTGAAATAGATCGGTTAGGGACATTATTTACTCCTAAAAGTGGTTACTGGCAGGCTTCACATTCGTCAGAATCAAAGGTCGTTGGTAATTGTGTTTGATATTCGGGTATCGAGGCCGTAATTATAATGTCAACATCGGGCATAATCGTGCGTTGGGGAAGCGCATCCGTTTCCACGGTGACCGTGGCTTTTGATACTTGAGATGCCCCAAGGGTGCGGAGATAATAGGTGGTTTTGAGACCTTTTTCCCACGCTTGGGTATAGATGTCGCTCAAGGCTTTGCCACTGGTAGTTGACATGAAGATATTGGTGGACGCCGATTGATCAATCCATTTTCCTCGTCGGGCAGCAGCATCGACGATCCAGTGGGAATTAATTTCAAACGTTTCTTTATATTTTTCTTTCAAGCGTCGGGGGAGTTCAGTGATATCACGAATAGATCCATTATTGAGCTTGATTTTGCCGAGTATGTCGGAATCCCATAAGCCCATTTTTTCGAGGTCGTCGATCAAATATCGGTTAATAACAACGAAGTTTCCCGACAAGTTTTCTTTCATATAGATGTTCTTAAATGCGGGCTCAGTACACGGATACACACCCGAAATATTGGCGATGGTTGCGGTGGGTGCAATGGCCATCGTATTGGAATTTCGCATCCCATTCGTTTGCACAAACTGTCTTAGTGCATCCCAATCCATTCGTTGAACATGGGAGATATCGATGGGTCGGCCCCGTTCTTTTTCAAGAAGGCCAATGGTGTCGTAAGGGAAAATTCCGCGAGACCACTTGCTGCCGGGATATGATTCATACGCACCTCGCTCGGCGGCCAATTCTGAACTGGAGCGAATCGCATAATAAGAAATCATTTCCATGGAGTGGTCGGCGAATTCAAGATTTTCTTCAGAATCAAATGCAATATCCATCTGATATAACGCATCTTGATAGCCCATGAGCCCTAGACCAACGGCACGATGAAGAAAATTTGCTTTGGCAGCTTCGGGTGTCGGGTAGAAATTATTGTCGATGACATTGTCTAGCATCCGAATCCCGATCCGGATGGTTTTCGATATCTTAGCTTCGTCTAGGCGACCATCTTTGATCATGTTGGCCAAATTAATACTGGCGAGATTACATACTGCGGTCTCTGCATTAGAGGTGTTGAGTGTAATTTCAGTACACAGGTTGGACGAATGAATAACGCCGACGTGATCTTGAGGATTTCGAACATTAGCCGCATCTTTAAACGTAATCCATGGATGTCCCGTTTCATACAGCATGGTCAACATTTTTTTCCACAAGTCCAAGGCTTTCATCGTTTTGGCTCTTGGAATACCCGATGTTTCGTAGTGGGCATAGCGCGCTTCAAATGCACTGCCATACAGATCGTGAAGATCGGGAACGTCTGATGGACAGAACAATGTCCAGTCTCCGTTTTCTAACACCCGCTTCATAAATAAATCAGGTATCCATGCGGCAGTATTGACGTCGTGTGCCCGTCGTCGCTCATCACCGGTATTTTTCTTGAGTTCCAAAAATTGTTCAAAATCGGCATGCCACACTTCTAAATATGCACACATGGCCCCTTTTCGCTTGCCGCCTTGGTTAACCGCAAGGGCAACGTCGTTAAATATTTTAATGAATGGAATAACACCCTGAGAGGAGCCATTGGTTCCTTTTATTTTAGAGCCTGTTCCACGAACCCGAGTCCAATCGGTTCCAATTCCGCCGGCCCATTTACTCAAAAAAGCGTTGTCAGAATATATTTTGAAAATTCCAGAAAGAGAATCATCTGCGGTGTTGAGGTAACAAGAACTCATTTGACTATGAAGTGTGCCGCTATTAAACAGGGTAGGGGTAGACGATACTAAATCCAGGCTAGATAGAACTGAATAAAATTCGATGGCCCGTTCTTCTCGATTGACTTCTTTAATGGCCAATCCCATGGCAACCCGCATCCAAAACCACTGAGGCAGTTCAAATGGTGTGGTGTCATAGGACCGATCTTGGATGAGGTAGCGGTCGATTAGAATTTGAATCCCTTGGAACATAAATAGTTTGTCCCGTTGTGGGTGTAACGCGGCGGCGATCCGATCCAAATCAAATGTGCCAAGTTCAGGGCTCATTAATTCAAGATCGATGGCTTTGTGAATATAGTTTGCAAATTTGCTGCGATAGGCAGTGTCTAATTTGACGGTATTCATTGGTTCGCCAAGTACTTTTTTGTACAGGTCATTGATCGCGATTCGCGCTGCGAGATATGCATATTCGTAATGGCGTTCAATCCGTTCCCGTGCAGCGCCAAGGACTAAGAGCTCGATTTCACGGATTGGAATACGGTCGTAAACTTGCTTCGTAACTGCATCGACCATCTCTGTGATTGATACCCGCATTAGATCCGGTGCCAATTGGCGCAAATTTTCTTCAACAGTAACCGGATTAAAAATAACGGTTTCAGCGCCGTTAATAACGACTTCGAGTTTTTTCTCTCGAATCCGAGTTTGGATCTGTTGGAAACGTTCTTGTTTATGAAGTTCTCTGTACAGGATATAACGCTTGGCGACTTTATGGTGGCCACGCAGCATCAAGATTTCTTCAACGAGATCCTGAACAAATTCAACTTGAGCCGTGTGTGCGTCCCCGATGTTCTCGTTTACTTTGGCGGTCACCTCTTCGGATAAAGCCTTGGCAACCTCTGGATTGGATACATTTTCCGATAAAAACGCCTTGTGAATTGCGATCTCAATTCGTTTTTTGTCAAATGCGACCTTTTCCCCATTGCGCTTAATAATAAAGCTAATTCCGATTTCCCGTGTCATAAAGACGCTCCCTAAGATGAATGGTGTAAGATAAATGGTCCAATAAATTTCTTTAGAAACAGAGACAGGAATAGCGGATCGATGATGCCCTTTATCGACCTGCGCTTTAGTCAAAATTCTTTGGATTTTTTAGTGGAGATGACCGAGGGAAACGCGTGTGAACGGATTTGGAACCTCGGATTTCTATTCTATTAAAAAACCGCCGCCAAATCAATACTTTGATTCTGATACTTAGTATCAAATTAAGGGTGTGTAAGATATTTTTTCAAAAATCGATTGATTGAAATTTCATCGTCAATCGGGGTGTTTTTGATGAGTGATTTTGACAGGTGTGACGATATAAATGGGGCAATTTGCGTTCCCTTTGATCCAAGCCCTGAGGCCACCCAATGCGTCGAATGGATAGGGTGTTGACCGATAACGGGTCGAGAGTCTGCCATGATACTGCGAGTGCCAGATTCTGTACTCATAATTTGGGTGTTAATCTTGGGAATTAACGTCTTAATATGGGCTGAAATTGCTATATAACCGGCCTCGGTAGGGGGGTGAAATAGAGATTCCCATGCATAGGTGGCACCGGCTCTATAGCGACCCGTTTTCATCGGCGCAATCCAGTTCCCATTATTTAAAATGGCATCAGTATAAAAGTCGGGGGCGTCGAAAATAATGGTTTCTCCTCGAGAATTTCGAAATGGAAGCCATGAGAAATAATGGGAAAGATGTGCGTATGCCCCAGTGCAGTGAATCGTTGCTTTGACGTTCAGATTTTCAAGAAAAGCGGGATCAGGGTTGATGAGTAACTGATTTGATTCAATAAAATATTGCCGTAATGAGTGAATTAATTGGCCCACCTCGATGTGATAACCGCCCTGAATTGTAACGCCCCCAAACGGTGCGGCAACATCCGGATGCGGAGAATGAGTAAAGATGTCCGCAATATAGGGCGTGAGCGTTCCTGATGTATATTTTTTGTGGAACGTGTCGCTGTCGTTGGTATCCCTAAAGATGCGGTAGATAGTGCGTGGGGTAATGAGGGGCTGCCCAATTAATGAGGATAGTTTCTCATAGACGGAGAGGGCGTAAGTCGTGGTTTCCTCATATCGCCACGACAACGCAAATCGTTGTCCAGATATGGGATCCATCATCCCTGCGGACACCAACGAACTGCAGCGACGAGGGGCGAAATCAGCGATGATGACCGACGCCCCCTGCGCACAAAGATCCAATGCAAGAAGTGATCCCAACAACCCTTGCCCTAAAATGAGGAAGTCGGGACCCTGATTCATCCGGTAAGGGGAGTACGAACGACAGTTCCGTCCGGAGTATGAATGACTTCCTCATCTTTGAGTGCAATATGGCTTAGATGAAGGCCGTCAGGGTGGGTCGTACTTATCCATACCTCGCCTGAAATAGAGACATCAGGGCCAAAGTGGACGTTCCCCGATACCTCTAACGATCGACATTGAAGCAACGAGGGGAGGTGGGGAACGAGGTGGTCAAACGCGGCTACCGATTGATATGCCGCGCCGAGCTGTATGTCTGGCAATCCCCGACGGGTACGATATCGTGAAATGCGGACTTCGCCCGACGGTGATTTCTCAGTGACATCGGATCGCAGTAGCATGAGATCAGCCACCGACTTAACCGGCATAAATCGATTGCGGGGGACCACTACCGATGCGCTACGGTCAAAAAGACTAATGGCAGATCCCATTGCGGATTCCAACTGGTCTACCCGGACCCCGTGTACTGTTTTTGGATTTACAATGAGTGGGAGGTCCATATCCATTTTTTGAAGTCTCAAATTGACTTTTGTTAGATCGAGCCAAATATTGTTGGTATTAAAAATCTGGAATCGATTGATATTCTCAAATTCTGAATTTTGGTCAGCAGACACTTGGGCGCGTTCGAGGATGAATAGTCGATTGTGGTAGCGGACGAGCGTTCCCCCTTTTCGATCGGATGGGGTTTTTGGGGTCGTTTCCATTAGAAAATCGAGCTCTTTTCGAATCATATAGCCTAAAATTTTGAGGTCAATGCTTGCGCCAAGGTTGTCTGAATTTGAGACAAATAGATACCGAATACCTTGGTCGATGAGAGATTGTAGTGTCCCTGATGACACGAGTGCGGCATATAGATCTCCGTGGCCGGGTGGATTCCATTCGGCATTGAGGTCGTCTTTAAACTGGACGGGTTCTCCGGTTCGAACATCAATCCGAGGGACCTGGTGCTGTTTGAGACTGACAACGGGTAATCGATCGCCAATTAAGTGGGTTGTGGCAGCCTCCGTATAGTAGCTGTTTAACAAAATGAGCGGGATTTGACAGTCGTATTGGGTTTGAAGCGTTGTGATTTGGTCGACAATAAAGTCTAGAAAATTGCGGTTTCCATCGACGGAAATAGCGGACTTGGGGCCCGTACATCCCATGGTGGTTCCCAATCCCCCATTTAGTTTTAAAAACCCAACGGATGAAATTGCGGACTCGCCCGCATCAAAATCGTCGGTGGTTAGAGTGGCGTAGGGGACAATATCTCCAGATTTTAGTGCTTGGACCTCATCCAGATCGATCAGCCCACGGTCTCCTAAAAAATATTTTAGAAGCATTCCTGTAAATTGAACTTTAATCAATTCTGGCGCTTCAATCTGGGATAGTTTGTCGAGATGGTCTGGCAATACTATTTTTAGTTTTTCGACGACCCGCTGGGCATCCGCTTTGGGCAAATTTTGGATTTGGAGAATAAATTCGACCAGAAATTGGCGCGCTTTCAACTTGGATTCTGGTGTTGAAAACAGAGGGAGGATAATGGCGGTTAGTTCGATACTCAAAGCGGGTGATGGCAACATAATCTGAAAATCATAGTATCGACTGGGGATCAAAATCAACAATAACTCTAATTCCCCGTTGGGGAGGTGGGATTTTTCGGAGAATATCCCGGACTTCGTCGGTGTGATGGGGCATTGTTTTAACCAAAATGTGCCACCGAGTTTGGCCCTTAATCATTGCGACGGGCGCAGGTTGGGCAGGCATCACAAAAAATCCATGGGGGTCTAACGAGTCGGTGAGTAGTGCATGAATTGTGCGCGCCCAGAGGGAGACTCCGTCAGGCTTTGCTCCGGAAATAATAATGTTGATGAGTTCGGTAAATGGGGGGTATCTCAATGGCTTTCTGAATCCCAATTCAGTGGTATAAAATCGGTCAAAATCATGGTCCAATGCCGACGCAATCGCATAGTGTCCGGGTTTGGCGGTTTGAATATAGACGTCTCCGGGAAGCTCTCCACGACCGGCACGACCGGCAACCTGAGTAATGAGCTGGAAGGCTCTCTCTCCCGCCCGGAAGTCAGGAATCCCAAGCGATGCATCAATTCCGACAATTCCAACCACGGTGACCAGCGGAATGTCGTGGCCTTTGGCAATCATTTGGGTTCCGATTAAGATGTCCCCGGAGTCGCGGAATTCATCCATTATTTCGCTGATTCGATTGGCGTGAGTTCCGGTGTCGCGATCCAATCTCAAAATCGATGATTCCGGTAATAATTTTCGAAGTTCGAATTCTACTTTTTGGATTGCTGCGCCTGCAATAGCAAGAGATCCCTTTTTGCAGGATGGGCATCGCAGTGGTAGCGGTGTTTGGGTGAAGCACCGATGACATCGAAGAATACGATCGGAATGGTAGGTATAGCCGAGTTCACATTGTGGGCAAGTGACGGGGTTTCTGCATTTTTGGCACATGATGGTCGGGGCATATCCACGCCGATTAACAAGGACAATGGCCTTTTCTCCTTTTGCAGACGCGATACGCAATGCATCTGCGAGGGGGCGGCCGATCACGCTATCATCGGGAAATAGGTCTCTGTCTCGGATATCGGAGATGTGGTGGGTGGCCATGGGTCTATTCATGATTCGATGGGGTAGCGAAAGGAGCTGAGTGGTCCCTGCGCGTGCGTAAAACATCTGCTCAAGGGTCGGGGTGGCGGATCCATAGACCAACGGAATTTGGGCGATTTCTGCGCGTTTTTTTGCGACTTGGAGCGTGTCGTATCTCGGATGTTGATCTTGTTTGTATGATCCGTCATGACACTCATCCACAATAATCACGCCTAAATTATGAAGTGGAGAAAATATTGCGGACCGAGGCCCAATGACGACTTGAATTTCTCCTGAATAGATTTGGTTCCATGTGGTGGTCCGCTGTTTTGCGGTAAGTCCTGAATGCAGGATTGCGACGTTGGTGCCCAACCGACTTTGGAATATCCGGCTGACTTGAGGTGTTAAAGAAATTTCGGGTACTAAAACAATGGCTGATTTTCCGGCGATTTTCATTTGCCTGGCGATTTCAAGGTAGATCTCGGTTTTTCCACTGCCAGTGACTCCATGAATCAAAAATTCTTTATACCCGACTTGGGATATGATCGCGTCAACCGTTCGGACCTGTAAGCTGGACAATGTGAGGAGTGAAACCTCGGGATCCGAGGCTGAAGAGGGGGCTACCGCGCGAAGCCGATGGTTGCCGACAATAGTTTGGATGGCCTTGTCTGGGGTGGTGAGATAGTGGGAGATAAACCACTCAATGAGCGCGAGCTGATCGGGTCGAATCGTGGGGCGCTTTGGGTCAATGGCGATAATGGATTTAAGCTGAATTGGGGAACCCCCAACGGGCTCCAGTCGAATGATCACTCCGGGAGCGATGGACGCCCCCAAGGGTACAGTTACCGGTGTGCCAGGCCCCGCTGCGGATAAACTGTCAGGAATCTCGTACGTGTACAAATCCCGTACGCCGCGCAAAATTGCGACGGAGGCAACCATTCCCATGGCGGTTATAAATAAGGGGCGATAAGTGGTAGCCCGAGGGTTTCTTCAAAGCCAAAGCCGATATTCATACATTGAATGGCTTGGCCGGAGGCGCCCTTAATTAGATTGTCCAGGGCCGAAAATACTACTATTTTTTTGAGGCTTGGGATGGACTTAAAGCTGATCATGCAGCAATTAGTTCCGGCAACATATTTTGTACTTGCGGTCTTAAGGCCGGATGCGACGGTGACAAATGGTGCATCGGCGTACGCGCGGGTATAGATATCAACGAGTTCAGATTCTGCAATTGAGGCATCGACATACATCGTCGACAATATGCCGCGGCTCATTGGCACCAGATGGGGAGAAAATAAGACGTTAACCCCTAATAGTGTTTCCATTTCTGGGGTGTGCCGATGGGTCGCCGTACCATACGCCGAAAAAGATTCATTGGCTTCACAGTACAAGCTTGATTCTTTGAGTCCCCGGCCTGCACCGGATACGCCGGACTTGGAGTCTGCAATGACTGGGGACGTTAAGCCGCCAGCCTGTGCCAAGGGATAAAGGCCCAGCATCACCGATGTTGCATAGCACCCAGGGCATGCGACATAACGGGCGGTTCGAATCGAATCCTTATACACTTCGGGGAGGCCGAGCGGAATTGTCCCGAGAAGTTCTGGGCGGGAATGCGCTTCCCCATAATAGGTGGCGTAGTCATCGGCCTTAACGAGACGGAAGTCGGCAGACAAGTCGATTATTTTGATACCGGCACTCATCAAGAGGTCATAGTGATTCTGTGCTTGCCCATGAGGCAATGCCAGAAAGACAAGATCAACATTCGAAAGCGTCGACTCGTCGAGTGGGTCTAACGTCAATTCCAATCGCCCAAGTAGCTGCGGATAGATCTGACTAATTTTTATCCCAACCTGGGATTTTGAATATAATCGAGTGATCTGGACGTGGGGATGGCTGCTGAGTAACCGAATCAGTTCCAGCCCGGTGTACCCTGAGGCACCGGCAATCCCCACCCGAATCATGACGCGATTATTTGTTTTTCTTTGGCTTTCATACGGTTCGCTTTAGCGCCCACTCTGTCTCGAAGATAGTGGAGTCGCGCTCGACGTGCGATACCTTCTTTGATAACAAGAACACTTTCGACCAATGGTGAATGAAGTAGAAACGTCTTTTCTACACCAATTTTGTCGATGATCCGGCGAACGGTGAAACTTTCACGAATTCGTGTTCCGGTCTTTTTTACAACGGTTCCTTCAAATTTTTGAATCCGTCGTTTTTTTCCTTCAATGATCGCGGTTGCAACCACTACAGTATCCCCTACATTGAAGCTGGGAACATTTTCTTTCAACTGACTATTTTCGATTTGCTCGATAATTTGCGACGAGGACATGACTTACTCCTTTAAAAACTCTGTCAATAATGCCTGTTCCTCAACCGAGGGAAAGGTTCTGGCGAACAAACTTGGATTGTTGAGCAACGTAACTCCCAGAGACTGCTGACGTTTCCACGTTGCAATTTTCTGATGATGACCAGTTAACAAAATATCAGGAACTGGCATATTTTGGAATACCCTGGGCTGGGCATATTGTGGATGTTCCAACAGGCCACAGACAAAAGAATCCTCGGAAATGCAGGCTGGATCGCCAATGACCCCAGGAACTAGGCGGCAGACTGACTCTGCCAACGCGATCGCGGCAGCATCTCCCGATGATAAAATGACCTCGCCCAATGAAAATCGGTGAACGGGAAGCAGCTCAAATAGGCGTTCATCCACTCCCTCGTAGAACCCTGAGAGAATGATAAGGGCGCGGTTGGCATCATGAATTTCGGTCGCCATCCCTTGGGATAACGGACGCCCCTTCGGGCAAGTGTAATAGATTAACGCGTCGGTATAGTCGGGGATTGAGGTGATGGCATTGTAAAGGACATCGATTCGGAGAAGCATTCCTCGTTTACCACCAAACGGGGGCTCGTCGACTTGTCCATGGCGATTGATTGAAAAATCACGAAGCTGGATAAACACAGGATCGATTAATCCGGTAGTAATCGCACGTTGCATCAGTCCCTTGCAAAAAAACTGACGCAACTCATCGGGAAAAAGTGTTAGGAAATAGAGCTTCATTCCTGAAGGACTAGTTTGTTTCGATGGCGGCTACGGGAGTTATTTTTTGAACGATGCCGTCTTTAAGGATGATTTCCATCCCGCCTAATTTTTCGTAAAGGTTGTCGCCTTCTGACACTGAAACAAATCCATCAACGGTCCCCTGTAGAAACAGGGACTCAAGCTTGAGATCATTGATGGCATCGATCCGCGTCTGTTGATCTTTTATTGTCGCATCGAGTTGGATCTTTTCAGCTTCCAATTGTTGAAGAAGGGCTTGACGACCGATGTTGTCAGTCGAAGCCAATCGATCCAACTGTGGAATTTGTTGATTTATAAGAAGTGTCCGTTGTTCAGCGGACCGAATGGATTCATTCAGTTCAAACAACATGTATGACTTAAACTTTTCGGTGACTACCACTTTGATGGTGACGGTCCTTTTAAGCGTAACTGACCGATTGCCGCTTGCCGCAGGCTTAACTGCAGGTTTCGGAGCCGCGGAACTTGATTTTTCGGTCTTAGAGGTAGACATAATTAATTCAGGTTACCTTTTCATTAGTCATGATTTCAACGGTGACACGTCGATTATTTTTCGCAGCAGCGGCCTTGGCAACGGTTCGAATTGCATTGGCGATTCGACCTTCCTTGCCGATGACTTTCCCGACGTCATCGGGGGCAACGCGAATCTCCAGAACAGTAACGCTTTCACCCGCTGTTTCCGCAACAATGACCTGGTCGGGAGAATCGACCAGAGAACAAACGATATTTTCTACCAGATTTTTCATCGACAATCACCCAAAATCGGAGAGAGTACCCCCGAAACCAGTCTTAAGCTTTTTTTCGGTCTTTTTTAGAAACGCCAGGAGTTGCTGAGATCCGCTTCACCTGAGGTACAACGCCTTGAGCTCCAAGAAGCCGCTGAACTGGGTCACTGGGCTGAGCGCCAACAGATAACCAATACTTCACACGATCCTCATTGAAATTAAATGCAACAGGTTGAGTTGTAGGATTGTATAAGCCCACTACTTCAATTGCCTGCCCACTACGCGCGTCGCGGCTATCGGCTACAACCAATCGATATACTGGTTGTTTTTTCTTTCCTTGTCGTTTAAGTCGAATTCTAATGGCCAAATGTCACCTCTAAACAAAATTCATAAAATTTGTTGTGTATTTTTTTGAAGAGCCATTATATCCACGAAACAAATTCTCTGACAACATAAAAGATGTGATTTTGTTGGTTACACCAAACGAAGTTGGTTCACTAGGGACGGATTTGTTGCCAATCCCTCCCCAATTAACACGGCCGAAAATTCCTCAGATGCCAATGTTTTTAGGTCGTCGATCGACCGGTAACCGCTCTCCGCCACTACCGGTAAGTCTGGCCGGATACGCTTTATTTTTTCGTTGAGTTTTTGCGCTAAAGAAATATCAATGTCAAACGTTTTTAGATTGCGGTTGTTAATTCCAATCATATCAACGTTGGGAATTTGAAGTGCAATGTCGAGTTCCTCATCGGTATGAATTTCAAGGAGGACGTCCAAGTTAAGAAAATGAGCAACGTCGATCAGATTGCGGCAGAGGGATGGGTTTAAGATGGCTTGTATTAACAATATTGCGTCGGCACCCAATTCAGCGGATTCAATAATTTGGATGGGGTCAATAATAAATTCCTTACGTAATATAGGAATCGATACTGCGGGCCGAATGGCGGAGATATAGGCGGGACTGCCTTGGAAGTAGGGGCCATCGGTTAACACGGATAACGCGCCTGCGCCAGATTTTTCGAACTGGATGGCCAGCGACACCGGGTCAAAGTCGTGCCGTATAACCCCTCGGGATGGGGACGCTTTTTTGACCTCAGCAATCACTGTCAGTCCGTCGGCTCGAATCGCCTTTGTAAATCGATGGCTACGGGGGATTGGTGATGCTGGGAGGACTAAATCGGGTCGACATCCTTTGAGGGCGGTGATTTCTTCTCGCTTTGTTTTAACGATTCGATCTAAAATTGTCATGGCTAGGGTTTGGATATCCGACCGGATTTAATGAGCTGCTGATAATCCGAAGAGAGCGAAATCTTGGAATTCTCTGGGATGGACTGGGTAATCCACACGTTGCCACCGATGATGGAGTTGGAACCGATCTGGGTATCGCCACCTAAAATCGTCGTTTCGGCATACACAACAATGTGGTCGCCCAACGTGGGGTGGCGTTTGGTAGTTGATTTGGATTTGGGTACACTTAATGCGCCTAAAGTAACGCCTTGATACAGTTTGACGTTGTGACCAATATCAGAGGTCTCTCCGATAACGATCCCCGTACCATGGTCGATACAAAATGACGGGCCGATGGTTGCGCCAGGATGAATATCTATTCCAGTTTCACTATGTGCAATTTCTGTCATCATTCGGGGCATCAGTGGGATGTCGCGCTTGTATAAAAAATGGGCGATACGATAGGTGGTGGTGGCTTGGAACCCCGGATACGACAGGATGATTTCAGCTTCGCTTTTTGCGGCGGGATCGCCGTCGTAGGTGGCTTTGACGTCTTGTTTTAATAGTGTTCGTAACGTCGGGATATAGTCAAAAAATTCTGAGGTTACTAACTTGGCGAGTTGTCGGCATTCGGATGGATTGACATCATGTCGAGATTCTTTTGCGGACCATACTAGAATTTTGTTGATTTCCGCACATAACGCTTCGGCGGCGGTGACTATTTTTTGGCCGATAACGTACTGAAGATTGGTGCTATTAATCGGAGTGGTATCGAAGTAGCCCGGAAATAAAATTTCCCTCAACATTGTTAAGATATGCTGGACGCTATTACGTGACGGAAGATGATCACCGTCAGTGAAGCTAATGCCACCCAGTTCCTGATAGGAATCAAGAATGGCCTGGATTTGTAGTCCGAGGTGTTTAGGATCTGTCATGATCTCACTTTACCGTATTTTCTAGCTCTTTCAAAAGCGACTCCATTGCAAGAATTCCTTTGCGCCAAAATTGGGGATCGCGTAGATCGAATCCGGCGATTGCCACGATATCGTAGGGGCTGGCTGAGCTTCCCGCGGTGAGCATGGCTTTGTATTTTGGAATAAATGCAGCGCCCTCTTCTTTATAGAGTTGGTATAACGCCATGACCAGTAAATTTCCAAAGTTGTAGCTGAATACATAGAACGGGGAATCGATGATATGGGGAATTGAGGCCCATTCCCATCGGTATTCAGGAGTGATTCGGACGCTGGTACCAAACATTTTTTGGAGCTCGATTTCGTAGAGCTCACAGAGCTCTGGGGCACTTAATAATCCGTTGGTAATTCGGTCATGAATGGCCATTTCAAACCGTGAAAACATATTTTGCCGATGACTCGTCGCAAACATATCTTCGAGTTTATGGGTCAGAATAGATTGTCGCTCTTTGATATCCGTTGTTTCCGTCAATAATTTATCGGTGATAATCATTTCGGAAAAGACACTGGCCGTCTCTGCCAACGGCAAAATGGGGTGGTAATAGAACAAATGTTGTTTGGCGCAATACATGTCGTGGATTGCATGACCCAGTTCATGCGCAAGGGTGGCGATGTCGGACGGGCGGCCTTGAAAATTAAGGAAAACATAAGGATCGACGTCCGGTGTAGAGGATGAACAATAGGCGCCACCGCGTTTGTTGGGTAGGACGGGCGCATCGATACGGCGCTGATCAAACATCTTTTGGGCGAATGCGTGGATTTCAGGATCAAACCGTTTGAATCCATCTAGCACGATTTCTTGAGCCTGTTCCCACGTGTATAGGTGGGAGCTATCGGGTAGAGGCGCATAGATATCTGCAAGCGTGAGCTCATCAAGCCCCAGAAGTTTGCGCTTAAGCTCATAATATCGATGAACCAATGGATATGATTCTTCTGTGATCGTGTGTAGTGTTTGGATCGTGGCTTCGTCGAGATCTTTACCCACTAATTTGGTGGTAATTGGGCTTGAGAACCCTCGGAGTTTTCGTTCAATATTGAAGTCTTTGACGATGTTGTTGAAAATTGATGAAAAAATGATCTGATTCTCTTCATATTTTGCGAAGAATAATTTCATCGCCGCCTGGCGAACCTCCGGGTTTTTGTGCTGACGTAGTGCCCGCAATTGGCTGCCGTTGAACGACTTTTTTTCGCCATCGACTTCGAGTTCAAATCGATAGGATGCCGTGATATCTCCGTACAATTTTCGCAATCCTTCAACGCCGGTCAAGTCTTTAAGATTGGCGAGTTGTTCTTCTTTTTCCGACAGATTATATCGGGCTGTTTTTTCGGTCAGGATTAGATCATATCGGTAGTCTGACAGCGCGGGATCGTTGGCCAACTTTTGAAGCTGTTCTGCGGGAAACGTGGCCAACTCAAGTCCAAAAAATACGAGTAAATTACCAATCTCAGATTCGTCTTCGTCGATCTTGGAGACAAATGCTTTGACGGTATCGTCGGAGGTGTCGACCGAATAGACCAAATGGGCATATTGGCTCAGCTTATAGAGCGGCGTCATGATGACTTCTAGTTCTTTAAACGCATTTGCAAGTTGGGCTGGGGATAGAGTGGACAGTTTGTCTTTATATTGAGCGACAAAATCATTCGAGCTGGCACGCGCACTCTGTAAAAGAGGAGGGATCGTTGGGTCGTCGATGCCTGAGAATAAGTCGGATAAATCCCATCGAATAGGTTCTGCGGTGGCGACAGTAGACGTCATAGTAAAGTCCTCTCAAATCAAAAAAATGGATATGGCAAATTTACACCATATTACGTCATTTTTCGATCGTGCGTCATGAATGG
This sequence comes from uncultured bacterium, assembly GCA_903864835.1. Taxonomy (GTDB): domain Bacteria; phylum Margulisbacteria; class Marinamargulisbacteria; order SXXA01; family SXXA01; genus CAIPHK01. The sequence goes on along the minus strand of CAIPHK010000010.1, from coordinate 24,215 downwards.
TACAATTCCGCATTATGAAGAAAAGAGTGTTGGTAGGAATGAGTGGCGGGGTAGATTCTTCGGTCACTGCCGCCTTGCTTCAACGACGGGGATACGATGTCATTGGAATCACCATGCAGTTGCTTCCTAAAGAGCAGGAAAAACAATCGGCCTGTTGTAATTTAGATGCGATCTGCGATGCACAACGGGTCGCTGGCAAATTGGGTATTCCCCATTACGTCGTTAATATTCGCGATACCTTTAAAGAAAAAGTCATCGACTATTTTGTGGACCAGTATGTCAGTGGGCATACCCCCAATCCCTGTGTGGAGTGTAATCGACACATTAAATTCGATGAAATACGTCGGGTTGGGATTGAAATGGGTACCGAATATGTGGCGACCGGGCACTATGTTCGCCGGGTTTTTAACCCAAGAACCCGTCAGTTTACCTTGCGTAAGGCTAAAGATATGGGCAAAGACCAAAGCTATTTTCTGTATATGTTGTCCTCTGACAATTTGGCAAAAACCCTTTTTCCATTAGGGGACTTTCACAAAAGTGAGGTTCGCCAAATGGCCGAGTCGATGGGTTTATTAAACGCGCAAAAGCCGGATAGCCAAGAAATTTGTTTTGTCACCAAGGGAACCTATAAACAGTTTGTGGAAGAACAATTGGGTTCAACGCCGGTTTTGGGTGGCGCCATCGTTGATTTAGACGGAAATATTCTTGGGCTGCATGACGGGATTCATCAGTTTACGATCGGGCAGCGGAGAGGGATTGGGATTTCGTCTCCCGATCCGTTATACGTGGTAAGGATTAGTCCGTTTAATCGCCAAGTGACGGTAGGGCCCAAGGGGGCGCTTAAATCAAGTACTGTCCAGTTGCATACTGCCTCGTTGGTCAATGCCAGTGAATCCATCATTGGAAAATCATTTTCGATGAAAATGCGGTACCAGATGGTGCCGTTTGAAATTGTGGTTCAGAGTTGGGAAGGCGGACGTGCTCAGATCGAGTGCCAAGTCCCTCAAGAATTCACGTCTCCCGGTCAATCCGGGGTTATTTATGACGGGTCCCGAGTGGTGGGTGGCGGCGTAATTGCTTGATTAAGGAACTAATTTAAGCAATCGGAGGAGGATGATTATTGTTGGCAATGTGGCCAGCGAGGTGAGTGTGCATGCGGCAACAATCCAACCCGTCATTTTAGTGTCTGAATGAAACCGTTTAGCCAAGATAAAGCTTGCTGTTGCGGTGGGGGTGGCCGCAAAAAGGGCAATTGATGCCAAGTCGAGTCCCCTTATTCCTGCTAAAACTGAAATGCCGATGACCGTCACCGGCATAACAATCAGTTTTAAAATGACCGCAACGCCACCGGACCAAATATGGTCTCGAATCCGAGAAAATTGGATGGACGCACCGACCGCAATCAACGCGAGGGGTAACGTCAGCGCCGAAATGTCGTGAGCCGCCTGGAGGATAAACAATGGGACTGGGGGCTTGTACCAAATAAGAGGGACAACGCTTAATGACAGCACCATCGGGTTCATCACAATCGCTTTCAAGATTGATCCCTTTGCGTTTGCGCCATCGGGTGCGTATCGGGATAACACGATCGCGGAGCTCAAATTGTTGATAGGAATTGTCGCGACCATAAGCAACGTGGCGTTGAGCAGCCCTGCGTGACCAAACAATGCGTTGATCAAATAGAGTCCTATCACGGAGAAATTGCTTCGGGTGGCACCTTGGAAGATGGCCCCGATCGCGGCTCTGGTTGGTGCTATTTTGCGGGCGACCCCCCATGAAAATAGGCAATAGACTAAGGTTGCGATGACGCAGACGGTGATTTGCCGGGTTGGAAATACCTGGGCCGAATCCACTTCGTAAAATTTTAGGGTAATTAAGACGGGGAGTGCAACAAAAAAGACGAGACGTGAGGCTTCGTTTAGAAATCGATGGGTAACCACTCCGGTTCTATGGATGATCCATCCACAAAACATGAGAACGAAGCTGGGAAGGATTGCATTGAGGGTGGCAATGGCCGTAAACATAGTGGGGACTGAGTATACTCCTTAACCGGCTTGAGGCAATGGCCAAGTAAACCCTGGTTCCGTATACTTGGCTCATGCGAATGTCATTTTTATTAAAGGAAGCGTTGTCGGTAGTCCGCAAGGATAAATTGGTGATTGTTCCGTCGGTATTTTTTTTCGTGGCGATGGGATTTCTGGAGGCCAAGGGCTTCCGATTCGCAAGCCAGGTAACGACCTTAACTCCGTCTCGTGCGCAGATTTTCTATTTTCTTGCGACCACTGTATGCTCGGAATTAATTATTAAAAACGTAACCATTGCGTGGGCCGGGCAGGTGATTCATTCCGGCCGGGTGGTGGTTGGGATTCGCTCATTTGGTAATATCCTGCGGATTGGAATGCACTTAGTATTAGCTCTCGGGGTCTTGGTCATCCCTGCGATCGTTGCCGGTGCGGGAGTTGCGAAATTGGGAGTCGATATTGGGAATCCCGTTCTTGGTGTTCTTGTAGCGGTCTCACTGGTGTTGTGGTTTTTTACGCAATTTTCGTCTCAGTTTATTATTTTTGAATCGGAGCCATTTTGGAAAGGATTGATGCAATCGATCCGTTTTGTGCGATTTAACCCTTGGGTGTCGATGGCGGTATTTAGTCTTGGGCTGGTGTTGGTACTGTGTGCGGCGATGTTGGGGGCAATGATTGATACTGTTCCCGTTGTCGGACACGTCGGATTTGCGATTGTGGAAGGCGTTGGAACCAGTTTGATGGTGACGGTACAAACGGTTGCGTTTGCAATAGTTCGGTCCAAATATTCAACAACGGTTTAAAGCTGGGGATTGAGTAGGGGGGTCGTCATCCCAATCGTGAGGGTGTAGTGGCCTACTTCTGAAGTGTCTTTTTCGGGAAAGTCCTGCCGAAAATGGGCACCACGACTCCCCGTGCGCTTGAGGGAAAATTCAGTAATTAACATCGATATTGTGATTAGATTTTGGAGCTCAAGTAACTCTTCGTCGTAGGTGGGAGTGTCGAGAATCCATTGGAGTGTTTGGAAATACGCACGGGCTTTTTCCATTTTGGCTCGGGTTCGGACAATGCCGACATTAGTCCACATCAAGTTGCGGAGGCGAGATCGGATTACCCTGGCTTTAACCCGGGTCAGCCCGGCGGGAAGTGGCGTCACAACGGGGGGGATGGATGGACTATGCGGCAATGAGAGTAATTTAGCGGCCGATTTTCCCGCGCCATAGCCGAAAACTAGGCCGTCCAACAGGGAGTTTGATGCCAGCCGATTGGCACCGTGAATTCCCAGTGAGGCGACTTCACCGGCTGCATATAGCCGTGGAATCGTCGTGCGGCCCTCGATATCGGTACTGACTCCCCCCATAAAATAGTGAGCCGCGGGGGCGACGGGAACAAAATCTCTCCGAATATCGATGCCCGACGCTTGGCATCGTTTAAAAATGGTTGGAAATCGCATTTTGAGTTCGAGTGGAACCTCACTGAGGTCCAAATAGACATGACGAGATCGTGTTTTTCTCATTTCCTCAAACACCGCGCGGGCCACTGCATCTCGGGGGGCCAATTCAGCCATCGAGTGATAGTTGGGCATGAAGCGGACTCCATCTTTATTACGTAAGATCCCGCCTTCGCCGCGAACCGCTTCAGAGATTAGAAATAACGAAATGGGTTTTTTATCCCCGGTATACAATGTTGTGGGATGAAATTGCGTAAATTCCATATCTTGGACAGTGGCGCCGGCACGAAATGCCAACGCGATGCCATCCCCTGTCGCCACCGGCGGATTCGTATTGTACGAATAGACTTGGCCACATCCACCGCTCGCCAATATCACTGCTTTGGCCAGAATCGGCTTGGGTATTCCGTCTTTGACGGTGATGCAGCCGATACATTCTCCGTTTGAAATAATGAGCGACGCTACCGTTGTGTTTTGTAGAAATGAGACATTGGGATGTCGCCGAACCGTATTCCCTAATGTTTTTTCGATTTCGCGACCCGTGGCGTCACCGGCATGCAAAATACGGCGCCGGTTGTGGGCGGCTTCTCGGGTGAACGAGTAGTCATCCCCGCTTTTGTCAAAATGAGCCCCCATATCGACCAACTCTTGAACCCTAGCAGGGCCTTCTTCGACGAGAATTTTTACCGCCTCAATGTTGCAGAGGCCGTCGCCCGCTGCGAGGGTATCGTCGAGGTGGAATGTCGGGGTGTCGTCGCGATGCATGGCGACCGCGATTCCGCCCTGTGCCAACTGGGTCGACCCTTCGTGAATATTGCCTTTGGTAATAACGAGTGTTTTGCCAAACGGCGCCACCGCATGGGCAGCTGATAGCCCGGCGATCCCGCTTCCGATAACAATATAATCTGTCTGATTCATGGTGATTTTGAAGTGGCGGCAGTGTACACTAAATTGATGTTCAAACTACAGAGCGAATATCTGCCCGCCGGGGATCAGCCCGAAGCGATTCGAGTCCTGACGGAAGGCCTCAATGCCGGTAAAAAAAATCAAATTTTGCTGGGGGTTACGGGCTCCGGTAAGACATTTACGATGGCCAATGTTATTGCCAAATTGAATCGTCCGGCGTTGGTCATGGCGCATAATAAGACATTGGCGGCACAATTATGTTCCGAGTTTAGAGACTTTTTCCCCGACAATGCAGTGGAATATTTTGTGTCGTATTACGACTATTACCAACCGGAAGCGTACATCGCTTCCCGGGATGTTTATATTGAAAAAGAGGCCCAGATCAATCAGGAAATTGAGCGGCTTCGTCATAGCGCAACTCGATCGTTGTTGTCCCGCAGAGACGTGATTATTGTGGCGTCAGTATCCTGTATTTATGGACTGGGGCTCCCGGAAGATTACATTCGGGGTGTGATTTCACTTCATCTGGGGGATGTGGTCGTGAGGCGTCAGTTATTGTTGTCCTTGGACAAAGCCCAATATGAGCGCAACGAGATAGAGCTTAAACCGGGTCGGTATCGGGCAAAAGGGGAATGCATCGATATCTATCCCTCTTGGGCCGAATATTTGGTTCGCCTTGAATTTTTTGGGGACGAGTTGGATCGGATTTCCTTAATTGATTCGGTCAACGGCAATACACTAGAGGTCCGTGACGAGATCGATATTTATCCCGCGACTCACTACGTTGTTAACGATCAGATTCACGGTGCAATGGCGATAATCAAAGATGAAATGGTAAACCGCGTCGTCGAATTGAAGTCCCAAGGTAAAGAGTTCGAGGCGCGGCGACTGGAGCAACGGACACTGTATGACTTGGATATGATGGCCGAGGTGGGATATTGCAAGGGAATCGAAAATTATTCGCGGCAGTTATCACACCGGGAGGCAGGGACTCCGCCGGGGGTCCTTTTGGACTTTTTTCCCAAAGACTTTATAACGATTATCGATGAGTCCCATGTGTCGGTGCCCCAGGTTCGAGGGATGTATGCGGGGGATCAAAGCCGGAAGCAATCGCTGATCGATTACGGATTTCGCTTACCGTCTGCTCTGGATAATCGACCGCTGACATTTAAAGAATTCGAAGCCAAAATTGGGCAAACGGTATACGTTTCGGCGACTCCAGGACCGTATGAATTGCAAGCGTCGCGCAAAGCGATGGACGTCGAGGTGTCGGTGCCGGTCGATTGGGGCCAATTTGAAGTCGCGCAACAGATTATTCGGCCCACGGGTTTAGTGGATCCTGTGGTGACCGTCCGGCCAACGTTGTACCAAGTCGATAATTTGTTGATCGAAATTCAGCATACGATTGACCGTGGCGAACGGACCTTGGTGACCACGTTAACCAAAGCCATGTCGGAAGAATTGAGCGATTATTTACAGGGTAAAGGCGTGAAGGTTTGTTATCTTCATTCGGAAATTCATTCCTTGGATCGCATCGATATTCTGCATGACTTGAGGGCCGGAAAATATGACGTGTTGGTCGGGGTAAATTTACTTCGTGAGGGGCTGGATTTACCCGAAGTTTCACTGGTCGCGATTATGGACGCGGACAAAGAAGGGTTTTTGCGCAATGAGAGGGCCTTGATCCAAACGATGGGGCGGGCTGCACGAAATATCAACGGTACCGTGATTTTATACGCCGATAAAATGACGGATTCAATGAAAAATGCCATTTACGAAACCAATCGTCGTCGGCTGATCCAATTGGCCCATAACGAAAAATATGGAATTGTCCCTCTATCCATATTGAAAAAAATATCGGATATTCGAGATGAAGATCGCCGGATGATCGCTGAGGTTGAAAAGCGAAAGTTGTCGGTTCGCGCCGATGAACTCCCTGAGTTAATTGCCCAACTCCAGAAAGAGATGAAGAACGCAGCGAAGAATCTGGAATTTGAATTGGCGGCAGTGTTGCGAGATCAGATTGAGTCGTTGAAGGGTACCGATCCCGTGGTATAAATACACCACTAACTTATTGAAATTGAGGCATTATGAAAAATGTAAAAGAGTGGATTGTTGCAATTGTTTTGGTCCTGGTCGTCGTTGGCGGTATTTCGGCGTATTGGTCGGCTCGTCAAATTGATCAGATCGATCGAAAATCAGCTGATACCCAAACTTTAAATTTGATTGAGAAGAGAAAAACAGGGGCGGCGTTAACGTTATTAACCATTGACGAGGCACGGGCATTGCAAAAGTCTGGAAAGGCAGTGTTTTTAGATGCGCGTCCAGACCGAGAGTATCAGTATGCTCATATTCCGAATGCCATCATGTCGTATTATGTGGAGGTGAAAACAAACCCTCAGGTGGTGGCATTAGACCGCAATCAACCCGTTGTCGCATATTGCAACAGTACTAAATGTGCGATGGCTGAAGTGCTTGCGACCAAACTTATTGAAATTGGATTTACCCGTGTCTATGTGTTTCCGGGAGGTATGAAAGAGTGGATTGGCGCGAAGTTGCCGATTCAGGCGGCTGAGGTACTTCAGTGATTCAGTGGATGTCTGCCCATCAACGGCGTTGGATATGGTTGGGGTTGCAGCTCTTGTTGGGGGTGATTTTTTGTTACGCCGGCGTATCTAAACTGTTGGATACGTTACGATTCACCGCTAGTTTGCTTGGGTATCAGATTATTCCGATGGGGTTGATTCGGCCGTTAGTCATCGGGTTACCTTGGATCGAAATCGGATTGGGAGGATTGCTAATATTTGGGCAATATCCCCGATTTACCGCAGGATCCATTGCGGGACTCTTATTGCTATTTACGGTGATGGTGGGGTACGCGCTGTCCCAAGGATGGATTGTTGATTGCGGATGTTTTGGCACCCCACGACCGGCAGATGGCCAAAAAATTTTTGAAAACGGACTCATGTTTCTAGTGGCCTTACGATTTTATCAAAAACCTGAACTCGTGAGACCATTTTCTGAATGGAAACAAATGGTCGCTGAATGGAAGGGGTAATATCGTGAGCGTGTCGGGTGATACAAAAGTCTGTGGCATTATTGGATATCCGGTGTCTCATTCGGCATCCCCGCGAATGCATGCCGCGGCGTACCGATCGCTGGGTCTCAACTGGGTGTATGTACCATTTCCGGTAAAGCCCCATGAATTGGAGTCCTCCATTCGGGGGCTAGTGAGCCTCGGAATTATGGGAGTCAATGTCACTATTCCCTATAAAGAAGCGGTGATTCCATACCTCCACGAATTGAGTCCTGAAGCCGAGCGAATGGGCAGCGTGAATACCATCGTCAATCGGAATGGTCGGCTGATTGGGCATTCAACGGATGGTCAGGGACTGATTTTATCTCTGCAGCGGGAGGCCAATTTATCTCCCCACGGACAATCCGTATTTTTGATTGGTGCGGGTGGTGCGGCACGATCAGTTGCGTTTGCGTTGGCGGGTGCAGGGGTGTCAGAGCTTTGGATTTCGAACCGCACTCGGTTTCGTGCAGATGCCCTCAAACACGATATCGAAGCGGATTACCCTGCGGTCAAAGTCTCAACGGTGGATGACCGGTCGGTCCAGATGGCGCAGGCGTTACAGGGCTGCCGTATCGTGATCAACACAACCCCGTTGGGGATGGCGCCGAACGAAGATGCGAGGCCCATTGAGACCACTCAGTGGGTAACCCCAGACCATTGGGTTTGCGATATCATTTATAAGCCATTTCCGACGCGCTGGTTGACCGAGGTTCAGGCGAAAGGTGCCCATATTTTGGGTGGCGCAGGGATGTTGGCGGGCCAAGGAATCCTTGCATTTCATTTATTTGCGGGATTAGAAGTCGCATACGACGTCATGCGCAGAGAGGTTTGAAATGTTAACTCGAATTAGTAAGTTTCAACGGGTAGGAGTGTTTGTCGACGTCCAAAATATGTTTTATTCCGCAAAATATTTGTGGGGTGCAAAGCTTAACTTTGGAAAATTGATGGAGAGCGCCGTTCGTGGGCGTCAATTGATCCGGGCGATTTGTTATGTCATCGAAAATCCAGAAATCGACCAAGCCGCGTTTCTCGAAATGTTGAAAGCCAATGGGTACGAAGTGAAGTCAAAGCCGTTGCGAATTCGATCGGATGGCTCCGCAAAAGGGGATTGGGATATGGGGTTGGCCATCGACGCAATTACCATTGCGGACAAAATTGATGTTGCGGTGTTGGTGTCGGGAGACGGAGACTTTGCCGACTTGGTTTATCACCTTCGAAGTCGGGGCGTTTTAGTTGAGGTGATCTCTTTTTTAGGGAGTACTAACGAGGATTTGATTAACGCTGTCGATTTTTATTTTCCGATCGAAAACGATATGTTGATCCCACTGCGACCCGGTGGGGCGCTTCGTCCCCGGAGTTATCAATCTGAGCCTGCAGCCACTCCCCCGGGGGCCTAGCACGGTCGCGGGTGAAAATTTTGACTTTTGCCTGGTACTACAGATACAATCCCCGAACTTCTCTTATAAATAAGATCGGGGCGGATTAAATCCTCCTCGTATTTTCCATAGTTTTGATCGAAAGGACAGTTTTCATGGTGCATAACTATTCACTTACCCTGGCCCATCCTTGGCATGGGATTACCCCAGGCGAGAATGCTCCGGATATTCTCAACGTATTTGTCGAAATGGTTCCGACCGACACCGTCAAATATGAAATTGATAAATATACCGGCCACCTTAAGGTAGACCGACCTCAAAAATTCTCGAATGTATGTCCGAGTTTGTACGGCTTCGTTCCTCAGACTATTTGTCGAGAGGAAGTGGCTAAGTTCACAATGGAGCGTACTGGCGAAAAAAATATCGAAGGTGACAATGATCCCCTTGATATTTGTGTATTGACCGAGCGTCCGATCAACCATGGCTCAGTGATTGTTACTGCGATTCCCATCGGTGGATTTCGTCTCTTTGACGGCGGAGAGGCCGACGACAAAATTATCGCGGTATTAGAAAACGATGCCGCGTACTCTGGTTATAACGATCTGGCCGATGTCCCTTCGGCAATTGTAGACCGGTTACGTCATTATTTTTTGACGTACAAACAAAGTCCTGATTCCAATCATGTCCCCATCACAATATCCCATGTGTATGGACGATCTGAAGCGCACGAAGTCATTCGTCGTTCGATGGTCGACTATACGGTATTTGTGGATAAACTACGGCATATGCAACCCGAACTTAAAGGAGCCTTTTAACCGATGAAAGCACCCAAATTAACGACCCAGATCTTTGTAGGGATGGCAGTAGGTATCTTAGTTGGCCATTTTTTCGGCGGACGAGCCTCTCATTTGACCATTTTGAGCGATATATTTCTTCGATTGATCAAGATGATCATTGCCCCGTTGGTGTTTTCGACGTTGGTCGTCGGAATTGCCAAACTGGGGGATATTCGGTCGTTGGGGCGGATTGGGGTTAAAACGTTCTTTTATTTTCAATGTGCAACCGCTGTAGCGTTGGTTTCCGGTATCCTGTTGGTTAATTTCCTTCACCCCGGTACCCACATGAATATCACTTTGCCAAAACAAGGTACAGAAATTGGAATTGACGCGACGACCCATGCAACGGTTAAAGATTTTGTAACCCACGTTATTCCGACCAGTATATTTGACTCCATGGCCCACAATGAAATTCTTCAGATTGTGGTCTTTTCTTTGTTTTTTGGAGCAGCAATTCCGGGCTTGGGCGACAAAGGAAAGGTTCTTTTACGAGGGCTGGATTCATTGTCCCATTTGATGTTTTCAATCACTCGGGCAGTAATGGCATTTGCGCCATTCGGGGTATTTGGGGCCCTGGCCGCGGTAGTGGGGGAACATGGGGTTGGGATTTTGACCGGATATTTATATTTGGTTGCGTGTTTCTTTGGGGGCTTATTAGTGTTTCTGTTTGGTGGCCTTGGCCTATTTTGTGCGATTCTTCGGATTCCATTTTTCAAGCTATTGTCGTATATCCGAGAACCGATTTTGTTGGCGTTTAGCACGGCGAGTTCTGAAGTTGCCCTTCCGAAGGTCATTGATCGGCTAGAGAAGTTTGGCTGTTCAAGTCGGATTACCAGCTTCGTTATCCCGTTGGGCTATTCCTTTAACTTGGATGGGTCGATCATGTATATGACGTTTGCAACAATGTTTATTGCGCAAGCGTACGGAATCCATTTTTCGTTAACCCAAGAAATTATTATGATGTTGATGATGATGGTGACCTCAAAAGGGATGGCGGGCGTTCCTCGGGCGTCCTTGATTGTTATTGCGGGTGCATTGACGACCTTTCACATTCCTTTGGAAGGCTTGGCCATTATTTTGGGCGTGGATCAAATCCTTGATATGGGACGATCTGCGACGAATGTCGTTGGAAATGCGGTCGCTACTGCGGTTGTGTCCAAATGGGAAGGTGAACTAAACGTTAACCCAGAGCCAGCATCTAACGTTGCATGACCCGTCTCCGGTTTGTTAATCCATATTCGGCAGCAAGGGCGGGGGCTGCTGTCGGATTAGGATTTGCGGTGATCATAGAGATTCCGGCAGCTATTTTGCGAGTTGCCGGAATTTTGCGGTTAGACCGAGGCGTCTCAGCCATTGCCAATGTGTTGATGTCCTCATTGATCGTGGTCGTCGTTGCTCCCCTCTTAATTTTTGTGTCCTTAGTTATTTGTTGTCGATTGTACAACTGGTATGCCGATAAATTCGGCGGAATCGAGGTGGATTTGTGGTAGACCAATCCAAAAATCTGGTTCAACTTCTTCTTCAAAATTTGAATCGCCGGCCGATGAAGCAAGCGCTTTATGTCAAACGGCAAGGCTTGTATACCCCTGTGACCTACCAAGAGTGGTTTGAAAATGTAAAATGGTTTGCCTTGGGGCTGACCCAATTGGCGGTGGGGGAAAATGATTTTATTGCGTTGGTGTCTGGAAATCGGCCAGAATGGGTCTATGCGGACATGGGTATTATGTCGATTGGGGCGGTCAATGTTCCAATTTATTCAACCCTGACAGCGCCCGAAATTGCGTACGTTTTACAAGATTCTGCGGCAAAGATTGTTATTGTTGAAAATCAGGATCATTTGGATAAAGTGTTGACTATCGCGTCGACGTGCCCGGCATTAGCTCATATTGTCACCATTGATCGACACCTCAAAAATGCAGATCCAATGTGTATGTCGATGGACGATGTCCAAACCTTGGGTAAGCAATCAACGTCAACTGCGTATGATGATTATCTATCGCATTTAGACCGTATTTCATCGGACCATTTGGCCAGCGTGGTGTATACGTCTGGAACTACTGGTGAGCCCAAAGGGGTCATGCTGACCCATGGGAATTTTCTGGCGGATGTCCGGGATATATTGTTGGCGTTACCGGTTCAGGAGTCGGATGTTGTGTTGTCGTTTCTTCCTCTGTCCCATGTATTTGAACGGACCACCGGGTACTATTCGGTAGTCGCTGCCGGCGGCAGTATCTATTACGCGGAATCAATGGATACCATTGCGGCAAATATGCTGGAAGTTCGCCCCACAGTGGTGGTGAGTGTGCCAAGGCTTTATGAGAAAATGCAGACTCGGATCAACGATTCATTAAGCGGATTTAAGAAGCAATTATTTCTATGGGCGACTCGGGTGGCTCAATGGAAGGGCCATGAAAATCGGGGCCGATCGGTGTCGTGGGGATTGCAGATTCAATATTGGATTGCAGATCGACTCGTCCTGCGTAAAGTCAGAGAACGGATCGGTGGACGACTTCGGTTTTTTGTATCGGGTGGCGCGCCGTTGTCCAAGGATATTGGCCGTTTTTTTGAAAATTTGGGGCTACTGATTATCGAAGGGTATGGCCTGACAGAGACCTCCCCAGTGATTGCGTGTAACCGGTTGGATCAGTACAAATTGGGGACCGTAGGGAAGGTTCTCCCGGGTCAGGAGGTCCGTTTGGGGGACGATGGCGAGCTCCAGGTAAAGGGACCGATCGTGATGCGGGGGTATTTGAATCTTCCCGAAAAAACAGCGGAGGTATTGGACGCGGACGGATGGTTCCATACGGGTGACATCGCTGAAATTGATAGCGACGGATTTATTAGTATTGTCGACCGAAAGAAGGATCTGATTGTCCTTTCAAATGGAAAAAAAGTGGCGCCTCAAATGGTCGAAATGCGCCTCAAATCTGACCCGATGATCGCGCAAGCGATCGTGTGCGGCGAAGGCCGAAACTATCTAACTGCACTCATTGTTCCTGATTTTCCTCGGATTCGTCGGATTAAAAAAATGGCGAGCCATTATAGCGACGGGGACATCGCGCATCATCCTAAAATTTTGGCGATGTTTCAAAAAATTGTTGAAAAGAAGATGCGCGGTCTTGCGAATTTTGAGCAGATCAAAAAGTTTGAACTATTGACTCATGAATTTACGATTGACAGTGGGGAGTTAACGCCTTCCTTGAAGCCACGGCGAAAGCTAATTAATGCCAATTATCGTGAGTTGATTACCCGGCTTTATCGATCAACGGACTTGTCCAGCGACCCTAAATAAATAAGGAGCTTTTGCACAATGAATGAACGAATTGCAATTATCGATGGAATTAGGACCCCGTTTTGTAAGGCTGGCGGGCAGCTGAGGGATGTCTCGGCGGACCATTTAGGGGCTGTCGTGGCGCGGGAAATCATTGCGCGGACGGGTATCGGGGGGGACCAACTCGATGAAGTGATTTTTGGCAATGTGTCTCAACCGTCGAATGCGGCAAACATTGCTCGGGTGATCGGCCTTCGGGCGGGGGTTCCCCAACGCGTTCCGGCCTACACCGTCCATCGAAATTGCGCATCGGGAATGGAATCTGTGACCACAGCGGCCAACAAGATCTTGGCAGGTGAAGCGGATATTATTTTAGCGGGCGGGACCGAATCGATGTCGAATATTCCGCTGATGTTTAACAAGCAGATGGTTCGTTTTTTTGAAGAACTGGGGCGTGCGAAAACCTTCGGCCAAAAGTTGAAAGTGTTGTTGACGTTTCGGTTAGAACATTTGGCACCGGTATTGGGGGTGGTTGAGGGACTTACAGATCCCATTTGCGGGCTCATTATGGGACTGACTGCCGAAAAACTGTCTCGGGAATTTGGAATATCACGGCAAGTTCAAGATCAATACGCCTTGGAATCCCATTTAAAAGCCCTTGCGGCGATTCAAGCGGGTCGGTTTGCGGAAGAAATTGTGCCGCTGCCGGTGCCCCCGCAATTTAAAACGGTGATTACGCAGGATGATGGCCCCCGGGCAAACCAAACGATTGAAGCCCTTCAAAAATTGAAGCCCTATTTTGATAGAAAAAATGGAACTGTGACGGTTGGAAATGCATGTCCACTGACCGATGGTGCAGCGGCTGTAATTGTCATGAAAGAGTCGAAAGCAAAGGCGTTGGGGTTAAACCCAATGGGATATCTTCGAGGGTATGGGTACGCTGGATTGGAACCCGAACGAATGGGTCTCGGACCGATTTATGCGTCGGCAAGAGTGTTGGAAAAGACCGGATTAACCGTGGCAGATATGGATTTATTTGAGATCAACGAAGCCTTTTCCGCCCAAGTAATCGCTAATCTTCGCGCGTTTGAATCCACCGAATTTGCCACTCAGAAGTTGGGGCGTACCACAGCATTGGGGGCAATTGATCCTGAAAAACTCAATGTAAACGGTGGGGCTGTGGCTCTTGGACATCCGGTGGGAACCTCCGGGACACGGTTAATTATCACCATGTTGAAAGAGCTTCGTCGGAGGGGGAAACAACGGGGACTGGCGTCGTTATGTATTGGTGGCGGTCAGGGTGGGGCAGTTATCGTGGAAGTTGAATAACTAATGGCACACTATTTTTCACTGTCGATTGACCAGGGAATTGGATGGCTGACATTCGATTGTCCCGGGGAAAAGATTAATAAATTGAGTTCTGCTGCGCTGTCTGAATTGTCAGACATGATTGCGCAGGCAAAAACCGCTAGCGACTTGCGGGTCTTGGTGATTGTCAGCGCAAAGTCCGACGTCTTTGTCGCAGGGGCTGATATTGCAGAAATTCAAAGCATTGGTACCCCCAAGGATGGATATGCCAAAGCCCGAGGGGGCCAAGCGATTTTTGACCAGTTGGCGGCGTTTCCGGTACCCACTGTCGCTGCGATCGACGGCGCAGCTCTGGGTGGTGGATTAGAGCTTGGGTTGGCGTGTACCTTTCGGATCGTCTCTGATAGTCCGAAAACCCAGTTGGGATTGCCGGAAGTTAATTTGGGGATTATTCCTGGATTTGGGGGCACCCAACGGTTGCCTCGGTTAATTGGAATTCAGGCAGCGTTGCCGATGATTATTTCGGGCGGATCGGTGGATGGCTACAAAGCGGAGAAATTGGGCCTGGCGGACCGGTGCGTATCGTCGGCTTTTTTTAGATCCGAGGTGGCCCGGTTTTGTAAGGAATGTGGGTCAGATGACGGCAGGCAACGGATTTTTGCCCTTCGCAAATCGAAGGTTAAAGGCCGATGGGTGGAGTCGCTTCCGTTTGGGTTGGCAATGGTTGCATCGACCGCAAGGCGGGCAGTGACCCTCAAGACCCTTGGCCATTATCCTGCGCCGTTTGCGGCCATTCGGTCGGTGGTTGAGGGGCTGAAGCTATCGCTGGCCGACGGGCTGGATCAAGAAGCCCATCGATTTTCCGAATTGGTGGGGACCCCAATTTCGAAAAACCTCATTGGATTGTTTTTTATCCAAGAAGAGTTGAAAAAATATACGGGCGTCCCGGCGGGTGTCGTGGCGCGACCAGTGCGACATTCGGGTGTGATTGGTGCGGGTCTAATGGGTGGCGGGATTGCGTGGTTATTGAGTTCGAAGGCAATTGCAGTTCGAATTAAAGACGTAAACTGGAATGCGATTAATTTGGCATACCAATCAGCGTCGAAGATTTACACAAAATTGGTAGAGAGCCGAAGAATGACCCGAAGTGAGGCGCAGTTAGGGCTGAATGCCATTTCGTCGACCACCGACTATGTAGGTTTTGGGGCCACTGATGTGGTGATCGAAGCGGTGGTTGAAAATATGGAAATCAAGAAGAAGGTATTTGGGGAACTGGAAGCCCACCTTCGGGCGGACGCGATAATTGCGTCTAACACGTCGTCGCTGTCGGTGACCGAAATGGCATCGGGGTTGATGCATCCTGAACGATTTGTCGGGATGCATTTTTTTTCACCGGTGAATCGGATGCCGTTGGTCGAGGTTATTCCCGGCGAGAAAACGTCCCAAGAAACAATTGCAACCATCGTGCAGCTGGCAAAAACACTAAAAAAGACACCCATTGTTGTAAAGAACGGTCCGGGGTTTTTGGTGAATCGTATTTTGATTCCCTACGTCAATGAGGCCGTTTGGTTATTGGAAGATGGCGCTGAAATCGGAGATATTGATCGCATCATGGAAGGCTTTGGTCTGCCGTTAGGTCCGTTAGCGTTGGCGGATGAAGTGGGGCTGGATGTGGGATATAAAGTGGCTAAAATTTTAGAGGCTGGGTTTGGCGAACGGATGGCAGTTGCCCCTAGCTTTGACCGAATCCATCAAAACGATGACTTAAAAGGTAAAAAGTCCGGCAAGGGATTTTATACCCATGTGGGGTCTGGAAGGACGCCCAATCCGGAGATTTCTGCCTTACTCCACCGTGGTAGTGGTCAATCGATTTCCTCATCGGACATTTTGGATCGCTTGATTTTGATTATGGTGAACGAAGCCGCCCGGTGTATTTCCGAAGGGGTAGTCGAAAAACCGGAGTACCTGGACATTGCGATGGTGATGGGTGCTGGATTTCCTCCGTTTCGTTTAGGGTTATGTCGGTATGCCGATCAGCGGGGAATTTCTGAAATTGTCGAACGTCTTGATACCTTGTCTAAGACAACGGGAACTCGGTTTGTTCCGGCGGATGCCCTGGTTCAAATGGCCAAAGCGTCCGCGACGTTTTATAGTTAATTTATATTTCATTACCAAGGGGTCCCCATGCAAATTACGGATAATAAAGAAAAACAACAGGCACTTGATTTAACAGAAGATTCCCGTCAAACGGAATGGCGGGCAAGTTTTGTCGCCGAGTTATTTAAGGGTAATTTTCGGTGGGATTTAATTCATCCGTATCCGACGCAATCAGCGGAGGAAAAAGCGATCGGCGACAAGGTGTTGGAAGACCTTGAAGCGGTGCTAAAAAAACATATTGATCCCGAGGCCGTTGATCGCAACGGCGAAGTTCCAAAAGTGGCGTTAAAAGCGCTCATCGATGGTGGGTTTTTTGGGATGAAAATTGCCAAGGAATACGGCGGCATGGGGCTGTCGGTATACAACTATACTCGGGCAATGGCGCTCGTCGGCAGCTATTGTGGATCGACGGCCGTGTGGCTTTCTGCCCACCAAAGTATCGGGGTTCCTCAACCGTTAAAACTCTTTGGGACCAAGGAGCAAAAAGAGAAATATTTACCCCGTTTGGCCAAAGGGGCGATTTCGGCGTTTGCGCTGACGGAACCTGAAGTAGGGTCGGATCCGGCGCGAATGACCACCTCTGCCATTTTGACGCCGGATGGGAAGCATTACATTATTAACGGTGAAAAACTGTATATTACGAATGGTCCGGATGCCGAATTGCTCGTTGTGATGGTCTTGACGCCTCCCGTGATCGTAAATGGCAAAGAAAAAAAGCAGATCACGGCGATTATCGTCGAAAAAACGTCCCCCGGATTCGAAGTCATCAGCCGCAGTAGTTTTATGGGGATTCGCGGAATTGCGAATGGGCGGCTTCGTTTTACGAACGTTAAAGTGCCGGTAGAAAATGTCATCGGAAAGCCTGGCGAAGGTCTAAAAATTGCGTTGGTGACCCTCAACGCGGGACGTCTGACGATTCCCGCAATTTCGGCAGCTGCTGGAAAATTGAGCATGGTGATTGCCAAGGATTGGACCAGCCGTCGGGTTCAGTGGGGCTGTCCAGTGGGCGAGCACCAAGCGGTACAGGCCAAGCTTGCTAAAATTACGATGGACACGTTTTCAATGGATAGCGTTGCGATGCTTGCGGCGTCACTCGCGGACACTGATGCAGTAGATATCCGTTTGGAAGCCGCGATGGCGAAATATTATGGGTCCGAACGCGCTTGGATCGTTGCAGATGAATTGGTCCAAATTCGGGGTGGCCGAGGATTTGAAACGGCAACGTCTCTAAAAAATCGGGGTGAAGATGCCTACCCTGCGGAACGGTTGCTGCGGGACCTTCGGATTAATCGGATTATTGAGGGGACCTCCGAAATTATGCAGTTATTTATCGCTCGGGAAGCGATGGATGTTCACTTAAAATTTATTATGGGGTTGATGAACCCGAAAGCGTCATTTTCGGTCAAGTTGGGTATTTTAGGCAAAATGGCATCCTTTTATTCCTGGTGGTATCCGAAACAATGGGTACGGTTGCCAAAATCGTTCGGCGTCACTTACCTCAATGGACGCAATCGATGTCACTTAACGTATATCGACAAGACGGCTAAAAAATTGGCGCGGCGCTTGTTTCATACGATGGCGCGATACCAAATTAAATTGGAAAAAGAGCAATTGATTCTGGCCCAATATGTCGATATCGGGACCGAGTTGTTTGCGATGGCGTCGAGTTTGTCCCGCGCTGAATTTGTACTGAAGGACAACCCCAATGACACCGCAACTCAGGAAGTGGTGGATTTGATTTGCCAAAGCGCAAAACGTCGAATTCGGAGCCATTTTCGGGCAGTTAATTGTAATGACAGCAAGTTGGTTGGCAACGTGAGTACGAACTTACTTGCCGGTCGATACGACTGGATGACGTCAGGTATTGTGAACCCCTGAGCCTTGGTGGACAGAATTGCGGCAACAGAAGCCGGTTTGGTATAGTTCAACTTAATTTGTTTTATTTCGAAAGGAAGATTCCCTCATGAGTATTCGCGTAGCGATTAATGGCTTTGGCCGAATTGGCCGAAATGTATTTAAAATTATTCAACAGACGTCTGGTGTAGAGGTTGTTGCGATCAACGATTTAACGGACGCAAAGACATTGGCGCACCTTTTAAAATATGATTCCGTACATGGGCGGTTCCAAGGAACGGTTGAAGCCCGCGACGGCGCAATCGTAGTGAATGGTAAAGAAATCAAAATTTACGCTATTCGGGATCCCAAAAGCTTGCCTTGGAAAGAACTGAATGTCGATGTTGCGATTGAATCAACCGGTATTTTTGCCTCTGCAGATGGCCCAAAAGGCGGGTACATGAACCACGTTGAAGCCGGTGCAAAAAAAGTTATTTTAACCGTGCCTGCGAAAGACGAAATCGCGACGATCGTTTTGGGTGTAAATCCCCAAGATATCAAGCCCGAAATCAAAGCGTATTCAAACGCGAGCTGCACCACCAACTGTTTGGCGCCATTGGCGAAAGTGCTCCACGACAATTTTGGAATTGCAAAAGGGTTGATGACCACGGTTCACGCGTATACCAATGACCAATCGATTTTGGATCTTCCTCACTCCGACCTTCGTCGGGCTCGGGCAGCGGCAGTGTCGATTATTCCCACCTCAACGGGTGCTGCGAAAGCGGTATCGTTGGTGATTCCGGAATTAAAAGGCCGGATGGACGGTATGGCGATGCGGGTTCCTGTTCCCGACGGATCAGTCGTTGATTTGACCTTTGAAATGGAGCGTCCTGCAACTAAAGAACAAATCAACGCTGCGGTGAAGGCGGCTGCGGAAGGCCCAATGAAGGGTATTCTGGAGTACACTGAAGATCCGATTGTATCGGTGGATATTGTGGGCAATCCACATTCCTCGATCTTTGATGCCCAATCGACGATGGTGACCGGTAATTTGGCCAAAGTTATTTCATGGTATGACAACGAAATTGGATATTCCAATCGGGTGGTTGACCTGATTAAAGCCATTTCATAGCGCGATGGTTCTTACGATTCATTCCTTATCGAACATGACCACCGCTGAGCTTGAGGGCAAGCGGGTATTGGTACGTGTTGATTTTAACGTTCCTTTAGAAAATGGGAGGATCTCTGATGATTCTCGCCTTGAGGCGTCATTGCCGACGATTCAGTATTTGATCGATAATCATGCCAAGGTCGTTATTATTTCCCACTTGGGGCAACCCAAAGGCCCGACACCGGAATTGTCGTTACAACCGATTGCGGAGCGGCTTGGGGTATTGCTGGGGCGTCCGGTGCAGTTTGTTGCGGAGTCAGTGGGAGACCTGGTCGAATTAGCCGTTTCAAAAATGGTAAATGGCGACGTCATCCTTCTGGAAAATGTCCGATTCCACGCCGGGGAAACTCAAAATGACCCTGGCTTTTCGCAACAACTGGCGTCGGTCGCTGACCTATTTGTCCAGGACGCATTTGGGACTGCCCATCGTGCACATGCATCGACTGTCGGCGTCACAAAATATTTGCCGTCCTACGCGGGGTTCTTGATTGAAAAAGAAATTGAGTTTTTAGACGGGGCCATCAAGTCACCAAAGCGCCCGTTTGTGGCGATTATTGGAGGGTCAAAAGTATCCGGTAAATTGGGAATTTTGCGCCACTTACTGGGTAAGGTGGATGTCATGGTGATTGGTGGGGCCATGACCTATACCTTCTTAAAAGCCCAAGGTCATTCGGTGGGAAAGTCACTGTGGGAACCTGAAAAAATAAGCGAGGCATTGGCTTTTTTGGCGGACGCAAAATCATCCGCGACGAAGGTTGTATTGCCGGTGGACCATGTGGTCGTCACTGAGTTGAAACCAGATGCAGTGGCTGTGATTGTTGATGGTGGGGATCTTTCTGATGATCAAATGGGCGTGGATGTGGGTCCCAAGACGGTTGCATTGATCGAAGCCGAGATTCATAGTGCAGCGACGGTGTTGTGGAACGGTCCGTTGGGGATATTTGAGATGGATGCATTTTCAATAGGGACCTTTGCGGTGGCCAAGGCCTTGGCGCTAAGTGACGCATTAACGATTGTGGGTGGGGGTGACTCTGCTGCCGCGATTGTTAAGGCGGGATTGGCGGATGACATGACCCATATTTCTACTGGTGGTGGGGCGGCACTCGAATTTTTGGAAGGCAAAACCTTGCCGGGAATTGCTGCATTGGAGCGCAATAATGGCTAACGTAAATGATCCTCGGTCCGTATTGTCTGCAATCGAAAATTTGACCTCTAAACGGCATGTTATTTCTGAAGGGGCATTAAAAGCCAAAGAGGAATTGGATACTCATCGACGCGAGGCGGATGACAATCGACAGTTGGAAGTGGATAAGCGATGGGACAAAAAACTGGCGATTATTGAAGAGTTTAATGAGAGTGTCACCTTGTTGATGTCGATTTTTCAGAATTCGCAATTTGATGAACTGGCACTTTTTGCTGCGAATCCCGCTCGGGTGATGGTCACCAATTTTATGATTGGTATTTTGCGTGGCATTGGCTTTGCAATTGGATTTTTATTGATGGTATTGGTGGCATTGATTGCGATTAAGCAAGCGTTGCCTGCCGGTTTCGTGATTCACGCGATTCATCTTTTACAACACGTCGGCGGTCGATGAGGGGCAGCTGGCCACTATGGATCTTGGGGGGGGGGGATCGTTCTTGTAGATCAATGGACCAAATGGCTGGCGTCTCGGTTTTTGTCATTTTATTCGGGAGTCGGTGTGATTCCGAATGTGCTAGACTTTCAACTGGTCTATAATTATGGTGCCGCTTATGGCATTTTTCAGAATCAACGGATTGCACTCATTGGAGTATCGATTGCGGTTTTAATTGCATGTTGGGTGTTTCGTCACATGATTATTACGAGTCGGTGGTCGATGGTCGGTGTGGTGATTTTGGTGGGTGGTGCGATTGGAAATCTGATGGATCGTGTGGTGCATGGGTTTGTGATCGATTTTATTAATATTCATATTATCCCCGTTTTTAACGTTGCGGATATGTGTATCAATCTCGGAATAGGGTGTTTTATTGTCGAATATATTATCTTTCGACGAGCAGCTCGGGACTGATCCTCCGAGTCGGCTTGATGTAGTTTGTACCCAGTTTTTGGGGGTACCCCGTGCGGCAGTAATTGGGTGGATTAAAGCGGGGAAAATTACGGTTAATGGCCGGCCGGCTAAACCTGCGCTTAAGGTGGAGGCGAATGACGTGGTTCACGGCGAGGGGCTGATTGCTGAGAATCGGGTGGCGCCATTGGAGGTGTCGACTGACCCGACGATTCTTTACGAGGATGACGCGGTCTTGGTCGTGAATAAACCGGTGGGATGGACGGTGCATGAAGTGCATAAAGGGCAGCGGGGGCCATTTTTAACCGATTGGTTAGTGGCGCGTGACCCGGCTAGTTTTTCATATTTAGAGAGTCGGCGTCCGGGGATTGTGCATCGGTTGGATCAGATGACTGAAGGCGTGATGGTGGTCGCAAAGACCTTGGACGCCTTGGAATCGCTCAAAGATCAATTTAAAGAGCGTACCGTGGATAAAGGATATTATGCTGCGGTTCGCGGAAATATCTTGAATGAGGAATTAGTGGTGGATCAACCGATTATGCGGAACCCCAAAACTCGGAACCGGATGGTGGTGTTACCCGAAGGTAAGCCGGCGATCTCCCATATCAAGGTCGTGAAGCGGTATCATAGTATGACGTTAGTCGAAGTGATTCCGAAGACTGGGCGAACCCATCAGATTCGGGTGCATCTCGACTTTATTGGCCATCCGGTAATTGGGGATCCGTTGTATGGCAATGTGGCAGGATCACGGGAGGGGCAGCGGCTACAGGCCTATCGGCTGGGATTTCAACACCCGGTAACCGGTGAGGCGATGCAGTTTTCGGTACCGTTGTCTGAACGGATCGTGAAGTAACTCACCCTCTCCCCCAAATTCCCCGTTCGGGAAATTTGAGGATCTCCCTCTCTCCAGGCGTGGATAGAGGCAGAAAAACAAAGCCCGGAAGTTCAAAATCTACCTTAAAAAGTCTCCATCGATGATGAATAGTTTCGCACCGGTGGTGGTGGTTGAGCGGTGGGAACTTGCACCGTCGGTGACTTCGTAGGTCATCCCTGTGGTGAGCATAAAGCGGCGGCCATCACTGAGGTGTGATTACATTTCGCCGTCGATGCAATAAATAATATGGCCTTTTTGGCACCAATGGTCAGCTTGGTAACCGGGGGTGTATTCAACCATTCGGAGTCGGAGGCCGGGGAATTGGAGGGTTTGCCAGTAGGCCATGCCGGTGTCGCCAGGGTGTTCGGTTTTGGGAATCGTGGACCAGTCGGTGGTTTGGAAGGGGATGGTCATGGTGGCACCTCGCTTTGCATACTGTCTAATTGGTTTATTTAACTCGGTTTTCGTTCTATAAATCAAGCGGTAGGGGCTGATTTTCTGAATACAGTCACTCCTCCTGAATCCTTGGCTCCCCTGCCCCTAATTGGGACACTAGTGTCGGGATCAACTTTTGTGACGGCACCTCACCCCGGCCTACGGCCACCCCTCTCCATCTGACTGCGTCAATAGAGACGGGCTGTCGGATATTTTTATACGGGTATCCTCGGCGATAGATATTGAGAAAATTTTGATGGTCTTTTTCTTAGCGGTGGAAAAAATTGGTGCAGGACCTTTTGCATTCAAATTTAATTGTAGAGATTACCTACAGCCCTTCTCTGTTGACATAGTCAACGGAGAGGGGTGGCCGTAGGCCGGGGTGAGGTGCGCGCAACTGTGCCTTCGCGGAGATCATTTCTTGACCGGACCCTGCACCTCATTTGGTAGCAGAAAGGGCTGGGGGTGGGGGTGAGTGGGTTAAAAGCCCCGATTTTATAGGTCGATCTCAATGTCGTATTGCGTTAAAAGGCCTGGGAGGCCAATTGGAGAAAAACGGGCTTTTTTGGCTTTGTTCTCGTCGAGGTTAATCGCGTAATTATAAGAAGTCCGGAAATCTACCTTTTCGATATTTGTTTTTTTGAAGATAGCTTGGCTGAGTTCGCAATCGTCGAAAATGGATCCACTTAAATCGCATTCGGTGAAGTCGACGTCAATTAATTTCGAGGTTTTGAAGACCGTTTTTTTGAGGCTGATTTTGTAAAATGACGAATGATTGAGGGCGCAATTGTCAAAACTAAACGACAACCCAAATGGGGCGCATTGGTCGAATCGTAGACCGAATAGTTTGCAGTCCTTAAATCGGGCGTCTGAAAATACGGTGTTGGTTAATTTGGCCAAACTGAAATTGCAGCCGATAAATTCACAGTCAAAAAATTGGATGTCCAAAAGGTCAGTATTTGAAAAATTGCAGTGGGTGAATGTGCACTCTTCATACTCACCTGTAGCTAAAGGAGTTTCGTTTAAGTTGATTTTGTTGAATTTTTTCATGGGTATTAACAGTCACCTCTACCGCCTTATTCTACCATCGAGATTGGCATGTGCCGTCATCGAAATGCCAAAATCAACGGTTGCGCGTTGGTCAGTAAGCGGCCATAGCCCATTATGAACATGGGCAAAAAGCCGGCGGAACTTTCGAAAATGGTCTTCAAAAATTGAAGGGGTGAGCTCAGCGATGTTCCAAAAAAGTTACAGCCTGCCGACTTCCCAAAAATCCCCTGAAATTTTTTTTAAACTTATTCCGACAACGTTTCCAGTTGTGCTTCAATTTTTCTGTAAAATTGGGTTTTACGCAAAAACCCATATTTGGTTAAAAACGGAAGGGAGGGTCAGTGTCCAGACCGGCTGAAAGCCGCCCGAAGGGTTTAGTCTGGACACTGACCTGAACGGACGT
>CAIPHK010000009.1 GCA_903864835.1 uncultured bacterium | reverse complement strand
GCCATCCTCATCGAATTTAATGATGATTGGTCCACTGGAAGGAGGTTGTTCTCACTTTAACTTTTTGCCCCTATCGAATCACTTTTACAGAAAGATTGTTGCGTAACCCTCGACCCGGGGAGCGGTCGCTATTTTGGCCGACTCTGAGAAGGATACCGATACCAGTCATCGCACACTGATTCTTGCGGGGACTACATTTGGTATCTTGATGGTGTCCGCAACCATGGCCGCAGTTGTTGTTTTGACGGCACTGTTTCACAACTCGTTCTTTAACATTCAATTTGCGGCATCTCATACACTCCAACATGCCCAGTCCACTGCCCATCATGCCACAATTGCTGAAGACATCAGCGATATGGTCGTCGTAATTGCATTAGGTCTGGGAGCACTGGTCCAAACACTCATTACCCGGATTACGGGTGGCGTGTTTTATCAAATATCCGATATGGCAGCGCGTAGTGTCGGTACGCTTGAGTTTGATATGGGGGAGAACTCCTTCAAAAACCCAGGGAGCCTATCGCGGTATATCGGAGTTCATGTGGGCCGGGTTGCAAGCCACGCCGCGAATGTGTTTGAAACATTTTTAACATCAATCGCAATCGTTATCATTATTACTATTGCAGTTACGGTAAAATATCCTGGAATTCCAGCCCATCAAGAAATATTGGTATTGCTTCATATTGTCGCGATTGCAAGTGCTGCGGCACTCGTCAGTCTGATTGCCATCCGATATTTACCCAAAGTTAAAGACCCCACAATACTTTTTGTCATCGCATACCTTATCTTTGCCGCTTTAACGGGAGCTGGAACCTATTTTTTGCTATTTAAAAATCAGCTGATGTTACCCGGCGCCATGTCGTCCGTTTTGTTTGGACTCCTGTTAGGCTTGATCGGTATCGGAATTAGCTATGGATTTTCACGTCGGCAATCTCGGTCGGTTCAACACGGGATACAGTCAGGGGATGCAGGCGTCCTTCAAGTGATCATTGGAAGCCTATCGAAGGGAATGTTTGCCAGTGTCATCATCACCGTAATTATCGTTTTTGTCGTCCTTCTTTCTTATGACCGAATTGGCGGATCAGAGGTGTTATTACGCGGCGTCTATGACATTGTTTTAGTCGCGGTATCGGCCGTTTTTTCCCTCGGGATTTTATCCGCATTCAATGCAATGGCGCTGATGTCAGAAGCCGTTTTGGGAATGAGTACGATTCTCGGCTACCCAGAACAAACCAAACAATGGAGCCGAGAGGCCGACTCTGAAGGATCCGCCATTTCAACAGCAGTCGACACGATACTCCTTATGACGGCCGCTATTACCAGTTTTTCGTTCGTAGTGATTTATATTCGAAAGTCAAAATATTGGATCAGCCACTTGGTATCGAATGGCGTTACTAAGTTTGGGCACCGCACATTTACCGACATCATTGGGCACCCCGTTCATACTCACACCGGATCGTTGACAACGCATCGGGTCATTGAACTATATAATTTAAACGTAATAAACCCTGATATTTTAGGTGGAATTTTTCTGGGAGGCTGTGCCGCTTTTTTAATTTCTGGATCCATTTTGATTTTAATCCTTAAAGGAGCGGCCCAGCTCATTAACGCGATTCGCGGAGAGCTACACGACAATCAGGCTATCTGGGATGGCAAGGCACTTCCTGATTACGCCAAATTCGTCATGATTGGCGCAAAGTATTCCCGAAAATATCTCCTTGCGCTGATTGCTCAATGTGCAATATTTCCGCTTATTTCTGGATTGTTCTGGGGAGTTTCAGGGGTCTCCGGTTTTCTTCTCGGAATGATTGGAACCGGATTTTTATTGTCATTTCTTTACGTATCGGCTGGCGGAATCTGGGTTGCAGCCCGAAAAGCACATTCTCTCACCAACTCCGACACGTCATCTCCGATACATATCAATTTGACGGTTGGTGAGGGTATCGGTGCCATATTCAAAGAGGCCCTCGCCCCATTACTATCCGCCGCAATTAAGTTGATGTCATTAATCTCGCTGGCATCGGCGGGACTCGCACTCATGTCCGCTATTTTTTTGCTCTGAATTCAACAGGTCATTGGTTTAAATTCATTTCGTAATTGGGGGATATATATGTCAAACGCAAACAATGTCGATATCTTTAAGCTTCAACTCAACGACGGAAAACTTAGTGTCCAGCCTGAGCAGGATGCCTCGATGGCCACCGGAAACTATGACGAATTGCTACATGCCATTCGATCGCTAGTCGGTGGCGATTTCGACCGCATATTGGCATCAAATAAAAAGTTTATCGACCCCACCAAAGACATGAACTTCGAAATATCCATCGACAACACCACACTGAAACTAGTCGAGCGGAGTTCGGTAAAACGGCAGGAATATGAGATCGATCTGGAAACCCAAACGATTCTATTTAATCGAACAGAAGTCCCCCCCAGCTTTATCGCCGATATTGCGAGACGACTCAGAAAATATGCCGAGACATTGAAGTCTGACCCTAAAATTTCGTTAGTCGGAGTTAAGAAAGCGGGGGATCGAATACTATGAATACCAATAATGTGGCAGCCAACCAACTGTCAGCAAAAGCCACCCATCAATTCCAACAAATTGCCCAGAAAGAAACTCAGCGGGTCGGTGGAGTAGACAGTGGAATAGTCAACCTCAGTACAAGTTCAGAAACACGGAGTGGGCTTTCAAAAGTCTTGGACCGAATTGCAGCTTTCTTTACATTTGGAGTTAAGAGAGATATCACCGCATCGACCATCCCACAACCATCCATTTCACGGATATCTCCCACCGCACCATCGAAAGTTTCAGGATTCCCTCCCGCCGGTGAAGTGGCATTGGTGACATCAAAATCAAGTTCCGGAAATTCAACGGTAGTAGGATTTGTACTCAACGGGTCCGTTATTTCCAAGGAAAAAGCGGTGACCATGGTTGACAGCAACGCCCCTGGAACCGACAAATTGAAGCGGCTACTCGACGCCTTAAAACGGGGGGATGAAACGAAGGTAAAGCTCGATAATGCAGGTAGTAAAGATAAAATCGGATCGAAGCTATATCGCGAAAATGGCATTGTATCGATTCAAACGGGCAGCTTCTTTTCACGAAGCAAAGAACCGATCGGCATTGAAATGTCGATGGATAGGGTCCAGCACATATTGGTCCAAAATCTTGACACAATTCCCGTAGAAGACTCGGACGGGCTAATGCAAACTCGGATTGTTACTGAACTGGCAACAATGTTGTCGTTGGTACAGGCCGATTCCGCGGCGATTGGAAACGTCGCAGGCTTGTTACAACAAAGAGCGACCCATTGCTTCGAAGAAATGGTGTCCAAGAATTCTGATGCTGCCTCAACATTAAAATTTGACCGCACGATGCAAACTATTCAAAGCCTTGCAGAGGCCTTGCCAGCGGGCGCCGCTAAAACAATCATTACTGAACGGGCCACACTATTGACCGAAACATTCCAGGGGCGGGATGCGGGTCTCAAAATGGAGTCGTTTATTCGACGGCAGGTCGCCGATCTTCCTGAAGATATCGCAAGTCGTTCCTTTTCTGACATCATTTCATTTCAGACAACGTTGTCCGAGACTGCCACCAAGCTTGAACGCCTCGACGCAGTCACTATAAAGGCAAAAGCGCCGATGACCGATAGCCGTGCAGCATCTCTGAATACCTTGGCCAAAGCTGAAGCGGTAAAGGCCCGAAATCAGATGTCAGAAGTTGCCCTACGGGTGACCGACAAGGTCACCGCAGACACCCATTTATTGGGATCAGACGATCTTAAACAAATGGCGGTCGGATTTGGAGAAATCCATGACTCGTTACACCAAATCGGAGTGTCTGACGACTCAATTCAAGGTATCCAGGATTTAATTTCAGACCGGTTTGTCGGAATCAAAGTCGACGAACACGTCGCCGCAACCCATATTGCCATCCCTGAAAAAATAGGGGACGCCCCACTTGCAGAAGTGATTTCGATTCAAACCCAGCAAATGGACTTATCACGCTCGCTCTCCGTCCTTGATCCGCAGACCCTATGTGGGGATTTTGTATTGTCCGACAAGGCCTCTATTTCTGGAAAAACACTGTTATCAACGGTCGCCCAAACCATTTTGAAATCGGTGGATGCGGTGGCGACCGCGGTCCACACCCGGTTAAGCGCATCTATTCCCACGATGACGGCGGATACGGTTGTGGCTACGGCTCAAGATATTGGCACGCTCCGCCAACAATTGACCGACTGCCAACTGACACCGGATCGCATTGATGACGTCGGATCACAGATTGTGACCCGCTCGCATATCGCTAAACACCTCAATCCAACGGAGTCGTCCGGCACAGATGCGGTGGGATCACTTTATGACAAAGTGACCCCGGAATTGAAAGCAGGAATAGTCGATATGTACTCCGGTGGCGTCTTTTCAACTGATGACATTTTTTCCGGATCATTTTTACAGCGGATGGCACGAGTCTCGGTGGCCAACGCGTCAGACGAAGAATCCACATCGACCGTCAATTTACTATCCAGACATATCACCAGTGGAAATTTTTCCTGGGCAAGTGATGTCGTCGATGTGCGGCTCCCGAATGCGGATGGCACATTACCCCCAATTTCCGCGCGTCCGGCTCAATTTGACGACATTCTCAAACGCATTGGTCTGTATGGCGAGCAGAAAGGAACCGAGCCTGCAGGCTCCATTCAAATTCGGTCCGCATTATTTGAGACAGCACGAACGCTTTGTCAGGCGTCACCTGATTTAGGCATTCGAGACTTTAAGTCGCTGATCCTCGACGAACGAACCGTAAAGGCACTGATGACCGCCATCCCGTCCTCTGAAACGGATTTGTTATTCGGCCACGCGATGATTCTGCAATACAAATCAGACCACAATCTCCCATTAAATGCGCCCGCTCCGGCTGCGCTATGTCAGCAACTTCAAAACGTCGGGATTTCCACTACGACAGGGCGAATTTCACAGTTTGTAACCCAAGGCTATACCAGTAGCAAAGCAGTCAACGAGGCGTTGCTATTTGTTAAAAAATTTAGCGAATCCTTGTCCAAAAATCCCAAAATCCAGGCGATTCTTGTCGCCAATGCAGATATACATATGGACACCCTCGCAAAGGAGTTTCAAGGACGACTGGTAATATCCAGACTGGGAGGCGGCACAGAGGGTATTGATGAAGCGGCACAACGCCTCGATTCACCCGATATCGCAAAACAAATGGGGTTAACGGGCACCGGTACCTCCA
This sequence comes from uncultured bacterium, assembly GCA_903864835.1. Taxonomy (GTDB): domain Bacteria; phylum Margulisbacteria; class Marinamargulisbacteria; order SXXA01; family SXXA01; genus CAIPHK01. Next base: position 7,654 of record CAIPHK010000009.1, on the reverse strand, counting down.
AGTCGTTTGGCGAAAAGATTAAATCCGCATTTACAGACGCCCGATTCGGAGTGGGCACCGACTTGGGACGATTGCGGACGATTTCAGAAAAAATACCTGGCGCGTTAATTCATCAGACGTCGGTTCAAACCGCCCAATCCAAAGTAGAGGCGCTCACCCAGCGCCGGGAGGCCCTGCAAGCGGAACTGATTGCTCATTCAACTTTATCGGGCACCGATCCAGGGATCGACGTCGGCGTCCTATCAAAGGCCATTCGGATGGCCCACAATATTCAAGTATCACAAAATGAATTGGCCCTATTGAATGCACCATTATCGTCACCCCCACCTGGGGGCGCCGTAATTAGCCCCACCCATGAGCTCCTAGCCGCAAAGAGCACCTTTGTTATACCCCCCTCCCGCACGATTTTTGGAGGGAGGGGGAAAGAATATCCGTTTAAAAGCCAGGACGCTCCCGGCTGTTTTATCCGAACAAATGAACAGGGGATTCCATCAGAAACGGGTCAGTTTTTGGGGCTATATTCCCTTCAACATACCGACGAAGGCACAATTAATCGGAATTTCGTCGGATTTGTGGACCCTAATGATCCGTCGGCATCACGGCTTCTGACACAGTTTAAAACCAACGTCACCGAATCCATCACCCATGCACAAGCCACCCGTCACCAAGGGGTCAATATGGCACTCGTTCAGAACAAGGTTGAATCCCATTTAGGGAAACTTCATTTACAACAAACGATCCAACAACTCAATTTAGAAATCGGTGTCGAAAATGTCGCGATCGCAACAGGCACCGCAGCCATCCTTGCGGCAACAAAAATAGTTGATAGCCTTGTCGGAACCAGCGATGGTCTACGACCAGTCACCGACGCAATCCGGTTATCCATCGCCGGTGTCGTTATTGATGCCGTTAATACGGGCACCCCCCTCAATGAATGCATCGAAAATGTAAAAAATGGATCACTAAAATCTGCGATACTCACCCATTTTGAAAAATTCGCTCCGGTCCCTGCCGACGGATCCACGCCACCCGATTATAGTGTGCTAGTGGACCGGGAATTACTAACTTTTGATGGGGCACCCACGATCAAGGCATGGATTAGCGACATTAGGTACGATAAAGCAACGCAAGCCCAAATGGCCGCCACTGCCCAACTACGCGGAACCGATGCGTATATCGACGGCCACGGAGGTACTACCGTTGAGCTTAAAAAAATGGTCGACTTTGTAGAAGGTATTCCTAACGGTGGAAGCGAAGCGATAGTTTGGGGACTCGGCGCATCCCTTAGTACAAGTGGACTAGGTGAAGCCGCTCAAAATTCACTTACTTTTGGAGCTGCATCCGCCGAAGTCAGCGTCGGAGGAAGCCACGCCCACCAACTCAAATTGGCCCGAAATGATCTGGATTCCGGCGGGGTAAAAACCTCCAGATTCTCCATTGATATTGACCGCCAAATTGCAGGAAGCCTTGGAATTAGTCTCGAATTTCTCCAAGGAATTGTTAAGGCGGGTGTCGGAGGAACCGCAGGACACGAGTGGGGGTACCAAATCGAATTTGACTCTAAAGAATCCGCGGGTCGGTTTTTGCTCGGACTCAAAACAGGAAATATGGCTGAGGCGTCGTTGGCACTTCCGTCCGCCGTTCACAAAGCGTCCAAAATTCGAATCGAGGGCAGTATGGAAGTATCTGCTCAACTTAGATTTCCTTTGGATATCGTCTCCGACGATTTAGGGGAGCTTCCCTTCATCGGAGTCGGGCTCACTGCAGGATTTGGAATCGAGGCGCAAGCCAGCCGACAATGGAGTAGGGCCTCCGCCTCGAACGCCCACGATACGACGATCGAAACGGTTAAGTCAGGCCACTTTTCCGCATCGATTTCAGAGTCGCTCACTAACGACTTCGTCACCGATCTCGTTCAAAAATATTTACCCCCAGAGTCCGCTGGCATCTCGGGGAAAATCCATGTCGACACTACCGGTGTTGCGGGAGGAATCTACGAAAAAGTAAAAGGGGACCTTGGAAAAGTGGGCCTCGATGTGGCGCACCACACGTCAAGAACAGTTAGCCATCGCCACGGGGTATTAACCACAGCAACAATTCAGGACGCAGCCACAATCGTCGTCAAGGCGGGCGCTGGCGATGTTCTTGCGGCAGCAGTCTTAAGAAAAGCGGCCACAATGGTGCTGCCAATGTCGATTGACGCCCTCCGAACAACAAATCCTGAGGCGGCATCGGCTGTCGATACGCTATTGAGCTTGGCCACCCCGGGGGACGAAATAAGCTGCGAAAGACGCCTTCCGCCCGCACTTCAATTACAAGTGATTGAAGCGTCGGATCCTAACTCCGGGAAATACAATCTAGAAACAGCAAAATCCATTCTAAAAAATGACAGCCTCTATGTCCTATCTGCCGTGTCCGTCAAAAAAGAAGCGCTGGTATCCGACACGGTCACCCTTGGAGCGAAAGGGATCACTGTCACCAAGATTCAAGAGGGGGTAACGTCACAAACCTTCCGTTTCGAAATACCCAGTCAATAAGCGAACCACCTTTTTTCGACTCAATTTATTCCAGTGATCCAATTCGGACATCCATGGAACGACTGAATCCGGAATCTTAAAGGACGGAAGGTGCCGCGCCACACGCTGGCGCAATTCTTCAATGGAGATATAAGGATCCATAATCGCCACGGGTCGATGCCCAAACTCGGGGTGGGGAACACCCACAACCAACAATTTAGTGGGTCGAAGAATGTGATTGATTACCCGTTCTATTTCCGTTGGATGAATATTTTCTCCACCACTGACAAACATATCATCGATCCGTCCCGAAATTTGCCAATGCCCATTGGCCGTTCCACCGATATCTCCAGTAGAAAACCAGCCATCCATCGTCAAAGGTAATGATACGCACTGGCTCTCTAACCAGTATCCCAAAAACAATGTTTTTCCTCGGACTTGAATTTCGTTGTTCGGACCCAATCGAAGCTCACGAAACGGAAGCACTGTGCCAGAATCCATCGGCGAATCAGGAGACCCCGCCGTCACTGCAGACGCCATTTCGGTTAATCCATACGCGGTAATCAACGGAATATTACGACTTTTGGCATCCTCGACCATCCGTGGGGGGATTTCCGCACCACTCATCATGACAGTCCGCCATGACCAATTGCGTGACCCCAACACAGGATCATTTAACATCCGTATCAATTGCGTCGGAACCACCGAGAGATGGGTTGCCGACAAACTGAACGTTGATTCCAGTAGGCTCTCAGATGCCGACCCAATCACGACCGTCGCACTGGCCACGAAACATCGAAAAAGGATCCCCAGACCCGACACATGGTAGGTCGGGACTGACAATAACCACCGGTCACCCGGCTCCAGGGGAATACGATCCATCAACCCAATCGCACTGTAGTAAAGATTTCCAACCGACAACATTGCAAACTTTGGAGCACCTTGGCTGCCGGAGGTTCGAACCAAAATACAAGGTTGATCACAAGACACCACCGGTTCGATGGGATTAACCACTTGAGTCGCAATAAGTGAACCGGCTGAGTAGATTGGAACATCCGTCTCAATAATCGGGCCATCCCAAATAATTGCAGACGCGGCCACCGCTTCTGCGATCCGAAATTGTTCCGAAATGGGATCTCTTGGCGATAACGGCACCGCAATTGCACCGATCCGAAACAACGCAAAAATAAGCGCAATGGATTCGGGGGAGGGGGTGGCCAAAAACGCGATCCGTTGCCCCGCAGCAATTCCAAGTAACGTCAGATTGGCGGCGACGGTCGATACGACCCCATCCAAACGACCATAGGACCAACTCTCCGAATCGGTGACTACCGCCGTCCCAGATTCATATTCAACCGCACTCGACCGAATCGGACACAGAATTGCCGTCATTATGGGTTGCGTTGAAACCTCGAAAAGTCAGGCGTCCGCTTTTCAACAAAAGAATCACGCCCCTCTTGGGCCTCGTCGGACATGTAGTACAACATCGTGGCGTTCCCCGCCAATTCCTGAAGGCCCACTTGTCCATCGCAATCCGCATTCAGAGCTGATTTGAGACATCGAATTGCCATCGGCGAATGAACCAAAATTTCCCGGCACCATTTTAACGTTTCTTCTTCCAATTGGTCATACGGAACAACCGTGTTGACTAAGCCCATATCCAACGCTTCTTTGGCTGAATATTGTCGACACAAGAACCATATTTCCCTTGCTTTTTTTTGTCCCACAATTCGAGCCATATAGCTCGCGCCAAATCCGCCATCAAACGACCCAACCTTGGGCCCGGTTTGCCCAAACACAGCGTTATCCGCCGCAATAGTTAAATCACACATCATCTGAAGAATTTGCCCGCCACCTACCGCATACCCAGCAACCATCGCGATCACCGGTTTGGGGCAGGTCCGAATTTGCCGTTGGAAATCCAAGACATTGAGATGGTGCACCCCTTTTTCATCCCGATATCCAGAGTCCCCGCGAATTTTCTGATCGCCCCCAGAACAAAACGCGTCTTTTCCTTCACCGGTCAAAATAATGACACCGACTTCGGGGTCAAAACGGGCATCATCCAACGCCGACATCATTTCTTGGACCGTTAGGGGACGAAACGCATTTCTGACCTCGGGTCGATTAATCGTAATTTTGGCGATCCCAGGAATTTTTTCATATTTAATATCTTGATAGGTACTCATAGTATTTCCTCTTAATTTAGATTTTTTTCACTTCGCTCTGCGAAGATGAAACGCGATGCGCCGAAGTAAATTCGGCTTCTCTTTAGCCGCGGGCGCTTTAGGGGATTATTATAAAATATCCCTCATGATATAGTTCCATGACCATTTCGAGGAGACTTTGATGCATTACAGATCCAATCTTAACCGACGTACAAAAATTATTGCGACCCTAGGACCGGCCTCGACGGATCCGGAGATCTTGAAACAAATGTTTTTAGAAGGGGTTGATTTGATTCGTATCAATGCCTCCCATGCCGCCAATCCATCTGAAATTCGCCATAAAATCGAATTGATTCGAAAAACGGCAAAAGACGCCCGACGAATTATTGGAATTATGTTGGACCTACAGGGGCCTAAAATCCGAATTGGAAAAGTTCAGGATAATGGCGTCGTTGTTGAGAAGGGCCATCGATTAAAAGTCACGTCTACCCCTGTGTTAGGTACCAAAGACCTACTTTCAGTGTCATATCCCAATTTGGCCGACGACGTAAATCCTGGGGAATTTTTATTTGTTGATGACGGTAAAATTCATCTTAAAGTCGTTGGAATCCATGGCGAAGTCGTCGAGTGCGAAGTCATACAAGGCGGGATCATTTCGAACCATAAGGGGGTTAACCTTCCCCATACCACCGCTAAAATTTCCCCACTGACCGACAAGGATGTGTTCGACGCCATTGCTGGAGTTGAAGGGGGCGTTGATTATATCGCGTTATCCTTCGTATCTCAGGCATCCGATGTCTTTGGGCTCAAAAAATTATTGGCTGAATATCATGGTGACGGAATTAAAATTATTGCAAAAATCGAACGCCAAAAAGCCATGGAAAACCTGGCAGAAATTGTTGACGCTGCCGATGCCGTGATGGTGGCTAGAGGCGATTTAGGCGTTGAAATTGAATTACCCAATGTTCCTAAAGCCCAAAAAATGATAATTACTGAAGCCAATATTCAACTGAAGCCAGTTATTGTGGCGACACAGATGTTGGAAAGCATGATTCACGGCCTCAGTGCTACCCGTGCGGAAGTGTCAGACGTCGCCAACGCGATCTATGATCATTGTGATGCAGTCATGCTCTCCGGAGAAACCGCCACGGGAATCGACCCCGTCAATGTCATCAAAACCATGGCCGAAATCTGCTCCGCCACTGACCGTCACATGGTTGCCTTAAAAAAAGAGAACCATCCGGGTAAAAATCGATTTCTAAAATCGTCGCCGGCAGTGTCTATATGTGCGGCTGCAGATCAGATTGCTGAGGAAAATAATGCAACCACCATTATGGCGTTCACCAGTTCGGGTGCCACCCCGCTGATCGCTTCAAAATTTAATCCAATTACCTCCATTATTTCGCCCACCGACAATCTCAAAGTCTGTCAGCGAATGACATTGTTTCGCGGTGTAATTCCGATGATGATGCCCCGTGCGTTCAAAGAAATACATCGATGGACGGATATGATTCACCTTGCGATTCAGGAATCCAAACACCAAGGATTAGTTCACACGGACGACTTGGTGGTCGTAACGGCCGGTATTCCAATCGGCCAATCCAACGGAATCAATTCCATTCGAGTAATAACTGCATAACCCAAAGGAGATTTGACTCATGACTTTAACGACCGTAAAACGTGCCTATAACTTCAACGCTGGCCCTGCCGCATTACCGTTACCGGTTTTAGAACAAGCGCAAGCTGAATTAATCAATTTTAAGGGCAGTGGTATGTCAGTGATGGAACTGAGCCACCGGTCCAAACTATTTGAATCGGTACTCGACGACGCAGAAACTGGCGTCCGGAAGTTATTAAATATTCCGGATGACTACTCTGTATTGTTTTTGCAGGGTGGGGCCAGCCTTCAGTTTTCAATGGTTCCCATCAATTTATTTCAGGCCGGTCGCCCAGTGGATGTCTATAACACAGGCGTATGGTCAAAAAAAGCGATCTCCGAGCTCAAAAAGTCTGCAGAATACCGAGTTGTCGCCAGCAGCGAAGACCAAAACTTTAATTATATTCCGGATTGGAAAGCAGCGGAGTTAAATCCAGATGCCTCGTACGTTCATATCACCTCGAACAACACGATCTACGGGACACAATGGACCGAGTTCCCAACCACCACGGCCCCTCTGGTTGCGGATATGTCATCCGACATCTTGTCTCGCCCACTGGATGTTTCCCAATTTGGGCTAATCTACGCGGGCGCTCAAAAAAACATTGGCCCGAGTGGCGTCACTCTCGTCATCATTAAAAATGAACTGGCAGAACGATGCCCAGAATCTGTCCCGACAATGTTGCAGTATCGCACCCACATCAAAGAAAAATCGATGTATAACACGCCGCCAACATTCGGGATCTACATTGTGTCGTTGGTAACTCAGTGGATTTTAGCGAACGGCGGCATTTCTTGGATCGAACGAGAAACAACACAACGTGCAAGCCGTCTTTACCAAGCCATCGATGCGAGTGGAATGTTCTACTGTCCCAACCGGACCGAAGATCGCTCCAAAATGAACGTGGTTTTCCGATCTAAAACCCATGACGATGCATTAGAGTCCCGCTTCGTAAAAGAGGCTGAGACACTTGGAATGATTGGTCTAAAAGGCCACCGTTCAGCCGGAGGACTCCGCGCTTCGATCTATAACGCCCAAACAAATGAGGCCATCGACGCATTGTCTCAATTTATTGGAGAGTTCTCTAAAAAAGGCTAATGTTTAATTTGCCCCCCAATTGGGTACAAATCTGACTAAGATTTAATATGGGGGGCAATTTTATGAACGGTACACTGAGCTTGCCCCCTGAAGGTGGACCAGAGATGTCCAAAAAAGAGATATAAAATCAGTCGTCGTAGTGGCTGTGGGGATGTGGGAAACTTGCTTTGAAGTTTTCCATATATCCATAGCCAGTTCTATCGGATGGCCACCT
>CAIPHK010000008.1 GCA_903864835.1 uncultured bacterium | reverse complement strand
TGGAGAGGGGGCCGGGGGGGGAGGTAAAAAACCCTCGAACACTGTGTTTGTGCATCCCCCTTAAATTTAACTCACCCTCGCTACGATAACTAAAGTAAAGATGTTGGTTATTTAGTTGTTTCTTGTTGTGCTAAATCTCCCGCCTACTCTCAATTCAAAGTCGGACCCAATATGCTTAATTTACTGTATCGAGTGGTGTCGTTTAACCCAGTTCGTACACTGACCTTCAATCGATCCTTACCGGTCGAAGATCCTGAACCTCAGATCCCCATTTTGGACCAATGGCACCAAGCCGCTCTTACATCCGTTCCACAATTTAAGCGGGAAGTGGATCTTCTGTGGGGGAGGACCGTGACGAGCGTACTCGGGGCATCTCCAATCGATGAGGACCGGCAGCACTTTCAAGCGCTGTTGGAGCCCTTGTTGAAGCTGAGTTCGACCGAAGGTGCCGATCAGTTAAACGGCATGGATATCGCTCCTGAATTGAGCCTACTTGCGACGGTACTCGCTGGAAAAGCACCGGGTCGCCAATCGAATGTGGATCTTCTTCGAGCTTGTATGGATGGGATTTTATCGTTTAATACCGCTTTTTTAGATATTCCATGGAGCACGGAGGGCATTGTTTTTTCAGCGAGAGACCAATTGGCCCCGTTGAGTGTTCGGACGGAATCCATCAGCGATGATGGCACCTTGAATCATTCAGAAATGCCTTTATTAGATAAAATAGCCCAGATCTTTGATTCCATTGATCCAACGATTCATCGGACCCCGTATCTGGTCGAAGGATCAATCGACGAAAGTCAGGTGAAACAGGCATTTAACCGGGTTCGAAATGAATTTGTCGTATGGGCCAGTACCACGATTGCCGCGCTCTGTGTGAAACGGCCCAAAAAAATAGTTGTGATAATGTGGCACTCGGGATCAACATACCGTCTGTTATGCAATGAATATCATTCGGAATCATCTGGGATTGCCCCCTGTTGACGATAAATATTCCGTACAATTTCCAGGGGTTGCGGACACCATTAAACGACATCAAAATCAGTTAATTGTGATGGCCAAAGAAACGCTCTCTTTTGGTCATGTGGCGAGTTTGGCCCATAGTACCTTTAGCGGATCGATGTTGAGTAAAGAATTGGTGGATGAGGACGCTCAAAATGCTGAATTTGAGTTGGACTTATATAATTCAACGTTTGAAACCCATCAGTTAAATAATGATTTGGCGATGATGCGAGTATTGTCGCCTCTGTTTGTACCAATCACGGCGCCGGTGCAAATGGACCCTTCCGAGTTTTATCGATTTATCGCTCAACAAGACGAATCGGTAGTGACTCGGTTAATGGACGCCCCGCAATGGGAGGCGGTAGCCGGACTTTTCCAGCTGCCTCCGTTAGATCGGGCGATTGAAATGATCCAACGCCAAACGGGGGATGTTGGCCAGGTCGCCATCGACAACGGGTCGATATGGGGTCTTGAAAAGACGGTTCCCACCGTGAGTGCGGAAATGTTGATCACCGCGATTAGCGGGGCTCAACGGATATTTGTGGAATGGGCATCACGGTCACGATCGTCCGATTTTGAGTCGATTTGTATCGGGTTTCCGGGGGCATTCAAGGCGGCCATTCGATCTGGGGATTTGGCGATTTATAAAACCGTGGCGGCGGTGCTTCCGCCCGGAGGTCCGATGCTCGCCGCGTTTGAGGGCCAACATCCGATTCATGACGCCGTACGGGGCGGCTGTTCAGAGATTGTGGAGGATCTTGTCACTCGGTACGGGTTCGACGTTAATGAGGTTGATTTTGATCGGCGGAGCCCCCTTGCAACGGCAGCTGTTCGGAATATGCCCGGTATGATTCGGGGGTTACGGCGCGTTGGCGGTGCCGCAATTCGTAAGGCGGAAATTATGGCGCTTCTCAACGGTGCCACGAGTCGAAATCGCTCTGATATTGTCCAGGCGTTAATTGTTCCGGTGCGGCCCAATGAGTCCATTTCCCAAATTCTAAATTGCTATATTGTGATTTTTTACGACGATGGGGACCGGACCCGATACTCGACAGGCTGTTGGACCCACTTCGAACTGTGATATTGGAGATGCCTACCCGGGATGTGACGAGTAAGGCGGTGGACCGATATTTTTTAAAGCAAGCCGACAAAGCGGCTGCGATTCGGACGGTGTACGACACCTTTTTTTCGTTGTTGAACGCCACGGGGGAAGGTCCCTCCGTCGCTAAGGGCATTTTTGAGCGTGAATTTGGGGCTATAGGAACTCTTAAAAAATCCTACGGCAATCGGCATGTTCTGATCGATGCCTATGTTAACGTGTTTAGCAGTATGTTTCACCCTCCGAGTTCGAGAACCGAAATCGATGCCTGGATACAAGGTGAGATGGTGTTAACGCCCGATCAGATTGGCGCCCTGTTTTCTAATGATTTCAACCTAAGTCAAAAGAATTCTGATTCATATATCGTATCCCTCCGGACTCAAATAATGGAAACGGAGTCCGAGGATACCCGGATAATGTTGATTCAAAAGTTTTATGAGTCAGCGCTGCCGAAAATGTCCCGAAAGGATCCGTTTTGTCACCAAATCATCAATGAAATTAGGGTTCAATTGACGGCCTGGGAGAATTTTTCTCCGGATGGAATCACCGGCATCCAACTGGTGTTGGAGTCGATCAATCCCCCGAAGGACCCGCCATATCGTGACGTGGGCGCACGGTTCAGGATTGCCTTGGTTTTGGCCGATGATGTCTCTACTCGTCATGCCCTGCGGTGTATTTTTTCTCATTTGTTTCCAGATATGCAGAGTCTGGGCGATCCGATTGATGGGGTTAACGTTGCCTTGAATGGGGGGAATGTCCTCGAGTATCGGATGTTGAAGGCGTTGGATGCGTTGAGTCGTATCGAGTCGGTGTCGGACGACGAACGGACGCGGCTGGAACAGATCATTGGAAATGCGCCCTATTTAGGCCATATGAATGGTCAGCGGTTGTTGCGGTGGGTGCCTACTCCCCCGAGTATCGATCGATGCCGGGAGCTACTGGCGGGGCCCGGTTCTGATTCGTATCTCTTATCACTCGGTCGCCTTGAGTCAATGTGCCGAACCCCCTGGGGGGCCAATTCATCGGCCGCCTTTGAAATGATTAATGACTCCCTGACCGAGTGGTTGGGTGGGCACCCCGGTGACGACGGTGTGGTGCTTCGCGTGATGTCATCGATGTTTCAACTACTTGATTCAGAAACATTGTGGTGTTCGATAATTAATTTTTCGCCCGTTACCGCCCACGATTCCCGTGGACATGGCGATCTCTGGTTGACTGGGCAGCTTCAAGCGCTAGGGACACATCAAAAAATGAGGAATAGTCCGATTGATCCCGGTCGAATGGATGAGCTGGTGGACAGTCAAGAACGATTGATCCTAGTCAGTGAATGGACAAACGCTCAGAAAGTAAACGTGCTGACCCATCTATATTCCTTGTCGCCGTCCCGGATGAATTTACCCCAAGTGATGTCGACGGGGCGGGGCGATAAGATTCGGCGGCAGGGTGGACGGTCCGAATTGCTTTTGAAGGCCGCACTACTGGCTCAACGGATGGCCGCTCCATGGCTCGTTCCATTGATTGCGCCACGGTCTCAAATTCGGTCGTTTCAATCGTTGTATTCAACGGGGCCAGACGGTGCGACGCAGTTGTACTCAGATATAGAAGCACTTCAAACCTTTACTGACTTTCGCCACACCGATCTTGGTAGTGCGGTACCCTTACTTGCTGGGATCACGCCGAATGTCGGCCTTAGGATCATTTTGGGAGGGGTTTCCATCCCGGGCTATGTCGTCGGAAAGATGCAGGCGTTGCGGGCGCTGATTCAGTCTGAATTGGCCCGAAAAATCTCGCAAATCGAAATCCGGAGCCTGGAGGGTCGTCGCCGCATCATCTTGACTCGTGTCATTCAATTTTTAGCATTTCCCCAAGACGCAGTGGCCCAATTTGTACACTTGGCGGGGGGGCCTATCAACGTGGCACGGGCACTGACGCTGACAACAGTGTACGAGGCGATGTCGGCAGTAGAGCGGATCCGTATGGGGTCGATCGTATGTGGTGAGATGACGCTCGTTTTGAGCCGAGAACGGGAGGCGTTGTTGGCGATCGATGGCGAGATAGGGGCCCGGCTATTGGGACTTTTTGACACGGCAATGAAACGAATAGGATGGAAACCAAGCGGGACTCAATCTGCGACATCTAATGAAAGCGGGCCTGCCGTCAAACGGGCGAGGCACAACGAACCGGATACCTAACGGGTAGCGGTTTGATTCGTATACTCGAACATCCGGGTAATGCAGCGATCCGCCCCCTCAACATCTTCCGGATCGAGGTGGATTTCGTCGATCGGATCGGGGGAGCTTAACACCCGAGCGATATCCGCCAACGTATTCGATTTCATATACCGGCACATTGTGCAGGCCCCGACAAATTTTTGGGTGGGATGCTCCAGTTGAAGTCGTGAGGTCAGCCCACATTCTGTGAGCATAAAATAGGCGGGGGCGGGGTTGTCCGCTACAAATTTCAACATCTGCGAGGTGCTGCCCACAAAATCAGATTGGGCCACAACGTCAGGATGGCATTCTGGATGACTGGCCACTTTGAGGCCGGGGTGTTCTTTTCGAAGATATTGGATCACATCGGGATCATATTCTTCGTGGACGTAGCAGGTGCCGTTCCAGAGGAGGATTTCTTTTTCGATTCCCTTTTCTTTGAGTGAATTGATCACGTTTTGGCCCATGAGACGATCGGGAAGAAAGTAGATCTTGTCATTCGGAATGGTTTCGACAATGTGGTAAACGTTGGAGGAGGTGACGCAGACATCACATTGCGCCTTTACGTCCACGGTGGTGTTGATATAACAGACAAACGTATGGTCCGGATATTGCTGTCGAAGCCGCTTGACGTCCTCCCCAGTGATCGAGTCAGCAAGGGTGCAGCCGTTGTTCGTACTCGGCATTAATACGCGTTTACTGGGGTTTAATAGTTTTGCAGTTTCAGCCATAAATTTTACGGCGACAAAGACAATTGTTTTGGCGGTAGTGGACTTGGCCCATTTGGATAATTCATAGGAATCACCCGAAAAATCCGCCACGGTCGCGATAATTTCGGGTCCCACGTAGGAATGGGCCAAGATCACCGCGTCATGTTCTTTTTTGAGTCGTTCAATCTCATTGACGATCGGTGCAATTTGTTCACACTTTTCAGGCGTGAATAAACAAATTGTCCCGCCGAGTTTGACGTCTTTGAGTCGGTCGTAGAGCGCAGCGCCTGTAATCATTATTTTCCTCCGTCGTTTCCGATGGCGTTCACTGGGCAGCAAGCCAACGCTTCATCGCACTGTTTGATATCGTTCGGTGTTCGCGGCTGGGCAATAACAATGGCATGGTCATAGTTGGACGTGAGCCGAAAATGGGCCTTGGAAATGCCAACACAGGTGTCGCACGCGATACAATTTGAATCAACGTAATATTGCCCGGGACTATTGTCTGGAAATCGAAGCTCTAATTGGGCCATTTGAACTCAATTTTCACATGGATAATGGGGGATGGCAACGGATCGGGCGCAGGGATGGGACGAATGTTTGAATTCAAGGGGGTTCGGGAACTTTTTCAGGAACCTATTCCCGGAGGCGTAGTGACATTGACCCTAACCAATCTGAAATCTATGTTGACTCCCTTTGTCGCCGGGACATTAAAAGACGAAGCGTCGTGTTTTATTGTCCAAAATTCTCCCCATTCGAAGAGGATTTTGCCATTTTGGAAGGTCGGTGCATCACTCAAAGCGATCGAATTCCTGGGGATACAGTGTTGCCGGCGTATGGATTGATTCCGACTGCCGACAATCACCTGATATTTGGAAGTGGAGATAACGTGTTCTCCACTCAATTGAGTGAGCGCGGGCGTCGACCATCCGACCCGCCTCCGTCGATGGGATAATCGAATGATGGTGTTCGGTGTAAAATTGAAAAATTGATCGCCGAGTTTGGATCGGGGTATACTCAAGCTCAATTAGATTTACTTCGATCCATTTTGGAGACAACTCATGACACAGCCCGTCCCCCGTCGTCAGCACAATTTACTCCCCACTGAAATTGACCTGAGCTATTCACCGCTTCCCAACTCACGAAAAGTGTTCGTTCATGGCTCGATTCATTCGGCCATTCGTGTACCGTTTCGCGAAGTAGAGCAATCCCCCACAGAATTGCGAGGGGGTGCCAAAGAAATTAATCCGCCAGTACGGCTATATGATACGTCAGGACCCTATTCCGATCCGACGCATTCGATTGATATTTCCAGCGGGCTTCCCGATGTTCGGACACCATGGATTTTGCAGCGCGACGATGTCGACGTATTAGAGCGGACGGTGTCCGATTATCGACTGCTTCGTGAAGCCGATGAACGGTTCGCGGAGATTCGATTCCCTAAAGCCCGTCGGCCGATGATGTCTCGTACCGGACGTAATGTCAGCCAAATGCATTACGCCCGCAAAGGGATTATTACGGCCGAAATGGAATATGTGGCGATTCGCGAAAATTCCCCTGCGGAATTTGTAAGAGACGAAATCGCAAGAGGCCGAGCGATTATCCCGTCCAACGTGAACCATGTGGAACTGGAACCGATGATTATTGGTCGGAATTTTAGGGTCAAAATCAACGCCAACATTGGTAATTCGGCGGTGAGTTCGAGCATCGCGGAAGAAGTTGAAAAAATGGTCTGGTCGAGCCGCTGGGGCGCGGACACCGTGATGGATTTGTCCACTGGCAAAAATATTCATGAAACCCGCGAATGGATTGTTCGTAATTCATCCGTGCCGATCGGGACGGTTCCGATTTACCAAGCCTTGGAAAAAGTAAATGGGAAAGCCGAAGATCTGACCTGGGAATTGTTCCGAGACACCCTCATCGAACAAGCGGAACAAGGCGTTGATTATTTTACAATCCATGCCGGAGTTTTATTGAGATATGTCCCTATGACCGCAAAACGGATGACCGGTATTGTGTCACGTGGCGGATCGATCATGGCGAAATGGTGTTTGTCGCATCATAGGGAGAATTTTCTCTACACCCACTTCGAAGAGATTTGCGAAATTATGAAGGCGTACGATGTCAGTTTCAGCTTAGGGGATGGGTTACGTCCTGGGTCGATTGCCGACGCCAACGATGAGGCCCAATTTGCCGAATTGACCACGTTGGGCGAGTTGACCCAAATCGCATGGCGTCACGACGTTCAGGTGATGATTGAAGGGCCGGGCCACGTACCGATGCACTTGATCAAAGAAAATATGGATAAACAATTAGAGATTTGTCATGAAGCCCCGTTTTACACGTTGGGCCCATTAACGACGGATATTGCACCGGCCTATGATCATATTACCTCGGCAATTGGCGCAGCCATGATCGGATGGTTTGGCTGTGCAATGCTCTGTTACGTGACCCCCAAGGAACATTTGGGGTTGCCGGACAAAGACGATGTTAAACAAGGGATTATGGCCTATAAAATTGCCGCCCATGCGGCGGATTTGGCCAAAGGGCATCCGTTGGCGCGTCAACGCGATGATGCATTGTCCAAAGCCCGGTTTGAATTCCGATGGGAAGATCAATTTAATTTGAGTCTGGATCCCGAAACCGCCCGGTCATTCCATGACGAAACACTGCCGCAGGAAGGGGCCAAGGTAGCTCATTTTTGTTCGATGTGCGGACCCCATTTTTGCTCGATGAAGATGTCCCAAGATGTGCGTGATTATGCTGCACAACAAGGCATCGATGAGGCCGTTGTTCTGGAAGAAGGTATGGCCGAAAAATCAGAAGAATTCCGATCATCCGGTGGGAATTTGTACGTCCAAGGCGCGTTATTTTGATGGCTCTGTTGCCTAACACCCGGTCTGCAGAATTTTCGGTTGGCTTATGTGGCGCTGCCACACCGCGCCAATTGAGAAATTGCACATCTCGGGCGTTGGGCAACATCGCAACTTTTTTTAAACTGGGATTGATTGGGATTTTTTTTTTGGCGGGGACGTCGACTGCCCAGCCTTTGGTTCCCACTGATTATGTGTCATTTCGGATGAATTGGCCCAACCGATTTGCCGCGCAGGTCACGGACTTTCGAACTGAGGCCGCTACCGGAAAAATTGATCCAGAGTCGAGTTCTGTGACGTTTGAGTATGGGGTCAAAGGGGTGCGGGATCCCCAGGGCTATCTCATTCGAAATTCGGCCGGAAAAGTGGCGGTTTTGTCCAATTTGGCACCATCGATGAACCGATTTATCCGAAATATTGTCGAAGTATCCAATCGTAATTTCCCGGTGATTCGGGTATCCACTGCCGGGGCTATTTCTGTTCCTGATTTTGAAAAAGGGGTGGCCAAATCAATTGCGGATCTTCGTAAAAAAAATGGATCTCAGGACTCGGATCGGGTGGTGCGTCAGTTATTTTCCGTACCCCAAATGGCGGCCGCGATTCAGGATCAATGGGGCCGTATGGTCCAAATGTGGAATGGTGTCGATTTGAAGATTGGATCGTGGTACCAGTCCAATGGCCAAGAATATGTGCCTCAGTTGGGGCAGATGGTGCCCTCTGAGTTTTATTTCCGAGTATTAGCCCGTGTGCCGTGTCGGGCGGGCGCCTCTGATCGGAATTGTGTATTGATCGAAGGTAAGTCGATCCCTGACGAGAAGGAAGTGGGGCAGGTGCTGGCTGCGGGTGGGACAGTCGTTCCGTCAGCAGATGCTCGGGTCGTCACTATGTTTACATTGGTGACTGATCCCTCAACGTTGTTGCCGTATCTATATCAGGAATCAAGGGAATCGTTGTTTGGGACGACCAACACCCTGATGGTGGCGCGAATTCGGTATCGATACTTATGAATATTTTGATTAGTGCCGGTGAATTATCCGGTGACATGCATGCGGCGCGCCTCGTTCTTGCGGTCAAAGCAATGGATCCGAGCATTCATTTTTTTGGGATCGGTGGTCCGATGATGGCCGAGGCCGGGGTCGAAATTATCGCGGATTTAACGGATTGTAGTACGGTGGGTTTGGTTGAGCCGCTTCGCTATATCCCCCGATATATTGACGCGTTTCGTTCGACAATGAAGGCGGCGCATCACCGGTTGCCGGACCTATTTATCCCAGTCGATTTCCAGGGATTTAATAATGTATTGTTGGGGTCGTTGCGGCAAATGGGGGTTCCCGGGATCTACTATATTGGACCTCAAGAATGGCAATGGGGAACGGATCGGGGCGGGCGGTCGGTGGTCAGCCGAACGGTTAAAATTCTGGCGATCTTCAAAGAAGAATATGACTTTTTTAAGCGGATTGGCGGCCGCCCGGTATTTATTGGCCATCCGTTGGTGGATATCGTTAAATCCGAAGTGTCTCGGTATGAATTGTGTGCCCGATATTCCCTCGATCCGACCCAACGGATTGTGACGGTGTTTCCCGGATCTCGGAGCCAAGAAATGCGCCATACAATGCCCGTATTGATCGAGACGGCGGTGGAACTTCAGCGTGACGTCGAGGGGCTTCAGTTTGTGGTGTCTGTCGTCGATGACCGATATGAAGCCCAGGTACGCCGAGCGATCGTGAAATATGGCCTCGAAGCCACCGTGGTTCGGGGTCGATCCTATGATTTGATTCGGCATACGACATTGTCTCTAGTGACTTCTGGCACCATCACGTTGGAACATGCGTTGTTGGGGACGCCCCATATCTGTGCGTACCGGTTTTCAGATATATCGTATTTGATTGCCAAATTGGTTTTTGGCGGTCGATTTCGAAAAATGCCGTTTTTTGCATTACCCAATATGTTGTTGCATCGCCGGGTCATTCCCGAGTTTTTGCAAGATTATGCCAATGTATATGCCATGAAAAAAGCTGCCAAAGCGATCCTACAAGATTCGGATCGGGAACTTCAAATTCGGAGTGAATTGGCCAAAGTGGCACCGTTACTCGGTGCCCCCGGGGTCGTCGATCGGGCGGCCCAGGAAATCGTGTCATATTTAAGAAAGGCCAAACCGTTATGATTGAATCGATTCTATTTAAAGAGATCGAGATTGTGTCAGGATCCTCTGTCAAAACCGGGGATGTCTTGGTCAAAAATGGAAAAATTGTTGAGGTAGGATGGGACCTTCCAGACCACGCCGAACACATTGTGTCGGACAGTGGGTTGGTCTTGATGCCTGGGGTCATTGATCCCCATGTCCATTTTAGAGACCCCGGTGCCGAACATAAGGAAGATTTGGAATCGGGTTCCAAAGCGGCCGCATCCGGTGGGGTGACCTCGTTTTTTGATATGCCCAATAATACACCCGCCACAACCAGCCAAGCGGCAGTCGCTCATAAAAAAAAGTTGGCGTCTGAAAAATCAATCGTTAATTACAATTTTTATATTGGGGCGACTCTGAATAATTTAGAGGACCTGAATCAGTGCCAAAATGTGCCTGGGATCAAGATCTTTATGGGGTCGTCGACGGGGTCATTATTGGTGGATCGCAAAGAAGATTTGGCTCATATTTTTGCCAATGGTAGCCGGCTCATTGCCGTGCATGCCGAAGACGAGGAAATGGTTCAGGACAATAAACGGCGATTTGCAGACTCCACTGACCCGGCGGATCATATGCTGATTCGCGAGGACGGGGCGGCCTTAAAAGCGACCAAGTTGGCGGTGTCTTTGGCCAAAAAATATAAGCGCCGTCTTCATATTCTCCATTTAACCACCATCGAAGAAGCGTTGTTTTTGGAGCACCAAGGGGGCTCTGGATTGGTGACGTCGGAAGTCTCCCCGCAACACTTTTTGTTATGGGGGCCAGACGTTTATGCCCGTCTGGGGACATTGGCGCAAATTAATCCGCCGATCCGAACCAAACGGCATGCGGATGGGTTGTGGCGCGCGTTAAAAAGCGGGGTCATTAATTGCATCGCTACGGATCACGCGCCCCATACGTTGGAAGAAAAACTTCAGCCCTTTGGAAAGGCCCCATCGGGGATGCCCGGAGTTGAGACGTCGTTGCCGTTGATGTTGTCATTGGTCAACCAAAATCGATGCACGATGAAAGATGTCGTCCGATGGATGTGCGAAGGCCCCGCCGAGATTTTTGGAATCCGTGGCAAGGGTAAAATTGAAGTGGGATTTGATGCAGATTTGGTGTTGGTGGATATGGGCGCACGGACGGTGCTCAGGAATGCCTCCACGGTGAGTCGCTGTGGCTGGACGGCGTTTGATGGCCATAAAATCCAGGGTATTCCGATCGCGACGTTTGTAAATGGTCAAATGGTCTATCGTGAAGGTGATTTTTTTACGGAAATCAAAGGAAAAGAAATAGAAATAGCGGCTCCCTGGGACAAACGATGAGGATCCTCGGTATCGAGACCTCCTGCGACGATACCTCGGTGGCCTTGGTTCGGGATGGGGGGAGTGTGGAGTCGGTGGTCATTTCCTCCCAGGTTAAAGCCCATCGCCCGTATGGGGGGGTGGTTCCCGAATTGGCGGCCCGAATGCATACTGAGGCCATTCACTATTTATTACCCAAATGCCTAGAAAAGGCCGGCGTGTCGTGGTCCGATATTGACCGAATTGCTGTCACCACGACGCCAGGGCTTGAAGCGGCGCTATTAATCGGGGTCGTCGTCGCCAAAACCTTGGGGATGATGTTGAAGTGTCCTGTGGTTCCTGTGAATCATATTTGGGGACATATTTATTCAGTTTTTATGGATACGGATGCCCCGCCGGCGTTTCCATTTGTGGCATTGGTGGTGTCGGGGGGGCATACCCAGTTGTGGTCGGTGACGGGTCACTATCAATTCGAATTACTTGGGCAAACCCGGGATGACGCCGTTGGGGAGGCGTTTGATAAAGTGGCGCGGCAGTTAGGTCTGGGATACCCAGGAGGCCCTCCTGTGGAGCAGCGGGCGGCTCTGGGGGATCCTAAACGGTACCCACTGCCCCGACCGTTACGGGATTCTCCGTTTGAATTTAGTTTTTCGGGTCTCAAAACAGCGGTGATGCAGTTGGTCAATGGCTTAGGAACCGTGGATGATCACCAAATTACCGACATTTGCGCTTCATTTCAGGCGGCCGTGATCGATACATTGATTGAAAAATCGTCGGCAGCGTTGCGTCATACTGGGGCGTCGACGTTGTGTATCGTGGGCGGGGTTGCGGCCAATCGAACGCTCCTTCAAACGGCATCGGCGAGGCTAAATGGGGTCCGTGTCGTGGCCCCTCCGATCCACTATTGCACCGACAATGCAGCAATGATTGCAACGGCAGCGCAGTATTTTCCGATAACTAATCAAACAACTTTATCGGAACTTCGGGTAGGAATGGTGAATATGTGATTAAATTGCGTCAGACAGTTTCGCTGAAGCAGCAGTTGAAACTGTCTCAAATCTTGAGCCCTAAGATGATTCAGATGCTCAAGACCGTCGCGTTCTCGTATTCCGAGGTGCTGGATCGTGTGGCTCGGGACGTTGAAGATAACGTGGTTCTTGAGTTCATACGATACGATCATTTGGCGGAATATGCCGCCAATCGGCGCACGACATCGTCGTTGGACTTTATGGGTCGGGATATCAGTGAATTTGCCAAAGCTAAGTCAGATACCGACCAATTACATACTTTTTTATTCTCCCAATTGGATTTGGAGACCTTGTCTGAAACGGATGACACTATCGCCCGTTTGTTAATTTCCCATATCGATGATCGTGGGTACATCGAAGACTATTTGGATGTTCGAGAGTTGGCCAAGACTCAATTTAATATCGATGACCGGAAGGTTCTGTCTGTTCTTCGGCTGATTCAGAAATTGGAGCCCGATGGGGTGGGCGCGCGATCCCTTAAGGAATGTTTGTTACTCCAGATTGATGCCCATCACTTTGAACAGGAGCGTTTGTCGGAGGCGTTTAAGACCGTCCTCACCCATCACTTAGACGCGTTGGGTGAGGGGAAATTTGATGAGATCGCATTGGCAATGGGGATCGAGTCTGACGGGGTCGCAGCGATTGCCGAATTTATCCGGTCTAACTTGAATCCTTTTCCGGGGTTGGCTTATGCCGCAACCCCACTGTCCCAAACGATTATCCCATCATTCGAAGTCGGGTTGGATGGCGATCAGATTGAATTGACGCACCTGGAGCAGACGATGGGAATTCAGATCGGCGTATCGGATCGATATATCAAAATGTTAGCCGACCCTGCGATTGATGGGGAGACCCGAATCTACGTGGAAGATCGGATTCGTAAAGCGAACGAATTAATCGAAACCATTCAGAGTCGCCAACGGTTGATGGTGGAGTTAGTGAGACGGGTTGTCGAGCGACAACTTGAATTTTTGAAGCGTGGATTACCTTATTTAGTGCCATTGCTCCAAAAAGAATTGGCAGAGCAATTAGGGATGTCCCCATCGACCATTTCTCGGATTGTCTCATCCAAGTATATTCTGACTCCTCACGGAATTTTTACACTGAAGCAGCTCTGCCCGAGGAATCATTTTGGACTTACAGCCAAACGGTTGGAGCAGTTGATTATGTCGATATTCCAAGAATATCCCGGATATAGCGATCTCAAAATTGCGACGGTGCTCGCCGAAAGGGGGTTGCCTATTGCCCGTCGGACGGTGACAAAATATCGGTTGTTGTCAGGTGTGACATCCAGCTTCGAGCGGTTAATCCCCAACTCTTAATTGGCTTGGTCGGCCGATTGAAAAAGCACAGGTTGTTGAGTATTTCTTGATAGCATTCAATGCGTCGGCCGCAATCGCGTGGCAGTCGCGCGCCCATTGGTTGCTGTCGTCGCTTTCATCGGAGTTAGCTGCGGAAACCTGGATTTGAGCTAAAGCGGATGTGAAAATATGGCGCGCTGAGCCCTTCTCTGGGACACTTCCAAAGTCCGTAGAGTGAACAGAGGTGCTAGGGGGATCATTGGGGTTGAATGAACGCTCGAGTTCACAAACAAGATCTGCCAGGCGTAACTCGAATAAGTGGGACACCTCCTCGGGGCGGGCGGTCAAACTATTGGCCTGTTCAAGGGACTGACTGAGTCTCTTGATAATCTCTTGTTGGGGACTCGGTGTAACAAGTGGCACCGGCAGTTCATTCCCAACACCGATATTGGCAGATATGGGTGGGCTTGGGGTTTTGGGAGGGCTGGGGTCCTCATTGACACTAAAATGCTCCCTTAAGATCAGCCGAAGTGGCTCGAGTTTCGCCGGCTTCTGAAGATAGTATGCCTCAGGTCCCATTTTGGTAACGGAGGGTCCATAGTGCTCGGGACCAACAGCCGTTAACCGCCAGTGGGTATCGACTGATTTTACAGTTGTCAATTTTAGGCAACATTTTTCCCTGTTATTGGGTTCATTCCAGGTCAATTCAGACGGGGTTGAGGATGTGAGCATAATGATCGGGCCTTTATATCCCTGTGTTCGGATACTGACCGCTAGTTCAAACCCTTTCATCGCCGTTTTTAGGGAGTTATCGATGCATATTAGGCCATAAGGAGTTGCAGTACGCTGGCTGTCTTGGAAGAAAGTAATCGCATCTTCTCCGTTGACTGCACGGGAAATATGGTCGTTTTTCCATCTAGGTTGATCGTTCTTTCGCACCCCTGACGCTTGGCCGAGGAGAAAGGCTAAAATCTTGAATTGGCTATCCTCATCCTCGATAACCAATATTTTTGAATCGGAAAAGGGGGGTAAAACCTGCGGTACGATCGCGACGCTTTTGATACACGAGAGGCAAAACAGTTTTTGCCATAAAAATCCGCTCACACTAATTTTTTTCGTCAACATCGACATCGTATTTTTAATCGGTTTTGGCATCGCCAGATCCATCCTTGAACCCGTTGATCGTGTGACTGGCTGCGTCGATGATCGCTTGACAGCGGTTAACCCAGCCAAGATCTTCCGCCGGTCCCGTGGTAAGAACGTCAGTGAGTTGGGCGATTGTCGTCATGAATATATGTCTGTCCTGACCGTCGAGTGGAATGACTCCAAAATCGACTGACGGGGAACGCAGGGAATAAGATATAACTTTGTAGGGTTGTAGTTTGGCATTGAGTTGCATCAGCAATGCTTGGAATCCAGGTGTGGTAAGATCTGGCGTGACTTCGGAGATAAGTGCGGTCATGTCGGTATAAAATTGCTGAGCGGAGCCGACGGGTATGGGTGCAGTGCTCGATGAGAGAGATGGTGAGACTCGATCGCGGGGCGGTAAGTTAAAATGATGGCCGATAATTTGGGCCAACGGTGGTCCCGAACACGGCTTAGGTAAATAATAGGCGTCGATGGGCCGTTTCGTAATTGTTTTATAAAGGCCCGGATCCACTGGGGTTAGTTCATAGGCAGTATCGCTCTTGGAGACTGTCGTTAAATTGAGTCCATGTAGTTCTGAGTCAAGCGGGACCGTCCACTGAAATTCGTGAGGTAAAGCGGATGTCGTCAGAATAATCGGACCATGATATCCCCGTTGTCGGAGTTCAATTGCCACTTGAAATCCCTTAAGGGTTCCCTTGATATTATTGTCCAGGCAGACCAATCCAAACGGGGTGGAACGATGTTGGGAATCAAAAGCCGCTAGCGCCTCCCTACCGTCAGGATAGATTTGAATATGCCTTTCGAGCCACTCTTTTTTGGCAGAGGGTCCTTTAATTGATGCGATTGTGGATAAAATGTTGGACAAAATCCGCCCCTCGGCGTCGCCATCTTCGACGATAAGAATTCGGGCATCTCCAAAGGGTGTAAGGCGAGTGGACACCCGAGTAACTTCAGTGACTTGTAGAGGGGTGCTTGAGCTAAGTATTTTTTTGAGATAGGACTCCATACATATTTATCGGTAGAAACATAAAAAGAATTTCATATTTCTATAATTTGCCTGATGGAGGAGTGGGGGTTAGAGCAAGAATTCAGTGAGACGTTCGTCCCAGTGGGGAATCCTGGGGAGCCGGGTGCCCCACAGTTTCTCACAGTTTAATCGACAATTATGGGGACGCGGTGCGGGGCGGGGGAACGTCGTCGAAGATACGGGATGGATGGGGATCGACACGCCAAGAAGTGTTGCCATATGCCGGGTAACGTCATACCAGGACGCGTATCCGCTAGCCGCAAGGTGATACGTTCCATACGGGATCGTGGATTGGACTGCACGTCGAATTGTTACTGCGACGTCCCGTGTCCATGTGAGCCCACCAATTTGGTCATTGACGATATGTAGTTCGGGTTTTGTTCGCAGAAGTTCACGGATTGTTTGGACGAAGTTGTTCCCGTGAAGGCCATAAAGCCACTGGGTTCTAAAAATATAATGGCGATCCATCGTATTGCGAATGGCCACTTCACCGGCCAATTTGGATGCGCCATATCGATTGATAGGGGATACTGGATCTTGTTCGGAATAGGGAGTAGTTCCCGTTCCATCAAATACGTAGTCGGTCGAAAAGTGGATTAGGGTGACCGGATGATCTTTGCACCATTGGGCGAGATTGAGTGGGCCGGTTTCATTGATTAAAAATGCGGTGTCGGGACGTGATTCAGCCCCATCTACGTCGGTATATGCCGCGCAATTAACGACCACATCGAGGTCTGGGATTTGAGATAACGCGGTATGAATCGAGAGGGGATCTGTGACGTCCAAGTCGGCTTTTGAGAGAGCGACTACCGAATGAGATTGAGATAAGACTTCAACACAGTCTCGGCCTAACATTCCTTGGCTACCAATCACAGCGATCGTCATTATTTTGCTCTGCCGTAGTCGTCCTCTAATCGGACGATATCATCTTCGCCAAAGTATGTTCCGCGTTGAACCTCGATGAAAATGAGAGGGTCTGTCCCGGTATTGGCTACACGATGCGCCGCTTCTAGGGGGATTTGTACGACTTCGCCGGGATGATAGTGGGAAATGGTGCCGTCAAGTGTGACCGTTGCCACTCCGGAGACAACCACCCAGGTTTCCTGGCGTTTAAAATGTTTTTGGTAACTTAACCGCTGCCCGGAGGTGACGATAATACGTTTAACTTTACAATCGGGGGTTTCGAGTAATATGTCCCAGCGCCCCCATGGCGTATCCAGTGATTGTTGATGTGAATTCATAGGCCCGCAGCTTATCAAAATTAGTGCAATAAGGACATGGCGCTTCCGGAGGGCGGTGCCCACGGATTATCGATGGTGGCGTACGTATCTGCGACTTCGTCCATCGCGAAAGATGGGGAGGGTATGGAGATGCTCATCGCGACGATCACTCCCAATGTTGCGGCGGCAACTCCGCCAATAACCCAGGACGGGGTCGACCGTTGGGGGGCGATAATACGGTTATAGACATCTTGTTTTAAAGAACTTGGGGCCGTGACATGACGTAATGGGTCGAATAGTGGGGGCATTTAATCATCACCTCGATGTATTTTTTTGGAATTACTTAACGACTGAAGTTTTGTTTTGGCTCGGGAAATTCGGGATTTGATGGTTCCCAAGGGGCGCCCCGTTGATTCTGATATTTCTTCGTAACTGAGCTCGTTAATTTCGCGCAGGGTTAATATGTGACGGGACAATGGATCAAGCTGGGCCATCAATTTTAGAATTTGTTCCATTGTGTCGTTACGTTCGACCGACTGACTAAAATCCGAATGCGCCCCGATGTGGGGAACGGAATCCATTAGCCATTCCAGTGAGACTGCATATTTTATTTTTCGGCGCAGGAGCATGTTTTTTCCGAGGTTATGTGTAATGCGATAGAGCCAACTGGACAAGGCGGAATCGCCACGAAATTGCTGGGCTTTTCGATATAGGGTTACAAATACATCTTGAGTCAATTCTTCGGCATCAGCCTCGTTGGTCATGAGACCGAGCGCGGACCGGTAAATGCGATCTTTAAAACGGGTAATCAGTAAGTCAAACGCGGATTGATTTCCCTCGATAAAATCAGATAATAACTGCTCGTCGGACCGGATGAGTGTCGCCGGTCCAGCGGGCGCAGTGATCGGATCTGCCGCCGTGGCAATCATTATTTGGGGGCGGTACCGGGCGCGTCGCCAGGTGCATGATGATCCGCGTCATGTTTTTTAATTTTCTTAAATTTTTTTATTTGATCGGCAGTGAGAATCGCCTCCAGAGCCTCGTTACGTTGATTTCTTGCCGCTGTGAACTGGGACTTACTGTCTGAAAGTTTAGGGTCAGATTTGATTACTTTCATGATGTCGTCTTGGTAGGTGCTCAAGATTTTAGACACTTGATCACTTTGGGCGTCAGTGAGTTTTAGTTCCATCTTGAGCCGGTCCATGGCTTTGGCGTGGAACTCAGCTTTTGCCTTGGTTTTTAGTTCAACTTTGAATTGGTCGTATTTCACTTTTTGCTCGGGGGTGAGAATCGCGACAATTTTGGTTTCAATATCTTTGAATTTGGCGCGTCGCTCGTCGGGCTTCATAGATTTGGAGGTCGGTTGACCCACGATATCTTTGATTTGGGCGACTTGCTCGTCGGATAGAGATAAGTTTTTTTTGAGTTCGTCGATCCGTTTTTCAGGATGAAATTCTCGTTGGTGTTCGGTGGATTCTGCCATTGTGGGGACAGTCAGTCCGCCGAGAAGAATCGCACAGAGTAAAAAATAACTAGCATAGTGCATAAGGGGCCTCCGTGTGGGTTGGTTTAACTGAAACCTAAGACACACGGAACAGCGTATAATGTTCCAGGTGTTAATTAAATAGTTGAACGTGAAGCGAGGCTTCGGTCGCCTTTACGGTATGAATAAACAATTCGGGTTCTAAAAATACGATCGGTGCTTCGTTGTTGACCGACAATGTATGAAGTCCAGATTCTTTAGCGATGCGGCACTCTCGGGTAGTTTCAGGTTGGTTTCCGCCAGTGGTAATTGTCAGGGTGAGTCCGAATGACTGAAGAAAAGATAAATACTGGCTGGAAGTGATCGTTTTCATTGGGACTCCTTGTAATGGGGAATGACTGCGTGAGATCCGATGATCAACGACGCTTGTGCCCAATTATCGGATTGAATTATAAAAAATTTCAGCCAATTTTATCAGGGGTAATATTTTTTTTTAGTTAATACGGGTGTGTCGCTAAAAATGGGAGTTTTAAACCCCCTTACTCCGGATAGTCGTCGGGAAGTAACCCGTACGTTTTCCATTCCGCAATGGGGAGCGGAAGTTCTTTGACGTATCCGGTGTAGATGTCGAATACCCAGCCATGGAGCAATGGGTAATGGCCGTTGAGGAAGGTTTTGTGGAGGATCGATGTTTTGCACAGATTTTTGATCTGGTGGATGACGTTGATTTCTGCCAATTGGTCCATTCGTGCGTTGACGTCTGTGATGAGATCCAACGTGGGCTTGTGTTTGAGATACAAGTCTTTGATCTCGATGGTCCAGTTTTCGACCATTCCAGGCGCTTTTTCGGTCTTCGCTGCCTTGATACCGCCGCAGCCGTAGTGGCCACAAACGATGATGTGTTTGACTTTGATTTCGAGTCCAAATTATAAAACCGACAATAAATTCATATCGGTGAGAGAGACTTGATTGGCGATGTTTCTGTGGATTAACAATTCCCCGGGCTTAGCCTGGGTAATGGTATCGAGGGGCTTGCGGCTGTCGGAACATCCAATTAACAGGAACGGAGGGCTTTGGCCCTTGGCGAGTTCAACAAAAAACTCAGGGTTTTCTTCAAGTTTTTTTGCAACCCAAGTTTTATTATTTAATAACAGATCATGATAGGAATGTGCCATTTTAGGGGTCCGCCGATTTTTTGGATGATCATACCGGTTGTGGTTGCGGGGTGTCCAATTTGGGGATTTTCCAAGATTACGAGTTTGGGGAGGTTTTTTTTAATCAAAGCGATTTTGCGTTGTAGGGGCGAAACATCTTTCGCCCTGCATTTGGTTGCGTTCCATTTGGGCCCATCGTATTTTCCCGATAGGTGGGTTACCCGTTAGGTTCGGGCGAAAGATGTTTCGCCCCTACATAAATCCTACGTATAACCGGTCGCAATTTGCGACCGGTTCTCTTCGCTCAAACTATTGTTAAGCGGCCTGCTGACGGATGTCTTCAGGGGTCATGTGTCTAAATTATATGGGTAAAGAAATTTAATCGCTAGGCACGGAAAAATTACCAGCTGCTACTCCAGGTGGTCGCTTTTGCGGCGGCATCAAATAGCGCCTTAAAAAATTCTGGATTTGCGACATTGAATACATGGTCGTGCGCCTGAAGAAATGCCTCATGAAGCGGGTCTACGTCGGTCCCGTGGGCGATTTGATCTTGAATGGCACGAATGTCATCTGCCACGCGACTCAATCCAGGTCGGTCTCGCCGGTCCGTGGATCGCGTCGTTTCAATTAGGGTGTCAAACAGCTGACGAATTGGGTGGTTTTTAATCGAGAATGCGTTCCTGATGTCACGAAGCACCCCGCCTAAAGAATAGACGTCCGAGGCAGTGCTCGCGATTCGGACGGGGGCGGGCGATGAAAATCCGCGGTCTGACGCATATGGATCATTACTTCCAATCCGTGGCAACCGATCAATGTCTATCATCCCGCTGCCGTCCCGATAAGCCACTAAGTTACCGGGCTTTATATCCATGTGGGCAAATCCACTGCCATGAAGTTGTGTGAGTACGGGGATCGTGGACTGGATATGGCGCAACATCAACCCCAGTTTGACGATATTGGGTTCGCTTCGGCTTTTTAGCCATTTTATTAGGGTTGAAATGGGAACTCCTCGGCGTAGCAATTGAACTGTTTTGCCGTCTGGGAGCTTAAATGTATCTAATACTCCCAGGTGATCGGGATGGGCTCCCAGGCTTAACGGAGGATCGTCGGATATTACCCCCACCGCGGCGATCTCAAGGCCATTGGCTCTGACGATTGCCGGTACCAATTCTTTCCCGAAATTGCTACGTGACCGGTCAGTGCCCAGTACCACCTGGTTGCCGTTGTCGAGATCGACTACTTGCCGACTATCTTCAATATGAGTATGGGTGATGATACTCATCTTGATCAGATCTCGCGGTATTTCGGGGGCGCTTCTCAC
The DNA here is from genome assembly GCA_903864835.1 of uncultured bacterium. Taxonomy (GTDB): domain Bacteria; phylum Margulisbacteria; class Marinamargulisbacteria; order SXXA01; family SXXA01; genus CAIPHK01. The sequence goes on along the minus strand of CAIPHK010000008.1, from coordinate 8,105 downwards.
GGGGGATACCGCTGAAAATCCTAGAGCGGCCGAACTGGGGGTTCGTGGAATCGCCGATTCGACGTGAATCCGTTTAGTAGGACTAGGTGAGTGACATAAAAGGGCTGTCCCCAACAGGGGCGGACCACTAACGTCACTGAATTCCCTAATGTCATCGTTTCCGTCGAAAGTTAGCCAATCTATTCCCTGCGACCGAGAAGTTGATCTAGGGAAGGTATCCTGTGTCGGAAGGTATCCCGAAAATTCCGAAAAGCTTTTTTTCCTACTGCTAGTCCCCGACGCGACGTGTTTATGCCACTGACTGACGCTCATTATGGTCCCACCCCATCTAAAATTAAATTATTCTATAATTAAATTGTCGGTGGATTATTAAAATAAATTTCAGTGAATTATTGAGAGGCGATTTGGCCCGAGAGCGATGGGTCTAAACCCCGAGAGTTTTAATATGTTTTTAAAATCGATACAATGCATATATTCCTGATGATTTTATATAAGCGCTGTGCCGTTACCCTCGGCAATAATATTGCTGCACTCGATGGAAAATGTTTTGGATACGCGGCGACTATGTTTCTTGAACTCGAAGGGCATCCTCCGAAACTCGATCGTAGTCCCCCGATATTGGATCCCTGGAAGATAGGGCTAGTCAATCGGTTGCAAGACGAACACGAGGGTTGTTCGAACAAAATGCCGGCGTCGCTTAGTGATTTTTCGGCAGAGACGGTCGCCAAGGCGTTGTTTTTATCACTACCGGCGCGAGCGTATAGCGATGACGACTGCAAAGAAATAGTTGGATTTTCAAAACAGTTTTTAGCCCGTCGCCAGATACTCTTTATTTCGGTGTGGCGATCCAATGCCCCGGGACACACCTTTTTATTGGATAACCGTTTGAACTCGATCGCATGGATATATGATATTAATGATCCCCAATTATCCACGGAAATTTCCGTCGTCGACACCTTATCGATCTTAGTAAATTGGTTAAAGTGTATTGTTTTTAGTCGGCCCACCACCAATACGCAAATTGCACTGGAAGCGATCCTGCTTCAGAGAGATACGGATATCCTTTAGTTGAAGGGATGTTGGGTATGTAGGGGAACTTGCGATTAGTCTCCAGCGGTATTTGCGTTAAAAGCTTCGGTAAAAACGATTACTTCGGTTGATTTTTTAATAGATAGTTTGTGATGCCCGTCAGTAAGTGCAGTTTGCGCCTTGCCGATGCCCGATGCAGCGACCTTTTCTCTATTATGTTGGAGTTGACGACTAGTGGCAGAGACAGAGGCGGCGGCGTCTTTCATAGCCTGGCTCACAGATACACCTAATATTTTAGTTAATTCTTTCGGAGATATATTTGAGTTCTTTTTTAGTTTTTTTCGGATTGTTTCTAACGCCTTTTTAGCCGTTATTATGGGGGCTGTTGCACCTGGACGTGTTGTCCCGCCTGATGAGGGTACGGACGATTTCTTTTCGTTGCCGCCCTGGATTGGGACAGGCACTATTCCTAGTTTATCTTGAGACATTGCTAGGACACCTGCAGAATTGTGGGCATCTTTCGTCACGGGCGATTCTGATCGTGGGGATGACGGGAGTGACCGAGTTTTTAGAGGTGACTGGTCTCTAAAAAGAGGGTCAATTAGTGCAAGTGACTCTAAAACGCCCTTACCGTCTTTACGATGAGTCTCGTATTTCTGGAGGGCCGTCGAGGCCTTTGTAGATGCCGGTTTAACACAAGCGCTGCTGCTAGGTTTTATGCGCATATTTTTTTCCCCGAGGATTATTCTTGAGTCACTATAAACTGCGTGGGGACTATTCCCCTAAATGGCTCGGTTGAAAACTGCTGAATTCTACTCCAAGGATACCCCGGATTGGTCGCAAATAAGTTGGGTGGATTGGCGGCCCATTTCGGTGAGGCCGATTCGTTTCTCGAGCATATTGTTGGGATCCTCGGCGTATTCGGCAATGCCGAATAGGACCATTGGGTCGAGACAGGTGTCTATAATGATTTGTTGGAAAGCGATCGGATCATCGACTCCTAATTTGTGACCCAAAAATGTGCAGAATTCGGAGATTTCGATGGCGCCTTGAAGTTCGTAAAGCAGCACCAATACATTCAAGCGATTGTCTTGGAGATGGGTAATTTGAGGATTGTCTTCATCAAAGAGGTAATTCCAGTCCAGCAAATCCCAATAGGTTTGAAATAGACTGAGTCTCTGGAGGGTGGGGGGCATGGTCAGGAATTCTTTTCCGCGTTTGAGGAGGAGTGTTTTTCCCGTGCCGTTGAGGGTTAGCTTGCCGAGGTCGCAGAGGATGTCGATGAATTCTGAGTCGGGACTCTCGGGGAGCGGGCCACCGTCTTTTTGGGCAAGGTGCTGAAGGTAAACAACGGTGTTGCTCAGGAATTCGTCGGGTGTGGACTCTTGGGGTGTGTCGGTCATATCCGTGGTTCAGGGACTTTCATATGACGGTAAAAATAACATCTTTTTCATTAGAGCGACCACTAATTGATTTCTTATTTACTCGGATTGATATAACGACCTGATTAAAAATTTGTTAATTGATTGACCTCTTCCTCAAACACCTTCGGATCAATATTTCCCCCGCTCAAGATACATACCACATCCCCTTGAAGCGTCTTTACATCACTTTTTAGCAGCGCGGCCACGGATGCCGCGCCCGACGGTTCAATCATCCACCCGGTCCTCTCTCGAATCAACGCCATTGCCTGCCGAATATCGTTATCTGACACCAAGGCCACATCGTCCACGTTGCGTTTCAGAAGCGGCCAATTATGGATGCCCACCTGCAACACCCGTAACCCATCGGCGATGGTGTTGGCACTGTGAATGGAGAGCCGTTCTCCTCGGCGAAGGGATTGTGCAAAATCATCGGCCTCAACGGGTTCAACGCCGACAACGCGGACCGCGGGGCTGGAGGCCTTTAACGCTGTCGATACGCCACTCAATAGCCCCCCGCCGCTGACGGGGCCGAAGAATGTGCCGAGGGTGGGCAATTGGTCCATCATTTCCAATCCCAGCACACCGTGCCCGCAAATAACCGCAGGATGATCGTAGGAACTGGATATAACTCGGCCTTCCGATTCGGTGAGTTCAGCCACCTTTTGGTCACCTTGGATAAAATCCGTCCCCCAAATAATCACTTCGGCCCCGTAGTCCCGAGTCCGTTGAACTTTATACGGCGACGCATTTTCCGCCATAACGATTTGCGTCGGAATTCCCAATAGCGATCCTGCATATGCAAACGCCTGGGCGTAATTTCCGCTGGATCGGGTCACCACGCCCCTGCGTTTTTCGGAGTCAGATAACCGAAGCAAAAAACTGAGGGCCCCTCGCAATTTAAAGCTTCCAGTCCGTTGCAAATGATCACATTTAAAAAAAATTCTACCCGAATACCCAATCTGACCTTCTAAAAATTCTGCGCGACGCAGTTCTGTGACGTCACAAAAGGGGTGGATTAACTGTCTGGTTTCCTTAAATTGGTCTAAATCCATTATCGATCTCCTTTTTCTTTGAGTATGTTATAGATTGTAGGGCGGCTGAGGCCCAATTTTTTGGCAATCACTGTCACTGCCGATTTTTTTTGAAACACGCCTTGCTGGTATAAGGCCAAAACCAGTTCTCGCTTTTGTTTTAGCGACAAATTGGAATGGAGCCATCCGTTTTTGGTTTTAATCTGAAGAATCAATGTGTCGAGTTCATCATTTAATGAAGATGGAAAGAAATTTTCTTTTGATCCCAAAAATGGATATTGATTTGCCGATAAGAACCCACCCAAAAAATCATAAAATTGTTTAAAATACCCGATGTCAAAATTAAAACAAATGGCCCCGACCAACTGTTCATCGTCGTCTCGGATGGCCAGGGTTGATGACTTTAATTTTCGCCCGTCTGGCGTTTCGTTGGGATAGTTAACGACCAGATCCGGGAGTTCTCCCCGTAGACGTTTTAAACCGACCTCCGTCATCGATCCACCAACGGCCCGTTGGGTCACATGGCCGTTAAAAATCGCAATGATCGAATTTTCTGGCTGCCGATAGTCATGAATAATGACTTCGAGATTGGGGGAAAATATTTCGGCAATGCATTCGCCGACTTGGATATAACGATCAAGGAGTGTCATTATTACATAGTATTAATTATTTTACGGAATGTAAATATTATGTCTATCATTTTAAATGGGAGCGTTTATGAAATTCGGGATACGGTTTAGTGATTTTGGGATAAGAAGCCTCGTTGTGATGGGTGTAATGGTGTGGGCGAGTACGTCAGTGTTTGGGATGGCCACTCGGTATAAATATAGTGCGTCCCAGGGTGGAAGGCCCGTCTATAAAATGGACTATTCGGTAACAAAGCCGTCTGGACCCACGGGCGATGTACATTTGTCGACAAAAATTATTGGCGAAGGACGTAACGAAGATATCCAAGTTGTTTTGCGGGCCAATCATCACTTTAAATCGTTGTCCCAAGTCACAAAAAATAAAAAGGATCGGTTTAAGTGGCGCGTAAACTTAAAAAATACGACGGCAACCGCCCATTGGACGGATCTTAAGTCGAAGGAAAACAAAACCTTTTCGTTTGATTTTCCAAAAAACGGATACCCCATTCAAGTGTTTATCTATATGTTGCAACAACCTGAATTTAAATCGCAATCGGCGGATCTTCAATTGTTGGTACCCCCGAATGGGTTTTATGGAATTGCGGTAAAAACGCTCGGTGACGAGGCGATCAATGTGCGGAATAAATCGATCCTTTGCCACCAAGTTGAGGTGGGGTTATCGGGAGTTATCGGGGCCATCGGACCAAAATATATGTTTTGGATTGATTCTAAAACCGGGGTGCCGGTGAGATATTTGGACGGCGATGTGGTGGTTGATTTGGTGAGTGCAAAGTAGGGCGAGGTTAACTCGCTAAGGAATGCGACCACTTATCGGCTAATAAGGGGCCTTCCGGCTGGGTTTTTGTTTTTTCGGGGTATTTCTCTTTTGCCGTCGTTGCATTCTCATTCCCGCGACGGCGGGAATCCAGTTAATATAAATTGGTATGGCAAACAATTATTATAAATACTGGGGCAAGACCTTAAAAGATGGTCAGTATCATCTTTTGGCGTATCACTTGCTGGATGTTTCGGCGGTGGGATGGGTTGCCATAGATAGATTCTCGCATTGGGCCCTTTTTTTTAACCGCCAACTCGGATTGGATATGGATCAAACCCGGCGATTGGTATGTTGGCTGTTGGCGCTTCACGATATTGGAAAGTTCAGTACCTCTTTTCAAAAGCAATCGGATACTTACCAAGTATTGAGTTTGAATGATCCAGACGCCTTGGTTTCCAACCTTAACCATGTAGAACTTGGGTGGTTGGCGTGGAACGAATTGATCCTCACCGATTCTGGTGATGGGTGCATGATTTTGAAGGCAGTGGGGATGTCGGATTCTGCGGTTGATATATTCAATGTCATAGTGGGGGCCTTTATAGGGCATCATGGTAAGCCGCCCAAAAATATCAATCGAGTATCTATTGATTACCATTTTTCACAGCGCAATAAGGCGGATTTGCTCGAGGTTGTCCGAATTGTTACGGATTATTTTAAGCCATTCGATCTTCCTATTTTTGAATCAACTTATGATTGGAAATCAACCGAGACTCGACTGAAATCGGCCTCATTTTGGTTGGCTGGATTTGCCGTTTTGTGTGACTGGATTGGCTCGAATTCGGATTGGTTTATACCCCGTTCAACAATAATTGATTTAGATACCTATTGGAAAAACTATGCACTACCGTCTGCGAATATAGCGTTGCAACGAGTGGTACTTGATATAAAGGCTGGGCCTAAGAAGATCCCGTTTTTGGAGCTATTTTCTACACTGATGAAGAATTCTGAACCTACGCCGCTTCAATTGCTTATTGATCAATTGGAAATTCAGACGACGCCGCAATTGGTGATCATCGAAGATGTAATGGGTGCTGGGAAGACCGAAGCTGCGCTTACTTTAGCCCAGCATTGGATGGCATACGGAAAAGCAACGGGTATCTATTTTGGACTTCCGACCATGGCTACGACGGATGCGATGTTTAAACGTATCCAAGAGTTTTATCCGTTTTTATTCGATGAAAAGGCAAAGCCAAGTTTAGTGTTGGCGCACTCAGCCAGGGATATGAATCCTGATTTTTTAGTGGAATTAGAGGGGTCGAAGGAATTAATGCAGGCGGATTCAAATGAATGTCCTGCGGGATCTCAATCAAGTTCAGCCTGGTTGTATGACCATCGAAAAAAGGCCCTGTTGGCAGATGTCGGAGTGGGTACCATCGACCAAGTCTTGATGTCGGTTATTTCTTCAAATCACCAGTCACTTCGACTACTCGGTCTTTATAAAAAAGTACTTATTTTAGATGAAGTTCATGCTAGCGATGCATATATGCATGGGATTACCCGGCGACTGCTTGAATTTCATTCGGCGGCTGGCGGGTCCGCTATTTTACTATCAGCGACTTTGCCCGAACAAACCAAGGTGGAATTGATTCAATCTTTTCAAAAGGGAGTGTCGTTTCCGGAAAGACACGTTTCATCTGATTTATGTGGGCTATCAAGACATTATCCTCTGGTGACAATTGTCACCGGTGATGGGGTAGCGGAAATCCCAGTTGAGCCCGCAGAATCAAGGCGACGTACGATCTCGGTTCGATTGTTTCAGGACGAAGCCCAGATAAAATCGTATATTGTGGAGAAGTCCAATGTCGGGTGTGTTGTATGGATTCGCAATACTGTGAATGATGCAATTCAGGCTTATTTGGATCTCTCTCAATTGGCTCCAGAAGCTGAAATTGATCTGTTTCATGCCCGATACACATTAGGGGATAGGCTCGGTATTCAGAGTCGATTAATCAATCAATTTGGCCCCGCCGGAACTCCCTCCACTAGGCGAGGTAAGATTATCATTGCGACCCAAGTGGTTGAGCAGTCTTTAGATGTCGATTTTGATTATATGGTGACCGATTTGGCACCTGTGGACTTGGTAATTCAAAGAATGGGACGGCTCCGACGTCATAAACGTAATGCGCATGGGGTTCGATCGGTTCATGAATCGCGTGGTCCAGCTGAGCTCATTATTTTGAGTCCAGACCCCTCCAAGACTATTGGGAAAAAATGGATTCAAGATCCTTTGCCGGGCACTGCAGCGGTATATTCCAATCATGGGCATCTTTGGCTCACTGCGAATTGGTTTGTTAACAATTCTACTTTTCAGATACCCGAACAATTGAGGGCTGCGGTTGAAGATGTGTATCAACCGGACGCCTATGATCGTGTTCCCGAAGAACTTCAGGAATCGTATAACAAGGCCAGTGGCAAAGACTATTCTTATGAGCACCAGGCGTATCAAGCCTCGTTAAAATTAGAAAATGGATATTGCTCCCAAGATACATTGTGGGAGGACGATATCGTTGCAACGACTCGGCTGGGGGAGCCTATCGTTAAAGTTCGTCTTGCTAAGTGGGATGGTGATCAGCTTGTTCCGTGGATTCAGAACGCTGATTCAAAAATGGCGTGGAGACTCAGTGAGGTACAAGTTCGGCAAACTAAATTGGCACAGGAGATGGTTACTGATCAACGATCAGTGGCAGCGATTCAGAGGCTGAAGCAGGCCTGGCCGAAGCAAGGGAAATACGAGACGGTTATTGTGGTTCGGCCGGTTTCTGATGGAGTTTGGGCGGGAGAGGGTCTGAACAAACCGGGGAAAGTTGTTAAGCTGGAGTATTCGGTTCGATTTGGGTTGAGGTTTCTTTAAAAATGTAGCTTTGGAGGCAATGGATCAATCTTAATTATGGAAACGGCGTATTTTCGGCTGTTTCGGGAGGATTCTTATTCCTATCTTTCCGCTTTAATTCCAATTAATATTAATTGGAATGGCAAGAATAAATCATGTTTTTTTTTTTTTTTGATAGGTGTAGCTAAGTTGTGCTTCAATTTTTCTGTAAAATTGGGTTTTACGCAAAAACCCATATTTGGTTAAAAACGGAAGGGAGGGTCAGTGTCCAGACCGGCTGAAAGCCGCCCGAAGGGTTTAGTCTGGACACTGACCTGAACGGACGTT
>CAIPHK010000007.1 GCA_903864835.1 uncultured bacterium | reverse complement strand
CAAGCCCTCTCCCTTGACCCCAAACTCAGACGCTCCCTCAGAACTTCCAATTTGATCGAACGCTTTAACAGAGAAATCAAACGTCGTTCCAGGGTCGTTCGTATTTTTCCCAATATGGAGTCTTGCTTGCGCTTGGTCTCCCCCATTCTCATCGAGTTTAACGATGATTGGTCCACTGGAAGGAGGTTGTTCTCAGTCTAACTTTTTGACCCTATCGAATCACTTTTACAGAAAGATTGTTGCGTAACCATCTACCAGAGATCGATAACGTGAAATGGGTGCCGTTGCGCTGCGGGGGCATCTGGGAGGGCGCGGCTAAAGCTGTGTACCTCCGCTAGAAGGTCCGGCAATGACAAAAAAACAACTCAACGCAATTCTGAAGAAGTGTGATCCCAAGTCTGTGCAAGCGTGGGTAATTAGATGGGTATGCGGATCGGTGGGGTATACCCCCACTGATCTGCTGACCGATCTGTCCCATTACGGTTGCGCAAGCGGCATCGTTTCCGAGCTCATCTATACACACGACTGTCTCAACTTCTACGCCCGTTTTGAAGTCGATATCTGGGAAATTGTCGCCCAGTTTTTGGACAACACCGGTGAAACGATCGGCGAATTTATCGACCACTTGCGCCCGGAAGTTCTGGATCTGGATGCTCTCAAAACCACCCTGTCTTGGTTCGCAGTTGAAGAAACGGCGGCCCAGCTTCTCAACCAATTTGAGGAGTCAACCTCATGAAAACCACACGCAAAACCGTCCCATCCCCGCCGGGTGGGGGCGGCGGGGAGGTTGCAAACGAGACGTTTGTCGTTGGGTTGTATCTGCGAGTGTCCACCGATCGCCAAGCCAATGAAGGTGATTCACTGGAAGAACAGGAAAACGAACTGCGCAAATTCTGCGATTATCGGGATTTCAAAATCCACAAACTGTACATTGAAAAGGGCAAATCCGGCGGCAATACCAACCGCCCGGAATACCAAAGCATGATCCAGGATGTTGAATCCGGCAAGATCAAAGCGGTGATCGTGAAAAAGATTGATCGGCTATCCCGATCACTCTTGGATTTTGAAGCCCTGATGGTTCTTTTGGATTCCCACAAAGTTGATTTCATTTCCCTGCGAGAACAATTCGACACCACCACAGCATTGGGCAAAGCGATGTTACGAATCACCCTCATTTTTGCCCAACTGGAACGCGAACAAACCGCCGAGCGGATCAAAGATGTGTTCACCTACCGAGCGGAACAAGGCCAATACAACGGCGGCACCCGGCCATTTGGCTACGACAGTTTGAGTTCAGAATTGGTCGCCCACAAACACGAAAAGAAAGCAGTCCAATTTATCTTTGAAAACTTCCTCAAAACCAAATCCACCACAACGGTCGCCCGAAACGCCAACGCCGAAGGCTACCGAACCCGCAGCGGGGCATTATGGGACAAACGCCAAATCCACAAAATCCTGATTCATCCTGTTTACACCGGGAAAATCAGGTGGAACGGCATTGTCTCTGAAGGGATTCACCAACCCTTGGTCACCCAAGAAACTTTTGAAGTTGCCCAACAAATCTTCAAAGACCGGGGCTACCAACGCAAAAGCGCAAAAGTGATTGGGGTCCTCAAAGACGTACTTGTTTGCGGCGATTGCGGAGGTCCAATGACCCCAAATTACACCCAAAAGAAAAACAAAGTTCGGTACTACTACTACCGTTGCGTCAAAAGCCTCAATCCCGATCCAACCGCAACACCATGCAAAAACTATCCGAAAATGGAGGTGGTCAACGATGTTTTTTTTGAGCTTGTTTTGGACTGTATTTCAAAAACAAAATTTACCGAAATTGAAAAAGAGGTGGATACAAAAAACGAACTTCTGGGCCAAAGGATCTTTGAAATCCGATCCCAAATCGCTGCGCTTGAAACCGAATTGACCGCAATCAAACAAAAAAAAGAACTCTACATGGATTCTGTCGTCACAAACAATTTCTCAGCCCAAGAACGCATCCCCATCAACGAAAAAATCGCAGAATTCGGCAAAATCAAAAAACGCCTCCAAAACGATATCTTCAAAACCGAATTCACCCGAACCGAAACGGAAAACACCCGGTTTTCAATTCACGATTTCAAAGTGGCTATGGTGCATTTCAAAACCAACTACGACACCATGGCCCCCGTTGAACTCGCCAAATGGATCACCGCCAACATCTCCCAAGTCCTCTACACCAAAACCGCCCTAAAACTCCATTTCAAGGTGATCGATCTATGGGTCTAATCCAAAAATCCCACACCGGGAAACTCGCAAGAAGCCCCTAAAACCCCAAAATCCCACACACACCGCTTTACGGTTTTCCCTAACCGACTTTACGGGGTCTTGGTTTATCGGTATATTTCCCCTCAGTTGGATAAGAAACCGTCTGGTCCGCCATAAAATTTTGCGATCTTCTATTTAGATTTGTTTCACTTCGCTTCGCTAAGATGAAACACGGTCGAACTGGCTAAGCCAGATTCTCGCTGAGGCTCAAGGCTGTTTTTTCGATCCGGTCGATATCTGCCCTCGGTTCCCTCGAGGCATTGCCATTAACTCATTTAGCGTCGGAGATATGTTTCTCTCCAGATTGCTTATCAAAATCCGACGTGGGACGTGGGATAGACAACGACGCCGATTGTCCAGTGGTATCCTGGAACATTCCCAGCATGTCATTGGCGGACGTAAGTATTCCGTTAATGCCATTGAGCATTTGTTGTGCAATGGCCGCTTCCGCTCTTAATGGAACGGTGTGCCAAGGCGCTTAATCTCGCGCAGGCAGTCGCTAGGGCCGCATTCTCCCTTCCCCATCCGGGAGGATCAATGGGAATTCAAAAATAGTCGATCCTGAACGGTTTTTAGATCGAATGCTGGCGACTCGTCCTCCGTCTTTCCGAGTATCCAAAGGGCAAGATTGTTTTTTTCCGGGGAATCCCATAATGCCCCGGTCGTCTGCCGTTCCCGCCGGGGTTTTCGTTGTAAATTGGTACCCTTCCGCTGAATTAAAATTGAGAATAAACGTTTGGCCAGAAGCGGGCTCGGTAACGATTCCAAACGAATAGGCCCCGGCTCCGTCGGCAAACAAAGTTGCAGACGGTGATGCGCCAACGACGCAAATATTCCAATCGCTGAAATGATCGCGTAACAACGTTAAGACATCGATGAGCATTTGCATTGACGGTGATGGTTTGCAAGATAATGAGTCCCGTAACGTGCTAATAATGCTCGGCAAACCAGCGCCAGATTTATCTAGATCCGCACAGGAAATAAAAGGGGATCCATAGGGGAACAACGGCCGGGACGAGGCAGTAGCGGATGATGATTTTATAGTGTCGTCGAGACCAATCGTTTCAATCGACTCATCCGTAATATTGAGTAATTAAAGGTGGCGGTTATTAGGTTCCAGGCCAGAGTTGAAAAAAATGAATTTTTACGCTTGAAATCGATCCAATTGTGGTGGTTGACGGGCCGGTATATTAGATGTGTTTTCTAAAAAAGTGCCAGGTCAGAAAATTCGAAATGGTACTCGACTTAAATGGGGTTAGCCTGGCACCAATACAAGGCTAAATCTGTCTTTAGTTGCTATTTTGGGAGAGATGTTTTTCGATTATGAGCTCAACTTTTATTTCTGGCCGGGCGCCTAATAACCGGCACCTTTCTTTTTAGTCAGCGGGCCGGGGGCGTAGCAAAGAAGGTAGTATCGTTTGCCCTGGCACCTTTTCTTTTTTTTTTCTGAATTTTTTTGATGGATTGGGGCGATAACTTAACGTCTAGGTATTTTTTTTTTTTTGGGGAGCTGAAACGCATTGTTATATAGATTGACCGCTGTTGGCGGGGGCTCATCTGAAGCCCTTCGCAAGGAATTTTTTACCGATATTCGAGATGGAAAGTTTAGGGAGGCATGTGCCAAGATTCCTGCGGGTACGGATGCGGCATGCCTATTCCTGCTAGATAGATCACCGACCAAAAAAAACCTGTTTCATTGGTTGGTGAAATTTTTAGAAAGCCGTAAGCAGCCGACGATATGGATTCGTTCCCAAATTCGGGATACCCAGTCTGATTTCTACAAATTCTTGGTGATCGGACGAATGGTGGGGAATCCATTAATTTGTTCTCCTGATTCAGACGGCAAGATACCTCAGCAGCAGTTGAAAAGGGTGAGCCCGTCTGGAGCCAAACAGATTTTTGAAGTACTTCGAATTGAATTTGGCACAAAAAAGTCCAATGCAACGGTGACGTCACCGTTGCGCCATAGCCTGCTATGGGACGCACTGGTTCAGATGGAACCCCATCCATTGCCCTTGGAGGAGGTGCTGATTATCGGTGCGGGGCGGTGCTCAGAGGTTCCTGTGGTTAGTGGTGTTGGGAAGCTCACGAACTTAGTTTCATTTGAAGGTGGAGATGTTCACTATTCTCCTGAATGCTATGAATTGGCGTCTATTTATCCCAGCATAAACCACCTGGATGTCATCGATGCCGATAAAGAAAATCTGGAGTGTCTGACGACCCAGCCGCCAGATTATGCGCATTTGTTCTCCAGGATCCTCAAGGATCGTGTTGCCGTGGGAATGGCCCATGTGCGAGAGAGCGGATTGCCTACAGGTGAACGGTGGCATAAAAAATTGCGATGGGGTGAGAATGGTATTTCTTTGGATATTAACCTGTGTCGTAACTCCCATTACGACATGATTGTCGCTTGCCATGTTCTGACGTATCCCTTTGAAGAATGGGTGAATTCTACAGTCGGATATTGGAGTGATCGTGAAGGACAGATCTCGTCGAGTCGTCGCACCGTGTGGGCGTTGTTGGATAAACTAAAAGTGGGGGGGAAATTGATTGTGGATTACATCTCCTGTGAGACAATGGCATGCGCTCAGGTTCACGGTATCGCCGCTATTCGGGAATTTTTTTACACTTTGGCCTACAGTTCAGTTGTTAATATAGCCGCTATTAGTCGTGACGGAGAGCCGACCGATCCACCAGAGTATTTTATACTTACGAAATTGTAGGCTTTCTGCAAATTGGATCCGGGTTTCAACGGCTTTGGAATTATTTTGAAATTATATGGAATTGCGGAGGCGATCTTGGGAGTGGCGTAGGTTGCGTCGCTATAGGGAGCACCTCATAATAGAGTCATGAAACGCCGCCTTTCGATGTTGTCGGGCATATTACCCGTTCCCCCTCAGTCTGAACGGGGACGAATGTGGTTGAGATATAGCCAAGAAGAATGGTCGGTCAATTCGGCAACCGCCGCGATACCTTATACCTACCACTCAGGCCTTGGCGCCATTCAAGGAGGGCACGCAGTCGAAAACCGATTGCTTCCGTTTTCGGGAAGACCCGTGGTCGACGTTATAAAGGCTGGCTTGAATTCCAAACTCCACGGGGCGAGCGTCCACACCGGAAAACTCTGTCGGCGAGAGTCGATCGTTTCCCTGGGTACCGCTACCGCCATTTCCCCGACCCATATTTTAGTCGCCCGCCATTGTCTTAACCAACTGCGATTGTCCGACTTAAATTTCCGAATCGACGGACTCGAACGGGAAATGCGATTAGTCGAAGACGGCTCGAGTCATGGTTATGATTATGCCGTGTTAGAAGTCGTGGCGCATTCGTTTAAGTCGTTTGTTCGGTTGGAGCCGGTTCAACCGCCGGTATCTGGGTTCGCGGGTGGATACTCCCCCGATAACCGGCTGATCCTGCATGCGGAAGACAAACCCTTGTCGAACTCTTTTTTCTTGCAGGAGGTCAATTATTTGCCAATCAATAATGGGATGTCCGGAGCCATTTATCGCGATACCCAATCGGGAACGGGATTTGCCGTTCATATCAAGCGATGTGTCGGGGGCCTGTTCGAGGGACAAAATACCGGGATTTTGGTGGCGGAGTTGAATCTTGGACTTCCCGCTACCTCGGCTCTCAAGCGTATTATTGCGGGGGATTACAATGTGTCTGCGATTTCCATGCCCGACCGCTTTTCGCATTTTTCAACCGCAAGGGCAGATGAAATCGACCAAGGGGTTACCCAGTTGCGAGCCCTTTTTCAAGCACAAATTAAAGCCAACGGTTGTTTTTTAACCCCGTCGATGAAGGTGGGGTGTTGCGCTTATTCAGATGCTGCGATTGCTACACCGGACCGCTCCAAGTTCTTTAAGACCATTGATCGCCATTCAAACGTAACCGCTATTCCACTGATTATTGAAATTATGGAGACCAATAGTGATTGCGCAAGGGCAAAAATTGACGCGTTGGTTGGCAGCGGGCGATTGACCCGAAATCCCATCGCAGTGATCGTGGGGCTCAATAAAAAAGTCGATGATTTGAATAAATGCAATGACACGTTCGACCGATTGATCGCTAGTTCAACCTCCCTCGCAGCACATATGCAGGCCCGGGGTATCCGTGGTGCCTGTATCCCCATGGTTTGGAAAAAGGTTACCCCGGGTGAGGGATATGTATTTCCATATTTAGAGGCCCGATCTCTTTTAAATCTACATCCTGGAATCCAGATCATTCATGACCAGTTTTTAGATTTAGCTACGCCCCCCGTATTCCGTTGGATGGACAGCGATGTGTTCGACGACCCGCTAATGCTGCCTTGCGCGTCTGACGCTGACAAAGTCCGAGAAAAAAGGCTTCAAACCGCCCTGTACGGAATTGCCCAAAACGCCAATGTAATCGGCAGTGGTGGGTATCGCTGGCAAACGACCCAAATAAAAGATCGATTGTGGGCGTTGGGCCTGATTTCTGTGGGAGACGATGGAATGGTCTGCATAATGACCCGTGTTGTTGAAACGATTAATGACTTTGAAGCGAAGGTCCGAATCGCGCTCCTAGAAACTTTGGGCCACCGTGGAATTTATTGGCCGGAACCCAATTTATACTCGTCGTTTGATATTCGTCAGGAAGGCGCGGTTAGGGCATATGAATGGGTCGATTCAAATCGCACTAAAAGTCAGCAACAAGAGAGTAAATATTTGGTTCGTTCTGGCGCAATTACCGATGGGGTATTCGACCCTGTGTTGGCAACGACGAAGCCCATCAAGGCGACATACGCCGAGTGGGATACGTTTTTTATACGGATGGTGCCGCTGATACGGGCCCGAACGACGGACCGGGAAGCGGTTAAAGCGGCGGTAATGATGACCCGTCAGACTCATCTAAATACCAATAATGTTGTAAGTATTCACGGTTGGCATGAGAAGTTTTTTGATAAGGACTGTTGGGCAGATGTCTGTGAGCAGTGGTTATCGGAGTGTGCCGTTGAAATTTTTCGACTGATTAAATTGCCTTAATATTGTCGAAAATTAGCATCTACTTACACCTGCAATAGCATTGCGGAATGGAGATTCTGAAACAAAAAAAGTGAGACTTTTTCTTCTAAAAAAACGTTAACTTCATGGTATGAATAATTTGGAATTGCCTCATAGCGGGTTACGCAACGTTTTTTTCGAAATGGTACTCTACTTAAACGGGGGTAGCCTGGCACCAGAACAGGGTTAAATCTGTCTTTAGTTGCTATTTTTTGGGACAGATATTTTTCGAGTTGGCACTAATGTTAAAGTTGGCAACAATGTGACGATCGATGCTGGAGCTCAAATCCCAAATAATACAGTTATTCCTCATGGTGCACACGTTCATGCAGACGGCAGTGTGACCCTGCCGTCTGCTGGTGCAGCCGCTCCTGAAAGTGCAGTGAACCCTTCTGGTACATTCGTGGAAGGACCGGCCGAAATCCCCCGGAGAGAACCGGCTACGTATAGAGGGAGTTTTGCTGTACCAAGATAGCTCAAACGTATATACGGCCTTCGTAGAAGGAAGGGCGTAGGTTTTTCGAGGATGCGTCCTGTCGTTGCAAAACTACGACAGACGCATCCTCAGGTACCGAAACTGGGGTTAGATAGAGACTTCTACTTGCGTGTCGTATTTCTATATTTGTTTGCTCGGAGATGTTGTCTGGCATGACCGCAGGAATATCCATTATCATTTTATTTGCCTGATGTATTGAGAATCGGTCCCTCGGGTTCTCTTTTCAACACTCTTCAATAAGGGTCGCAATCCCGGATTTGACTGGATCCATGTCTAGTCTTAGTTTCTTCACCAATTCCAATTGCCAGTAAATTGCCAGTAAAGGTGCCGGTTATTAGGTGCCAGGCCAGCGGTGAAAAAGTCGAATTTTTACGCTTGAAATAGGTCCAATGGTCGTGGTCGACGGGCCGGTATAATCGATATTTTTTTTCAAAAATGTGCCAGGTCAGAAGGTTAGAGATGGTACTCTACTTAAACGGGGGTAGCTTGGCACCAATACAAAGCTAAATCTGTCTTTAGTTGCTATTTTTGGGACAGATATTTTTCGATTACGAGCTCAATTTTTATTTCTGGCCTGGCGCCTAATAACCGGCACCTTTCTCTCTAACCGGCACCTTTCTCTTTCTTCCGGAAATTAGTGAAATTTTTTTTTTATACCACCGATAACTAAAACGTGACGCCGATGTAAAAAATGCGTCTCAAGGCACCCTCCCACTCACGCCAAACACGCTTCACCATTGGTACTCTTCCCCCATTTTTAGGAGTCGATTAATTTATGCAATTGATGTTAAAAAAACGAACACTATCCGTCCCCTCAACCCTCACCCCAGATCAGCTAATTATATTCGCAACGCGTGCATGGGAGAAACAAGTGAGTTTGGAGAGCGAATTGCAAGTATTTAAGACCATTGTTGATTTACTCGGAGATCCGAATACCCCGGAAAATACAAGATACTCTATAGCCACAACAATTTGTACTCATGTCAAAGACAATGAGCCGGTACTCCTCAAGATTTGTGGTCGACTTCATGCCAATTTTTTTCAAATTAACTCGGAATTAACTCAGTCCGAAAGATCGTTTATGAAAATATTGGCCGGCGCCCTCCACGACTCGTCTAAAGCGGGGCAGCCCGATTCTCGAGGTGCGTTAGATAAGCTAGCCCGTAAGAATTTATCATTTTTGACCGAGGTAGATCGGTTGAACGGAGTCTCGACGACTCCTGTCAAGCAACGCCCCCCCCTTGCACCGAAGATCGGCGACATCGGTTGGGCGAGTATTCGATCCATTGCTGGGGTGGCCTCCGAAATCGAACCGGAGGAAGAGGGGATTTGGTTTTAGAAAATCTATTCAAGTGGAGTTGCTTAGATACAAAGGTGATTCGAGATGCGATGATTGGGCCGGGAAATGAGCCGTATTTCGCGCAATTTATTACCAAGAATTACGAGAGATTGTCGGGGTTTAGGCCCGGGTTGCAGCGAATCGGTTAGCCGACGGGTAAAAAGATCGAAAACTGGCTGCCTTGGAGTTCCACACTTTCGACGGCAATTCGACCCCGTTGGGCCTGAACAATGTGTTTCACGATGGCGAGGCCTAAACCGGTCCCCCCAAGTTGGCGGCTTCGCGCCTTATCCACCCGATAGAACCTCTCAAAGAGGTGGGGGATATGCTCCGGAGGAATTCCGCATCCATGATCGGTGACGGTAATTTTGATGTCGGACGCGATGGTGTCTACCGACAGGGTGACGGTTCCGTTGGTCGGGCTATATTTAATCGCGTTGTCAATTAAATTAATAAGGGCTTGTTGAAGTAATGAATCGTTAATCATGCCCATTTGAGTTCCAATGTGATGAAATAAAATCATCACCTTTCGGGCCTCGGCTTTGGCTTGGCAGGCATCGATTGCACGTCTAATCACGAGAGTAACATCTAACCGTGCCGTCTGAATGAGGTCGGTTTCGTGGTCCTGCTCGATCCGCGACAGCATCAGTAAATCGTCGATAATCTCATCGAGTCGGTTCGCATGATTTTGAATAATCCCTAGGAATTCATCTCGGTCATTGATGTTGTTGATGGCGCCCCGGGTGAGTGTTTCTAAAAACCCTTTGATCAATGTAATGGGGGTCTTTAATTCATGGGAGACGTTGGCTACAAAATTGCGCCTCATCTCATCGAGGGCGGCCTTTTCTTGAGCTTGTTTCGCACTGATTTGCATCCGGTTATTTAACTGGGTGGCCATGGTATTGAGTGCAATCGCCAACGTCTTAAATTCCTGAACGGTCGGGACGGGAATCTGATAGTCAAATTGCTCGTTTGAAAAATGCTCAGCACCGGCGGTCAGAGTCGAGATGTGCCGTTTGATTCGAATCGAAATCAAAATGCTGATACCTGCTGAGAAGACACATACAGCGATGCCCCAGATCACCATTTTTTTTCGTAAGTTGGCCAATGCAATGTCCATTTTAGTGATGGGAATGGCACTACGAATAAATCCCGTCAGGTGGGCCTGGTGATAAATAGGTTTCGAAATATATAACATCGTGGTCCCGAGCGTGGTGCTGTATCGAATGGCGGTTCCCCATTCTTGGGATAGTGATTGAATGATCTCGGGACGGTTTGCATGGTTGTCCATTAGCGAAGGGGGTTCGTTGGAATCAGCCAATACGGTGCCCGATGGATCAATAATCGTAAATCGAGTGTGTACCGCGGGGCCTACTGTGGTCAAAATGGCCGTGAGTTGGGCGGTATCTTTCGATTCAATTAAGTGGGAGACGCGCCCTTCAATTAACGTGGTTTCTGACTTTAGTTCGTCGATTGTATGCGATATGGTGTCGTTTTTGATCATTGATGACGCCACCAAAAACATCAGCCCAATGGCAATAAACGTCACCAGAAGGTACGACGCGAATAGCGGCCAAATGAGTGATTTCCCCTTCATACGGACGCCCTGAATTTGTAGCCGACGCCTCTTACGGTTTGGATCAACTCTGCTCCGACACCCAGTTTTTTACGAATAGATACCAGCAAGACGTCCACCAATCGGGGGGTGACGAAATAGTTCTCACCCTTCATAAAGTCGATAATCTGGAGTCGAGAAAATACTCGGCCAGGGCGTTGGGCGAGACAACATAATAAGTTGAATTCCGTATGGCTCAAAAATACAGGATGAGTGTCGACATAAATCTCATATCGATCGGGATAGATCTTGAGGGTGTCAAAGGTCCAAACGGTTTCAGATAGCGGCACCGTTTCAATCCGTCGGCGTAGTGTTGCCCGAATCCGAGCGATCAAAACGGCAATACTAAACGGTTTGGTGATGTAGTCGGTTGCCCCAAGTTCTAGGCCCGTGACGATATTGGACTCTTCTGTTTTTGCGGACACCATCAAAATCGGAATGGTTTGCGTGTTTGGATTACGTTTAAGTTGTTTACAAACCTCAAACCCATCAATAACCGGAATCATGATGTCTAATAACACCAGGTCGGGTTGATGGTGACGAATAAAATCCGTCGCATTTTCCCCGGATTCATAACTGACGACCTCGTACCCTTCTTTTTCTAGGTTATACCTAAGGAGTCGGATGATATCTATTTCGTCTTCGATAATGGCAATTTTAGGTTTCATATTGTCCAAAAATAATAGCAGCCACGCCTGAATCCAAACACCACCCAATGTTTAACGGGAGTGATACGACCCCTTAACACAGCCTTAAAGATGGGTTGAACCCGTGAATAGCACGAAAAAGGAAAATTTTTTGATAGACTAGATCTGTGAAACGCATCTTAAACCTTGCCGAAGACAAACGCACCCCGATCCTAAATTCGGCACTGGGGGCCGTTTGTGCGTTTATTTCTGGGGCAATTAACGCGGGGGGATTTATCCTGTTAGGCCAATTGTTGGACTGGGGCTTTGGACCTACTTCAACGGAATAACACCCCATTGGCACTTCATCCTAGAACTGGGTTTTTTCTTTTCAATGGGGATTCAAAATGCCACGGTGACCCGGCTTTCAGACTATGATATCCGGGCGACCCATATGACTGGCATCATTACGGACTTAGGGATCGAAATAGGTAAATGGCTGTTTGATCCGGAAAAATTGAATCGCATCAAATTTAGGTTGCTGATCCTTGTGATCACCTCATTCTTTATCGGCGGTATTTTTGGGGCTTATGCCTTTAATGGCTCTATGGGAACCTCCGCTCTCTTCTTGTTAGGGGGAATCTTGGTCAGCTTGTCTATTTTTCCGATTTATAAGGACGTGCATATCCGTTTTCGATATATCGAAATATCCCGCGATCGACGACGACGAAAAAGATCTTAATCTTTGTTACTCCGTGGATTCTTCGATGATGCCCACGCGTTTCGAGCCCAGCCTGAGTTTGAGTTTTATGGCAATTGAGGGATTGTCCAGCAGTGTGTATGCTGGCGAGCGTGTCCAATCACCGGTTTCGATGGGTCTAAAGGCGGGATATCGAGATTCAACAAACGTCACTAACTCGCGTTTTATCGAGGTATCCCCATCTGCACTTTGCCAGGCGTCTAAGAGCCGCAATAGCCCTTCCTTTTCGAGGTATACCCGAGTGGGCTCCGGTGGGGAAAGATGAAGTGCCCCGATGACTCGGGTGTCGATCTTGACGATCCCGGCGGAGATCGTTGATGCAATTTTTTTACCGCCAACGAGGCGTGCACCCAGGCTTATCCCGAATGCGATGAGCTTAGGTGCGGCAGTAACCAGCTGGTATATCGAAAACAGTGCCGCTTTTCCGACGTTTTTTGCGATAGCGAGGCGGGACGTTTTTTTGACGACCTCTTGTTGTTTGAGGCGGTTCTCGTTCATTTGGTTGATTTCTGAAGAAAATGGGGTGATGTTTGAATCTGGAATGGATTTGGCGGCCAAGAGCCGATAGTGATCAGTAACTTGTCGGTACACCGACGTTTCCAGTTGAAGGACGCTGTCGATGGCCAGGGCGACGGGTGCAAAGACGGACAAAATTCCCGATAACGAAAGTCCTGTGGCGGCGCCACCGGTTGCGATATCGCCCACTGATTCGACCCATTTTGTGGTGCGATGGGATGCTTTTTCGGCTTCGAATAGCTTAAAAAATTGGGCGAGTTGTTCCAATACGGGGTGGGTAAGAATTTCGTCGACGGGTTTCATATGGTGTTGTTCTGACATTAGGCCACTTTTTTTTACGAAGTGGAGGCTGCCCTTTGTAGCGAGTTGCCCCCCTCCTGACAGATGTCGTCGTAGCGATTCTTTGTTCAATGCGGCGTCTAGGGCCTTGCTTAATGGGGAGTCTAACAATTGGTCGGAGTCTGAAACCCTTTCACTTTGGGCGTCGGTTATGTCATGAATTTGGGCGGTGAGTGCGATATGGATAGCGGAAAATTCGATGGCCCGGTCGCACTCGTGTTTGGCTTCGACGACGTCGAAGGCCCCTGAGAGGAGTCCGACCGCCTGAGTAAAATGGCCCATGCCATTTATTTCATGAGGATGGATCGGCATATGGCCGGTAATCTGATCCACGGCATCGAGGGAGTGAATCTCTGTTGCTGGAACTTGATGAGGCGGACGGTCTGACTTACCCTTGGAACTGTCGTTTGAGGCCGATTTTCCATTGTTTTGGCTCGATCGCTGAGACTCTGCGATACCGTACTTTTGCGAGGGAATGCGGAATAAATTCGATCTCTGAGTCACGATTTCTAGTGCCATAATTGCCTCCTGTTGCGAATTCGCAAGAACACATGGACTGTCAGTACGCGCGATCGGCCTAAGAAATACGGGAGTGGGCCGGGTTATCGGAAAATTGAGTGAAAAAATTTCACTCAATATTTTCTACTGGTCAAATAGTTCGATAAAAAATTTCTTTTTATAACTTCGAACATTTTCATTGAGGTGGCGTAACGAGGGAATATTCTGGGTTTTTAGCCATGCCAGAAGCGGCTTTTCGCCGATTCGATTTAGGGCCATGGCAATAATTGCGCGCCGTCCTTCGAGTGTTAATGACGGCATTCCAATGGGTCGTTTATTCATTTTTATGTCCATTTTTTAAGGGGGATAGATCCGACAGGATGTGTTGGATGGCTTTTTTTCAAGTACATACTGTAACAACAGTCGGGCCCGATTACTCCGCCCCCTCAGAACTTGTTGTCGGCAGACCGTAAGGTGATGAATGATAACTCTCGCGAAAAAATTATAACGGCCTTTCAAAAAACGTCGACTAATCAGATTTCTGATGTAAGCCATGCTATCCAAATGGATCGCCAATTTAATAGCGGTGTGGCACGACCTTCAACATCTGTCCCAGAAAAACTTCGCCCGTTAGTGTCGTATGTTGAATTTTATAACGAGAGGTCCCCGAATAATACATCATGTTTGCAAGTAATTGCTGAGGCAATATTGGAGGAACATGAGGTGTCTGTAAAGAGTGCCTCTGAGATTCTCAATGCGGGAAAGATGGCCCGGTTAATGACCTCTATTTCCAACGTGATCAACCCGTCCGATAGGTCGGGGTTGCCAGGGCTTGATATACCTCAATCAGAGGGATGCATTATTCAATAAATTTAGCGACAAACCCCTACACGACCTTATTGAATTGGGTGTAATCGATGACGAAGCGGCCATCGGGGTGGGTATGGATCACGTCTGCAAATTTTTTGTGAGTGAGGATATCTGTTGGGGCATAAAAATGCCGGGCATGGATCGGTTGGCCGTAGGTGGCGTCGTGTCCGGAAACCGTGGCGACCAATGACGCGAGCGGGGAGTCCTCTTGGGTCCAATCAATTCCCCATAATGGGCTGGACTCGTCGATTTCGTGCATCATTACCATGGTCATCATAAAAAACGGAGATTTTGATCTTTTTAATTTAAGATCGTGAATTCGTCGGACTTTTTCGCCTTCAGTCGTCACCTCGTCGATGAGTACCGATAGTGCAAATCGGGCCTCAACGACATCGTTTCCTTTGGCATTGCCAACCCGACATTGAAGTGTGGGTACGCCGAATCGGGTTCCCATTACGAGATATTGGCTAAATATGACGCTGGCTTTGGCCCGAGACGCTTTGGCCACCATTAATCCGGTAATCATTGCGACGATGAGTAGGCCGATACCGGCTTCAATCGTCATTACAATGTTGCCGTAACCGGTGATTGGGTGCATATTTCCGTAACCGATGGTTGAGATCGTTTGGACGCTAAAAAAGAACGCGTCACCGACCGTATGACAGTTCGCGATGGCGTTGGGTTGGGCGTGATAAAGCATCGCAAATGCGGTGTTGATTATGAGATAGGACCCAATGACCACCGAAAAAAAGCGGACCCATCCACCGTCCAACAGAAAGAACACAAGATCCCGTCGGTGGCCTCGGGGGACCCCTTTTCGAATGGCGTTAGTGGGGCCCGGTTTCTTTGACTTGAATTTAGGGAACCACCTGCGGGTCATTAAATCGTTACCACCACTATTTCTGACCTTCCAAAAAGTCGCATGGGTGGCCCCCAGACTCCAGTTCCTTTTGAGACATAGATTTGGGAATTTTCAATTTTTCCTAGCCCACGTCCATGGGTATACCAGAGCCGAATGATCAGATCGAATGGCGGGAGTTGCCCCCAATGGGTATGCCCAGAAAGTTGTAGCGTCACACCGAGATTGGCGAAATGATGGAATTCATCGGGGCGATGGGATAACACGATCACCGTTTGGTCGGGTCGATATTCTGAAAATAGCTCTGAAATTTCAGGTCTGCTGTGGCCGAAACGGCGGCCATCACGGTCGGAAATTCCGATGAAATCGATCCCGGAAACATGAATGTGCTGATTATCAATCAAGGTGAATCCAATCGTCTCCAATACGGATTGATAGGTCGGGTATTCCATATAAAAATCGTGATTACCTGATACCGCCAATTTGGCCGTTGACGCGGTAATTTGTTTGAGAATTTCAATTTGTTCCGGAATACGATCGGGGGAGATATCCAAAAGATCCCCGGTAAATACCACGATATCTGGGTTCAACGAATTGACGGTGTCTACGAGTTTTTGTACCCATTTGGTGGACGTAATTCCATCGAGATGAAGATCGGTCAGGTGGACGATTTTGACACCCAGATCGTTGTTTCGAACTACGATTGAATCCAATGATGTGATCTTGGGGGTGCGACGGGCGTTTATCATCCCAAGGCCCACAAATGTACCAATTAGAATCACGCCAATAATCGCCGAAATTGGGCCCGGAACGCCAATAATCAATGCCACATATCCTGCGGTAGCGACGGCAACGGAGACCGACATTCCGCCTAATAAAATTGCACCGAGATGTTTGATCCAGATCACTTGAGATACGCGTGATCGCCATTCGCCGATCAGGAAAGTGAGGGACGGGACCCATAGTAGAAGCCCCGACGTCCAGACGCCTTGAAAGGTTCCGGTGATGGCGTGGAGGAAAAATCCCGCGATAAAAAAGCTGCTACCCAGTAGGACGGCGGAAAAGACAGAAAGAAAAATGAGTATTTGAATCATGGCTGCAGTCTACCTTCTTTTCATCCGTAACCCCAACCCCACCTCACCCCGCCCTGCGGTGGTGCTGTTCCCCTCACTATTTGAACGTGGCTTCCTCGTCGACGAGGTCGGATTCTTTTTCGATTTTGAGTATTCACGATGAACAGGACACTTGTAATCCAAGGTAATGGTCGGGTGCAGGGTCACCATAATGAATGGCGTCCAAGTGGTCATCATAGGGAGTCTGGATCAGTTGTAACACCTTGTCGATTTCTGAATAGTCATTTCCATCTTCGGCCGCGCGAATGGCGGATTCAGCCACCCAATTGCGTAAGACGTAGCGTGGGTTTACCTGATTAAGGGAGGTGATGATTCGATCTTCCGCTCCCAATGACCGCAGTGAGTAATGATAACGGGTCAGCCATTCCGTCGCAGGTCCGGGATCTCTAAACAGAGAGGTCCACGAAATGGGCGTTGTAAACGAGTCGGCCAACCTCCGGAATGTGAGGGTGTAATCGCTCCGTTGCGAGGCCATTAAAGTCAACAGATCGATCCATAAGTCATCGTGGGTGGAATCGGAGGGAGCACACCCGATTTTTTGGCGCATCAGTTGGAAATAGTGATGATTAAATGTCAGGTCGTACTCTGATAGGATCGGCGTTGTGACCTCGGAAGGGATGATTGGGCTTAAAGCGTGAGCCAACGCGTGCAAGTTCCAAAGGCCGATCATGGGTTGCTGATCGTAGGCGTATCGACCGGCATGATCAGAATGATTGCACACGTAGTCAATATCAAATGCCTCTATAAATCCAAATGGGCCATAGTCCAATGTGAGTCCCAAAATCGACATATTGTCGGTATTCATAACCCCGTGGCAAAACCCTACGGCCTGCCATTGGGCGATCATTGATGCGGTCTGGGAAACAACGTCGGCGAACCACCGGTCATAGTGGCCCTGATGCTGGGGAAAATATTCGTCGATGACATGGTCACACAATGCCTTGAGTGCATCGTGGTTTTTTTGATAATAAAAATGTTCAAAATGTCCGAACCGAATATGGGATCGGGCCAATCGGGTGAACACTGCGCCGGGTTCTGCCGTTTCCCGTTGAACGGATTCGCCGGTGCCGACGATGCACAGCGCTCGACTCGTTGGAATCCCGAGCGCATGCATGGCTTCTGAACATAGATATTCTCGAATACAAGATCGGACAACCGCTCGCCCGTCTCCAAATCGAGAATAGGGAGTCTTTCCTCCGCCTTTTAATTGGATATCCCACAGGTCACCGTCGGCGTTGCGGACTTGACCGAGTAACAACGCCCGACCATCCCCCAATTGTCCCGCCCATTGGCCGAATTGATGGCCGGAATAGACCATCGCCAATGGATGGCTCCCGGGAAGCGATTGATTGCCTGAAAAGTAGTCCAAAAATTCGGGCGATTGGAATGTCTCGGTCGGTAATCCAATCAACGGGGCGGCGTCGCTATTCGAATGGATCAGATAGGGATTTTTCCCAATCCCCTCGGCGGGAATCTGTGTGTAAAACTGATTTCCAAGTGTGGCAAATTGATGGTCGAATGGGAATTCGAATCGAGAGATCATACCGTCCTTATATCTTGTTTTCGGGTGCAAAGCCACTGGCAGGGATAGACGATCCATCGCTCAACCGTGGCCACCACAGATATAGTCCGGCGGTCTGATCGGAAGGAAATGGGGGAATGCCACTGGGTTTCGATCGTTGTATTGAGAAAATGCGTCCTGAACGACGGGGCCGAATGTCTGACCTAAAATGGGCTCCAACATTCCAACCCGAGACCAGATTCCATGCAGAAAAGATGATGTAAGAATCGCAGGTTAATGTGCACATTTTTTTCGAGAGGGTAAACATCTCAGTGACCAGGTGGTCCATCGTTTCTGTGACCCCGCAGATGGTGTCGTGATGGGTCTTTAACACCGCTAATGGATGCGCATGGGGCTCCGCAAAAAAGTGATCTACCGCCAACCAGGTCAGATTTTGGGCCCATTCCATTTGGAGCCGCAGGACCTGGATTAATGGGGCGATATCTGTCCCGGAATCCAACCAATGGGGCGCCATCAATGGGTCTGGAATGAGCGTTAAACTCGCTAAAGCCTGGTTTGAAATTTTAAGAAATTCGTCGTTTTTAGCCGGGGTGTCAGGATCTAGTGGCGCCATCAACTGGGCGTGAGCGAGTTGCAACGTGGCGACTAACTCGATCATGGCTCGTGTTCCGGGACGAATCGTCACGTTGTGATCGGCGATCAGGGAGTGTGCCGTGGTATTTAGCGTTTGAATTTGTGCCGATAAACCGTATGTGATTGATACATCAAACGCGAATGTACTGGTGAGGTGATGAATCGCCTTGGCGGTGTGCTCCGGGGAATACGCGAGTGCCCCATCGACCGTAAGTAGCTGTCCAATCAGAGCGTCGATTGTTAGGTTTAAACGGAAGTAATCGATGGCTGAAAGTTGTTCGCGGTACAGTAGGTCCGTTTGCCGGCCGGTCGGGCCTTGGACTAACAGTCCCAATAGATCCCGGGCTACCAGCCAGGCGGTTTCAGGCGACTCGGTGGGGCGCCATGTCACCACGGATTCCAATAACGGAGTGATAAAATAGGCGGTCGGAGCCGAGTCTTTGATTTCACAAACGCCATAAAATTTGTAGATTTCCGCCACAGTTTCCATGTAGTAATCAAACGGGACAGTGGGTTTTATGGGTTCAAGAAGCCCATTAATTAGTTCGAGTTTTTCGATGCCATGACGCGCTAGTACCTGATTTGGAACGACGGCGGCAAGACGTGCAACAAATAGTTCTACGCCAGGGACATCTCTTGCCTCTCGAATGCTGGAAATCAGTTTTTTACCGATACCGCCGGTCCAATCCAACGTATGATAGGTGACCTGTACTTCGTTGAGCCAGAAAATCCCTTGGAAATAATACGCTTGGGCGTGAAGGGGGCTCCCCTTTTTTAGGGGCGTAATAATGGCGTCTTAAAATTGTTTCAAGGTCACCGCCAGATCCATCGTGGGTAAACTGGCTTTACAGAGGTGCTCCGAAAATAGAGTGGACCAGAGTCGTGCGGCCGCAATTAAAGCGGCAGTAGTGTGAATGTCTTTTGTCTTTTTGATGAGCTCAATGGGTGTCATTTTGAATGATAGTTTCTCCGAAGGAGCTCCAATCTCAGCTGAGTCTTTGATACACAGGCTGTGATTGACTTCCAACAGCAGTAGCTTTATCTCTAAATCACTGCTTTTTTTTCCTGGAAAAAAGATGTTTACGGTCGTGATCAGGGCCTTAAGGAGTCGCGGATTCAGTTCAAAATGAGGTTGTGCCCAATTGGTTACGGTCGGGTTAGCAATGTCTAAGACGACATCATCGAGTTGATGAATCACATCGTGAAGAAGTGCGTCCCAATGGACACGGGGTATTTTTTTTGGGCCCAACGCGGTAGCCAAGCGCTGGTACCACTCTAATCGGGTACTAAACGGGATCGCATACTCTCGCGTATGGAGGGCGGAAATAAACGTTATGGGGACGTCGTCGTTGGCGGCGAAACAGGTATCTAATTGATTGATCCACTTCATGGTTTCGGGGGTTCCGAAGGTTGACGCGGTCAATTCATCAAAGGAAGTGTTGACCTCTAAAAATCGGTGAGAAATGTTCATGAAGTCTTGGTATACCAGACAGTGTGGTGCATCGTCGGTTACGGCGAGTGGGCGTGCCAATGCGACAATTTGATCCGGAGTCATCAGTGCGAAACGGGGCGAGTTAAACCATTGACGAATCACGATTCCGATCGCTTCGGGTGAGGTTGGTTTGGATTTTTTAGGGGGGGTTAGGAGCTGTTTTAGTTTAGCTTGAATCTCATGGGTTGGGGTTCCAAGATTCACGATACAGTGAAGGACCTCGAGTACTCCGGGGTCGGATTTACCCAATATCCGGGTCAGCTCGGTCGTTAATCGGGTGTCGATGCTTCTTCTGTCCTCGGACGACGTCGTCCCGGGTCGAACGGCTTCCCAGCCCGCGATCCATTCCAGCCGTTGAATCAGTGATATTTGAAATCCTGGATAGATCTTGCGTATTCCTTTTCCGAAGTCATCGATACTGGGCATTGTCGACAGAGATGAGGCCTCAGAAGTGAGCAGTGATGCCAATTTGAGCGCTCGTTCCGGGTGAGTCGGCATTTGTATAAATTCATTACAGGCGGTGGATTGCGCTAATTTTAACCGGAATTCGTGTACCTTTGGCATATCAGAGGGTGCGACGATCCCAGGAATTTCATGGTCCCAATCCGACAGCCATTTTAGTGAATGGGTGATATCGATGGGCTTGCCGACGCTATCGCCTAATTTTTTTATAAATTGATCAAACGGGGGAAGTACGTCTGGATATCCCATCACGGCCCCCGCGGCCCTAACGGCCGCCGATTGCGTGGGGTCAGTTAAAAATTGTAAGTAGATGCCTTCTACGGTCTTTCTTTTATCGGACGTCGAGGTGATCAGATCAACGATCGCATCTGTAGCGGGATGGCTATGGGCGCGCAATAGTCGCGCCACTTCAAGCCATTGGGTACTCGATAATGTGGAGACGCTGGATAGAAAATCCGTGACTAACGCGATCGATTTTTTTACACAGGTGACGGTGGCATTCTGGACGTCGGTGGGGGTGGTCAGCGGAATTTTTTCGATGGATTTAAGGACCTCTTCCGGGGAAATTTTGATATAAGGGTTTGGCCACGATAACGATGAGATATCCCATTGGTTTCCCCTGGGCCGAGGGTGCCCGGGATGCACCACTTCAATGGATGCTGTTCCAAACCGAAAATATCCAGCGGTTATCTGGTCGTCATGAAGGTGTTCCCCTAGTTCCGGTATTGTTGCACCTAATCGGATTTCTGCCGTTTGAAGATTCCAATGGCGGAGCATGGCGGCCAAAAATTCACTGGGGTTTGTATCGGGCAAGCATTCCAGCTGAATCAAAGGGGCGGGGTCCACGTCATCCCAACACAGGATTTTGGGGAACTCTCGTCCCGCGATTGGGGGGGCGGATGCAAATATCATCAAAGTGTTGAAATTGCCGTCATCGCGAGTGCGTTTTCGGATAGTGAAACGGGGACAAGTCGAGCGAGAATGTCGGAACGTATTGGTTTGACGGACGATTTTGGGGCGGGATTCGGCGTGTAAATCCGAACGGCGGTGCGTCGTTTCAATGGGGGAACTACAGTTTTTAGCAATAGGGTGAGGGCGTATTAGAATTATCGGGCGGTAGCGAGGTGGAATTTCAATTTTTTTTTGAAATGACTTTAATTTTACTGGGAGGCTATTACTTTTGAAAAGAAAACCGAACGTTTGGCGTCAAAAGTGGTAAGTTAGTGCTACCTTCCAAGCCCATTTATGACATCGGGTATCTCCGTCATCATCTTAATTACTTTCGTATTTTGGGTGTCTGAATTGAACTTTGAATGATGTATCATCAAAGTTCTGAATTGGATTTCTCAAGGAGGCAGTATGACTTTAGTTAAACAGGGACTTTTGAGTCTGATGTTGATTGGATGTGTTGCGAGCGGAATCTCTGCCGCTAATGTGTCACGTGGGGTATCGGTTGTGATGCCGTTGTCAAAAGGAACGGTCCACGGAGTGGTTCGTTTCGAAGAATTAAAAGAGGGTGTTCGGATGTTCGGCCAACTTGCTGGATTTACTCCCAATAGCACGCATGGGTTTCATGTGCATGAATGTGGCGATTGTACCGGCCTTGAAGGTGCCTCTGCTGGGGGCCACTATAACCCAACCCAAATGGTCCATGGGGGACCTGAGATGGATCATCACCATCGGGGTGATTTGGGCAATTTGGAGGCTGACGGAAACGGCGTTGCGAGTTTTAATGTGACAATTAAAGGTCTCTACTTAAATGGACCCCAATCGATTATTGGTCGGGGTGTGATCATCCATGAAAAAGCGGATGACTTAACCACTCAGCCGAGTGGGGGATCGGGTGCCCGAATTGGGTGTGGGGTCATTGGAATTAGCCAATAGATTATGATGCGTGATGGGCCTTACGCGCTGACGCCTTCGGTGACGGTGGAGGAAAGGACCTTGGAAGACGTTCTTTTAGAACCGTCTGTACATCGGGGGGGAATGGGGCCAATGAAAGCGTCGAAAAAATAGCTCTGATCGGCGACTTAATAGATCCGATTTTCATTGATAAAAATTGTAAAAACGCTTTTCGATCCGATGCATCAAAAAGATCACTGGGAAGTTCTGCTACCCAGGGCAATACCCACGCCCATTCCTTTATTAGGGAGGGGCGTAAATCGTCTAGGTGGGACACAATAAGCTTAATAATTTCTTTTTTTTGAGAGAGGTCGCGTTGATAGATATATTGGAGAGTGTGGATGATCATTGGGTTAAACCGGTCATCGAGACAGATTTCCGGATATTTTTTTGATAGATCGGCCAGTGTGAAAAGCATAGTGTGCATCGGTGTAGCCGGGTTACCTTTGCGGCTCCCCATGTTGAAGAGGGTTTCAATGACCGCGTATTCGGCGGGTTCGGAAGAGAAAAAAGACATTAACTGCCGTAATGCATTGCTCAGATCCTCGTTCATCGAGCGAGTTGAAAATTGATGAATAATTGCCAATTGGTCTTGGGGTAATAAATTGGGCGTTGCTCCACGCTATCCAGGCACTCGATCGAGCTTGATCGTCCGGTGAACAAAAAGGGCCTTTAAGATCCGCCGTTGGACCACTCTGTCGTTATACGTCTCTGGATTTTTTTCCAAAAGAAAAACGGGGCCGTTGTGTTTAATTTGCGCGGCATAGGCCCGGGGGGCGGGCTCGAATAGTGTTTCCCAGACTCGGGTCTCCATTGAAATCCGTCGTTTCACGCTTCTAGGGTAGCATACGCCTCCTAATCTAACGGTTCCGGGGCAACGGTTGTGAACGTTTAGATTTTTAAAAAATCGGGCAATTTTACCGAATGACATTCGAGCGTGTGGATATTGGAGCGTTACAGCTTAACGTGAACGCCGCTGCCCAGGCACCCCTGGCGGAAGGACTTCTATCGTTTCAATTTCTGGATACAATTCGGCGGCTTTTTGATGACACCATTGATCATTTTATCGTCACCTTTACCCTCAAACAGAGAAAATCGACCATTCATATGTACCGACAATCGCTCACTGTCCGTGTCGAGAGCCCCGACGGCGGCGAGGCCCGAGAAATCCCCGTTTCGTATTCCATTTTATCGCAACCGGTGAGAGATGACGCAGACTCCAAGCGTCGGAATTTTTTGACCAGTCTATTTTCTGAAGCGGAAAAACAAATGGAAACCCAGCAGTGTCAGGTGATGGTTAAAAAAAAGGGTAAGCGATGAATGGTATCAATAGGCTCAAGTATAGTGACGCAACCAGCGCCCTTAGGAACGTTGGAAAAACGTTAGGATCCCGAGATGCGGAAAGTATTCCTGCCACAAAATCCCAATATGCAACCGTAAGAGAGGCGCTCGGTACTTTTGCAAAATCGCTCGCGGGGGACCTCTCTCCGGCACGGGAAAAGGTCGGCGGAGTCGTCAACGACAATAAAGTAATTAAGGAAAAAAAGGCGGATATAACATCCAAAATGGAGAAGGCGACCACTGGAGTCAACGCGTTGCGAACGCAGTTAGCAAGCAAAGGATGGATATTCGATATCTCCGTGATCAGTAATTTTAAAAAGGGTATCGCTGAGAATATCGGTGGGATGATGAAATCCAAGACATGTCGGAACATCCTCAAGTCGGTCTTGATGACCAATACCCGAATTGTACCCGACGATATTGTTAAGAAAACGGATAATAAACCTCAAAAAGCGGCATGGGCAGAAAATATAACTCATTGGGGATTGACCCTTCGTGATGGTAAGGAAGGGAACTCGTTGCGGGTCACGAGGAAAAACTTAGAGATGATTGAAGGTAAAGAAAAGGCCCTGACTGAAGAACTGAGTGGGTCGGGTGGACGTGATCCCGAGATTGTCAGAAGTGAGCTCAAACTATGTCAAATATTAATCGAGGCATATACGCCGCGTTTAGCAATGAAGGCCAATTATCATGCGCTGTTTAAAAAAGGCGCCGAATTAGGTGCCGAGGTGCTGTCTAGCCTTCAACGGGAACACTTTGATTCTCCAGAAACTCTTATCGGAGGGGTTATTACGGCGATCGGAGATAATCCAGCGCTCAAAAGCCACTTCGAAGAAATGATCACTGATGCCGAAAATCCCTTGCGGAAAGTAGTGGTGGCCGCCGGTGGCGAAAATGCAATTCTGGGGCTAAAGCTGGCGATATCCGACGATGGGCTGGCTATCGCGAAGACATTGCTTTCCGTGGGAAATATGGAAATGGTGTCGTCATTTATGCAAGACCCCGTGACTACGATTCTCAACAATCGAGAATTATTGGGTAAAGCTGCGGGGGAGGTTTGTGATCAGCTCGTGAGAATGTTGGATAAAACGGACTTGGCTGATGCCATGATGCAATTGTCTGGTGGCAAACTTCAACAGGTCGATATCGACTTTCTTAAATCGATGCTCCCCGATACCAAGGCCTTTGTTGCCGAACTAGCGACATCCGGGTCTCAAGCCAACGGACCCTCCGAAGGTCCCTCCGAGCTGGCACTGATGGCCTCCAAAATGCTGTCCCATGTGGCAACGCGGTGTGATATTGAGTTGGAGTCGCATCATACCGGCAGCCGATTGGCGGTCGCCGCAACGTTTTCGAACCTAATGTCAATGATGGATACGTCGATGGCGGTGTTTACGGCGCATACCGTTGGAACCCCTGACGGCACCGAACTTACGCTCGAAGAGCCTCCGGAAGCGGCTGCTCAGAAAGGCACCTCAGAAAGAACCTGGGGGGAATGGTTTACAGAAACCGCTGTTGATGTGACTGCCTATACACTCGGGTACGAGGCCGCGCAGACAGTTGACTCGGCGGCAGCCTCACTGGGCAATGTTGTGGGGACGATTCAAAGTACGCTCGTCGGCGGCATCAATTATGCAGCTGATCGAGTTGCCGCAGCAGCACAATACGTCCACGACGGAGTAACTGATGCGGTTGTAGAGAAAGTGTCCAATCAAGGCGCGGCAATGATCGATAAGGAGATCGACGACGCCCTCGGTGGAATCAAAGCCCCAAAAGGCCCCAAAGTTGAATTGGCGCTGAATCAGGAAAAATTAAATGAATTTATGGCCCAGTCTGTGGGAATGCTGAGTCACTTTCTGGCGGAGAATCCTCAAGTGATCGATCAGCTTGGGGCATCGAGTTTGGCCGTTTTGGGATCCGTGGCGGACATTATGCAAAATCCCACGATGGATTCAGGGGAAAAGTCGGTCACATTATCCGCAGCGTTGCGAGATAATTTGGGTCAAATTGGGCAAGCGTTGATCGCTACCGGGGGAGAAGCTGCGGGTAAAGTGGGCAATACCTTGATTAATGCGGGGGCGCTGCTTGGCTCCGAGGTGGTGCAACGGTCGTTGGAAAAATCTCAACTGTTTACCGCCGAAACCGCTCAACGAGCGATGACTTACGTGTCGGACAAAATGGGCAGCGCTGGCGAATTGGCCGTGACCCAATATGAAGAAAAGCATTATGCCCCCAAGCTTGCGGCGCGCGACGGGGCCAAGACGCCGACGATTCAGGTGTCCAAAACCGTTGCAGCGGTGCTGAGGGCAGAGCAGTCGTTAGACAATGGAACGGTTGGCGGGATGATGGGAAGTTTGATGTCCTGGATCGGGGCTGACGGCGTTAGGGCTACCGTTCATTTGGCGGGGCAGCTGGTGATATAGATGCCCCGCCGGGGATATCCCGATTAGTGTCCGGGTTTAGTCCCCCAGGTTTTTTCGATAAAATCAGCCCGTCCTGAGCCTTTTTTATATCGTTCATACTGAGTGGGTGATTTTTGATAATAACATTGGTGATATCCCTCAGCCGGATAAAATGGCGCGGCGTCACGGATTTTGACGACGATGGGCCGTTTAAATTTTTGACTGGTCGCTAACGCACGTTTTGACGCTTCTGCGGCTTTTTTTTGGGTGTCGCTATGGACGAAGATTACCGGTTGGTACTGCGATCCGAGATCTGCAAATTGGCCGGTTTCATTCGTGGGATCGATATTTTTCCAATAGATATTCAATAAGGTGTCATAGGTTACTTTAGTCGAATCGTATTCGATTTGGACGACTTCAGAGTGGCCGGTTTGACCGGTACAGATCGATTCATACGTCGGGGACGCAACTGTACCTCCCATATACCCTACAGTCGTTTTGATCACTCCTGGGACGTGATCGAATGGGGGCTGCATACACCAAAAACACCCGCCAGCGAATGTGGCTAATAGAACGAGATGCATCAGACTACCTCCTGTAAAATGTGGATGAGCGGGACAATCACCAGAAGCGTAGACCAGGTGGGAGGGTGTTTGCAAATTCTGACTCAAACTTCGAAGGACCCTATGACGATCGTTTTCATAGCGATACAACACATCGTCAATTGGGATCCTCTGAAAAAGACGACGTATTTTTCGTCCGGCACCTTTCACGAAAAATAGTACTAATTACCTATAAAAATAGGCCCTTCGTCCTATACAACCCCGTTCCAATTTAGTGTTAAATGGAGTTCTGGAGGGGATGTATGAAAAAAAGACAAGTGGCGACCTATAGGGAGTCGCGTGTTTCGATGTTGCCGTTGGGTATTCCTGGCAGGACCCTCCGAGAAACCGTCTGGCTGGATCCGTCGTTGACTGTGGATCGTGTGGTGGCCGGAATGCGGGCCAGGAATCCTGAAATCCCGGTATTGGTCGTTTCCGAACCCGATGATATCGAAAATCAACTAGGTACCTTACACATCGCGCCGATTTCGGGTGAACCGATTTTGATGCCGGGGAAAGCCGCCGCCCTTACTGAGTCGCGAGGCCCCATTCGATTGGTCTTGAATTTTACGACGATGGCCGACAACGCATCGACATTAAATGACCTTTTGGATGACCCGCCGACCTATATGGGTAAACCGCTGTCGGCGGAGGTTCAAATCACCTGTGTCATCGACCCATCTGTAATTCGAGACGGGAAGATTCCCCCTGAAGTGGTCACAAGATTTCCGGTGGTTTTTCGAGTCGATCCTGGTGCTCAAGGGGAGTTGCCGGATATCAAAGTGGGGCGGTTGGATCGAGAATCCGTGGGGGTGATCGATTTGCACGGGGATGCCGAGGCGTGGGCCGAGCGGTTGATTGGGAAACCGGGACCAACGGATGAGGGCGGTATTGCCATTGAACCGGGGGCCTTAGTAACGGCGATTCGAGAGAAGAAGTCAGGGTTGGTGCTTCTTAACGCACCGTGGGAATCTCCGGGTTTTCGGGATTTTGTTTATGAAACCCTCCAACGGGGATTTTGGGTGTTTGACGGCGCATCGCTGACCATTCCTGAGGGCTTTGCCATCCTTCAGGCAACGGGGCGCTCACCCGAGGATGCGGCACGATGGGCTCAGGTATCGGTGGCCAGAGATGCTGCGACTCCCGCGACACTGTTAGTGAATGCGGCAACACAATCTGCGATGACCGATGGGACTACTGTCAGGGAGGATGGTCGGCTGTGTGCAACTACGCCGCCGGGTGCGGAGTTGCCTCCAGGAACAGTCCTTCGAGTGTCGGGGGAATTATCCGAAATTCAATGGGCAAAATTCTGAAGAATGGGTGATTAAGACGCCAGACGGTGAGCATCTTGTAAAAGGGCCTGCACTGGATTCGCCGCTATCGATCGATTTGTTTCATCAACTCAGAAACTCCATCCGGGCAATCCGATCGAACCCGAATTTTGACCAACCGGTGGTCAAAAAAATATACCAAAAACAATATCGAGCCTTAATGGCCTGCTGTGTCGCCGGAGTCGGTGATTTTTCATGTCTGGATATTCTGAGCAAGCCGATGCAACTTCAGCTCGCCGCACGACACAGCGAATTGGCCAAAGATACGAGATTGGGGTCCGACGTTTTGGGACTGCTTAAACTAGAGGCGTCGGCGAAGATCACCCTTGAAGAGTGTAAATGGAATCCCATTCAGGGTGAGGCGGTGCATTTATATTTGGACGCGTATTGTCGACGGGGATTTTCTGGCCTAATTCTTGGGAATTTAGGGGAAGATTTATTTTTGGCATTGGCCCATTGGACTCGAGCGACGACGGGAGGGAACGGGTCCGCCATGTCTGATGCGCTTAATTTTCAGCAATTCCTTCCGATTTGGAAGAAGAGGTTGGTCCAATCAATGTGGGGTAAATCAAAGGATCCAGAACCCATGCTCTTATCGCTGGGTGGGCTGGCTCTGTTATCCAAAGAATTTCCGGAGGGCAATGAATTTGTCGCAAAGAAATGCCTACCGTTACATTCCGCCAGCGTCCAATTTGCTCTCTCTACTTTATCTCAGATGTCCTATGAGCAGTTGTTGGGGGATCCATTTATTGCGGAAGTGGTTGATTCTGTTTTTTGGGAAGTGCTCGGTGGCATTGTGAGAGGCGATGCGCCTGACTCGATGATCATGGCTCTTTTCTCCATCATTAAGGAGAAGTATATCGGGACCCGTGTTCAACTTCATGCGTTGTGGAACCATTTTTATTCTTTAAAATCGTCAGCTGACCTCGCCCGTCTAAACGAATTCTATCTTCAGGATGAATTGGACCCCAATGTGAAGACCCGAGACATAAGACCAAAAAAATATTGGTTTAATAAACAGATTTTTTTGGGAAAAGACCCGAATATTCGGGATGGTCCGGTCTTTTGTAATTCCAAATATCAATGAGCTGATTTCAGGGGCATTTCGGTGACTATGCGCTTCTGACACGTATACGATTCGCCAATCATCAGTCAGTTTCAGCACCTGATCAACAAATTGAGCACGAAATGTATTGTGATACTGATCAAATGCAACGGCATTACTCGCAACATGGTTGTTGTGACGGGGTATTGTATAGTCAAACTTGCTGATACTTGCGTCAGTATTGAGTTCGAAAGGAACTTAAGTATGGCGGAGAGAGAGGGATTCGAACCCTCGCTAGGTTTAACCCTACTAACGGTTTAGCAAACCGCCCCCTTCAGCCACTTGGGTATCTCTCCGAAAAGTGTAGCGATTGTATCAATCCTTCCGAACGATACGCAAGGCTCCATTAATCGCAAGAGATGGGCCTTATTTGAATAAGTTTTTAGAAATAGATCCCAGAACATCAGATGGGTCATCGGGCTCGGGATCCAATGTCATTCCTCTGGCTTGCGCCAACCGTATTAAAAACGTCACTATCGATTGTATTTTTTTTCTCCTCTGAAGTAATTCAAGCTCTTCTGAAGATTTTATGGGCTTCGCCTTCGCCTTAGTCTTATTTTGTTTGGAGGCGACAGTGGTGGTAGAGACTGCGGTCGTGGCCGCAGTTGCAGCGGCGGCCTGGAGTATTTCTATATCTTTGGTCATCTGAGCTATCTCAACACGCAGCTCCGATATTGCGTCATTGATCCCTCGCTCTTCTTCGGGTTCGGAGGTGGGTACATAGGCCTCGAAGCTGTCGTCCAGCACAGACGGTTTGGCAGCGGACCCAGGGGTTACCGGAATATATTGTTTAAGACGGACATCTCTTAAATTGCGCTCCGGGGTAGTGTAAACATGTGACGATGCAGCGGTGGGGCTGGGCCGTTTGGGGGACCCATGGGGTGTTGACCCGGTAGGGCGAGTTGGGCTCGACGGGGCAACCGACGGTAGCTTTTGAATGGATTCCTCGATCGCGGCGGCCATGAGATCTTTATTAAATCGGCATCCAAAACAACTGCATGCACTAAATCCCATTCCAATTCCATTTGAATCCGGTGGCGTTTTTAGCTTTTCTGCGACCCGTTGCCGTCGAATGTCCGCATGTCCACTTCTCATCATGGCGATGTCATCACTTAAAAAATCAACAGTGGGTCGGATTGAATCTGCGATGTGGTCTCTCGCAAAAATATGGTGCCATCCCGGATAGCCCCCTTGGCCTGGGTTCCCAAAAAACGAAGGTGCGCCTGATCGGCCTTTATGGGGTGTTTTTTGTGGGGAAATCGCTGAACGAGCGCTATCAAGGGTGGCTGGCGGAAGGGTGGGTTCTAGGTCATCCAACGTGAGGGATAGCTCCTTTCGGCTTTTTTCCAACAATTCAAAGGTTTCCACGACGTCCTTTCTTTCCTTCGGTAACGGCGTTGAGGGGTAGGGGATGACTGTTTCCCGAGTGGACCCTCGATTGTACCAAAATTCGACCAGACTTTTCGGCTCCGCATCGGTTAGCGTCATCATCATGTCGTAGAGTTTGACGTAGGCGCATGTAATTCCATTATGGGTGGTAATTCCACCGGCTTCGTCGGCCACCCGGGGGGTTTCCATCATATAGGGCACCAATTTCCAGTTGGCGGCAAACCGAATGTGTGTGACTTTAATGGTATTAAGTCGAACGCAAAGTTCCTGGACTGCGGCGGAAATGACACTTACTGAGGGGGTGTAGCCTCGGTTGATGAACTCGGATGACGGAAATAATGGCGTTCCATCCTCCGAAGAAATGGAGATACCAAACCGCCCCAATGTGTATTCGTGTGTGGCCAATACATGTTTAACAAAGTCCAGCGCCGATCCATCCGCAGAGCAGGACAGAATTAATTGAGTCGTTGCGGGGTCCCCACTGGAATATTCCATAAGTCCAAACATGGAACGTCCGGGCGACTCAATTTCAACGAGAAATCGCCAAAATGCATCCATACCTTTGATCGTCGTCGGGGACGGGTGATCCACCGGAAGTGCGGACGAGTTCATCTTAGATTCAATAAATTTAATGAGATTTTTTGACGTCGTATAGACGGCGGCTCCGGCGGTTTTTGCTTTCCGGTGGAGTTCGCTATTTTTTCCTGATGACACTTTCTGAAACTCTGCGATAACGCTGAGATAAGAAAAAAAACACGCTAAATCGTCTCGAGTAACGGACTGAGTCATCGGATTGATGTCGTCGGTGCAGTGCGTCCAGAGATTAGCAATATCATACGAAAGGAAAGGGAGATCCATATCAGGAAGTAAGTGGGGCGCATTTCTGAACACCATTTGAGATTGCAGAAGAATTTGAACTTGGACGTTGATATCTTCTTCGCCTACTGCGATTTCCCATCCCTTGATCAAATTAGATAGTTCTTTTCGTTGGGTCCTCGTTTCGGCGGCGCAGTAGGCGAGGAGAAGTCGGGCATGGTGGTCGGTGCTCAACCGAGTCGATGCCAACCGGATTGCGGCAATTCGTTTGAGCATTTTTTGAGTGGTTCGGAACAGCTTGTCTGAAGTCGGAGATGACGATGTTGCGACCGATATTTTTGGAAATAACTTTGTTTCCGGATGGGCGGAGTTATCCACAATATGGGCTGTAAAAAGGTCGCCCTTTTGTCGAATAAATCGACTATCAAAGAAGCGTGTCAGGATGTCGGTCAAGTCCTTAAAGGATTGTGCCGATGTCGTTATATACCGATCAAATAGAGCATTTCGTTGGGACCAATCGGGATCGGTTGTGATTTGGCTTAACTCGGTCAGGACGCTTTTGAAGTAGGCCAGATCAATAGATCTCGCCAAGGGTATACGTGAGGACGCAACGACACGTTTCATGAACAAACTCCGGAAGTCTCATTAGAAAACCGGGGAGGGACGGCTGTGCTGAGAAATATTTAGAATAAAAAGGAAAACCTTCTATCGTATTTCTCGTATAAAAGTCGGAGTTTGTTATAGCGATATTTTATGATGGATTAAGCTTGCCGGTATTGCCTGCAACATCCGTCCAGCAAACATCGGTGCCATCGAACCTGATGTCTCTGATGTGGGGGTGTCCATCACCCGTCCCGGCTGGCACAAAGGTTGCTTTTGCCCCTTTGTGGGTGACAACCGTGTAAATCCCTCGCACCGTTCCAATATAATAGGTGCCGGCGCCTCGATCAGGCGCTTCTTTTGAATTAACAAACGCCAGTGTTGTTGCCGTTATCCTCTCAATAAGATGGGTCTGTAGTTCCGCATCTACGAGACATCGAAGCAGGGTTTGCTTTCCTTTGAATTCAATCCATCCCGATCCTGCGACGATCAGTGGTTGAAGATCTCGAGTGAGCTTTCCTACCCGATGGACCTCTATAGGGGGCGCCTGGTCTGGTTGATGAACCTCAAGTATTGAGGCGCCGCCCCGGCTACTTTTACGGTCAGTTTCCGTAATCGAAATAATTCGTTGTTTCAATTGCACTCCTTCTGGGTTAGATTAATATGTAATTATATAATAAATATGATTATACTATATTTATATATTACTTTGAACCGACGCAAAAAAGGGGCTGTCATGGGTGATTCAAAGGGGGAATTTGGGCTTAATTATTTTGGGGCTGCGTTTTGGCAAATCGGCAACGCGTGGAAGCGTCGTGCGGTGGCGGTGCTGCGTCCCCAGAACATCACCGTGGTGCAATTTATGGTGTTACGGGCCGTGGAATCAATTCGAAATCGGCAGCGAATCGTCAGTCAAATCGAGATTGCGACGGAGCTTCATGCGAATCCCATGGTGGTATCGTCCGTGATTCGTTCGTTAAAAAAGCAACGGCTGGTGTCCGTAAAAGTTCATCCGAAGGACAGTCGTGCCAAGCGGGTGGATCTTACTCCCGTCGGCGAAGACAATCTGAAAATAAGCCACGAATTGATTGTGGAAATGGAGTCAAAGTTTTTTCAAACGATTCCCAGTGATGATGATGAATTTAATCGACAATTGACGAGTTTGGC
Source organism: uncultured bacterium (assembly GCA_903864835.1). Taxonomy (GTDB): domain Bacteria; phylum Margulisbacteria; class Marinamargulisbacteria; order SXXA01; family SXXA01; genus CAIPHK01. The sequence continues at coordinate 17,868 of CAIPHK010000007.1, read as the reverse complement.
CCGCGCACACCCGTTTACTCTGGAACAGTAGCGCGGGTATGATAAAGCCATGATTTTAGGACAAGTTGGAATGGCTCTTTTGGCAAAAAAATTAGAGCCAAAGCTGTCGTTGGGGTGGCTTTTTTGTGCCGCGTTGTGGCTCGATTTAATATGGCCCTTTTTTTTGTTGATTGGCGTTGAGTCCATGGATATCGATTCGTCGATTCAGGGCGTATGGCCGGTTCGGATGGACGATATTGCCTATAGCCATAGTCTCATAATGGCATGCGTTTGGGGAGGACTGGTGGGTGCGGGATACTATCTACGACGTCGACGGGGATTTGGTGCAGTAGTTCTTGCAGGTTTGGTTGTGGTGCATTGGGGAGTGGATATGGTTTTTCATCGGCATGATTTGCCTGTTTTTCCTTGGGGAGGATGGCCGGTAGGGTGGGGCGTCTGGGACTCCACCAACCTTACAATTGCAATCCAGTTTGCAATGTTAGGAGTCGGAATAATGGGATATATGTGGACGGTTCGGTCCGAGTATCTTCGAGTCAAGCCCCAGTTTTGGTTTGCTATGGTCGTCATTGCGGGTCTCGGACTTGGCGCGATGATCACCACGCCCCAAAGTCAGGAAGAAGTGATCGATGCAGGGTTGGTCCTATGGCTAATGATTCCGTTGGGATTTTGGATCGATCATAAGCGTCCTGAGACCTATGAAGCGATTCGATAGCTCGACCACAGTTAGACGTCATTCACGGAACTACTTAAGCACTATACAATAGCCCGATGTCCAAAATTGATGGCATCTTAAAAAAAATCACACCTCTTACGGTTCCCATTTGGGCGGCAATAATGATCGCTGTTCTTGCCGGGAGCTTAGGCCTCAAAGGCCGATTTATTGGATTGGGTGTGGGGGTTGGAATTGCAATCATCCGATGGGCGTTGCCTCACTCCGATGGATTGCGACGACTCAGAAGTAATTATCAATTGTCGAATTGGGTACAGGTTACCCTGGGCCTCGTGGTGCCTTGCGTTTTGGTCTGGGGCGTATTTTATGGCTTAAACCTTTTGCCGTGGATTGGGGACGTTGCATTTCGCAACTATAAAGGGTTAATGGTGTTGTCCATCGCGTTTCTAGGGCTGGGCTTCCTGATTCTTAATGAGACAGATCGCCCCAATAAATATATGTTGCCGTTGGTCGTTATTTCGGGAGTGGCCTTAATCGCATTTGGGATATCCACCGTGGATTACGATTACCTCTTGATTGTCTTGTTGCTTTTAATGGGTGTGATTGTCTTATGGGACTGGTGGTTTTCTCCCCATCTCTATATGAAAGGGATGGCCCGATCCGCGATGGTGTTGGTGTTGCCCATTGCCGTATTTACTTGTGGGCAAATTGCATCTCAAGTGGTGTTACGGATTCTATTGCCGTCGGGACTCCTCATTCAGTATTTTTTTGCGCTCCCTGGACTTTTTGTCGGGGTATTTTTGGCGATTTATCTCACCAAGTTCAATTTTCGGAAGTCATCCTGGATTGTGGCCCCCTTGGTCCCGATTATACTGTCGTTGATTTTGGGTATAGAGGCGGGAATGTGTTATTGGTTGTCCTTTGGGTTTACCTTATTCTTGATGTCTTTGGTTGAGTCCCATAAGGTATTTTTTCTGTCTGGGATTTCATTGGCCACTACCGTATTGCTTTATTTGTTGCTGCCGGGAATGCATATTCCATTTAATTTGATCGGAACTGACCTTCGCAGCGCCTTGGGGGTCAGTATCGTTGTGTTTTGGCTGATTATTACATTGTTTGGAAATCAGGTTCGTCGGGATTGGTCCCTCGAACATTTGGCCAAAATTCGGATCAAAAATCGCCGGATTAAAATGAGGCGATAGACATGGGTTTGACATCGCTTTGAGGCTCCAGTTTAATCCGTTCTTCTGTATCATTATATTGGGGAGTTTGGCATGACAACAAAAGTATTGGTAACGGGTGCGGGTGGCTTTATTGGCCATCATTTGGTTAATGAACTTAAGTCAAAAGGCTACTATGTTCGGGGCGTCGATATTGTTCATCCAGAGTATGCAGCAACGCGGGCCGATGAATTTGAAATATTAGACCTTCGGCGTTGGGATGCCTGTCTACAGGCGGTTCGTGGGATGGATCAGGTCTACAATCTTGCCGCCAATATGGGTGGAATCGGGTTTATTGAAAGTAACAAAGCCCTGATTGTGCACGATAATACGTTGATCAATATTCATATGCTTGAAGCGGCACGGTTGAATAATATTAAAAAATATCTATATACGTCATCGGCGTGTATTTATCCTGGGTATTTGCAAAAGTCACCGGATATTCAACCCCTTAAAGAAGAGCAAGCCTATCCAGCCGATGCGGAGGATGGATACGGTTGGGAAAAATTGTATACCGAGCGGGCGTGTCGGCATTATATGGAAGATTATGGCATGGCGACCTATTCAGTTAGATTCCATAATATCTTTGGCCCTTTAGGGACGTATGACGGGGGTAGAGAGAAGTCTCCGGCTGCGATATGTCGAAAAATTGCGATGGCCGCAGATGGGGATACTATCGAGGTCTGGGGTGATGGGTTACAAACTCGCTCGTATTGCTATGTCGATGATTGTGTTGAGGGGATCTATCGATTGATGCAGTCTGACTTTCACGATCCGATTAACCTCGGTCAGGATCGGATGATTTCGATTAATGAGTTGGTGGATATTGTGTCGAAAATTTCAGGAAAGACGATTCACCGTCGGCATGATTTGACCAAACCGCAAGGGGTTCGGGGACGCAATAGTGACAACACGCTACTGCGTGAGGTACTGAACTGGGAACCGAAAGTATCGTTAGAGGATGGCTTAAAGCTGACTTACGAGTGGATTTCGAAGCAGATTAATAATAAATAATTTGTTGGATTTATGTAGGGGTGAAATATTTTTCGCCCCGCATTTAAACCCAGCCGGATCGCTTCAGTTTTTGATATAACGCCACACTACAGGCGAGTGTGACAGCTAAGACTGCGGGGTATCCGAACCGCCAATGCAATTCCGGCATTGCCGAAAAGTTCATTCCGTATAAACTAAAAATCACTGTCGGGATAGCCAAAATGGCCGCCCATCCTGCCAGCCGCTTAACCACATCATTTTGAATCATCGCTACAACCCCCAAATTAACCTGGATGGCGGATGAAATCATCTCCCGGAGACTCTCCGTCATCGTTACCACTTGGGCTGCGTGATCCTGAATATCCCGAAAATACACCCGTAGTTCTTTTGGGATAATATCGTCATGAAATCTCATCAGTTGATGGCAAATGTCTTCAACGGGTATCGCTGCACTCCTTAAATGAAGCAATCTCCGTTTCAAATCGTAAAATTGAGCGATGGCGATTCGGTCAAATTCTCCTTTAAATATATCGCTTTCTAACTGATCAAATTCCGTTTCAAATTGGATTATCGTATCTCGGTACCGATCGACCACAAAGTCCAGTATGGTGTACAACACAAATCCCGGTCCCTTTTTTAAAAGCTTAGGGTTATTTTCCCAATGATCCCGGATGGATGAATACCCGGTTCTTTCGCCATGTCGCAATGACACCAAAAAATTCTTACCCACAAAAAAATGGGTTTCACCGGTTTCGATTTTAGACCCATCCCCTTGCACCGTTTTGACAACGATAAATAGCGAGTCTCCATACTGCTCAATTTTAGACCGTTGGGATGCGTTTCGGGCATCGTCAATTGCCAAATGGTGCAGTCCAAATTCTTCCTGAATCTTGGTCAGTAGGGCCTCTTCAGGCTCATGCAGCCCCATCCATATAAACGTATCCGGCTGCGTGATGACGTCGCTAATATTATCAATAGCCACATCCCCAATTAGCTCGCCATTTTTATAGGCTGCACATTTTATAATCATTGCGAATATAAGGCCCCCAATGAGTCTCGTGGAGTCAGCGTATTACGTCTGAATACTTCGAATTCTGAGACGTAACCATCGCCACCGCCTTCATTTGATTGAGGCGATCGTAATTGACAATAATATCTTTAACGTACCCTTTGGTTGTGGGATCCACCATTTTGTTGGTCTTCGTCACGGCAGAATAGCCTTTAAAATAGCTGGCTAACGCTAGCGACGTTTTTTTAGATTCTGTCTTCCACTGGTTCAATTGATATTTTATATACGACAACGTTCCCCGGGTGTTCTGCTGAATATCATACGGGTTTTCGATGTTCAGGCTCTTAAAATTAAAATCTTTGATTTGTCCTAGGCCTTTGGCCCCCGTTGAACTAATGGCGACTTTATTAAATGCGGATTCTCTCGCGATCAATGCGGCCCCAAATTTAGGGTCGACTTGAATTTCTCTTCCGTAGGCAACTAAATTTCGGGCAATCAACTCCGCATCGGCAGAGGGGATTCGTGTATATTTTTGAGTAATAAATGAATAAATGACACGATAATCAGAGTCGTCCAGAGGATTGACTGACTCCACATCGAGGGTAGGGTGATCGTCAAAGGATTCCAGGGCCACTGGCGCAGACACACTGCCCACTGGCGGCTTGCCAGAGGATCCGAAGATCAGCAAAATCATCAATAATATGCCGGGAATAATTGCGGGATCCATTAGGTCAATGCTGCCAAATAATCAGTGACCTGGTCAAGGGACAGTAATTCGATATGCTTTGTTTTCCGGGTTTTGATCTCTACTTTTTGGTCTTCTGCCCATTTTTTTCCGATAATGATTTGGTAGGGGATCCCGATCAGATCGTTGTCTTTAAATTTGATTCCAGCGGATTCGGTGCGATCATCGAGCAAAACGTCGAATTTTCCAGATAGCTGAGAATAGAGTTGGTTCCCAACCTCGATAAACCCCGGATCAGTCCCATTGGTGACGATAATCGAGACTTGAAATGGGGCAAGTGCCGACGGCCAAACAATTCCCGCATTATCATGATTCTGTTCAATTGCAGCGGCAACGGTCCGTCCGATTCCGATCCCATAACATCCCATGACCATCGGCTGGGGCGTTCCGTCTTCTGCCGTATAGGTACAGCTCATCGCTTCAGAATATTTGGTTCCCAACTTAAAGATATGCCCAGTTTCAATTCCGCGGTGAATTTCATAGACACCGGTATCACAATGGGAACACTGATCCCCAGCGGCAGCATTGACCACGTCGGCCACCGTCTGCGCTGAAAAATCTCGTCCTACAACCGTGTTTTGGAGATGGATTCCGACCGCATTTCCCCCCACGACATAGGGTGTGTTATTTAAGACGGATCGGTCCAAAATAATCGGCACGGTGATGATACCAACCGGGCCGATATAGCCGGGATGATTCCCTGGTAACTTTTTGGCAACCTCCGCAGGATCCACTAGGCCGACGGTTTCACACTTGAGCACTTTTTTGAGCTTAATTTCATTCACTTCTCGGTCCCCCGGGAGGACCACAAGTACCGTTTGACCATCCGCTTGATAGACCATTGTTTTTAGGACACCACTCGGTAAAATGTTAAGGAATTCACTGACCTGAGCGACGGATTTTTTTCCGGGTGTTTCTATGGCCTCGGCAACAGGAATGACCTGGGATTTCGGATGTTCTGGGCCTACTAATTCTGCGGCTTCGACATTGGCTGCGTATCCGCAGGACGCACAACAAATAATTGCGTCTTCGCCGGTTTGGGCAAGTACCATAAATTCAGCAGAAAAATTCCCACCAATGGCACCGCTATCGGCTTGAACCATTTTGAATTTAAGTCCACACCGATTAAAGATGGCATTGTAGGTATCTCGCATCGCATCATAGGTGGTGTCGAGACTTTCCCAAGACGTATGAAAGCTATAGGCATCTTTCATGGTGAATTCTCGCCCCCGCATGAGTCCAAATCGAGGCCGGATTTCGTCTCTGAACTTTGTTTGGATTTGGTATAAATTGACCGGAAGTTCCCGATACGATCGGATTGTTTGCCTTACCAAATCCGTAATGACTTCTTCATGCGTCGGCCCATAGCAAAATTCATTCCCATGGCGATCCTTAATCCGGAGCAATTCTTTACCATAATGATCCCAACGGCCGGACTCTTGCCACAACTCACCGGGAATCACCGAAGGCAAAAATACTTCTTGGGCACCGGATTGATTCATCTCTTCACGGACAATGGCTTCAAATTTTCGAATCACCCGTAGTCCCAAGGGAAGATATGAATAGAGACCGGCGGCCACTTTCCGGATCATACCCGCCCGAACCATCAACTGATGACTAACGACTTCGGCATCTTTGGGGGTTTCTTTAAGGGTTGGGATGAGTAGTTGGCTGTATTTCATTGGAATGTCCTTTTGTAAATGGTCATCCCCACGAAAGCGGGGATCCCGGGAGTGAATGGAGTCCTAATAGTGAATGGCGTCCTACGATGGGATTCCCGCTTTCGCGGGAATGACAGGGGGACGCGGGGGTGAGTTAAGACTCCATCAAAATCGCCTGAATTTCATCCAAATCAATTTGTTTTTCGTTGATTGAATCAATATCTATTACGCTAGCAAGCAACTCTCGTTTTGTTTCTTGAAGCTCGGCGATTTTTTCTTCAATGGTTCCCTCGGCGATGAGCTTATAGACGAATACTTTGTTCTTTTGCCCCATTCGATGGACGCGGTCGGTTGCCTGCGACTCAATGGCCGGGTTCCACCATGGGTCAATGTGAATGACGTAGTCAGCGGCCGTAAGGTTGATCCCCACGCCACCGGCTTTGAGGGAAATTAAGAAAATTCCAGCCGATTGCGACTCTTGGAATCGATCCACCGCGTCCTGACGATTTCGTCCGGTCACACTCCCGTCGATGCGTTCGGTATATAGCCCCTCCGATTCGGTCCATTTTTGGAAGATATCCAACATCTTCGTGAACTGTGAAAACAACACCACTTTATGGCCTTCCTCGACCAATTCGCTAATTTTTTCCTTTGCGATATCAAACTTTGCGGATTCAATCGCTAGATGGGACATTTCAGGTAATAATTGAGGGTGGGTACAGACCTGTCGCAGTTTAAGAAGCGAGGTCAATATGTTCAGCTTTTTGGTTTTGCCGGTGCTGTCACGAATTCCTTTTTTAGCCGCTTCAAGAATCGTGCGATATAACGCGGATTGACCATCGGTGAGGGGGCACCTGATTAAGATTTCGGTTTTTTCAGGTAGCGAACTTAATACTTCTCGTTTTTCACGCCGTAAAATAAATGGCTTTATTTTCATTCGAATTTTATCGGTGGCTTCGTCTTTAATTTGGATATCAAATTCTTTTTTTCCACCCAAATACTCGGGCATTACAAAGTCAAAGAGATTCCATAAGTCCATGAGGTGATTTTCAACGGGGGTGCCGCTGAGCGCGAGTCGGAATTGCCCATTGAGTTGTTTAATGGCTTTGGATACTTGGGTCAGCGGATTTTTAAGCGCCTGAGCTTCGTCCGCAATAATAATTGAAAACGGGACCTGCTTGAGCAATTCGATGTCGTTTTTTAGGACGCCATACGATGTAATAACATAGCGTTTTCTTAATAATTGAACCGCTAACGATTCGCGGTTCGACCCGGTATACACCAGGACTGTTTCTTTGGGCACAAACTGTTTAAGTTCATGTTGCCAGTTATAAATAACGTTAGTCGGACCCACGATCAATATTGGATCTTCCGCTTCGACCCGGGTGGTGAATGCAATCGTTTGGACGGTTTTGCCAAGACCCATATCGTCGGCCAATACGCCGCCGAGACCGGCTTGATACAAAAAGTACATCCAGTTAACCCCGTATTGCTGATAATCCCGGAGCGTTCCTTGAAAGGCCGGTCCTGGATCAGTGTGGCCCACACTGTGCAGCTTTTTAAGCCGATCGACGAGGGATTCACTTTCTTTTCCGGTACCGGACACGGAGGTGGATGCAATTAACGGCAAAATATCAGCACCGTTGAATTTTTTACCGACTCTCAAGGCGCCGTTATCGGAGAGTAACTTTAATTCTTTTTGGCTTTGGTCCGATAGCCGAACAAATCCGCTACCGGTTTGAACGTAGCCTTGGTTGTCGACAATCAGGCGCGCAATTTCTTGAAGTGAAAACTGTTGACCATCAATGGTGCAATTGGGTTCAAAGTAGAACCAATCGGATGAATTTCCAGATAACGCAAAATTGATCTCGTGGGCCGTTGGGTTAACCTTGAATTCCGGTGCTCTGGACCGAACTTGCCACCGTCGACTCTTGAGCTCCGGCACCAAGACGTCAAAAAACTTGGCGATATCCCCCGGGCTCGTCAATGCCAAAGGAATGTTGTTTTCTGTGAATAATTCGATGAGATCCGATTGAAAAATACCCTCCATGTCCACCATTCGCTTAATGGGGCCTCGGGGTGACGGAATTGTCGGGGAATCATGGTGGGGCGTGATTTCGAATTTCCCGTATTTGTATCGTAATTCAAGGGTCAACATTCCGTTTTCGTAATCAATATTGAGAATGGGTTCGGGGTGAACTTCATGTGGAATAAATCGATTGAGGTCCGCGCGAACTTGCCAAATAATGGCGGACTTATTGGGTTTGTAGACACTTTGAATAAATTTGGTCGCTTCGTTGCCACTGAGATGTACTTTAGGATGATCGAGAAAACGGCCGATGAATTGTTCCATTTCCCGAGTTAACATGGTCCTGACGACCCCGTTACAAAACCAAATTCGTTTTCGATCGACGGAGAAAGTAAGCCATCCCGAGGGTTGATTCAGCCATTCGTCGCGACCGATCATTGTACAAACGAGTTTACCTTTTTGATCCTCAACCGTGATCGAAATAGGAAATTCGCTATTGACCCGAAGGGGGCTGACTCGTCCTTCAGAATTGCGCCAGAAGGCAGAAATTCGCTGCTCAACGACTGCTGAGAAAAATATTGCCATATCGGTTTCTGAAGGCACCACGTACCTGAAATCATTGCCGATCTGCGCCTTTTTGAGCAATTTGGCCAAAAGGTAGCAAAAATCGGCGTCATACGGGCTAAGCTGTGATTCGTGACCATAAAGAAACTGCATGAGGCTGGATAGACCGAGCGGTAACGGTTCATCGCCATACCGACCATCGATGCCCAACATGAGTTGGCGATTGTTGCCGATGACGAATTCCACCACCAGCGAAATGCGAGTTTCTGTACTACTTAATGCCATTTAAACATTCGGAGTCCCATTGTTGTTGTAATAATTCCAGTAACTACCAGAATAGAGACCGGTAATGCGACGGCGGAAATTCCCACCGGTTCATTAAAAATCAATCGAAATGAGTCTGCGATCAATGTGAGCGGAAGATATTGAATGACTCCGCAAGCCCACGTTGGAAAATTTCGGTAGCTGAAGAATACACCCGACAGTATCATCATGGGTAGAGTAACCGCATTGATTAGGCCGTTACCGACGGTGGTGTTATCTGTTCGAGATCCCACCATTAATGCGATTCCGCCAAATGCAAAGTTACCAGCTGTGATCATTGCAATCAATCCCCAAATGCTTCCTTGGATGGATGTTCCGAAATAAAAGTGGGCAAATCCATAGAGAACCAAGAGCTCGAATAAGGAAACAACATATCGACTAATAAACTGGGCAATGGGAAACGCCGATTTCGGAATGGGGGTCGCCATGATCCGACGAAGCATTTTCTTCATCCGCATTTCAATAATGCCCCATCCGATCCCCCAAATACAGCTATTCATAATGCTCAACGCCGCCATCCCGGGAAGTAAAAAGTCGATATATCGTGCGCCTTTTTGGGTGATGGGCTCCATCTTCAATGTTGACCCACCCCGACGATCGGCTAATTGTTTTTCTAACGATAGATATGTCAACTTGGCATCTGAATTTTTAGGGTCATAGTGAACCACCGGCGTAGTGCCGGAAGTGGTGATATATACTGAAAATGATCCTTCGCGGAGGGCTTTTCGGACGTCGTTTTCTGTTGAAACGTGAATCCATTTAACCTCTGAGAGTTCGGAAAGAGGGGACGGATCGGGAAGCACTCCTACGAGTCCGATCTTAAGCGGTTCCGCTTTTCCATTATGGTCAAAGGCAACTCCAAGAACCCATGTGATAACGACAGGGAACGCAATGGCCCAAAACAATATTGCGGGCTGTCGGAAAAATTTTTTAAGTTGAACGGCAACTAATGTAAAGATGATGCGGATCATGATTTTCCTAAGTCTTGGCCCGTCAACGCTGCAAACAGATCGTTAAGTGTGGATTGACGGACGATGGTGGGTGCCGGGTTTTTAGCGTGTAATTCAGCCAAGGTTCCATCGGTAACAATCTTGCCGCGATTCATCATTATAATGCGGTCACATAACGATTCCGCTTCTTCCATATAGTGGGTGGTGAGAATCAGAGTAAGTCCCGATTTTTTTAGAGAGTGAATCAATGTCCAAATATCTTCTCTCGCTCTTGGGTCCAGGCCGGTCGTGGGCTCATCCAGCATTAATAGTTGAGGTTCATTGAGTACGGCAATCGCGATCGCAACCCGTTGCCGTTGGCCGCCGGATAGTTGTTCGACGTAAGTGTGCTTCTTTTCGGTCAGATTGACCAACCCAATCACGTCGTCCGCCCGAGTAGAGGGTAATCGATAAAAGCTGGCAAATAGACGTAAGGTTTCCAATACCGTCAATCGATCCATGAACTGGGTTTCCTGGAAACATAGTCCGATTTTCCCCCGTAGTTCGGTTTCGTGGCCTTTCCATTCCTTGCCGAAGACCCGGAGGGTTCCGGAGGTGGCCGGCGTAATACCTTCAATCATCTCCAGAAATGTGGTTTTCCCTGCGCCGTTTGGCCCGAGTAGCCCGACGGCTTCTCCTGTATTGATGGTTATTGATACTGAATCCACCGCTGTCACAGTTTTATACGATTTAGTGAGGTGATCCGTATAGATCGCGTTTATTGGAATTTGATTGGCCTCTTTCGCTCGCTCGGCTCAGGGCTGTAGCGCATATTTTTATAAGATGGAATGAGTTGGTTTTCAACCCTTATATTTTATGTCGCATAATAACTATTATATGAAATAGAGGTAAAGAGGGGGCTTAAATGCGGACTTTGCTCAACAACCCCGTTAATGTCTCGACGAATGCCTCATGAAATAGTTTTCCTGACGGAATTGAAAGTGCGGGTGTGTCTCCGGATATCCCCAGTCGTTTGAGTTCAGGATAAAACATACAAACCTCTTTCATTAATACGGGATTTCCTTGTCGGGATCTAATTTCTGCATATTCTTCCAATAACGGTTTGGGAATATCGGATGACTTGCGGTTAATTTGATCAGACGCAAAAAACTGACGTGTCCGTTGTTGAAACAATAGTCGCCCAAATGTCGCGTTAAATTGGGTGACATCAAATGGCTTGGTTAGATAGTCAATTGCGCCTTTTTTGAAACATCCCATAATTAATTCAAGGTCAGTAAACGCGGTTAACATCACGATGGCCGCATTAGGATGACGGCGCTGAATCACGTCGATTAGGTCGGCGCCATGGCCGTCCGGTAGTCCGACGTCCAATAGTGCAATATCAATTTGGGGGACACGATCCAAGTGGGACTTTGCTTCCGAAATTGAGGCAGCGGGTACTGGATTGCAATTAAGAAACGCGATTCCGTCACAGACAATATCTCGAAGGATACCTTCATCTTCCAGGACTAAGACGTTGGGACGAATTCCTGTCAAATTTTGCTGTAATTGAGTTTGTGCGTTTAGGGGGTCATCTTCAGCGCAGATGGGTAACAATTGGCGAAGTTCTTCCGTGCTGAGTTGGCGTCCTTCCAATTGCCGTTTCCGAAGCAGTTCAGAGGCCAACGCGACATGGAGTTCCAGTTGCTCTTGCCGTCTTTTATCACATATTGCCTGGGCCTTTTGAAATAGATCGAGGTCATCAAAAAAGCGATTGATCAATCGAACGGTGAACTCGGGACTGGGTAGCTTGGGTTCGATCCGAGAAATCCCCACTCGCATGGCCGCAATAACCAATTCTGGACTGGGAGCCGATGTATATCCAATGACTTCAATCACTGGATTCCATGCCTTTAGTGAGTCTCCTTGGTATAGTTTTTGATCCAGTCGACGGTCAGTTGGGTCTGAATCAGGTCGCCTGTCTTTTGGGTCAATCGATCGACATCAAACGGTTTAAGAATGTAATCCGATGCGCCGGAGACAAGGCATCGGACGATCAATGCGGAATCGTTGGAACCGGTGAGCATAATAATGTGGCTTTTGGGGCAGCGGTCTTTGATGTCTTTGACAATTTCATCCCCATGGATTCCAGGCAGAATAATGTCGAGGAGGATCAAATCGAAATGGACATTGGATTCAATTGCATCGATCCCCTCCTCCGCCGTTTTGACGGCGGTAACCTCAAAATTTTGTTCCATAATTTGGAATAGGGTGTCCCTTAACAAGGGCTCGTCTTCAACGATGAGCACCTTGGGTCGATAGGCCACTATTTCAGAGGTCACCTTGAGGGATTTTGATTCGATTAATTGGACGAGTTCTTCGATTGGAATTTCATCGGAGGTCGACAACAAAAGAAGGATATCGCCGGTGTGAACGACCTCTGACTTCTCTTTCTTTGTCTCCATAAACCGTTTAAAAGTCGCGATTCTGTTTCGAAGTGTATTTTCGGAGACCTGCACAAGTTGGTGTCGAAGGTGCGCAATAAGGGTGTCAGGGTCAAACGCCGTGCGTATGGCGCCCAACAGATCGTTGTCCGACGAGGGGTTTGAAATAATCTGGGATACGCCAGATTTAACGGACTTAATGACGAGGGATGGTTCGGATGATTCCATCAAAGCGATGATTACCATGCTTGGGTTACTGATTTTGATCCGGCTGACGAGGTCATCCAAGCGAAAATCGGGGAGTGTGGAATCCACGATGGCAACGGGTTCTTGGTCGGGCGATTTTTGAATAAAATCCAGGGCGTCTTGTCCCGTTTTAAAGACTGATACGTCAAATTCCGCGACGAGTACCCGAAGCATTCTGGCGGACTGTACGTCATCCGGGCAGACAAGCACCACCGATTTAATCATGAGAGAACCCCTTTTAATTGATTAGATGAGGGGTTCCCTGAATCCGATTGGGTCAAACCTTAAACTTCTATCGACCTTGTCCCAAACACGAAGCAAAAAGATGTGGGGGAAAAGCTAAACTATGTCGTGATTGATTAGGTACCCTGGCAAATGGACAAGCCCCATCTCCAAACGCTTTTCTACCCGCTACCCATAAGTGACCAGAAGGCAGATGCGGTTTCCCAATCTATCTTTGAGTTCAAAAATCACTTATACTTCGCCTGATTCCCAATAACATTTTTTTGATGCCGACGTGAGCCACCCTTGGGTTGGTTTTTCCGTTGTTCGGCATTTACTACTACGCGGAGGGGCGTTCCTATGACTCCAGATTACGCTGAATCGGTGGATACTTCTGCCCAAGGTGAGCTCCTTGCCGAGTCCAATAAAGTGGTCCTTAAGGCTGAGGAATTGGCGTTTGGGGGTGGAATTAAAAATGCCGCTTTTGACTCCTCAGGTATCTTCACCGCGCAAAATTTTGTTTTGGATTTGGAAAGAATATTTGAATCAATCGTAGAGCAGGTCGAACTAAATGGGGAGCCTATTATTTTTTCAAAAATAGACGGTTTACTGAAGCAGATTCAAGATTGTAGATATGGTTTCGACGAGAAGGATGATTTGAAATTAAAGCGATTTTTTCAAAATAAGATTTTGCCATATACAAATCAATCCGAATTTTGCGGTTATTCGTATTGTAAGCCCCGAGGGTATGCTGGTGATTTTGGTGCGATGGAATTGATCTGGAAAGGCCGCACGCTTCCGCATGAATATAGATACAGAGGAGATTCTGCTACCGGCGAATTAATTAATGCCTTTACATTGGATTCTGCGAATTGTCGTGCAAATGAGCATCGAGTTAACTTTTTGTCGGATTTAATAAAGGAGGCTGCTCCAAAATCAATAGCGAGTATTGGCTGCGGATCGGCCATTGAATTGGAATTGTTGGCCAGGGAATGGAGTACCCGTCCACTGGAGGTCTGTCTTTTTGATCAAGATGTCGATGCTTTAAACGCGGCCCAAGATAGGTTGTCGTCAGCAGGACTCGATCTTCGCTTTAATCATGGGAATATTATCAAAAGCATTCTGAAGATTGGCGAAAATTCGTTTGATTTTATTTATTCTTCCGGAATGTTTGACTATTTTGAACAGGAATCAGCTCAAAAATTAGTTAGGAAACTGTGGAGTGCCATTAAACCTGGAGGACGTATTTGTATCACTAACGCCCACCCTGCGAATCCGACCAGGCTTTGGATGGAATATGTAGGGGAGTGGAATTTAGTATATCGTAATTTATTTCAGATATTGGAAGTTATGGATGATGAAATAGGTATATCTGAGGTAAGAATTGTGAAAGATAAATTTTCGGTATACCAATACTTGGTGGCGTCAAAGCGTTAAAAATGACAGAGTTTTCCTCAAATTATTTAGCTATAAGCGGGCTTTTTGTATTCTCTTTGTCGATTTTTACGGCTTGGATGGTTGCCACAACTAGGAACATTAATCGGGTAACTCTTTCGTGGGTTGGATTCAGTGTTAGCGTCGCTATCTGGGGGGCAGGGCTTGCGATGACATTTGGCTACCCGGATTTCAAAGGGTCTCTTTTTTGGGCGAGATTTCTTAATTCAACTGCTATTTTTATTCCGGCTTTCTTTTATGGCTTTGTGTATGAATTTTTTTCAACCGACAATAAAGGGACTTTTAAAGTCAGATTGTCATACATTTTTTCTGTTTGGCTATTTATAAGTACGTGGCTATTTCCAAGTTATTTCATCCCGACGGTGTCTAGAAAAATGGAGTTTGCATACTACCCAGTACCTGGGCCATTGTATTATCTATTTGTTTTTCAATTTTTCTTAGTAGTAACTATTGGGTTTTTGAAAATTATCCAACGGATCGTCAATGGCGAGGGATCTCGACAAAAAAATTGGATTATATTTGGAGCTATGGCAATTGGCTTTGGTGGAGGTGCGACAACATTTCCACTTGTTTTTAATATTCCGATCTTTCCATTTGGTGCGATTTGTCCCTCTTTATTGGCTGTCACCATGGCCTACGCCATAACCAAACACGAGTTAATGGACATCAAGGTAATCGTCACTCGATCGTTGGCCAACTTGATTGCAGCGGTCCTGTTTTTTTTCCCGTTTGCCATTATATGGATTTATCAACATCGACTTCCGTTTGGCCCCGTCCCCTACTGTATTGCTTGGGCTGCCGCAGCCCTATTTGGAATTATTCGTTTTAGAAATTGGCTCCAAACCTCCGCCTACAAAAAATTCCTAAAATTCGACTACGATTTTGATGAAACGTTAAAAGCCATATCCAGCAACCTCATTCTGGCGCAAAACACCGAAGACGTAATTGAGACGATGATGCTGATGCAGGATAGCCTGGAAATCGGGCAGTGTTACGCGTTTTTGAGAAAAGACGATTCTGATCAATTTGAGTGTTTTCGAATTGAAAAAACAAAAAGTGATCAAGAGATTCCGGATAAAACCTTGATCGGATCCTATGGGTTGGATAATCCATTTTTGAGTGGCTTAGAAGCCCATTTTCGAAAGGTCCAGCGGGTGATTTCCCTTGAGACAGCCAACCAACAATTCTTGACGGCGTTGGGGGTATCTCAAGACAGTATTTGTATATCGATCGACTCCTTCAAAGCATTCCAAGCGGTCTTCATTATCGGACAACGACTCAATGAGGAGACGTATGACTCCAAAGACCTGGCCCTTTTTGAGGTCATTGCCAATCAAGCGATTATCGTTTTTGAACGGATCACCCAAACCAAACGACTACTCAATCATCAGGCAAGACTAGAAGCCCTTAATATTGAACTAGAATCGAAGGTAAAAGAGGCCGTCGCCCTCGCACAGCAGCACTTCCACCAAGCGGCGTTCTCAACCTTGGCGTCAGGGATGGCGCATGAGATTCGTAATCCGATGGCCGCCATGGTCGCCGGTGCTGGGTTTTTGGCGCAGTCGTTAGAGGGCAAAAAAAAGAATCCTTTGGAAGAATTTGGTGCGTGGGATCGGAAGCTAGCGCCCGAAGATTTTTTGGAGGTATCAGGTCATGATTTGGAAAAGGCAACCGCTATCTATTTGGCCCTCATCACCGGTGGCCACATCGACGCCTCTTGGAGCGTGGCGGACTTAAAACGGAAGGATTTTTCCAACGTCGATTTGGGGTCGGCATTTGAGAACGATAGTTTTGCAATTCGCGCCGCATTACGGAACTTTGTTACCTTGGCGAAATTATTCGATTTTGTGAACGTGGTGACGGTGCAAGTTCCCCGAATTTTAGGGATTACTGACACCATGATGAAATACGGAGTATCGGGTGGCGGCGTTAAAATGGATAGCTTTACCAAGATTCCGGCGGTGTCGGATGACGATTCTGAATTAATCTTTAATACCCTATTGAAGTTGTCTTATCTGGATCAGCGTGGAGGTGTTCTTCCCGGCTTTAATTTATTAGAGTCTGGGTGTGTTGATCAACTGGCTGCCCAGTTGCCCGGCCATTTGCGCCATTTGTCCGATGGCATTATTCGAGTGGTGCAATCGACACCCGGTGCGGTCAAACAACCCGTCAACATCGGGGCTGTGGTGTCTGATACACTCAGTTTGGTGGAGGGGAACTGCAAGAAGAAAAAAATTCTATTAACAAGAGACATTGAGTCTGGTTTGCCGTCGGTTGCCGGCGATGAGCATCGTCTTCAACAAGCTTTTTTTAATATTATCTATAATGCGATTCAGGCGATGGATACGGAGGTGGCGGATCAACCTCGGCGTTTGACGGTACGCGCCAAGGCGGTCCGATTCCCTATTGTAGGGGGAGCGCTTATTGACGGGATTGAGATTCAATTTGAGGACACCGGTCCTGGAATTAGCTCAGAAACTAAGGCCAAAATCTTTAATCCGTTTTTTACGACCAAAGATCCTACTGGGGGTAAAAATATTGGACTTGGATTGTCGATCTTGAACGAAGTGGTGTCCGGCCACAATGGCTATATCGATGTCGAATCCGAACTTGGGAATGGGACGGTTTTTAAGGTGTATTTGCCGAAATGGAGCCCGTCATAATAGATTGGGTCAAAAAGTTAGACTGAGAACAACCTAAGGCTAGTACTCTGACACCCTTCTCGCGGAACCTAGTTATCTGCTTAAAAAAATTTCCTCTAGGGAAGTACCTATCCACACAGAAAATTAATTACCGGGGGAATGTTGCATGTCGGTTCTTCCTTCTCCATCGTCAAGACACCTTTCACCTTTACAAACTGGCTCACTTATAGCGGCCCAACATGTTGAACTACCCAAAACTCCTTTACCTCCCTCGCCTACTGTTGCAGCGCGACGTCCGGTTTCGCTTCTGGAGATTTTTGGCCATGTTCCTCAGCCGGTTTTAGAAGTCAGGACGTTGTTGAACCAGTTCAACTTGAATAGATCGGACCAGACCGCCAAAAATAGACTTGAGGGCGTTTTGGATACGGCATTTCCGGCCTTGCGCGAGATTCTTCAAACCGAAACCCCAGACAAAGCCGCTTCATCCGCTAAAATCTTGGCTGAACTCAAAGACATTTTCCCTCAAATTGGATCTAAGCTTCTGATGACGGATGGAATTATGCCCCGACTGGACAAGTTGTGCTTCAATTTTTCTGTAAAATTGGGTTTTACGCAAAAACCCATATTTGGTTAAAAACGGAAGGGAGGGTCAGTGTCCAGACCGGCTGAAAGCCGCCCGAAGGGTTTAGTCTGGACACTGACCTGAACGGACGTT
>CAIPHK010000006.1 GCA_903864835.1 uncultured bacterium | reverse complement strand
ATCTTGAGCGACCGGAACCTTGTTAATAGATTTGGAAACGTGATCCTGAACATTTCGTGCAAGATGCGTATGGCATCGATTCCAAGTGACGCCTGGGAAAACAGATTTGAGGGCGTTGGTAAGGCCCACGTGGTCATCTGAGACGATGTAAGACCCCCCAATTTCACGTTTTGAGACGAGGTATAAAATCCCGCATGGGTTCCAAATCCAGGCAACACCAATTCAACCGGATGTTCATACGCCTCGCCAATTCCAAACTTGGATTGAACGACCACATTGTCGCGTCCCTCCGCTCCAAGATCCACCCGAACCACGCGTCCCACATGACTCAATTTAGAAGCATCACTATTGGGGTAATAAAAGACAATATCACCGGCGACAGGCCGTTGTGTTTGCACCCATCCCTTTCCAAAAAGAAGACCATGGATCTCCGACACTGGTTTAAAAAAATGATCCGATGTCATGATATCAATTGACAACGGGTCCAACGCAAATGCCGCGCACGTCTGCTTTTTTTCATGATCTTGAATCAAGTCTTCCGCAGAATACGGTTTTGACAAAAGCGTCACCCCTAAGCGAACAAATGGCTCCGACTTTATTATCTGAAAGGTCAAAAGAAGTCGTTTGATCGGATCAGTTTGATTTTTTACCTGGTAAAACTTCGAAATAACGTCTCTCTGTCGATTGATCTTACCGATATCGGCCCCGGGCAGGGCACTTGCTTCCGCCAATACGCGATCTCTCAGCAACAAAGTTAGCGTCGGGTGGGATTTAAACGCGTCTTGATAAAAGTCCGGAATTGGCAGTGGTCGAAGATATTCTTTACGGAAATCAGATACCGGTATCCGGGATGCGACTTGTTTAAATGTGATCATGTATTTTTCCCTCACGATTGAATTAACTTATCCAATTGTCGTGAAAAACGGCAATAAAATCCCATCAAATTTTGATACGCAGCCGAGTCCGGAATTTTTACTCAGGACTTAATGGGGAATTAATATCCTACTCGCCAGCGCAAAGTAGAGTGGAATCCCCAGGGTAACGTTAAACGGAAAGGTAATTGCGAGACTCATCGGTACATACACTGCCGCCTTCGCTTCTGGAAGAGCGAGGCGCATCGCGGCTGGCACAGCAATATAAGAGGCACTCGCGCAAAGAACAGAAAACAACGTCCCAGTCCCCACGTCGAGCCCGATCATTCTGCTGATTAATAAGCCGATTCCTCCACCAATGAGAGGCATATATATCCCAAACGCCGCGAGGGGCCAGGTAAACCCCTTAAGGTGATGCAGATTCCTTGAGACTAGCAATCCCATATCTAGCAAAAACAAGCAAAGAATTCCTTGGAACGGCGTTTCTAGAAACCCGGCCACATTGTCCATGCCGCCCTGTCCGGTGATCCAACCGATCACAAATGCCGCCGATAGCAGTAGGATGGCGCCATTTGTAAATATCTCACGGATCATAAATTTTGTTTCATCCGGTCCTTTTTTAATTTGTGGCTCCGCGCGGTGGGCCATAAACAATCCAGAGATAATGGCAGGGGCTTCCATTAAGGCGAGTATTCCGATGATATAGCCCGCATAAAAAATTTCATTGGTTTTCAGAAACGCAGCCGCCGTTGCAAAAGTAACCATGCTGATCGATCCGCTTTGTGCAGCGACAGCCGCCGCGGTTGGGCTATCGAGCTTAGTCGATAGTTTCAGCAACCCATACGCCAGAAACGGTTGTAACGAACTCACCAGCAGCCCTGCTCCGATTGCCATAATCATTTCACGATTGATGTCGGCCGTCGTTGCGATAGCAACGCCGCCCTTAAACCCAATGGCCATCAAAAGGTACAAGGACAAATATCGACTAATACTATCGGGAACCTCCAAATCAGATTTTACAAAGCCTGCCGCAATTCCCACCGCAAAGAAGAGAATCGCGGGAGAAAGAATATTTTGAGATATCAAGTGTAGGAATTCCATAACCGTCCTTATGTCTATTTTAAAAGTTAATATAGGTGATAATCAGTTGTGCTTCAATTTTTCTGTAAAATTGGGTTTTACGCAAAAACCCATATTTGGTTAAAAACGGAAGAGAGGGTCAGTGTCCAGACCGGCTGAAAGCCGCCCGAAGGGTTTAGTCTGGACACTGACCTGAACGGACGTT
>CAIPHK010000005.1 GCA_903864835.1 uncultured bacterium | reverse complement strand
GGCGGCATTAGGGATTTCAGCCATCTTGATTGCGGCGATAGTGCCTTATATTTACGCGTTGCAGGCGGCGTGGGCGTACGTGGGGCAAGGCTCGGATATGGTTCAAAATGGGCGGGTGGGATTGGAATATATGACTCGGGAATTGTCTCAGATTCAATCGATCACCAGTATTACTCCCTCTAGCGATGTAAATGGGAAAATTGTCTTCGTCAATTCAAAGGGTCAATCCGTGGAATTTAGCCGGTCAACCGTGAGCGGAAAACAGTGGCTGACCTTGGTGACGGGGGGCGTGTCGTCACAGTTAGCGGGACCGATCGGAAATTTGATCTTTAAAGGGAAGACATCGGATACAGTGACACCGACAACGGTGCCCGCTCGGATTAAAGCCATTGATGTGGTCGTTGAGATTGCAGATGCCGAAGGAAAAGTGGCGACTCAGACCTATAACTCAACGGTATCCATTCGAAAACATATTGTGGGTGCAATGTATTATTCCATTGTGAGTGGGGCGGATTTGAAATTGGAAGGGATTGGCCTGGTGGGTGGGAATTTCCATGCGAATGGTCAAACCACCAAATCCTGGCTGGTCTTGGCGACAGGGATATGGACGGATGCCGACTCGGGATATTCGATTTCAGTACCCACGGTGGATTTGCAAGCGTATACCGAAACGTTTGGAACCGTGCAATCGTATTTGGGGAATGCCACGGTGGTGAGTACCCGTGACATGACCTTTTTATCGGGACAAACCTATGTCGGTAACTATTATATGTCGAATGGTAAATCGGCGACGATTCAGGCGGGTGCGACGATTGTAGGAAGCATTTTTGCCGAAGGGATGGTGACGGTTAACGGGTCGGGCACTCGGATTACCCCGCAGTCGGGGTTACCGGCGATTGTGGCCGGTGGCAAGATTGTCGGGCCGACATTTGCATCGGGGACCTTGCAGGTCGACGGATCAATGGTCGCGTCAGGGGATATTACATTGACGGGAAATCAGATTAATTTAACACGGACCTCGGGGGCGGGGTTGGCGGTGGTTACGCCGGGAACGTTAACCTTAAATGCAGGCATTTACACGATTGTGGGAGGGATTTTGGGTCGGCGTGGCGTGGTATTTTCGAACAGTGATGTGGTGACGATTACGGCGGCAGATGGGCGGCCGGCATTGGCCACAGAGGGCAATTGGCAGACATCGGGTACGGCCATTGATATTCAAGGGTTGGGCAGTGTCGGCGGAAATGCCACATTACTTAATACAATAACGACATTAAATGGTGTTTGGACAACGGGAGGGACATTTCGGGCGACCCAATGTTTTTTTTTCACCTATAGCAACTCGTTTTTGGGGACCCCGCCGCCGTATTTTTGGGGGGAATAGCGATGGGTGTTGATTGCGATAAGGGGGCTTCCGACGCCGGATTCGTATTGCCATTAAGTGTCATGATGCTGGGGTTGTTGAGTGTATTAGTAGGGGGGTATTTGATGGTAATGACCTCGCAACTTCAATTGGCAAGCCATTGGTCTAACCAACAGGCGGTAGATACCGTCTGCGAAGTGGGAGTGGCCCAAGCGTTGAATGAGTTAACCTTGAATTCAAACTGGGCGACGGGGTTTTCGAACGTTCAATACCCGTCTGGGTCGGGGAATACCTATTCCGTGAGCGTGGCGCGGTCGGGGGCCACCGCGACGTTGGATGCGACTTCGGTGGGATATTCGACCTATATGTGTCATCTCCGAGTGACGGTTATGGTTCCTCCCACCCCCTCCGCATCGCGTCCGGTTCGTATTGATCGATGGGAACGACTATGACGAGTCGGCGACGATGGGCTCAATTTTGGGGAACCGCTTGGCGGGTCAATCTCTACTATGACCAGGTCGAGATGACCGTAGTCGCGGATCATGTCGTTGATTCGTCGGTGCCTGCGGTGAAATTTAGTTTTCCGTTGCCCCCTGTGCAACTTGGGGATTCCAAGGGGGTAGGTAAACGAATTAAGAAAGAGTTGGCCGCACATAAAATTTCCACACGACGGGTTGTATTGGTCGTGTCTGGGACTCCGCTCGCTGTCCATGTGGTGCGATTTCCTGGGGGGCATGGGGCGCGTATTTCGACTGACTTGAAGGCTCAAATGGGTCGATACGTATTGTTTAGTGGCGGAACGCCAATTGTGACCCATAAGGTCCTGCAAAAGGCGGCGACGGCATCGGATGAAACGGTGGTATTTGCAGCGGGGATTCGGTCGGATGTCGTGCTTCAGTGGCAGGAGATTTGTAAGTGGATTGGTGTCACGTTGGATGCCGTAACCTCTCCGATTCTTTTGGCGATTGATGCCGCTGAACATCATCCGGTCGCGGCGTCACATTCCTGGGGGGTGCTGGTGGCGCAGGATCACGGAATGTTATGGGTGGGTGCCATTTACAAACATAGTCTTCGCGCAATTTTGCCGATTTCTGTCGCGGCCGCGACGGATTTAAATGCACTATCTGCGCATATTCATCGTCTAACCCAAGGGTGCCAAACCGAAGCCCCGCCATTTTTTGCGATCGATCATTCGGTGACGAATGGGAGGGTGGTAGAGTCTGCGGCGGATCAATTGTCGGGGATCAAAATTCATCTGGCTAAGCAGTCAGTCCCCGTGTTCACAACCGATCGACTCAACGGATTAGGGTGGCGTGCCGGACTTGAAAAGTCAGAAATATCGAAAAAAACAGCAATCTTTTTGGCGTGTTATGCGTGGATTGCGTCGTTGATTACGTTGACGATGTTTTTTGGATTTTTTTTAGGTGGAGTAATGATTAATCGTGAAATATCCGATGTCCAGAAAGAGCTGCATATGATTCAATCTCAGTTTAAAGAAGCGATGGAATTGGACGTCGAGATTCGGGAAATGAAGCAGCTGATTTCAGACCGACGAAAAACCGGGGCGAGCAAGGATGCCAGTAAAGTCCAAACCCAATTTTTTTCAGGGCTGCCGACGGTGATGTCTGCAGGGACTAGTTTGACAATCATTGAAATCGGGAATGATGGGACCGTGGACATTCATGGCAAAGCGTCGCGATCGGACGACGTGTTTATGCTGCTTAAACAGTTGAAGGCGTTGAGCTCAAAAGAGGGGATGGAATTGAAAGAAGTCGTTCAAGATCCAACGACCGGGTTGGTCGCATTTCGAATTCAAGGACGGTTAAAAAACGATGCTCAATAATCCGTGGGTCGATTCATTGATTCAGTCCATATTGCGTCTCACCAAACGAGAGAAATTGTTGGCGGGGTCAATTCTTATTTTGGTGACGATTGTTGTCATTCAACAACTGGTATTGGGACCGTATGTGACGCGATTTTCGGCGATGAGGGGGTCGCTAAAAGCCCAACGAGAATTGCTGAATAACAAACAAATTCGGACGACGGCCTTGGTGCAATTAAAATCCACTCAAAAGGAATTTGAGGGAATTTTGGCGGAAGTGGATGGCCAATTTTATAGCGGAACCGAGTCTGAAATATTTTTAAGGTCGTTGGCCGAAACGTTGGGTGGATTTGGAAATGATGTGTCGGTCATTAAACCCGTGAATAGCGGGGGGCCGAAACGGCGCTCCGAATTGATTCGGGGGTATCTTCAGCCCATGGCGTTCCGCAATTTAAAAGAGGTGTTGGTGTATTTGGATACCAATGGTCCGATGATCGATTCGAATGGGCAGGACCTCCAATTGCTCAATGGCTTGCAGCAGATGTTGCCGGAGCATCGTGAAAAATTGCAGGCGTTGTGGATGCAGGGAACGGACGATAGTTTGGCCAAAATGAGGATGAAGCGGCTGGATTTGGAACTGGGATTTTCGGGGCCGTATGATGGGCTTATCTTGTTTTTGCAATGGATTAACGGATTGGACAAATTAGTTCAAATTCGCCAGATGCGATCGTCGGTGTCGGAGAAAATCCCCGGTCGGATTGATACTCAAATGGTTATTCCAATTTATATCATCGATTCAAAATGAAAATCTTCATTGTATTGTTTTATGTGTTGATTGCGGGGGCCACTCTGATTTTTTCGGATACGGGAGTTCGGCGGAACCCCTTTGAGTTTTTATCGGCGCCAGTGGCTGTAACGGTAAATCCGGCGAAAGTGGTCGATAAAAAAATTCAAAAAGTGGCGCCGCCGGTCCCGGTAGTCAAAGTGTTGCAATTGCAGGGGATTATTTTTATATCGAGCCAAAATGGACAGGTGATCTTGAATCAGGTTCCGGTGGCGGTGGGCGAGTCCTATCGAGGATGGGTGTTGAGCAGTATTACACCGACGGGGGCGGTGTTAATTAAGGGGAAAATGAGGCGGTGGGTAGGATTCTGAAACTCACCCCCACCCTCAATTTCCCCGTCCGGGAAAATTGAGGAGCCCCCTCTCTACGAAGATTCGTAAAGAGGGGGCATTCCAAAATGAAAAATCCAATTTTGTGACGCTATCTTTCTCCCTCTATGCGTGTTTAGCGTAGAGAGGGAGACCCTCAAATTTCCCGAACGGGGAATTTGGGGTAGAGGGTGAGTTAAAGTCGCCAGAAGGAGAAAAAAATGAAACGGTTACTAATGATCTTTGTGTTTGGGCTGTTGATTTGTTTCGCATCTTGGGTCGCGGCCGACGACTCTAAAATTACGCTGAAGGTATCGAATGCGGATATTCGCACTGTGTTGTACATTATGGCCACGAAGACGGGCTTAAATATGGTGATGGGGCCGGATGTGTCGGGGCTGGTTAATGTTCGGCTGACCAATGTACCTCCGTTGGAGGCCTTGGATTTGCTATTGGGATCGCATGGCTTTGGGTATGTGATTTCAAAGGGGTCGGTACTAATTTGGGCCAAAAAGTCGATCCCGACCTACTCTAAAACGTTTGTGTTGAATCATATTGATGCGGAAGACGCTCGGGGAATCGTGGCCTCCGTGGTGGGTTCGGATGAGGGGGAGAAATTGAGCGCCACCCCGAGGCTTAACTCAATTACCGTTAAAACCTATCCCGGGAAACTCAAGTACGTGGAAGACTTGTTGGCTGAGATTGATCACCCCCAACTTCAGGTATTGGTTGAAGCGCGGGTAATTGAAATGAAGTCGGGGGACGGGGATACGGATATTGCATCGATGCATGGCGGCGGGCTTAAGGTTGAAGGCGATGCCAAGTGGGCGAATATAGGGGTGCTTTCTGGGCCGCCGCTGGCCTCAACACTGGGTCTCCAAGCCCAGTTGTTGGGCAAAAATATTGATGTCTTTTTGACGGCACTTCAACGCACCATTGGGTTTAATTATGTGGCAGCCCCTTGGGTAACGGCGGTCAATCATCAGGAAGCTGAAATTCTGATTGGGTCAAAATTGGGATACAAAGTCACGACCACATTGCAAACGGGGACCGTTCAAGACGTCAAATTTATGGAAGTGGGGGTGAAGTTGAAGTTTACCCCGCATATTGCCAACGATGGTACGGTTCGGATGGTGTTATATCCGTCGATTAGCGATGGGGTGGTCGTAAACGAAATGCCTCAGCAAAATACGACTGAAGTGCATAACGAAGTGTGGGTTAAAGATGGCCAAACAATTGTATTGGGAGGGCTCAAAAAGAATTACGATTCCACGGTAGTGACGGGTGTTCCGATTCTAAGTCAGCTGCCTCTGATCGGTGGGTTTTTTGGAAAAACTGAGACAAAAACGGAGAAACGAGACGTGATGATTTTGATTACCCCCCATATCATTACGCCTGAATATATGGAGACGATGAGGGCAAAGGCCGCGGTACTGCAGCAGAGGTGATTTCTACCGCTATTTTTGCTACATTACTCCACGGAGAGGTGCCAGAGTGGCCGATCGGGCCGCACTCGAAATGCGGTGTAGTGGAAACATTACCGTGGGTTCAAATCCCACCCTCTCCGCCATACTTAAGTTCCTTTCGAACTCAAAGCCTCAGAATACCGACCATCGTCGATATAACGGGTTGCTCGGCATTTCCATGTGACCGAGGCCCGCCAAAAATCCTTGGTGGGTTACATTCTCGAAAATAGGCGGCTTTTGGTGCCCACTCGAGGCGATATGGGCGGATACTGATTAATTTATACATAAAGGTTCCTGGAACCTTACTTTACGATTCCGTGAGTAGCGTTACCAAAAACGCTTGGCGAGAATGAACCCCAAATTTTTTGTAGATGTTGCTGATATGGTTTTTGACCGTCGAATCTGAGATAAAGATCGACTGTGCAATTTGACCATTTGAAAATCCTTGGATCAAAAATCCGGCAATCTTCTTTTCTTGAACCGTGAGGCCGACTTGGTCAAATATCAGTATTTCTCTGCCATGGAACATGGCATCTGATTGGCCCGTTTTGACCTGAAAATAGTCTCTGATTTCGGCGAGTTCCATTGCAGCGACGGGTTACGCAACAATCTTTCTGTAAAAGTGATTCGATAGGGGCAAAAAGTTAAAGTGAGAACAACCTCCTTCCAGTGGACCAATCATCGTTAAATTCAATGAGGATGGCGGAGACGAGTCGCAAACAAGACTCCATGTTGGG
>CAIPHK010000004.1 GCA_903864835.1 uncultured bacterium | reverse complement strand
TGCCACCGTTTTTTGCCCTCGTAACGCCTCCAGCGCCACTCGCGCCTTCACTTCTGTACTATATGTTTTCTGCTTCTTGCCCATTTTCCTGTCCTCCGTAGTCTATCTATTCTACTGGTACACTTTTTGGGGGCAAGCTCATAGTGTAGCCTCAATTCGTTACCGACTTGCTCAACTGTGGTCCAAGTCGGATCGATGATCTGAGTATCTTTTTCTTGATGGATCCCCTGTGGATTTCGATCGGTTGCTGCACTCCCGGAAATAGAATTTAGATTTTGCGGATCATTAGCTTGCCGAACATTGATTTTAAGATCTTTTGGTAGATAAATGACCCCTGAAATCAGAACATCATTTGGAAGTCGCTTAAGCAACTCTTCTATCGATTGATTTTTGAAAGAATACTTGTCGGTTTTAATAGGCGTCTTTCCTGCGATCAGATGGCATTTCTTAGCAGAGATATCAGCGGACAATTCATCAGAGATAGTAACAACAACACGAGTTCGAGTCGGGGGTGAATTTGGGGCCATCGCAGAACGGGAAGCCAGGGTTGAAGACGGTAGGCCTGTTTGGCTCTTGGTTTTTGAACTGGGTAAAACGATTTGCAAGATCCGGTCAATAAAAGGGGAATATCGATGTGCCCGAGCGGCTGGAGGTGGAGCCGAAGCCAGCGGCGAAGCCGATGGGTTCGGTGGAACCGGAGGCCGGGAGGGCGTCTCTCTGGGTTCGGTTTCTAAAGCGATAACGAGTCGTTTGTTGTGGACTTCAAGGATTTCCGCTGTGCCGTGGATTGGGGTTTTGGTGGCGGTCCAGTAGCCGTCGAATTCGACGTCGGTTCGATTTGTGCTGGACTTGAACTCGGCAATTGCTGCTTCCGGGGTCGCCAGGATCCATCGAAATGCGGTCATCGGTCCATATTGTGAGAGCGGGAACGCGGATGCGAGAAGCACGAGGCCTAAAAGGAAAACGGGGATTTCGTGCTTCGAGGCAGTTTCGATTCTGAATGAGTTTTGGAAGATGACGTCTCGGCTGAGGC
Source organism: uncultured bacterium (assembly GCA_903864835.1). GTDB lineage: Bacteria > Margulisbacteria > Marinamargulisbacteria > SXXA01 > SXXA01 > CAIPHK01. The sequence goes on along the minus strand of CAIPHK010000004.1, from coordinate 128,353 downwards.
GAGGCCAGAATAGTTGGACTCCTTTGGGCGTCAGCATGTCGAGTGCGAGGTGGGAAATGTAGCCGATGAAGAAGGCTGCACTCATGCGGATTAGGCTTGGGATTGTCAGTGGGATCCACCAGTTGAGGGCGGTGAGAAATGGGATGGGTTGGGAATCCGGGAGGGTCAATCGTAGAACGAGAATTAGAACTGCGATGAGAATGGTGAATGTGATTGAGGCCACAAGGGTACCTAGGAGTGAATGGGTGATTGTTCGGTGGCCGAAACGGGTTTCGATGCGTTTTGAAATCCAAGGAAAAACTCGGCCGATCGTAGATTTCGTGTAATCCAAATCTGGAGAAATCGAACCCAAAATGGCACACACAATCACCGACCAATGGAAACTCGCCTCAACTCCAAAAAGAGCTAAAACGATCAGAGCAATCGCTGGTCCGTACAACGCATGAGTTGGTGCAATCACAACAATACCCCTTTTTTGATCATATTTAGATTTCGCCCCGCTTTGCTTCGCCAGACGGGCCACGTTCCGGCTGACGCCTCCACTCAGCCACAGGCGTGTGGTTCATGAAAAATTTCATACGCATCACCGTTTCATCCTCGCCAAAGTTTTGAACGTCAAAAACACCGTCGTTCCGATTCCCGCTAAAATGTAGCCTTCAAAAGAATGCGTCCCAAGCGCAATAAATCTCGAAATCACCAGCAATCCCCAAAGCACCATAAAGATCCAAGTCCAATCACGATACACAATTCCAGCTTCATGATGGATCTCTCGAATATGATCGGCGGTCACTTTTTTGCTTCCCGGAAGTTGAGAAATGAGCTCAACCACAGCAAATGGATTTCCGTTGGCCAAGTTCAACACTTTAGTTTCAAGCATTGTGTATTCATCTGGATTCATCGAATGCTTTTACAGTAAATGAGAAATCAGCTGCTTAGTTGTTTCCAAATCCAACGGCTCAACCGGCAATTCTTGAAATTTCCACCACAAACTTTTCAGCCGATCCGGTTTTCCACCAGCCGTCGCCACAACAGGAAACTTGTCCGTCAAACTCATCATGATTTCTTCTTCAGAAACTTTCAGCCGGTCGAGATTGTCGATGAGAATCACCGGTGGAACTAAAGTGTCAGCAGAAAAAATCGCCTCCAAAATCTCAGCATTGGGAGTGCGCTGCGTGAATACAGAGTCGGGACAAATCGCTTTAGAAATTTCCAAAAGCATCGGCTTGAACGGAACCGGTGACTTGATCAAAATCGAATCGGGAAATGTATCGGCCAACGCATTGAGCACATGAGATTTACCGACGCCGGCCGGACCGGTGAGCAAAATTGATTGGTTGTTTTGAACGGCTTCAGTTGCTTCGCAAAGTGTTTTGTCTCTGCCGATGATACAAAAGGAAGTCAGCGACTGAACTGGTTTTTGAGGGAACTCCGGCTGAGTGGTTGGATGAATAATATCGACAATCTTTTTCAAGCTGGATCGAGTGTCCATTGGATCCCATTCGGCAGCCGTGTGAGGCTGAGGTGATGATTGTTGAGCTGATTGATCTGAGAATCGATCCAGTGCGTTACGCTCAACACCAAGCAACTTTGCAGCAGTTTTTGGATCAGTTTTCTTCAGCAATCGAATAATGGCTGTGTTGCGAATCACATGGTAGTTCACATCCAAGTCAGCGTCTTTTGCGGCGCATCGGATGATGTGATCAATACTTCTTTCAGACAGTCTTTTTGGAACCCCTCGCTCAGTCACAAACAAAGCAACTTCGGGAGTTTTGGGACGTATTTTCAAATATTCGGAAATGGCTGAGATCGCCGGATCAGTCAGACCCAAGGTCCTCTTCCGTTTGCCATCAACGGAGATTTCTTTCTTTTCAAGATCAACTGAATCAAGGTTCAGTTCGATCAACTCAGACAGAAAAACGCCCGTGCTGAGTACCAGCACAATGACTGCAGAATCCCGTGGATCGTCGATTACCGAAAGCAGTTTCCGGATATCGGCGTCCGTCAGATGTTGGGGGAAATCCATGCCAAGAGTATAACCGGTGGATTCCAGATCCAGGGAGGCTCTTGTTGCGACAAATCAGGTGTGGTGACTAAACAGGAGTTCATTGCGACAAAAGAGACACCTATTTCTACTAACCTGAGTTCAAGCCAACAAGCCCTTGAGGCCTCCACGCTCAGTTGAATGAGGCTATTGCACTGTGTGTATCTATTACCTATCAGGAGTTGTTGCGAGAAAACAGAGCTGGGGAACAGTTGGATGAATGTCCCTTTCGGGGTGGTTCACGAACTGGAAATGAAAAACTTGAGGTTGGATGATTGTCCCGTAGAGGGTTAGTGACGAACTAAAAATGAGGTTGAAAATGGGGTGTGGAATTAAAGTTGGATGAAAGTCCCCTGCGGGGATGGTGACGAACTGAACTTAGTTGGATGAAAAATGAGGGTGGAAAAAGTTACGAACCGAAGTTTGGTTGTATGAATGTCGTTTAATGGCGGAGAGCAGAGGATTCGAACCCCTGGAACCTTGCGGTTCAACGGTTTTCAAGACCGCCGCGATAGACCACTCTGCCAGCTCTCCGTCGTGGATTGTAACACGACGGCCTCGGTGACCGTCAATCGAGGTCACGCGACTAATTAGATAGGAATTTATCCTGATTTGGGACGACTACCGACGAGGTTATGAAGATGGCAGCCATGGCATAGCAAGCGATCGTTTCATATCTGAAATTTTTTTTTCATACTCCCGATAATTATTTACAATGGCCCGTCACCGAACTATCGCAGCTGCCCAGGTCCCCAGAATCGAACCCGTCCCTCAGGCGGAATTGTCTACTGATGCATTTCGTGGCCTTCTTCGGGTTCTCAATTCAAAAATTGTGATCGAAAGCAATCCAATTTGGCGGAAACCAACCGCAGATCCGATGCCGGTAAGATTGGGGGAAACCACTCCACTTCAATTTCTAAGGCGCCTACTTACCGAAATTCCCAGCCATTATAACCCGACTATTTACGCCCACGGCGGGTTGGCCACTGAAAAAAAATTGGCTGAATTATCAAAAAAACAAACCATCGTTTTTAATGACTTTGACGTCCTTATTTTTATTAACTCATATGCATACGAAGGCGACACTCAAAGCGAGGTATCTGCCGCCGTTGAACGGTCGATGTCAGCAGTAATCGGAAATAACACACAAATTGCACAACGAGCATTTCAAAAACGAGTCTTAATTGATTCCCCCCAACACCGATATTCTTATTATGGCGCTATTATGGCCATTGGACCTCGAAGCGGAAGCAACATGATTGAATTGGAATTTTTGACCCTTGGTGTTGATCCAATAAACAGCAGATCCGCCAAGTTATCCAGGTTGTGCTCATCCTCGTTGGATTCCCTGATGATTGGTCCTCTCAATCCATTGCTCCAATTTGAGCCCACCGACCCCGGGCATCAAAATTGTCTCGAAGGGAAAGGGAACCCAAAAGGCGTATTTGGCCTTTACCGGGAGATGGGACGTCAGTCCCCCAAAAAAATATCCAAATACTATTATTCAGAGTCCGATCTTCAACTGATCGAGACAATGAATATTGTCATTTCGCCCGGGTGGCCTAATAACCCGATCCGACTCCCACGACTTGCCTCTCAAGCGGGAAAACGCGGGGGTATCCGAATTGGATCTCCCTTAGTGATCGAGTCTATGGCAAAAAGTCTCCTCACTCTTGCACCTGCAGACTTTGAAATCGAACTAAATAGATATCTTAGGACCCATTTTCCGTCGGCCAGTGACGCCGACAAACTCCCCTATTTGATCGGTTTAGAACGACTTATTGCGGCGATAGCAACCACCGTTTTTGGCCAACAAATTCCACAGAAATTGGACGAACTAAAACAACTCGTCCGAAACCATATTCCACCCAAATCAAAAACCAAAGACGTCCATATTCAGTTTAAATTTGATCCTCCCTCAATCATTTCAAGTTGGTGCACCACAATTACTCAAATTCTCAAGGAATCATCACGCGGCCAAATTCAACATGATGCACTGATCGGAATGGACGCCTACCTCACCTTATTAGAGCAGATGGAGTCCGGATCACTAGACCCCAACACCCTGCCTGAAGGGACCCCAACCATTTCGCTCTCGGAGGTTGAACTTCGAATCATCACTCGGACCAAATCAGATCCCGTTTTATTCACAAAAATCATCCCCGCATTAGGGAATACGCCAGGAAGTCTATTTTTCATAAACCGTTCTGAATACCCATACGACGTCCAGGAACCCCAAATTCCAGCAGAGTCCCGAGTGCAATGGCTTGACTGGGCTCGATCCGTTGATAACCCCGATATTATTCCGTTTTACGAGCGACTTCTTGCGGCCACCCAATCTGTACGTCCGGACGACTCTACTCCAACCGAATGGGGAATCACTTGTGACCGACTCAAGCGAATATCCGATCGCAGCGCCGCAGAGCTATGGTTTAAAAGTGCACTTCGATACGAATTTCAATTGACTACGATTACCCCTGAATGGCAGCCGGTGATCGATTCGTTCTCAAGCCGAACTTCGGCATCCGAAGCCATTATCGCACACGCGCCGATTTCGACCGCTGAAATTGCAAATACAATCCGGACACTATGCCTTGGGCGTGACGATCATTGGCACCATCGGCTAATTACCGACGAAAAACTCGCCTTAAACATTCGTTCTACGGAAGCCCAACTCGCGTTAAAGAACATCTCTGAAAATAGATCGCAACCATTAAATTGGAACCAACTTCAGAACATGATCCTGTTACTTCAACACGTGACTACGCTGCCAAATCCAGTTCTTGAAGGACTATCTTCCCGAATTGAAAGAAAAATTTCAGGATCAAAACCGAGTGAATTGCTACTCAATATCGACCACGTAACCAAGATTCCGGGACATGCCCCCCTACTTTCAAAGCTTTTTATTCGCTTGTCCGAATCTGGAGTCATTCGCCAATCAACGTTGACTAATTTGGCCGACATTGTTCTGGATGAGGTTCTAAAAGGTACGATTACGCTGGGCCCCGTCAAAGCCTCTCTTCGCCGGCACTGCGACGCCGAAGTTCAATGGAAGCCCCGGATCCGAGGCTTAACCGCAGATCATTATTTTCAACGTCTTGAACAGATTATCGATATCGGAGTGAATCAAGATACACTCCGACGGATACTAAACGACCGGGCCCCTGAAACAACAATCAAGACCAACGTCCGACGCAGCGTGTTTTTAAAAGCGCTCGCCCAACTTAAAATAGGCGTTGATTTTAATGAGCCATCCACCGAAAAGAACTTTTTCTTCCAGGTGTTCGGAAATTGCATCAAGATGTTTGCCCATACATCCGCCGCCGCCCCATTGTTTAACTTAATGGATTGTCCACGGATGACCGCAGGTAGCTTTGCCGATTATAGAATTATGTGTGACGTTGCTGTTCAATTAGGATTGACATCACGACCGAAAGACAGCACTGATTTAGAGGACTCACCTGGATCTCCGTCCGACCGCCTTGGGAGATGGTTTGCGGCAGTACGTCCTGATGCGGTAGAAAATCTAAGTATCCATACGACGTCAACGATGACAGGAACCGAATTTGTGCCCGTTAGCCGAGCCATGCAATCTCTCTTAGTCGACGTGGCTAAAAAGAAACAGTGGTGGTTGTTAATCAGTATGTTGCGCCACGCACTAAATACCCCTCACCCATTGCAGGCCAGCGAACTCCTGTTACGGGCAGAAGAACTCTACCAAATCAATTTATTTCACGACCTCAGGGGAACACCGGAAATCCAAATCATTACAGATATTTTCAAGTCGGCTTGGTCGACGAAAATTGTGCCGTTTTTGTACGACCTCTGTAAGACAGGCCGATTTGCTACCCGTTCGTTCACTTATACGAACCCAACCGGTCGAATACTCACTATACCCGTAGACATTCACAGCACGTTGCAAAAGATCATGGACTGCCAAGCGATCGATAGATCAACATGGGCTCGAGTGAATTTCGAAATAGCACCTCAGCTACTAGACTGGATCGATCAAGATCAATTGCCACAGGAATTCCAGTCCAATGCATTGGCCCTGACAACATCTATTATGATTAACGCTCAGATTTCCACCGCCCCCCAAGGTAGATTTCCGGTAATTCCATACGACGAAATGGACCCGATTATCGAGCGATTTATAGCTAAACTGCTGACGCTTCCACGCACGGAAGAACACACTCATGCGATGGTTGTTTTTTTTGGTACAACAATAAAATATATCTCACGTTTTTCTGAACAAATACCCTCACCCCAATTGCATTCATTTATTGACAGGCATCGAGATTTCTTGAGCGACCACGCTATCCAAAAGGAAATAGTCACGCGATTGGCCACTACACCGGCGTTGGTTGGCCATTTTGTTTCCCAAATGTGTGGCATCCAATTACGTTTTGTCGATTTGCCAGATGCCGCCAAGTCCCCACATAGATAAGCAAAATTTGTGCGGTTGTGGCATTCTCCGTATAATTAGCCCCTTATGAAAATTATGGTTACCGGTGGTGCCGGATTTGTAGGCAGCCATCTTATTGAACAATTATTATCCAGCGGCCACGACGTTATCTGTGTCGACAATCTATATACCGGAACCCAACACAATGTGGCCCGATTTTCCGGAAATCCGTTATTTTCGTTTATCCACCAGGACATTTCGGTATTGGTCCCTGCCTTCAATTGTGATCAAATTTATAATTTGGCATGCCCAGCGTCCCCGGTGCATTACCAAGCCAATCCCATCGATACGTTCAAAACCTCCGTTATAGGAACCATGAACGCCCTGGAATGTGCCAAACTCACAGGTGCCAGACTCCTCCAGGCCTCCACCTCAGAAATATATGGAGACCCATTGATCCATCCCCAACCGGAATCCTATTGGGGCAACGTCAACACCATCGGCATTCGGTCCTGTTACGACGAAGGAAAACGGGGGGCTGAAACCCTCTGTTTTGACTATGAACGAGTTCACGGAGTCGCCGTTCGGGTGGCCCGAATTTTTAACACCTATGGCCCCCGGATGCTTCCCAACGATGGCCGGGTCGTCAGCAATTTTATCGTACAAGCCTTACAAAACCATCCCCTTACCGTGTACGGAGACGGCTCCCAAACACGGTCATTTTGCTACGTTACGGACCTTGTTAACGGGCTCATTCGACTCATGAATCATCCCACCAACCCCGGCCCGGTGAATCTCGGTAACCCCGGTGAATTTTCGATGAACGAGTTGGCCACTCAAGTGATCGCCATGACGGGATCTTCCAGCACGGTTCAATTTCTCCCTCTCCCTCAAGATGATCCAAAGGTGCGCTGTCCGGATATTACCAAGGCGCAATCTATTTTAGGGTGGGCGCCGAGTATCCCTCTTTCGGAGGGGTTACTTCCGACTATTGAATGGTTTAAGTCCACTACTCGTTAGATTTTGTGACTTCACCTCACCCCGCCCTACGGGCACCCCTCTCCATTGACTACGTCAACAGAGAAGGGCTGGAGGTTATATTTGTATTAATCTGCACAGACGGATAGCGATCCGTTCTTAAAATATCCGACAGCCCTTCTCTACGTACGAAGTGCGTGGAGAGGGGTGCCCGTAGGGCGGGGTGAGGTGGACCCCAGGATGGACGCTGGTGAACTTTCGTTAAAAAAATAACTCCCAAAACCGCTACCGCGACAGTCACCCATAACACACTCGCAAAAACGAGGGGCTTCACCCCACCTTCTTCCGTTTCCTTGGCAGAAAATGAAGTGCCCAGTAAAAAAATAGGAACCACCGTCATCTGCTTAGAGACACTATAAACCATGTGAAAAAAGGGTTCTCCCGCTGGTAAAAATTGCACCACGCCGATCGCAATTAAAAAAATCCCCAAAAACCATGGAAACCCAGTCGGTTCTGATTTTCGACGACTCAAGACGGAAATACCAATCGCAATTGGCACGATAAACAGGGTCCGAATCGCCTTGATAATCACCGCTATTTTAAGCGACGCTTCACTAAAAATTGACGCCGCGCCGATGACACTACTCGTATCATGAATCGCAATACCCGCCCATAAGCCAAACATCGAATCCGACAATCCAACGGCCCGCCCTACAACGGGAAAAATGATTATGGCCACGCTATTTAATAAAAAAATTGAAGCCAGTGCCACCACGACATCTCGCCGTTTTGCACGAATAAGCGGCGCCACCGTTGCAATTGCACTTCCCCCGCAAATCGCAGTGCCCACGGTAATGAGCGTCGCCATGGATGCCGACATCCGCATCAGCCGTCCCAAGAAATAACCCGCCACAATCGTAATCCCGATCCCCCCGACAATCATGCCAATTCGTGGAAGATCCACCACTTGCAAGTCCTCCACATGAAGACCAAATCCCACCCCGATCACACAGGCCTTCGACAATAAACCAAAAAGTTGGCCCGACTTTTTCTTTAACTTGTGGGACAGAAAAAACGAAATCACAATCCCGATTACCAAACTTAATAATGTCATGGACACTAGGCTACCCCACCAAAATGGTAATTAGTATTAACAATATCGATCCAATATGTTCAAATAGTCTGACCAATGATCAACATTACGTTTCGGCAGATGGAAATTTTTGTTCAGGTCGCTCGATCGTTGAACATGCGACAGTCCTCCCAGTCGATGGCGATGAGCCACTCGGCGATCAGCATGGCGATTTCCGAACTTGAAACGGCATTATCCGGACCATTATTCGACCGCGTGAAGCATCGCTTGGTCCTCAACCAACGGGGACGGTATCTCTTGGAACATCTGTCCCCCGTGTTAATCGAGGTGGAGGATCATATTAAAATCCTTAAAAACGATACCCTCACTGGCCAGTTGGATGTCGGAGCAAGTAGCACCATCGGTAATTACCTACTCCCCAAGATAATAGGCAAATTCAGCGCCCCCTACGGGGACAGAGTGGACGTTCGACTCCATATCGCCAATACCTCCGCCATCGAAGCCCAATTGTTGGCATACACGTTGGATATCGCCTTAGTCGAAGGGCCCATTTCCGATACCCGGAGACTGGCAGAGACCCCTTGGATCGACGATCAACTGTGTATTATCTCCGCCATACCACCAACTACCGACACGCCAGTTCATTTGGCCGCATTGGCCGACCACCGCTGGATATTACGAGAAGAAGGATCGGGGACGCTGACTGTATTTGAACAGGTCCTCTATCAGCAATCGATCACACTCGGTCGCACCATGACCATGGGCCATACCGAAGCGGTCAAACATGCGGTTGAAGCCGGACTCGGCATCGCGTGCGTGTCCCAATTCACCGTCCAACATGAGCTAGATAGCGGTCGATTGTTCAAAATCCCAACGATCGAATCGTTGATCCGCCCATTCTATTGGGTCATCGTCAAAAATCGATATCAGAGCGTCCTTCAGCGGGATTTCTTACAATTTTTGACTCACGCTTAACTCGCCCTCGCTCGTCGCAACAACCACCGCCACCACACAATCGCCGATTACGTTCGTCGGGGTTCGAATCATGTCCAGTACCCGATCCACGCCGGCAATCACAGCGATTCCCTCCAAAGGCAGTCCGGCTGAGCTCAAAATCAATGTCAGAATAATCAACCCCGCCCCCGGAATACTCGGGGTCCCCAACGACGAAATCAGCGTCACCAGCCCAATCATCGCGTAACTCCCCAAAGATAATGGCACCCCATATGCCTGAGCAATAAAACCCACTGCAACCGATTGATAAATCACGGTCCCGCCCTTATTAACCGTCGCCCCAATCGGCAACACAAACTTAGCAATGGTTTCAGATACACCCAACTTCCGCTGAACCGTGTCTAAACTCACGGGTAGTGTTGCGCCAACACTGGTCGTCGTAAACGCCATCATTGCGACGTCGCCAATCCGCGAAAAAAAGCGAATCGGATTAAACCGAGCCCCCACCCATAGCACCCCGCTATAAACAACGATCACATGAATACCACACGCCACCCCTACCGCCGCAATCACACGAACCAACGGTAACAAAATCGCCAGTCCCTGCGCCCCTACGGTGGCTGCAATCAAGGCAAAGACCCCGTAGGGGGCCGTCGCCATCACCAACCCCGTCAACCGCTCCATCACCACGGAAAACGACTCAAAGAAATCGGCCACCGGTCTGGCCCGGTCTCCCGCCAACACCATCGATACTCCAAAAATCAAGGAAAAGGCCACAATCTGCAGGGTATTTCCTGTCGCCAGCGCCCCGACCGGATTCGAAGGGATAATCGCAACCAACTGATCCAATACGCTCACCGACGCCACAGAATGGGTCGCAGACGGTACCAAATGAAGCCCCGCGCCCGGCTGAACCCATCGGACCACACTCACGCCAATTCCAATCGCAATCGACGACAAACCGACAAATAATCCAAAGGACTTTATTCCGAAACGCCCCAACCGCAGAGGGTCCCTAAACCTCGCCACGGCCACCACCAACGATGAAAATACCAGTGGGACAATCATCATTTTAAGCGCATTTAAAAACAGGTCACCAATGGGCTTAAGCATCTCTGCCCGATCCCCCAACAGCCACCCAGCCACCACTCCCGAAATTAATCCGATCAATATCTTTGAACCTAATTTCATTTTAATCTTCCTTTCTTCTCTGGCCCCAGGGTCCGTACAGACGAAAAATTTTGCGTCCCTTTTTAATAGAATACTTACTCTATAGACATAATAGATTTTTAGCAATATACTCGGCGCCGTACAAGGGGTAACTATCTAAAACTAGAACGGGGATGCTGTATGAATAACCATAAAATTGTCAGTGTAAGCACCAGGGGGATCACCCTAAAAGATCAACTGTCGGAATTGGTGCACTCGACCAACAAGGATTTGTATTTAGAAAAACTATCGGACATTTTAAGAAGCATTAGGCTTGATGGACTCGGGCAAACCATTCAAGACGCATGGGAGAATGCTCCGGTTGGATTCCATACTCATGAAATCGCCAAGATCCCAATCCCGCATTCAGAAACCAAGGTGCCATTTCGATCGTTCCCCATTCCCACGTGGGAATCCCCTCCGATATTTCCGATAAATTTTATCAAGCGGTCACATTTGCGTTAGCGGTCACCGGCGACGTCCAAATTAACGAAGACCATTTTGACCTAGACTCCAGCGGAGAGCGCGTAATTCATCGCGACTCTCATAGTAGAGACCTTGGAAGTATCGCGCACGATCCTGACCCCACCAACATCCATACTTTCGTGGCGACTGGTACAGGAAGAGGGATCATCATCGCTGCGTACGTCACAACCCGGTGCCCAGATCTGTATCATCAAGAGATCGTCGTAACCACGGAGAGAGCCAACCAATTGATCACTCTCGTACAGCAAGGATTCACACCATATCGCCCAACCCTAAAATTCGCTGACGCCTTCGTGATCGACCCGACAGTCCCGCTGTCTCACGCCGACAAATCCACGTTAGACCGCGTCGCGTTTGTATCACTACAACATCAAGCTGCAGCACGCCGATTCGAAGTAACCTCGGACAACGCTCACTTAGTTGGCGCCCATCTTGAGTCGGTGGGACTGACCCATGATGCAGCCACCGCCAGTGCTCAAGTATCCATTTCCCCCCTACTTTCAGCTGTCAAAGCGGGGACGATCAACCCATTCCAAGTGAGTTGGAAACCAGAAACTTCCAGTTGCGAAGATTCCGCAAACTTTCGATTTAACCCAGAAACCCTAACGGCGGGCATCGAATTGCATAATGAACTTCGGCTCAACGTACGACGCCACAAATCCAAAGATCTTATTGACATCTTTGTGTCACGAGCCACTCACGAAGCGTTCCGAGACCACATGTTGAAATCGGATCAATATGATGTCGGACTGTTGAACGTGATTAAGTTGGCAGTCAACCCATTCAATCTCATCGATGGCATCCGGCGCAGTACAGCGACATTTCTGGACACCCTCAGAACGCCAAGCTTACGAAACTACAAAAGCGATTCAAGCGGCTGAAACTGCTGCAAAAAAAGCCGAGCGTGGTGCGACCATCAGCAACAAGAAAAGGAAATAACCAATGAACCACAAATATATTTCGGTACACACCGACCCCCATATTCCGCCAAATTCGGTCGATTTACTTTTTGAAACGTTAACCTCCCCCCAGGCGACTCAAGTTGAAAAACGAACCAAGGTGGTCGCCTTTTATAATCAACATCTCGCACATTATTGCCAAGGTTTAACGCCGGAAATACGCAAACTTCTAGGCAAACTCAATAATGACGATGCAATCAACTCCTTGATTGACGTATTTAGATCAATCGGAATTAAGTATTCAGAAGCATATCATTACGAGTACCCATTAGACGTAAAAGTGGCCGATGCCACAGCTGAAATTCTCAACAAAATTTCAGCTATCGACAAAGAAACACTCAAGAAACTCAGGGGAAATCCTAAAATGGAACCCATCATTCATCACATCCAACTACTTCATCGAATGGACGATTGGTGCTAGCGCCAATCGTCCAAACCCTTGATATGAGGGGGTGAGAGTTAGCTCCCAACCCCCATATAGTCCCGGTTCATCCGAGCGATATTTGAAACGCTAATCCCTTTAGGACACGCCGCTTCACATTCATATTCGTTGGAACAGTTTCCAAAACCTTCTTTGTCCATTTGAGCGACCATCCGCTTTACCCGTTCTTTACGCTCGAGTTGCCCTTGAGGCAACAGTGCAAAGTGGCTCACTTTGGCAGATACAAATAACATCGCCGACGCATTGGGACAGGCGGCCACGCAGGCCCCACACCCAATACATTGAGCGGCATCCATCGCCAAATCCGCGTTGGTTTTAGGAACCAAAATGGAGTGGGCATCAGGGGCTTGCCCCGTTTTAACTGACACATACCCACCGGCTTGAATAATCCGATCAAACGCCGTTCGATCAACGGCCAAATCCTTAATCACCGGAAACGCCCGTGATCGATAGGGTTCAATCACAATGGTATCGCCGTCGCTGAACTGTCGCATATGAAGCTGACATAACGTCGTCTTCCGCTGCGGCCCGTGGACCTGGCCATTTACAACGGCACCACATGCACCACAAATACCTTCGCGACAGTCGTGATCAAAAGCGATGGGATCTTTTCCCGCTTTGTTTAGATCTTCGTTAACGACATCCAACATCTCTAAAAATGAACAATCACTATCTACATTTTCAGCCAGATAGGTCTCAAATTGCCCTTTGGATTTGGCATTTTTTTGGCGCCACACTTTAAGAGTTAAATTAATCGACTTACTCATTATTTGTAGCTCCTTTGGGTTAAGGGAACATTTTCAAACGTCAGCGCCTCTTTATGAAGCGTTGGCGCTTGTCCCACACCGTTAAATTCCCATGCACCGACGTAACAAAAATTCTCATCATCCCGAAGGGCTTCTCCCTCAGGGGTTTGGCTTTCTTCCCGGAAATGGCCCCCACAGGACTCCATCCGATGAAGCGCATCCGCCGCAAACAGTTCGGCAAACTCTAAATAGTCCGCCACACGTCCCGCTTTTTCTAACGCTTGATTAAACTCTTCGTTTTCACCGAGGACATTTACGTTTTTCCAAAATTCTTCACGAATTTCAGTAATCCGCTTTAATGCTTCCTTGAGTCCCGCTTCAGTCCGAGACATCCCACACTTGTCCCACATCAACAATCCCAACTCGCGATGGAAATCATCTACGGTTCGGGTTCCTTTGATCGATAACAGTTGGTCAATTCGGCCTTTGGCTTCCGCCTCAGCCTTTTTAAACTCAGGGTGATCAGTGGTCACTTTTTCGAGCTTAGTCGTCGCAAGATAGTTGCCAAGGGTATACGGAATAACAAAATAGCCATCCGCCAACCCTTGCATCAAGGCACTCGCACCCAACCGATTTGCGCCATGATCCGAGAAATTAGCCTCGCCCAATACATGGAGCCCCGGAATCGTACTCATCAAATTATAGTCGACCCATAACCCACCCATCGTGTAATGGATTGCAGGATAGATTCTCATTGGTGTGGAATAGGGATCTTCACCCGTGATGCGCTCATACATCTCGAACAAGTTGCCGTATTTTTCTTCAATCGCGGGTTTCCCCAATCGACGAATTGAATCGGCAAAATCAAGATAGACGGCCAATCCTGACGCCCCTACCCCTTTACCCTCGTCGCAAACCGACTTGGCATTCCGAGATGCAATGTCCCTCGGTACCAAGTTCCCAAAACTAACATACTTGGTTTCAAGATAATAATTTCGTTCATCTTCCGGAATATCTGCCGGAGGGCGGGTATCCCCTTTTTGTTTAGGAACCCATACTCGTCCATCATTTCGTAAGCTTTCGCTCATCAAGGTCAATTTGGATTGATAGTCCCCGTGAACCGGAATACACGTAGGGTGAATCTGGGTATAGCAAGGGTTAGCAAATAGCGCACCTTTTCGGTGGGCTCGCCATGCCGCCGTTACATTACTGCCTTTGGCATTAGTCGATAAATAAAATACGTTTCCGTAGCCCCCAGTCGCCAATAACACAGCGTCCGCAGTATGGGATTCAATCTCGCCCGTAATTAGATTTCGAACAATAATCCCTCGGGCATGACCATCAATGACGACCAATTCCAACATTTCTCGGCGGGAAAACAACTCTACCGATCCTTTGGCTACTTCTTTCATCATGGCACTGTAGGCCCCTAAAAGAAGCTGTTGCCCCGTTTGACCTTTGGCGTAAAACGTTCGTGATACTTGAGCCCCACCGAACGACCGATTATCTAACAATCCACCGTACTCTCGGGCGAAGGGAACCCCTTGGGCCACACATTGATCGATAATATTTACGCTGACCTCGGCCAACCGATGAACGTTGGCTTCTCGGGCGCGAAAATCTCCGCCTTTGACCGTGTCATAAAATAGACGGTGAACACTATCCCCATCATTCGCATAATTCTTGGCGGCATTAATTCCCCCTTGGGCCGCAATACTATGCGCTCGGCGTGGGCTGTCTTGAAAACAAAATGCCTTTACCTTGTATCCCATTTCACCCAAACTTGCTGCGGCAGATGCCCCAGCCAAACCGGTCCCAACTACAATCACCTCGAACTTGCGGCGATTGGCGGGATTGACCAATTTCATATCAAATTTATGTTTTTCCCATTTTTCGGCAATGGGGCCTTCTGGAACTTTTGAATCGAGTTTCATAACTATTTCCTTAAAACAAGCAGCTCACTGAGCAAGCACGGGCACCACCACAAAGAAACAAATAAAAGGGAATCGACGCGAAGCCCACCGCAATCGCCACCCCAATGAGCGTACTCAACCGTCGGATCACAGGCGTCGCCGTGGGATGATTAAATCCGAAGGTTTGCACCA
The DNA here is from genome assembly GCA_903864835.1 of uncultured bacterium. Lineage (GTDB taxonomy): Bacteria > Margulisbacteria > Marinamargulisbacteria > SXXA01 > SXXA01 > CAIPHK01. Next base: position 112,935 of record CAIPHK010000004.1, on the reverse strand, counting down.
CACTTTGAACCGCATGAATCAGGTGAAACCCAATTCCGAACATTCCCGCCACGTAAAACGCCACACGCACTGGGCTCCGAAACGAGTTATAGACCAACCCGTAAAGCCCCAGATTAACGCCATCTACAATCGATTTAGCACTGTGATGATCCGCCAACGTGTAATCCAATAAGTGAAAAATCAAATAGACCAACACCAACGTTCCGGTATAGGGCATCAACCGCGTGGCAAATGAGCGTTTCCCCACTGCGCGATTGACGGCATACCCCTCTTGGCCACGGGCTTTCCGATTATCGATCACCAACAATGCCGTAAACACGATATGCGTCACAAACAAGAGTACCAACCCAACCCGCGCAAGCAACTTAATCATCCCTAAATGATCCAAAAATTCCGCGTACGCGTTAAACGCATCAGGCCCCTTATACAACAGTAAATTGCCCGACAAATGCATAATTAAAAACAGAATCAGCAACAAGCCGGTAATTGCTACCACTTGCTTCCGACCCAGAGACGATGAAAAATATCCAGCCATAATCGCTCCTTGTGTGGTCTATACCGTAATTTTTAGGACTTCGACCAACTCTTTAACCGCATTCGCCGACGCCTGTAGCGCAGCCAAATCCGACGGACTTAAGTTAACTTCGATAATTTTCTCAACACCTGCCGCACCAACGATTGCAGGCACGCCACAATACAGATCACTGATTCCGTATTCACCGCTCGTTAATGCACAAACAGGCAACAATCGATTCGAACCCAAAAGAACGGCCTCAACCATCGCAACTGCCGATGCAGACGGCGCGTAATAGGCACTGCCGGTTTTAAGATGCTTCACAATTTCAGCGCCACCGTTTCGAGTCCGATCGTTAATCGCTTCAATTTTGTCAGCGGGCAATAATTCAGTCAGCGTCACGCCATTCACCGTGGTGAAATGAGGCACCGGAACCATCGTATCTCCGTGACCGCCCAATACCATCGCCCGAACATCCTTGATCGAACAATTTAATGCTTCGGATATAAAAAAGGCATATCGGGCAGAATCCAATACTCCGGCCATCCCGAATACTCTCTTCGCATCAAACCCAGATCGTCGCCATGCCAAATGAGTCATAACGTCCAATGGGTTAGATACCACAATTAAAATGGCGTTCGGTGAATACTTAGCAATTTCTTCGACGACTCCGCCCACAATTCCGGCGTTGGTATTTAAAAGATCGTCGCGAGACATCCCCGGTTTGCGAGCGATACCCGCAGTAACAACAACTACATCAGAATTCGCCGTGTCTTTATAGTCATTTGTCCCAACAATATGGGTATCGAATCCTTCAACTGCGGCGGATTGCATCATGTCCAACGCTTTTCCTTGGGGAAGGCCTTCAACAATATCAATCAATACAACATCAGCCAGTTGCTTTTCGACAATCCGTTGCGCGGCTGTTGAACCCACAAACCCCGCACCCACTACCGTTACTTTTTTACGCGTCATCTGGTGTACTCCTCATATCAAAACTAAAAATTTATAGAAAATTTAAGAAACCAAAAAAAAATAGAACCGAAATATTATGCTCCCCTAAAAAATGAGTGTCAAACAGGGGGGATTAGAGCTGAGAAAGGAGGTGCGACAGCGTGATCGCCCCAAGCTGTGATTTAACCGAAACACTGAATTGATCAAACACCGGTTGAATAAGCGCCTTTATCTTACAACTGACCGGACAAATCGGGTTCGGATCATTTGGATTATGGGAAAAAAATGGAGACTCCCCAACCGCCAAATAGATATCAAGCAACGAAATCTCAGAGACCGATCGTGACAATTTAACGCCGCCCTGTTTACCCAATTGCGACGTCACAAGCCCTGCTTTTGCCAATTGCGACAGAATTCGACGAACCACTACCGGATTGGTATTAACGCTTCCCGCCACGGTTTCGGAGCTCACCAAGCCATCGTTACGAACATATTTTGGGTCAGGGGACACAGAAAAATATCCGAGAACGGACATTACGTGGGTTGAAACTGCAAATTTACTATTGGCGGCCATTACATTTCACCTAGACTCAAGGGGGCTGGCGGAGGGTTTTTTTGGAATTATCCCATCGACCTATGTGACAATGCAATTGGATCGGGCGCAAAATACCAGTATTCTCGCGTTTGCGATGTTGCCAAATGCACAAGATGTGCAATTTATCGGTCAGTGCGGTGTGGCAGAGCCACATAAACTGAACGAAAATTGGGCAGATTGGGTATTTCGCAACAGAGCCCAATTGAGCTCTTCACATCGAAAGATGGCTGAGGCATAATGGATCGACACTGTTGGAATGGTCTTCATCGCGGAAAAGTGTCCGAGTGGCTTAAGGAGCACGCTTGGAAAGCGTGTGTAGTGGCAACATTACCGTGGGTTCGAATCCCACCTTTTCCGCCATTTTTGGTATAGCCTCATTTTCGCTTCGGTTACACAGCGTTGCATGTGCGCCCTTCGCGAGAAATGTGCCTATACCAAAAATGGCCCGGTTATCGTTATGGGGATTGGTAAACCGACACTTATATCTATTTGCGGGATGGCTACCTATAAAATGAGCAACGAATTGAGAAACTCGGCCAATGTGGCAGAATTCGCGATGGCCTTCCAGGACGCCTACTCACACCAATTTCCGTTTAAAATTCAACGTTCAGGCCCTTTTAATAGCCTTGTGATCCAGCTCAAGGGACCCTCAGGCTCAGGAAAATCCACAATGGCTCAGACGCTGAAAACTCGCTTTGAGGCTGATAGCACCAGGGTTAGCATCGTCGAAAGGGATGCCTGTATGGAGGCAGAGATCACCAAGCGCAACCGTAGTTTAAAACACAAAATTACCCTTGAGAGCCTAAACAATCGTGAAAATCAACGCATGACATCGCTTCGAAACGCCGTGAATCACGCCGTTGATGATGAAATGTTATCTCAAGTCCGATCCGCCCTTGCCCAAAATCACGTGGTAATTTGGGACACCATGAAATCGTTACCCAAAATCCTTTTTTCCAAAAGCACCCTCTTTGTCGGTATCGAGATGTGTTGTTTGGACGATCCTGAAACCAGAGATTATGAGGCCCTCGCAAAACGCAAAACAGGGGTAATGGAGTTGACCAAAAATAAGCAGAAAGAACTATCCGTCTTGGTCCTCTCTCCCGGAAAAGGCAGTCTCCAGACCGATATCGATTTATTTTACGGCTGGACCCAAGATGGCAAGCCAGTCGTGCCAGGCTAATTATCGGTTGATAGAAAAAATATCCTGTCTGATTTCAACTGGACCGGCACAGTGATAGTCGATATATTCCGCCCATGATTTTAGAAAATAAACTAAATATAACCAACCAAGTTGAGTTGAACCGAGCCGAAGAAAAAATCAGCAAACAAAAGGCCAAGCAACTGTTGGAAACCGGGGACATTGATCAAATTGAAGTCGGCACATTTGTAGGACTGTCGCAAATTCATCGGTATCTATTCGAGGATATTTACGATTTTTCCGGAAAAATCCGTGAGGTAAATATTTCAAAAGGAAATTTCCGGTTTGCACCAGTGATGTACCTACAGCAAGCGCTAGACCATATCGACAAAATGCCACAAAGAAATTTTGAAGAAATTATCGAAAAATACGTTGAAATGAACATTGCGCACCCCTTTCGAGAAGGAAATGGCCGCGCAACGCGCTTATGGCTGGACCTTTTATTAAAAAAACAAATTCAAAACGTAATTGATTGGAATCAGGTTGATAAAGCCGACTATCTATCCGCAATGGAACGTAGCGTCGTTAAGGATATCGAAATCAAACAGTTGTTAACTAGCGCTCTGACCGACGCGATTTACGATCGAGCGCTGTTTATGAAGGGGATTGATATCAGTTACTTTTATGAAGGGTATAGCGAATTTAGGATCGAAGATCTTTAGCCCTCGAAGCGTCAATTTTAGACCCTATTAACGCTTTCTAAATGTCTCCGTCAGTCTCCACAATTGAGATTAGAATCGAGGCTTCCGATAACGCCCCCATAAAGGCAGGCTTTTCAAAGGTGCCATCTCCACTTTTGAGTCTAAGGTGGCACCTTTTTAATCGTGGTATCCTGGAACCTAAACTTTAATCACGCAATCGCAAAGTCCATCTTGGCCAAGTAACCTTCAATTACCTGCCGTAAATCAAACCTATTATTGTCTAACGATGTTGGGACTTTAACCTTTACTCCCAATTCATCGGCCAATACCGTCAATAGTTGGGACCGAACCCGAAATGCGTCGCTATCGCCGAGCGGCCAGACGGGCATCAATACAGTATCAATTAAATGCGTAAGCCGACCCGCCGGCGTTCCATCGTGAAACTGTTGGATAGGCTGTAAATCACCGTCGAAACAGGGAAAGCGGTTCTGATCAAGATAAGTTTTTATTATAAACTTTTCCGCAACGCGGTTTGCAAACCCTTCCTTCGCGACATCTCGCCCAGAGAATCCCATCTCGTTCCAACTCCGAAACACCATCCAAGGCGCTTTTTCCAGGGCTTTAATAAAAAAGACAGCTATATCGTTTACCAGCTTGGTTTAAGCGGTTACACGAGTAGGAATATCACCATCAAGAGAGTTCAATGCCTCAATTTTTTGATCGAACCGAGTTTTATGCATGCCAAAGTCGTTATTTTTGAGCTTCCTTACAACCGTTCGAACAACACGTTGCAAATTATCTTTTGCTGAAGGTGCGGCAACGATCCGATAGTTCATAATCGATCTCCTTTAAATCCTGGGTGTCCAACTTAAATAGGCGGGCGTTTACCCCTAATTGTCGGAAATCTCGAAAAAAAATTTCAGTAAAAAAATAGTACGCCCCGTCAGAAAATTCTCACCGAATGTACGTCTAATGTTGACTAAACGACCCGATCAACATAAAGTTTCATAACTTATTGAAAGTTGGTGACAATCAAGATGCAACCGTCTGAATTAAAAGAAAAATTTGTCCAGCTATGGGGCACTGTCGGAATGGAATGGGGAATCAATAAAACGATGGCCCAACTTCACGGACTATTGTTGGCTAGCGATCACGCATTAACCACGGATCAGATTATGAGCGCCCTCACTATTTCGCGAGGCAACGCCAATATGAATTTAAGAGACCTGATGATTTGGGGCCTGATTTACCGAGAGAGCCGCCCCGGTGAGCGAAAAGAATATTTTTACGCTGAAAAAGACATTTGGGAAGTAGCTCAAAAAATTGCAAGAGAACGAACAAAAAGAGAACTTCATCCAATGATGAAAACCCTCGAACATCTTTTGAAGGAAATCGATAATGAGACTCCATTTGGCCCCGAAGAAATCGCGTTTAAAAAGGTCCTCGTCGATATACATAGCCTCGGAAAAAAATGTGACCAGTTGTTAGAAACCGTTTTAAAGTTCGAACAAAATCGATTTTTTAAACCCATTCTTAGTCTGATAAGGAATAAAAATAATGGCTAAAATCGTGCTCCTTACGAAGATCCATGCCCCGATCGAACAGGTCTTCGACTTATGTCGAGATATCGACTTTCATCAAATAAGTACCGGCGCTACTCAAGAAAAAGCCATTGCGGGCCGCACCTCTGGACTTATCGAAGAAAACGAATCCGTCACCTGGCAGGCCCGTCATTTTGGCATTGTTCAACGCCTCACCGTCGTGATCTCCAAAATGCGTCGTCCCGTCTACTTTCGAGACGTCATGACCCAGGGCGCGTTTTCAAAAATGGCCCATACCCACCATTTTTTTCACGACGATGGCGCAACCATGATGGTAGACCAGTTTGAGTTTGAATCCCCATTTGGATTTTTAGGGCGATGGGTTTCATCCATTGTTTTAACACCGTATTTGACCCGATTTTTGGAATCACGCAACCATATCCTCAAGCAAAAATTAGAAGGTAGGCTCTCTGTATGAAAATTGTAATACCCGGTGGAAGTGGTCAAATGGGAGACCTGTTAGCAAGACATTTTCATGATAATAATCACGAGGTTGTGGTGCTCACTCGCCACCCCGCCCAAACCGATTGGAAAACGGTGCGATGGGACGGCCAAACAATGGGACCGTGGATTCAGGAGCTGGATGGCGCGGACGTGATAATCAATTTAACCGGACGTTCCGTCAACTGCCGATATACCCCCAAAAACAAATGCGACATTTGGAGCTCTCGAGTCCGTTCGATTCGGGTGTTAGAGCGGGCAATCCTTGAACGAGGGGCATCCCCATCCGTGTGGCTCCAGGCGTCCACCGCGACCTTATACGACCACCAATTTAATACACCCAATGATGAATATACCGGTGTGTTGGGTGGAGAAGAGCCCAATGCGCCCTCGAAATGGCGATTCAGCATTGACGTTGCTCGGGCATGGGAAGGTGAATTCGCATTAGTCGCCCTCCCCCACACCCGCAAAGTCGTCATGCGAACAAGTTTGGTTTTTAATCCCGATCCCGGAAGTGTATTTACGTACCTTCTCAAACTCGTTCAATTGGGATTGGGAGGCCGTGTCGGCGCCGGAGATCAATTTGTTTCCTGGATTCATGAATTGGACGTGATCCGAGCGATCGAGCATTTGATTCACCGGAGCGATCTATCCGGGGCATTTATTTTCGGGACCCCGTTTCCCGTAACCAATTCTGACTTTATGAAGGAACTCCGCGATGCGTGGGGATTTAAATGGGGAATACCGACGCCAGAATGGCTATTAAAGATCGGTGCAGTTCTGATCCAAACCGAATCAGAATTGATTCTCAAAAGTCGAAAGGTCCACCCCACTCGCTTGATCGAAAGTGGATTCGAATTTTCCTACCCCAAATGGACGCAGGCCGCGCAAAACTTATGTGACCAATGGCGAAATCATACTCATTAACACGCTAAAAAAAATCGGAGGGAGTCCAAGTGAAACCACTAGAAACGGGTCCTGCAGGTCTTATTATTTTTGATGGATCTTGCGGAATGTGCACTACATTCGTGGGGAAGAAAAAGGCATTTTTTGAACGGTATGGATTCAAAGTTCGTCCGATACAAGATCCTGGACTACTGGATGCGGTTCAAATCGATGAAATTGAATTGATGACGTCAATCCATCTGATCGCCAAAGACGGCCGGGTTCTCAAAGGAGCCCATTTTTTTAAGGAGGTCTCTCGTCAGATATGGTGGATGACCCCCATTTATTGGCTCCTCAAAATCCCGCTATTTTTCTGGGTATTTGGGATTGGATATACCGCCATCGCAAAACGGCGACACACCATTTCTAACGTGTGCGGGCTACAGAAACGGTAATTTTAATATCCGTCCGACCGGTTTGAAACGGTTTTCAACCGTAGTTTCCTGGAACCTAAAACGGAACCCCAACCTTAACCGACGGTGCAAATCCAGTCTGCATTTTATTATCCGAGACCGAGATATACGGCGTCACCTCCAAGAAAATTTGAGGCCCCTCATGGAGAGGAATCAAAATCCCAAACGGAATACCGCCGCCAACAACCGGTGTATTGGGATCAAGTCTAGCAAATCCCGATAATCCATAATACCAGTACAGACTGGCCGAATTCGGGAAGGAATATACTTTTCCATATTGACCCGCCACTGCAATATCGTTGTCTTGGAACCCGATGGCCCCAGACCAAAAATTTTGACCTTCCTCAGGAACCGACAAATACACTCCATTCACAAAACCCATCTGGATACCGATAAGAGTAGACCTGGGAATCGCAAGCGCGGGCATAGACAAAGCGCCCAACAAGACAACCGACAAACATAACGACTTCCAATGACGAATAGTGTCACTCCCTTTTATTTTTTACGACAGACTCTAATCGGGGAGTATTACCTAAATAGTCGTTTAGGACTAAGGCTATTTTAACGACAGTTCATCCGCACCAATAATCTCCTACGCTACTAAAATGCGAGATATTGACTCGATGGGCTCCAAAAAATGATGTTCGTTGAGGCAATCCTCGCCATTAAGATTCTGGGACAAGTCTTTTCCTCTCTTCTTTTCGAACATTGACAGGCCCCGTTGGAGCGGGTGGCAAGCTTGAAGGGTCAAACATCTGAGTCCGGAAGCTGCGCGCTGTAGAATCCGCCAAACTCACTGATTCTGGGTATACCATCGATACCGGGGGCCCGATCAGAATCGCCCGCACCGCAACATCTTCAACCGCTGGAGGGGTAATTTCCGGCGGGGCTGACGCAAAACGGAATGGATCAGGTATAGGTTCTAGAACAGGCGCAGAAACAACTGTTTAAAATGAACCATCCGACTTCCCCCTAGAGATTTATATATTTAACGGACAAAACTATCCCTGATAAGGGACCGCGATCCCATAAATAAGATCGCCACACCCTTTTCCCCCTATTTTTGGGGAACAAAACAAGTGAAATATGTGCCGGAGCAACAACACCGGTCGAGAACGCGGTCCAAGGTGGCACCTTTTATCCCGTGGTATCCTGGTCCAAGATAACTTTTCCATTCACAACTGAAATGATTGCCCCTTCCTGAACCTGTTGAATTTCGTCGAATGTAGGGCAATATCTTGCGGATGTAATCGATAGGTCCGACTCCGATTGAACGAGCGTCGCGGGTCTAAACCCATTTTCAGCCCGCACAAATACGATCTCTCCCTCGTCGCCAATCATCGCCATGTTGCACGGTCCGCTCACCAAAGGGAGCCCATCAGATTTCCCCCGCGCCACGATGGCTGGATTTCCGTTGTGGGACCTAAAAATTAACGTAAGGTGCTCTTGTAACGTATACTCCGGATAAAGCAATTCTAAAGCGGAAATATAAATTTGAAGAACGGCAGAGTCTGACCCACTTTGTAATTCAGCGACATCGACCATCATCGGTATCTTGCGTGTTTTAAGTTCAATCGCTTTGGACACCAACCATTTGATAATCGCAGCCTTGGTCTGTATTTCGCCGTTATGAATTAATCCTAAATGAGGATGCGCACGACCAGGATGAGGTAATGTCGTTGTACTAAATCGGGCGTGGGATAGTCCGAATTGAGTGTGATAGTGCTGATCAGAGGTTAGGTCTTCAAATACCGTTAATTCATCAGAATAACCGGCCAATTTATAGGTAATCCACTCGGTCGATGCCGAACAGAGATCGTATCGATTGGGTAACCAGGATCCGGCGTTAATTGACATCTCTTTCAGTTGATTTTTTGTGTAATCCGTTACGGGGACGATAATCTGATACACATCCACGTGACGGCGGTCAGGAGAATGAAAATTGGAGGCATTCATAGGTACTTTTCGAGTCGCGAGGATCTCTAATTCCCGGTCTTTTATCCGTTCTTCAATTCGGTCAATATCTGATTCATCTGCAAAAATCTGGATGACGCCAAACCGGTCAGGAAGCACTTTTTTTTGTTCATGGAATATTCGCGCTTTGAAATACCCATGATCCAATGACAGCACCACCCCAGCGCCATCGCCTTGGCCCTGAATCCCCGCGCCTCGTGATCGATCTCGCGCGAGATGGCGCAATATTTCCTGAGTGTGCGCCGGGGACGCCGTTGAAAATGAATGCACTCCGATCCCACAGCTGGATCGATCATCGATTTGGGCTTTGAAGTGAGTCGATACGTTGCTAACCATATGGGGCAAAACAGGAGATTCCGGTATAAACACCCGGGTAACGTCACTATTTTTTTGGAGACAGGCTAACCCAAATCGACTCAGATCTTCGATATCCGTAATCCCTATGGTACACCCCTGGCAGGAGCCTGAGTTACATGATCCCCCAATTGCGTCCCCCAGCAACGCATTCACCGTGTCTTTAACGGACCGTGATGCGGCAACACCTTCGGCGCGATGCATTCGGATCTTTGAAAATCCACTGGGTCCCAGTGTTCCGACCACGACGTCATAGGACACCGGCGGCGCCATTTTTTTTGGATCCGAGGCCGCCGCCGTATAACTGATTGAACCGGTAGGCATCACTGATTTGCCGAATCGATAGGCGGCTTGCCACTGCGTCAGACCCTCCATCGAGACCGTGTAACCGTCGCCCTTCCGCACAGCGGCTTGAATCATTCTCACCTCATCCGTCGTAAATGCCTGAGGGTATCGGTCGCTGACCCATCGATCCCCATTTGGAGATATCCATTTTTGAGAACTCAGCCGGCGTTGAATCCCCATTTCGAGCCCTGCCGTGCTTTCGCCAACAGTCCCACGCCCGGTCACAGCTTGCCCTGCCGCCATTGCGGAGGTGAGGCGAACACCGTTTGCAAACACGTCGCCACTGTCGTCGACCCGAATTCCGTTGGCTTCTTTTCCTTGGAGAAATCCAACGCAGGCAACAATGCCTCCACAGGTGATGGAGTCGTGACGACCTCCCGAAAAATGGACGTTAACCGATTCGTCACTGGGATCGATATCCGAAATCACGGTTCCAAATTTAAATCGGATTACCGGGCAGCCGACGCTTGGCATGGAGTCCCCACGATCGCTGATTTGAGTGAGAGAATAGTGATCAAAAAATGCAACCGTCTGCACCAAATTGGCACACTCTGAGAATCGTTCCAGCCCCGCAGCCGCCGCCATGGAAATCGCGACGGCCGCCAAAAGGGCCTGTAATCGGGTAGCATTTCGAATATAGTCTGGGGTCAGTGAGACATCGAACGGCCAGCCCAGCTCCACGAGCTGCGCATTAATTTTATGAATATCTTTGTCCAACGATGACTCACTTTCAATTGTGAATTGTCCTTGTTGAGATAATTCCCTTAACTGGGCAAGCTCCGTGGCCGAAAATCGGGTTTTGTAATGCGGCTGACGTCCCAAAACCAAGAGTGTCGTCACTTTTTTGGTGGATAGCGTATCGAATACTTCTGGTCGAATTTGAGACTTAAATTCGGCATTGTTTGGGGATCTTGCCAACATTCTGGCCACATCTAATGCGGCATTTCCCTGGCCATTAATGATCAACGTTGAGTGTTCCAATGACACTGGACAGTCGCGATGCCCTTTACCGTGTTTATTAGGTTTGGAGTTATACCATGCAACCATTTTACTGCCCGTCACGACATGGCGCCCCCAGTCATCGGGGGTCAATTTTCGGGTCGCGGAACCCGGGGCGACCACGACCATGCACCCCATGTCATGCAATTCCTGAACCAAGTCCCCCGATGCCTTGATCCCAGTATATAACCTTACCTTAGGGTGAGTGAGAATCTGATCGAGATGGCTATCGGCCAATTGTTTGGTGTGGACGTGGTCCGGCGCAACTGCATATCGTAATCTCCCGCCCGGTAACGGCATTTTGCCGATGATGATCACCGATTTTACCGTCTCAACTTCAGCCGCTTCCAATGCAGACTTCATCGCAGCAATTCCGTCTCCAACAATGGCCACAACGGCCACTTTGGTGATCGGACGCAAGTGACTACCTAGTGTAATCCGTTGGGAATCACAGATATTGGCGTAGGTTGCCTTGAATTTTGAATAACTTAAACCGCCCTTATCAGAGCCAATATCTTCGATATCTTCACTAACCGGGTTAAATTGAGGGGTTTTTCCCGATTGTAAGGTGTCCAATAACGGAATCAAATTGGTCGAATCCCAACTAAACTTAACCCCACCTAACACAAACTGATAAAGTCCAACCTGTTCCAAGGTGGGGGGGTGAGATCCAGCATTTTGGCGATTGGATTCGGCCATCTCGACAAAGAACTGTAGCCCAAAACGGGATTGTCCCATGATCGATCGTGTGCCAAGTTGCGCTGCCATTTTTTCATCAAGGAGATAGGCTTCCACCGTTTTGGACCCAATATGGGTCGTCATATCGGTATCCCCATTTTTTGCCATGATCCGTTTGAGGGCCTTAGTCATTCCCGTTCGATAGTGATCAAACCGATCCTCGGGCGACACCACCATATTGGGGATAACCTCTAATAACGATGGTGTGTCTCGAAACGTCCGTTCAACCAATCGGGGATGAATTAACGACACTCCCAACAAATTAAGTAAAACATCGGCCGAATGCGGCTCAATTGAGTCGTCGGTTGAAATCACTATTTGAAGGGATAAATGAATGTCGTCAAACGAATGTCGCAAGTAGCTCAACGGTATCCAAGCGGGTAAATGCCTCGACTCTTTTCCCGCATAATGATGGACAATCACGACTCGGTCTGCGGGAGATTTTGACCGAGAATGAATAGTCGCTGCGTCGTTCGCCCACGACCGCAACCGGTGATGAACCATCTGAGCATCCAAAGATCCATCTCCGGTGGATACATCCCCCGATGGGACCGTGACATGATGAACCGACGACGAACGTGCCAAACGATCAAATTGTACGCTGTCCAATACCGGGGTTAAAAATGGAACTGTGGTGCCATCCAACCTTAAAGTAACGGTCATGTTAATCAAAATTGCCTCAGATGCAGCGTCGATCGGAGGTCGGGTAAGTTGGGCAAAAGGTAACCGAAACACCCCGTATGACATCACCTGCCGGTCCCCGACTTTACGCCCATCTCCCATGGATGTGGTGGGCTCATCGTCCGATATCTGTTGAATCAACTCTAACGCATCCACCGTCCAGCCGGCACGAACCTGGTCTGACCGCAGCGGCCCATCTGGACTTTTTGATAAGGGCAATATGTCGGATTCAATCGTTAAGTCCGAGATACTCAGAATACCTAATTCAGAGCGGATTCTGCCTTCATCCCACTTTGCGACGGTCCCGATACCTTCAAATTCGTTTAACGCTTGGATCAGAGTTTCTTTGATCTCGACATCATCTGGAATTGGAGTGGTACTTAACCCGATCGCAACAGGCACCAACACCATGCCGGATCCCTTGGGGGTGATCGATTGGATTTTGCCGGTCATTACCACGACGGTTCCCGTCATCCCGTCAAACGCACGACGGCCGACCGAATTTACGACGGCAACTCCTGAAAATAACGGCGAGGCGATGATCCTAATTCGCGCCGAGAAGTGTGCAACGGACTCAAGGTACGCTCAAATAATGGACGTAATGCAGGACGCGGAACAGGCACGGCCCACACTTCGGCGTCTGGGCGACCAAATTGGCGCAATATTTGCACCGTTAGCACTGATAGTCGCCGTCGGCGCATGGGTCATCTCCGGCAATTCCATGCGTTTTTTATCGGTACTTGTGGTGGCGACGACGTGCCCCCTACTCATTGCAATTCCGATTACAATTATTAGCGCAATTTCGATCGCAGCCAAACGGGGGATTATTATCAAAGACCCCACCGTGTTGGAACGGATACCCACATGCCGTACTGCAATCTTCGACAAAACGGGCACCTTGACCTACGGAAAACCAAAACTCACAGAAATAATTCCAAGCGAGACCTTTTCCAAAAACGATATTTTACAGCAGGCGGCCAGTCTGGAAAGGTATTCAAAACACCCGCTCGCGGGTGCCATTATTCAAGCCGCCGAGAACGCCAAGTTGAGTCTAAGCGAGGCCACCGATGTTTCGGAAAAGCCAGGACTCGGGCTCCGGGGGGTTGTCGCGGCGCATGAGATTCGGGTGACCCATCGAAAGAAGCTACTCCAGTCCAACCCAGAAATGAGTGAGTTACTCCCACCGACGGCTGAGGGCCTGGAATGCCTTATTTTGGTCGACAATATCTAGGCCGGAACCTTTCGCTTCCATGATTCTCCGCGATCGGACGGCACCTCATTTATTCGCCACCTGGGTCCCGCTCACCGATTCGACAAGGTAATGCTCGTGTCCGGGGATCGTGAATCCGAAGTGGCGTATTTGGCGCGTTTTTTGGGCATCCAAAATACGTTATCGTCTCAAACTCCCGAACAAAAGGTGGCCATCGTACGCGAGGAAACAGCTAAATCACCAACCCTATTTATGGGCGATGGAATCAACGACGCCCCTGCACTCGCAACTGCGACCGTCGGCATTGCCTTTGGGCAGGAAAGCGCCGTTACCGCCGAAGCCGCCGGCGCTGTAATTATGGAAAGCTCGTTGGTAAAGGTCGACGAACTGATCCATATCAGCGCAGCGATGAGGCGGATTATCTTACAGAGTACAATTGGTGGAATGCTCTTGAGTGTGATCGCGATGGGATTCGCCGCCTGCGGTTATATATCTCCGGTGTCTGGCGCCCTGATACAGCAAGCCATCGATATTTTAGCCATAACAAACGCCCTCCGCCTGACATGGAGCACCGTTGCGGTTGACTTCGACAATTAAGGCGCCATCACAAAATCCACCAATATTCATACTGAGCCATTCGACGCTATACTCGTTCGAATGAACATTATGCACCGCCGCCTTGCCGCCCTACTCTCCCGACCACTTTCAGGCCTCACTCTTATTGGGGACGTTGGCGTTCCCGTTTACCAAACATTTAGACTCACCGACACCGACAGCGAACTTCAATTTGATTCCAATTTGCGCGAGTGGATTACCGACTCGACTTCGGAAATTTTTAAAGCGACGCCCGACCGGTCGCTCTTTATTCCGTCGGTCAGAAAAATCAAGCCCACGACATCTGACCTTTTAAAAGCATCCTGGCAAGATTTATGCCTCAACTACTGAATGTTATGTAAAGACTTAGCGACCCTCCACCGACTAAACACTCACGCAGCGACGACCGACATATTGGAAAATCCCGTGTTGCCGGACGCATTTTCAGTACGAACCGAGATTTTAAGAACCACTCAATCGTTAGTCATGCGAAATCGCGCAATTTGGGACAAAATCATGAACGTGGCAGTGGCAACCACTGATAACCCCGCCGCAATAAAAGAGTGGGATGGCAAAGGGAAAAGTGCCAAAAGTGCATTTGAACGTGCCGGTAAAAAAGCACCTGATCTATTGCCACCCTGGTTGACCAACGGGATCGTCGGTGGCGCGATCGAACTGTTTGATAACATGTTTCGAACGCCTGAAATACACCATTCCGGAACACTCCGAAAATGGGCGTTGGCACAGTCACTCCAGGTTAAAACCATTGATCTGATTCAAGGGTTTGTTCACCTGACTGAACTGACACTTTTCGACCTTCAAAACGCGATGGGTGGAACCCACACCCTAGCCTCCCGTCGAGACACTTATTTTAGTCATTGTGTCGCGTTAGTGCGTCTGACGGAATCACATGACGACTACTCAAAAAATCGAGGAAAATTTAAAGCAATTGCCGAACAACTCGCCAACTCACCGCAAGATCAAAGTACCCTAGTCATGATGGACCGGCCCCTCGCCAATACCGACATCACCGCATGGCGAGCGTACCGAGAGGTGATTACAGCGACTCTAGCAAGCGACCCAACCAACATAACGCTTCGACAAATGCGCCTTCGTTTTTTGGATCTCCGTTGGGAGGAACTCACTCACCTAGAATTAATCGAAGTGGTCCGGGACAGTCGGGACAACGGTCGTGCTCGGCAGAAGACCGACCGGATCGAACACCAGAAATTACTCAGCGATCAACTAGAAAACATCCATACCATGGATGCCGCGCATCTCTATGATTTTGCCCTCGATCTCAAAGAAAAAGGCGGCCTAATCGATGCTCTAAATTGCTATCAAGTGTTATATTCCCGTTATCCCCAAAAACACAAAGCATTGGTGGGACAAGCATTTTGTCTTGCTGAATTAAACCGCGTACCGGAGGCCACTCGGCAAATCGACGACCTTCTCCAAAAATGGCCAGGGGAAATGAACGGCCTCTATTTGAAAGGGGTCATTGCGCACAAGGAAGGAAATTTGGACGAGAGCATCGCCCTCATTTCTGACGTTCTGGAACGAGATCCCAACTGGGCAGTGGCATGGGGCCAAGCGGGACTTGTTGAATTGGATCGAAAAAATTACCAAGATGCCATCACCTATCTGTCCCGAGCCATTGATATCGCCCCCACCTTTAAAAACGGAATTTTTAACCGGGGGTATGCGTACATGCAAAAGGGGGACGCCGCCCTCGCCGTCGCTGATTTTAGGACCGTACTCACACTATCTCCGTACGATCCCGACGCCGCTTTGTACCTGGGTAATTTGTTAGTTGCCGACGATCCCACTGCACACAGGGACGACATTGTTCGGTCCTATGTCATCGCTCATCGGGGAAATCCCGACAACGACACCATTTTCGCCCCGCTGATGGCGACTTTGGAGCGGATGGCTGCCGCTCCGCAAGCCCCCCATTTCGAGTTCACGTTTATTTCTAATCGGGGGATCGCAAAAAACATTACAATGGTAAACCTACTGAGCGATCACCGCTATTATCGGGAAGCACTTCAGTTATGGTGTGACGTAGCGGATCAAGTCGATGAATTTGGCGCCCCGCACGTTCGCCTTCACCACGAAGTCACCCTACTCTACTGGCTCGCTCGAAACGATTTTCGTGGGTCGGCCGCCACCCCAACCCTCGTTCCATTGGACCGATGTGATGATGCTGAATCGATATTCAAAGCGCTACTTAGTGAGATTCATGCAATTGGGAAGTTACCGAAATCCTTCGATGTCCAACTCGTCGCAAATATTTGGATGCAATTGTCCCAAATTGAGTATTCCCGGGCCGAACAAACTGACTCCACCGAAGCAAAAGCAGGGTTTCTCGATCGCGCGCTTAAATATGCAAAAAATGCCCACAAGATCTCGCCATCCCCCACCCGATTGGGCGCAATACACACGTTACTCGCGTTAAAAGAATAACTATTCCATGCTACCCGGGGCGCTCTTCATCCCGGGTAGCACTGCACGGTCTTTAGATCATCAAAAACAAACTCGGTACCAAGATCAACGCCAACACTTGAAGTTGACACCGAAGTCCAGCAGCGTCCCGTGCCGCAATATCAGACAAGTCTGCCGCGCATTCGGGGGTGTCTTTTTTTGAGTATTTAATCGTCTTTTTGATTGACGCGGCCCCACCCGTAATAAAATATTGATCAAATTCATTTTTCATCATTTTACTGGGATCCACATCGACGACCACAATGACCTTTTCAGAGTCATCAAAATCCGCTTGTTTTTTTGCGTAATTCCAAGCCACGTTGGGGTCAGTCGTCAAGAAAAATTGGCCACGAATTCCATTTTTTTCGATAGACTCCAACGATCTCGCCGAGGTCCCGTGAATAAATCGGCCGGTCACCGACGGTGTGACTTTCGACGGTATTTTAGACTTTCCCAAAATGGACTGGAGACCGCCCGAACAAATTGACCCGATGGGCTCCAAAAACGGGGACCGCAACGAGGCCCCAACAGTAGAAATTCGATTGGCTGACGGGCTTAACAGAACGGGTCGGACCAGACGTTGAGCTTGCATTAACATTCCAATACCTCGGAGTAGAAATTGCCCTTTTTCTTGAACTCCAGAGTATCAACCGTTTATTAGGATTCGATTAATAATTGATATTATTTGGGTTAAACCATCGGCGCCTGTTGGGGACCACCAGTGTCCGGTCTTTTATATGTGCCGGAGCAACACCACCGGTCGGAGAGCGGTCCAAGGTGGCACCTTTTATCCCGTGGTATCCTGGAACCTGTACCTGTAATAAAGAAGCAGCGGAATCATGATTACAATCGTCACCGACATCGCAGCGGGAAACATCACCGTCGTTGCAGAATAGTGTTCCAATGCCACAATGGACACCAGGTTACGAAACAGTAGAATCCAGTACGTGGTCAAATTTTCGCTGTAGGGGTCGACCATCGATTTCCGAATAGTCGGGAAAAAGCCGAGGACATCCACGGTTGTGAGTAGCAGTACCGCCCAAAATGGATCGGAGGTGACGATCCAGACGGGGATAGCGGCCACCGCTGCGATTAAAAAAATCCAATCGATCCGATGAATCGAAATGTCCCCCTTGCGATAGTAGGCCAAGATCGCAATTCCCACGGTGATCCCGCCGGAAACGGCGGTGGACCATGTGCCTACTCCGCCATGCCCTGCCCATTGCCCGGCAAATGCCAACAGGGTGGTGATTCCCCAAATCACCCAAGAAAATACATGGGGACGGGTATCGCCCTTCAAAATAGAGCGAATATACGGAAAAAATCCCACGAGCGTTAACCCCGTGGCCAAAAGGCTTAGTGAATTTTTTAGGATCATTTTAACCAGTATATCACTTGAAACCCGAAGGAAACGGAGGCCAACCCGTGGAATATAATCGATGCAGTTCTGACGGATTTGCGTAGGGGCGAAATATCTTTCGCCCGAACCTAACGAATACTGCCACTCGTTGACAAATTGGATCCCAAATTTAAAGTTTAATTCCTCCCCGAACCGGGAAATGACCCTTACACAAGAAGACCATAGAACAAGGGGGAAGAGATATGCTTACAGGACCTGACAAACGCACTCAAGAAAGTAGCAGTATAAAACGAATTCCGGATGAGAAGGCTTTCAATCGTACTGGAAGTGTGATCGGACATTTTGTTGAAGAATTGAAAGCTGCCACCTATAAAAAGATAGATTTTACTTCATTTCCGTCCACGAAAAAGGTTGCCGAGGAAATTCCCTCACCTCCGCCACAGCCTCGGAGAGGAGACCGTACCTACGTCGCAGCCCCTCCGATTTCGCCGGGAGCCGCCAGTACCCAACTCGTGACCAGTCACCTCACACCTTTTGAACAGGAATTAAAAAATTCAATTACCTTACCTCCAACTCCGCCACAGGATCGGAGAGGAAAACGTACCAACGTCGCAGCCCCTCCGATTTCGTCGGGAGCCGCCAGTACCCAACTCGTGACCAGTCACAAGGCTCCCAAGTCGAGCGTCCCGCCCATCGAAAGTTCAATGCTAGGCACCGGATCCGGATTAGGGCCTGGCTCCGTTACACCCAATTTGTATTCCTTTCAAGTGAGTACCCTTCTAAATGACCACAGTATCCCTAAGGAATTTAAAACGTTTTTAATAAAGCTATCTCCTAATCAATTTTTACACTTTTCGGCGCCAAATGGGGCTCCTGCACAGGTATCTATCGGGGACGCATATTCCCTCGGCACGCCACTCATACTGAGCTCCGATGTACGCGAAATGGTTTCGGTTATATTGCGTGGCCTCAGTCAAGCTACTCAGAGTCACCAGGTTGAGGCCCCCAAACCAAGGGTACTTATCGAAGTACTCTCGCCTGACGAACTTTCATCTGTATCTGCCATTGTTGAAACCGCAAAAGTAAGAGACGGGGTCGCCGCTCGGGCACTAAAAGCCACCGCGATCGTAGCCCGATCAACCGCGCGACTAATGGAAAAAAAAGGCCCGACATTTGAACTACCTGCGGGTTGGGCAGCAAATGGGGTGTCCCCACGACAAGCAATTGCAGCTGACATCATGGCCCTTATAAAGCAAACCGAAGAACTAGCGACTCCGTCCGGACCTTCGGTCGACAAAACATCATCAATGGAAAGCCCTAGCACACTTACAGACGCACAAAGGGCTCACTTAAAATGCGCAGCAGACTTTGGAAAATGTCTTGAGCGGTATTGCACCTTAGACTCCAAGGGATCCGACGTCATGTTTCTCACCCTCACGAGATCGATATTGGGGCACATCGACCAGGTCATCGACACAAAACTGTCTGCGCCAATCGAGGTATCGTCGGCCGCCGTCAAAGACAGTGAAAGCTGGACCGTATTCGATGCATTGCAGGACAACCAACCCGCAGATCTGGGGTTACGAACTACGCCCCAGGGAAAAACCGCGATCCATGCGATATTGTACGGAGGGAAATCCGATGTGAGTCAACCTCAGATCCCTTCAAATTCCACTTCGGTACTATCAACTAATCCACCTGCCAACTCCGGTACCGAAATGCCCAGCCAACACCTCCCGTTGGAGAATCCAAATACAATCGTAAAACAAGGCGACTCTGAGTCTACGGAATATATGAATATACGAATCGTTGACGTTGCTCACCCTGGACAACCGCAACGACAGCCATTGATGATTAAAAATGGATCGGTGGATGTCCAAAGCCCAGTATCAAATTTCGACCTCAGACCACCGGAACCGCGCATAATTGAAAATGTAAATATGAATATACGAATCGTTGACGTTGCTCACCCTGGACAACCGCAACGACAGCCATTGATGATTAAAAATGGATCGGTGGATGTCCAAAGCCCAGTATCAAATGTACCTCCGGTCGACGAGAGATCTACGGACGGCCCGCAAATGGACATGGATCAGTTCAGAACCCTTGTTGCGGTAAGTGTTGCTGTGGCCTCGACGAATAACCCCGGACTGGGGGCTCAGTTACCGTATATTTATGACGCAATTAACACCGTAGGCGAAGGCCCCAATACCCTTCAGGAATGGGTTGATGCAACTAACACATATTTGGAAGAAGACGCAAGATTGGAAGTAGATAATTTAAGGAATATAGGGGACCGAGACTTAGAAGTAATTTTAATGAGCGATATGCGCCCAACCCAGCAGCACACCGGTAAGGAGCTAGGCGCTGCTCATAAAAAAGTAGCAGAGGCGTTAGAACGCTACATTGGAGCAAGTAAAATGACCGGAGTACTTAAAAATCTCGACCAAACAATACCTCAAGGAAGTTCTTACGAAGAAACATCCGCCAGACTCGAAGAATTGGGGAAACCACAATTCGAATTACTCTTAAATCAAAAAAAGGAGTCCATTCCGGTAAATACCAAGCTATCAGGCGAGCCTACAAAACATGACAAAGTCGCAATTTTGGAGCTCGAAAAGTTACCCACAAATTTTGAAAAGGCAGTCCAAGAAGCCCTCGCAAACCCAGAGATCTCCTACGAGCAAATAAAACAATTGCTGTATCCACACAGCTCCTTCGCGCTACAGATCGATGGTAATCGAAAACGAACGTGGATGGAATATATATTTCGATGGTAGCAACTAGGTTCAAAATGCCGTGATTTAGGTATAATGTCCTCTACCAAAATAGAGGAGCATCTATGACCACCCCACTCGACCAACTCCAGGCTGACATTTCCCCACTTCGGGAAAAAATTATTCAACATCCCCTCTTCCTGTCACTCCACAGCCTCCCCGCCATGCAATGTTTTATGGCCCATCACGTTGCCGCCGTTTGGGACTTTATGACCCTATTAAAATCGCTTCAACATCAACTCACCTGTATCGATATTCCGTGGATTCCGTCATCCGACCCCACCTCCCGACGCATGATCAATGAAATTGTGTTGGCGGAAGAATCCGACATCGACCCCAACGGCACCGCCATCAGCCATTTCGAATTGTACTTAAACGCAATGACCCTCGCCGGTGCCCCCACTCACGCCATGACGGAATTGGTTCAAAATATCCACGAGGGCCACTCATTACCCGACGCGATTGCCCCGTTGCAAATCAGCACGCCGGCCGCCGCTGGTTTTATACTCGATACCTGGCGCATCGTGACTGACCATCCCCTCCACGACCAAGCGGCAGTATTTGCGTTTGGACGAGAAAATCTAATTCCCGACATGTTTACTGAAATCGTCCGAAATCTGGGGACCCAATTCCCCTCCGAACTGGCCGGTTTCCAATATTATCTCCAGCGCCATATCGACCTCGACCAAGACGAACACGGGCCACTGGCAATGCGGATGGTGACCCAATTATGTGGGATCGATCCCGAAAAATGGGCATCGGCCACCTCCGCGGTCCAAGATGCGTTGAGGTCACGCCTTGCGTTATGGGATGGTGCGTTGGAAAAACTCACCCTCTCCCCCCGGCCGTTCTCATAACCAGTGCGCAAGAAAACGAGCTAAAAAAAGACTCGTCTTGCCCCACCTCACCCCGGCCTACGGCCACCCCTCTCCATTGACTACGTCAACAGAGAAGGGCTGTCGGATATTTTTATCCTGGATCAGTTAGACGCCAGAGATAACGATAGTTTTGATATTATTTTTTGCACTATGAAATTCGCCATCCAATTCGATAAATAGAAGTCGTTGGACACATTAAACGGGCAAGTCCCATTGCTATTATGACAAGAAGTTTAGACAGCGCTGCACCAAACTTCAAACCAAATAAAATATTACCTACAGCCCTTCTCTGTTGACGCAGTCAATGGAGAGGGGTGGCCGCAGGCCCGGCCATTCTCAGAAAGACCGGACGCTACTGCTTACAAAGGGGAAGGTTTGGGAGCGGTGAGTTACACCACAACCGCAATCGCCTCGATTTCAACGGACACATCTTTAGGCAACCGGGACACCTCGACGGTCACCCGAGCCGGATACGGTTCTTTAAAATAAGTGGCATAGATCGCATTTAACCGTGGGAAATCGTCCATATTTCTCAAATAAATCGTCACCTTCGCAACGTGTTCCATCGACGACCCGGCCGCAATGATGGCTGCAGAAAGGTTATCCAAAACGCGGGTGGTTTCCGCTTCGAATGACGATACATCAAGGTCATTAGTACCCGGAATAAGCGCAATCATACCGGAAATAAAAACAAAATTTTCAACTCGAATCGCCTGACTGTAGGGGCCGACGGGATTGGGTGCTTTGTCGGTAAATATGGAGTTAATTTTGCTGCTCATCTGATGTCTCCTTGATAATGGGAATTGTGTAAAACGACCAATCTAATTAAAACCTAAAATGTACAAAGATTCGTCCAAAATTTTTATCATCTTTTTCGACGCGGTGATATAGCGACTTAATTTCAGGCCGGGCCAAAAATCGCAGTACGGACTTTTTAAGTTGGCCGGATCCTTTCCCGGGGATAATTTCAACCAATTCGATTCGTTTTTCGACAGCTTGTTGAATTATCCGGTTCAATTCCGTCTCAATTTTCCCACCTTTATTAAAGATATCGTGAAGATCCAGTTTTAGCTTTGCCATGGGAATGCTCCGGAAGGTAATATAGACGCCTAGTATAATGGCATCTCCAATCCGAATTCAAAAATACTTATCCGAACTTGACCTATGTTCCCGTCGCGAGGCGGAGCGCTGGCTGGTTGCCGGCCGGATCCGAATTAACGGTAAAGTCGTCACCGAATTGGGCACCATGATTGATCCCGACCGGGACCAGTTATCGATTGAAACACCTGAAAAAGCGACCCCCTCCTATAAATATATTGCATTTCACAAACCCGTCGGCATCGTGAGCAACCTACCGGCCAAAGGGGAACGAGAGATCCGAAACTTGCTCCCTAAAGAATACTCCAAGCTCCATACCATTGGCCGATTGGACAAAGATTCCGAAGGATTAATTTTACTCACTGACGACGGCGTATTCGCCAAACATGCGTTGGCCGCCCAACACGAGCGAGAGTATGTCGTGACCGTGTCGGGGGAATTCACTGGGGGAATGGCGGAACGAATCGAAGAAGGCGTCACGATTTTTGGAAAAAAGACCAAACGAAGTGCCATTGAAATTCTAGAATCCAACCGATTTATCATTCGGATGAACGAAGGTAAAAACCGCCAAATCCGTCGAATGATCACCAAATTGGGCCTTGCCGTCATCCGTCTTATCCGGGTGAGATATGGACAAATTCCATTGAGCCACCTTGAACCCGGTCACTACCGCAATTTGGCCCAGTATGAAATTGATGGGATCCGTAATCCAGAAAGGGCCAATTCCGGTGCGTCGCGTCGTTCACGGTATCGCAGAAAATAAGCGCACCGTTATTTGGGCAATCGGGCTTTTCTTAGCCTATCTCCCCCTCTGTTTTATGGGGCCAGGATCTGATTCTGACAGTTTATTGGTGATTCGTACTGTCCGCCAATGGCTCTCTACCGGCCACTATTTTGGATGGCGTCTTAACCCCGGATATTGGGTCCACGATACCATTTCGCTCGGAATCGGGAGCATTGGGGGAATCACCCTAGTCAACATATTCACCGCCCTGATGACGGTAATGGGCGCGATATTTTTATATAAAATTCTAAAAGAAGACCATATCCCCCGCCCCCGACTCTGGGCGACGGTCTATGCCTTGCATCCGATCATATGGGTCAATGCCGCAAGTTTGATTGACTACAACTGGGCAGTATCCAGCCTAATTCTTGGATTTTGGGCCTTTCGTCGGAAACGATGGGAGATCTCGATCGCAGCGATGGGGTTTGCCGTTGGCATCCGATTGGCATCCTTTATCATATTCCCTGTTCTCATCACCGTGGAGTTGGTCCAACGGCTCGCCGGTTGGCGCCAGAGACTCGTGATTTTGACCGCGGGATGGGCCCTGGGCGGACTATTTTATCTGATTCGATTCCTCGACATGGGATTTGGATTTCTAGGCGTCAATTCCACGTGGGAAGGCGATTGGAGTCTGGCCTCTTATATTGGCAGATTTGTGTACAAATCGATCTATTTCTGGGGACTTCCCCAGCTCATCATTCTAGCAAGTCTACTCGTTATTTCGTGGAAGACCCGCACAGAAATCAAGACCCCACAGATCCGGGCCACCTTATGGGTAGGAATTGGAATGATCGTTATTTTCCACGGATTATTTGCCCAATATCCATTCGAAAACGAGTACCTGCTCCCCTGTTTTCCGTTTGCCATATATTGGCTCGCCCACATTCTGGGTACCCAAAAAAAGATCGCCTTGGCCGCAGCAATCACCATTTTAAGCTACAGCATGATTTCAATTAACGTCCTCCGACCGGACAAGCCCAACGGCGCATCAACGGTAACTAAAGGAATTTGGGTTGAACCTGGGTATTTGATACGGGACACGATTGAACGACTAAAGGTAGAAACGAAGACCCCGAATATACCAAATAGACTTAATCGGTTAAATTTGTTGTCCCCCACCTCACCCCGGCCTACGGCCACCCCTCTCCATTGACTGCGTCAACAGAGAAGGGCCGTCGGATATTTTATCCTGGGTCCGTTAGACGGCAGATATAGCGATAAATTAGAAGTCCTTCGGCACCGTAAAAGTCTGCAATAAAACAGTGGGGTCCCCCGGGAAGTACCACAGAAAACCGCAACCACTCACCCTCTACGCAAATCCGCATAGAGGGAGAAAAACAGGAACCCACAAAAACAAAAAAACTGGCCGAAAGGCCAGACTATTACAGAAGGGTAGTCCGCGAGGGCTAAAAATACGGGGGTCCCTCGGAAAGTACACTGAACGCAGTGAAGGACTTTCTGGGGGTAACAATTAAATTGTCGGGGGGGGGCCGAGGTACATGCTTGAAATTAGAATTGAAGAAAAAAGGAACTTGAAGTGGAAAAAAAGTGGAAAAAGAAGATGGGTCCCCCCCGAGGCATAGTTGTACCCATTATGACCCTATTTTAAACATTATTTTCGCTGAAATGTCCCAAAATGCTGACTCCGCGATTCGGATTGAGTAAACTGTTTCCAATGGGTTTGGTAATGGGTCGTCCAAAACTCTGAGTCATCGATTGGAACCCAGCCCGCCTCGGTGAGCGTCGGCACCATCGCATTCCACAAAACAGTGACATCCGTCGACAAATAGATCCGTGCCCCTGGCGTCAATTTGGGTTCCAAAATTTTCAAAAACGAGGGTCGGACCACCCGTCGATTGTGATGTCGTGTTTTAAACCAAGGATCCGGATGAAACACAAATACCCGGTCAATAATTCCGTCGGGTAACGCATCCTCAATCAGTCGCTCCGCCGACCCGTACACCATGTGAACGTTGGTCAGTTGATCCGCCTGAATCCGCTCCGCGACGATATCCGCCACTTTTTTGCGAACCTCAACGCCAATGATAAAACGGTCCGGAAACGATGCCCCATACTGACGAAGAAAAAGCCCCATCCCGGTTCCGACCTCTAAATCGATCGTCCCAGAAAAGTGAGGAAAAATGGAATTCAGGTCCATGGGTTCCATACGGTGAAAAAAGCTTAAGGGATTACTGTGGGTGTGGGCTCGCATCGGTGTCGATACCTCCATTTCGATTTATAAAGTCACGAATATCCCACATAAACGAGTTTTTTTCGCTCCAAAACCATTCTCGTTGATGGGGATAGATCCGCCGTTCAAATTTGGGATTGCCCCTAAAAAACCATGCCAACCGCTTATTATCGACCAGTTCCCAATGTTTATCCTCTGCGGAGGATAATACAAAGACAGGGATTTTTTTGGGGGAACGATGGCCAACCAAGTGGCCATACGAAAACGCCCCTTTGTCGTTAATTTCAAGCGGAGTAATCACACTCACCGATCGAATACGATGGCCTTGGGCCGCAACCAACCCCATCACGCCCCCTTCTGAAACGCCCACCACATGAATCCGACGGGCATCCACCATCGGAAGTTTTCGGGCGTACTCGACCGCGCCGTTGATCGCGCTAAGCTTCCGATAATGCTCCATTGGAACAATGACCACCACGTTCCATCTCGCAAATTCCAATACATGGCGATTTAAATCGTACCCTTTGTGAGCCGCAAAATTTTCACCCACGCGGTCTATAAATTCGTCGTAGGAATACACTATCACCGGGAGCTTCCGAGACGCACTTGCACCGTCGGGCACCCATAACTTGGCCCTAAAATTGCCTTGATAATCGTATTGAATTTCCTTGATCGACGCGTTCAGTTGGATCGATAGAATTAGCAATAGTCCAATGAGAAGCTTTCTTACCATCCCCCCATTATAGTAAAGTAGCCGCCGATGCTACCATCTCTCTATTTAGACATCCCCATTGAGCAGATCGACCAGTGGTTGGATTTGACCTACGGGAACTCATCCCCTGCCCCACTGTACTCGTCGGTCGACGTCAGAATATCCGAGTACAAGGCCGCCGCCGTAGACACCAATCTCTTTTCTGCGGGGTTCAATAATATTCATTCAGCAGATATAGAAGCCACAGCCGCCGCATTTGCAATCACCATCAAAAAAACACATCCAGGGTGTCGACGCATTCTCCTGGTTCCGGAGGAGCATACACGGAATCTGTGGTACCTCGAAAACATCGCGGTCCTCAATCGGATACTAGAGTCGGCTCACTTTGAAGTCACCATCGCGACTTTTTTAGACAACGATCCGGAATATTGCGCCAATTCCGACCGTCTCGTCATTCGATCTGCCACAGGAACCGAAGTGACCCTCAATTGTTTACACCGAATTATTCAACATATCCGGGACGGCAGCGAGTCATTTGACCTCGCCGTACTCAACAACGATTTGACCGCCGGAATTCCTACCGTACTCACCTTACTTCAAATTCCAATTGAACCCCCGCCCGAAGCGGGCTGGCATCAGCGTCATAAATCCGACCATTTTAATTTTACGCGGACCATACTTGATCGCGCCGCCGAAGAATTTAAATTTGATCCCTGGTTATTCCGCTGCGAACAGTCCGTGGTCGACAATGTGGACGTCACTCTCGACCATGACCGGACGCGATTGGCGGACGCTGCCACGTCCCTTTTCAAAACGATTGCCGAGCGCTACCGCACCCATAATATTTCCGAAAAACCATTAATATTTCTTAAGTCCGACTCAGGAACCTATGGCATGGGCGTGATGCCGATCGAAGACCCGATGGAAATCGTCGAACTCAATCGCAAAGGACGAAATAAGCTTCATAAAGGTAAAGGGAGCCAACCCATTCATCGATTTATTCTCCAAGAAGGCATTCCATCCTCCTTGCGTATCGATGGGATGACATCCGAACCCTGTATCTATCAGGTTGGGACCCAAATTGTCGGTGGGTTTTATCGCCAAAATAATTCAAAATCAAACCGAGACAATCTCAATTCTCAAGGAATGCAGTTTACTCCATTTGTGTGGAAGTCTGCCCATTCCTTGTCGCTGCAGCCCCCCCTGAGATCCGTATGTTCGGTCGTCGCCAAGGTTGCGGCCTATGCGGCAGGGCTTGAATTAGCGGCGCTTCGTCAGCAAAAAATTTAGTTACTTAAAAAAGGGAGTTACTATGGAAAGCACTAGTCCTCAGTTAAAACGTGTTTTGGGTCGTTGGAATCTGGTCAATTTAGGAATCGGCGCTATTATCGGAGCGGGAATTTTTGTACTTACAGGCACCGCCGCCGCCCAGTATGCCGGCCCAGCCATCATCTTGTCGTTTGTGATTGCGGCGGTCGTTTGTCTGTTGGCGGGGCTGTGTTACGCCGAATTTGCGTCCATGATTCCGCGGGCCGGAAGTGCATATACGTATGCGTTAGCCACATTAGGGAAGACCGCCGCATGGATTATCGGGTGGGATCTCATATTGGAGTATCTTTTTGCGGCCTCGACCGTAGCGGTTGGGTGGTCAGGGTATGTCGTTAGTTTTCTAAGAGACTTTGGAATTATAGTCCCTGCTCACCTTGCCCAAGCACCATTGTCATACGACCCAACCGGCGGATGGCATTTGACTGGCGCATTCTTAAATTTGCCAGCGATGGGAATCATTTTTTTGGTATCCGTGTTGCTGTACCTCGGAATTAAAGAGTCTATTCGGTTTAACACCATTATCGTCGTGGTCAAATTGTCTGTCATCTTGCTATTTATTGGATTTGGACTTAGCCACGTGGATACCGCCAATTTTTCCCCATTTATTCCTCCCAATATGGGGACCACCGGAATATTTGGTGTCAGTGGTGTCTTTCGGGCCGCCGCAGTCATCTTTTTTGCGTACATTGGGTTTGACGCGGTCTCTACCGCTGCCCAGGAATGTAAAAATCCCCAAAAAGATCTGCCGTTTGGGATATTGGGATCATTGGCCATTTCGACCATCCTCTACATCTTGGTCGCGTACGTTTTAACCGGTGTTGTAAATTACACTCAACTCAACGTCCCCGATCCGATTGCCGTTGGGGTCAATGCCATGGGCGCATCATTGGTATGGTTACGCCCGCTAATCAAACTTGGGGCCATTTGCGGCCTCAGCTCCGTCATTTTAGTCATGTTGATGGGTCAATCCCGCATCTTTTTTGCGATGGCCACGGATGGATTTCTACCCAAGGGATTGGCCAATGTCCACACTAAATTTCAAACGCCGTCGTTAACGACAGTCCTCACCGGTGGCGCATCCATGCTAGTCGCGGGCCTTTTCCCTATCGGATTGTTGGGCGAGCTAGTTTCGATTGGAACCTTATTTGCCTTTGCAATCGTGTGCGCCGGGATTCTGGTCCTACGAAAAACCCGCCCCGACCTACCCCGTCCATTTCGAACCCCGTGGGTTCCGCTGGTCCCAATCTTGGGGATCTTGGCCGCCGTCGGTCAAATGGCAGCCCTCCCCAAAGATACGTGGATCCGGTTAGTGGTGTGGATGGCTATTGGGGGCGTGATCTATATGTTTTATGGGCGTAAGGTGGATACGAGTCGATTGGATATGTTTAGCGGTGAGGGATAACCCCTAAATAAAAAAGGTGCCCCACCTCACCCCGCCCTCCGGCCGGGGTGAGGTGAAGCCACAAGGCAACGGGTGGGAACCGGTGACTCATTCTCCCTCGATATAATCCAAATCCGTATCAAACGTATCCTTCATCGGCGCCAGGGCAACAGCGGCAATTCCGATACTGATTGCCCCGACAACCATTGCCGAATGAATCGGACCCATCCAAATCTTTAAATATCCAAACAAGATAATCAGAGGAATCAACGATGCCCGAATAAAATTAGGGGCCGTCGTCGCCACAGTCGCTCTTAAATTGGTGCCAAATTGCTCCGCAGCGACCGTCACAAACAACGCCCAGTATCCGACCGAAATACCCAAACCAAAACAGGCCCAATAAAATTGAGCGACTGAATGATAGGGAAACAAGAAGTAGCCCGCAACGCCCACGACGGTCGCACCCAAAAAGGCACCGATGACCGTCTTACGGGACCGCAAATACTGACTTAATAATCCGCTAATAATATCCCCAACCACCAACCCCGCGTAGGCCATCATGACGGATCGCCCCGCCACAATCGTCCCCGGCACACCCAAGGCCGCCCCCAATTCTGGAGAAAAGGTCACCAAAATGCCAATGACATACCAGGTCGGCATCCCAATCAAAATACAACACAAGTACCTCAAAAATCGTTCTTTGGATGCGAACAACTGAAAAAACTGTCCCCGAGCAACGGATTTTTCTGTTGTGGCCTTAAACATCCCCGATTCATACGCACCCGCCCGAAGTAACAGTAGCAATAATCCCAATCCGCCCCCAATGAAATAACAGGTTCGCCAATCAAAATGTTCTGCAATAACCCCGGCGAGAATCGCACCACTGATCCCAACCCCTCCAATAATCATGGTGCCCCACCCTCTGGTCTCTTTGGGCAATGTTTCCGCAACCAACGTGATGCCCGCCCCTAGCTCCCCAGCCAACCCAACCCCGGCGACAAAGCGTAACAACGCATACATTTCAACTGACTGAACAAATCCGTTGGCGATATTGGCAAGCGAGTACATCAAAATCGATCCAAATAAAACCGAGACCCGTCCACGCTTGTCGCCTAAAATGCCCCACAACAACCCACCGACCAACATCCCGGCCATCTGGGTATTGAGCAAAAAAATCCCACTATCAAATAATTCCGAGCCGGTAAGTCCTAACGATTTTAAGCTGGGCACACGGACAATACTGAACAAAATAAGATCATAAATATCAACAAAATAGCCAAGAGCCGCGATCACAACAAGGGCATTAACGTAACGATTGAGTGGTTTCATAGGCGTGGTAGGATACCCAAAAATGTCCCTGACGTTCAACTTATTATCCGGGCTGCTGCGTCAACCTGGCACATCGGACTTGCGTAGGTTCCTGGAACCTTCATTAATTTTGTCACGATAGTCCCTACTGTGATAATTTTTAAAAGATAATGACTTCACCACTAAACGAGCGCCTCGGCATTTTAGGCGGCGGCCAATTGGGTCTGATGATGATTCAGTCCGCACGAACCCTCAATCTGAGTTGCAGTGTCTTGGATTCCGATCCCGACGCCCCCTGCAGCATCGCCACTCACGATCTTCACCATGGGTCCCTGTTAAACTTCGACGATGTGGTTCAATTTGGGAGACGATTTGACCGGGTCACCACCGAATTCGAACATATCAATTGCGACGCGTTAGAAATTCTGGAATCAGAGGGCAAAATCGTTGCGCCAAGTAGCCGGTGTATTCGGCTGATCCAAGACAAGGGGCTCCAAAAACAATTCTATAAAACCCATGGGTTCCCTACCGCCGATTTTCGGCGTATTGGGTCCCGAGATGAGCTGTACTCCCACACCGATTTTTTACCGGCAATCCAGAAATTGTGCAGGATGGGCTATGACGGAAAAGGGGTCTACAAACTCCGGTCTTCAGACGACATCGGTTCCGCATTCGACGACCCCAGTATCATCGAAAGTTGGGTCGATATCGCAATGGAATTGTCGGTCATCGTATGTCGCGGACACAATGGTGAAATTCGCACATTTCAGCCCGTTGAATTAATTGCTGACCCCGACGCCCACTTGCTCAAAACATTAATTAGCCCCGCCCGAATCGAACCTAAACTTGCCTCGGAAGCCGTCACCATTGCATCGGATCTCGCGTCAACATTGGGCGTTGTCGGGATTTTAGCCGTTGAATTTATGATATCCCAGTCGGGGCAACTCCTCATTAATGAATGCGCCCCTCGACCTCACAACAGCGGCCATCACACCATCGAAAGTTGTGCCCATTCTCAATTTGAACAGCATATTCGGGCCGTAATGGGATTGCCACTGGGAACTAACGTCACGGAATCCCCCGCGGTAATGGTCAATCTTTTGGGCAAACAAGGCGTTTCAGGCCCCGTGAGATATACCAATTTGGATCGATGGCTCGCCCATCCCAACGTCTTTGTCCATTTATACGGAAAAAAAATGACAAAATCCTTTCGAAAAATGGGACACATCACTATACTGAACCCTTCGGTATCGGATGGACTTTCGATTGCCGACGACATTCAGCGTTCACTTGAGGTAGTTACACAATGAATCCAGTAGTCGGAATCATCATGGGTAGTCAATCCGATCTTGAGATCATGAGATTAGCCCAAGATGCCCTAAAAGAATTTAATATCAACGCGGAGCTCACCATTGTCTCCGCCCACCGAACCCCAGATCGGCTAGTGACCTACGCTCAAACGGCTGTAGACCGAGGACTCAAAGTCATCATTGCGGGTGCTGGCGGTGCTGCCCATCTTCCCGGCATGGTCGCCGCCATCACGCCGTTGCCCGTGGTCGGCGTCCCTATTCGATCGAGCAATTCAATCGATGGATGGGATTCATTATTATCCATCGTACAAATGCCCACCGGCGTCCCGGTCGCCACGGTCGCCATTAACGGCGCATTCAACGCGGGACTATTGGCCGTCCAAATACTTTCAACCGGCGATGCTTCCCTTATTGAAAAAGTTGCCCTATACAAAAAAGTGCTTGAAGAAAAAGTGATGGACGCCATCCGCAGCAACCAATTGGTTGATCCACTGGATTCATTGCCGCAATAATGCGCAATCTCCTTCTCAAGTTTTTCGAAAAAGTCGGAAAATCCCAAGAAATCGAACTCTTTATTCAACGATTTAACGTGGTACCCCGCAACCAGTTTGCGGTACTTCGGGTCAGTACCAACATCATTGAAACCCAGTTGGAAGACATCGCTGAAAGCCTCTCGTTTATGCAACATATGGGAATCTATCCCGTCGTCATCTTGGATATGAAAAACGATTCCTATTCCGACTCCATCCAATCCCCAATTTCCGATTCTGCTGCAGGAAAACGGTTTCTGCCCACCGCTACTCAGTTAATCGAGGCCCTCACACGATACGGCGGTAATGCTGAAATTGTAGAAAATATCGTGGATGTCACTTCCCCTCGACCCTCGAATTGGACGCTCGATCACGAGCCTATCAATGGTGTGTTGGAGATGGATCGATTGCCAATCATTAGTCCCTTTGGTCGCCGCAATCGACGACGGGTCTTTGTTAACGCCGAAGAATTAAGCCACTTATTAGTGCATGAATTAAATCCCATTAAATATATCCTGATTACCGAAGTCGGGGGCATTTTAGATCAAAACGATGCCATTCTTCCGTTTTTGAATCTATCCCAACGCAAAGAATGGAGTCATGTTAAAACCGAGATGAAGCCAATCGTGCGAGAGGTCCGTCAGGTACTCAAAAAATCCCCCGATTGTGCCGCCATTTTTACGTCGCCGGACAACCTTCTCAAAGAAATATTTACAATTAAGGGAAGCGGCACTTTTGTAAAAAAATATTCCATTACCGCCACATCAAAAATGGCGGACTTGGATAAAGAACGAATGAAATGCCTTTTAGAAGATGCGTTTGGAAAAACATTAGTCGACGATTTTTTTGAAGACAAAATCAAGATGGTCCTCATTGAGAAAAATTATGAGGGTGTAGCCATTATCAAAAAAATTAGGGGTATCCCCTATCTCGATAAAATAGCGGTCGCCAAAACGTCTGAAGGCACCGGCCTGGGTCGGAGTTTATGGCAAAAAGTGGTGGAACAATATCCAAAATTGGTATGGCGCTCCACCCCCGTTAATCCACTGGCGAGTTTCTATCTGCGGGAATGTGACGGGTGCATGAAGTTCCCCAAATGGATCGTCTATTGGCGGGATCTCGACGAATCCGAAATTTTTCCGATGGTCAAAAAAATATTAGAAATTCGGTCCACTATGCGGCAACGGGATGAGTAAAGGGTTCAGTACTCTTCTCGCAGTCATTACGATGTCACTTCCGATCCTTGGGGTCGGAAAGTATATGCCCAACGAGGTACTGGTGGTGTCCAAGCCGGGCATCAGTGCCGGCCCCACCGGCTTCTTCAGAAATATAGAAGATGATCCGGCAGTGTCGAAAATTCAAGAAGCGTTTCCCGGTGGAATTCGACTCCTATCCCGGATTCAAGGCATTCACGTCAAAAAGAGAGTCGGAACTAGGGAGGTTAACCTCCGACGGATTCAATTAAAGTCGGGAATTGATCCTGAAGTCTTTTCTAAAACATGGAACAGCGGACGTATTGCAAAAGAGACCATTCAATATGTCCAACCCAATTACATATATCAAACCAGCACCATCGTCCCCAACGATCCACTATCGTCAACAGGAAACAATTTTATTAATTTAACCCATACAGATGAGGCGTGGGATATCACGACGGGAACCCAAAATATAATAATCGCCGTTATTGATACTGGCACGAACATCACCCACGAAGATCTAATCGATAGCCTGTGGGTCAACCCCAATGAGACCGTCGACGGAATCGATAATGATAGCAACGGATACATCGACGATATCAACGGGGCCAATACCGGGGTGACATCGGGTGGACCCCAGAGCGGGTCGGTCAATGGGGATATATTTCACGGGTCCCACGTCGCCGGAATTATTGCCGCCAAGCTGAACAATTCAAAAGGGATTGCAGGCATCTGTCCCAATTGCAAATTGATGACCATCAAGGCCAACATCTCCAACCAAGGGTTATTTACGACCGCCGCGTTGGTCGCAGGCGTCGAATACGCAACCGAGATGGGCGCCAGCATTATCAATATGAGCTTAGGCGGCTCAGCCAGTAGCGATGACTACCTGTATCGCGCCGCCATCCAGACCGCCACCAGTGCGAATGTCGTCACTGTCGCGGCGGCTGGGAACGAATCGGACAACATGGATATTACGCCGTCCATCCCGGCCTCATTTCCTGAAGTGATCGCCGTATCGGCAACCAGCGCCAACGTATTCGATAGCACGTATAGCAATTTTGGAAGTGCCATTTGGGTCAGTGCACCGGGAACCAAGATTGCATCCACGATGACCGGAAGTTCTAGCGCCTACGCCTTTTCATCGGGAACCTCCATGGCAACACCGGTGGTATCCGGCGTGATTGGATTGCTCAAAAGCCTTCAACCCCGGCTCACTGTTGCGAATGTCAAAACCCTTCTACAGACCTATTCGGACGATTTAGGATCTCCGGGCAAGGACCCCCAATATGGATACGGATTGATTAACACCTACCGTTTATTGACGGCCATCACTTCGGACACCATCGCGCCATCGATCACGTCCGCAAATATTCCCACACGATGTAACAGCGATTCACACTTAACCATTCAATTAGGCGCAACCGACAATTTTGTGATCGCACCCGTTGTCAACGCGACTGCTAATTTTTATGCCCATTCAACATTGATTCGGTCTGAAACACCGACGATCAGTGCCATTGGCAATTCAATCTATACACTCCAAATTTCAACCCCGGGAATCACCGTCGACGCAATCAAATTAAAGATATCCGCTATTGATCTTAACAATAACCAAACGTCACTCCCTGACTTTGAAATTGCAGTGACTGACATCACCGCCCCGACGCTTACTACCCCCAATAGCTACATCAACGATCAGTTAGCGGGTATCGCCACCCTGAATATCTACGATATTTCTGGTATTGCCACATCCAGCATCCGTGTTTCTTACACGGCAACGGGGTCATCGGTCCTCAAAACAATTGCTAGCAATCCGACGTCGGTGTCTGTAAATGGGTCAATGCTACAGATCACTCTCACTGAATTTGGGTACGTCCCATCAATTTCGGGGACATTGGCCATTTTTGCCAGTGATTTACTGGGCAATTCAGGAACCCAAAATATCCCCATCGGCAGCGCAGCCTCGCCCGTCATCACATTTATCACCGTACCAAACGACTTTATGGGACAAGGTTCTCAAGTCAGACTCTCCCTCGCCGATCCGATCGGAGTGTCGATCAATTCGCTCCAGCTTACCTTTCAGACGGCGACCCAATCCGTAACCGTTGCCTATATCTCCAGCCCGTCCGCATTTGCGATTGATCTACCGACGGTTGCCTACGCTGTGCCGGTCTATCTACTGCCAATCAACGCCACACTGGATGTTATCGCATCGATCAAAAACACCCTGTCAGCCGTATCCACTCGCTCAATTGGGCTTCGGACTGATTCCACCCTCAGTGCCCAGACTGTCGGCACCCGATCTCATTTATTGGCCTACCCCAATCCATTTGATCCCCGCTCCTCCACAAGCTGCAAACTCGCCTTTATACTAAGCCGACCGGCCCAGTCCGGCGAATTGAGAATCTATGATCTGAGATACCACAAAATCCGTTCTAAGCAGATAACCAGTTTACTGGCTGGGTATAATGATGAACTGTCATGGG
This sequence comes from uncultured bacterium, assembly GCA_903864835.1. Classification (GTDB taxonomy): domain Bacteria; phylum Margulisbacteria; class Marinamargulisbacteria; order SXXA01; family SXXA01; genus CAIPHK01. Next base: position 76,908 of record CAIPHK010000004.1, on the reverse strand, counting down.
ACGGTAAGGATAATTCTGGAGATATTGTTCCAAACGGAACTTACATCGCAATCGTGACATTTTCCGACGACTCTGGAACCATTACGTTGCGCCAAAAAATCGCCGTACTTAAGCAATAAATCTACTCCTTGCTAAATCGTACCAAAATCATTATTGTAATAGATGTAAAAACGTGGTTCCTCGATTTTTCTATAACTCGGGTTAACTCACTCGTCCGACACAACGGACTCAACTAAAGCTGGAGGATAGTTATGGCAATCGAATTTTATGATGTTAAAGAACGAAAGAAAGTTAACATCGAAGAAACAGATATCACAAAAACAAAGTATGAACGAAAATTAAAAGACGGCAGTGAGCAAACTCGCTATGCATTTCGCGCAAAGTACAAAGATCGTCAATTGACCAAGTTTTGTAGCAAGACAGACTGGGACAAAATCAAGTAGACAGATTGTCCGACTTGTAACCCATTAAAAAAAGCCCCTCTTCCGAGGGGTTTTTTATTTTTTGGGCGTATTAAAAACCATCGCTACGTTCAGTGTACTTTTACGGGGACCCCGGTATTTTATTGAGGGGCCCGCCTCTCTCCGAAAATTCGGATAGAGGGGGCAAATTGGATCATTTATATTTTATTTTTCTCCCTCTATGCGCTTGTGCGTAGAGAGGGAGATCCTCAAATTCCCCGAACGGGAAATTTGGGGGAGAGGGTGAGTTTGGATTAAAAGAGCCAAGGTACTAAGACCTCAGCCGATTAACCCCTATCGATCCCACGTAAAAACCCATCAGCACCAATACAATAATCGGTGCCACCGGTAGATCAAAGGCAAATGAGGCAAAAATTCCTGCCAAGTTCGCCACAATACCCACCCCGATTGAGATGACAATCGCAAGCCCAAATCGGTTAGATAAATTCATCGCAGTGGCAGCAGGTAACGTAATCAACGCAATCACCAAAATCATCCCGACCGCTTTGATCAACAAAATAGTTGAGATTGCGACCACCGATATCAGTACGTAGTTAATCGTCGCCACTGGCAAATTTGTCACAGTCGCAAACAACTCATCAAACACCACCGCTTGGAGCATTCTAAAAAAGGCGATCAAGCCCCCCACAATCGCAATATCCCAAATAAACAGCCGAATAATGTCAGCCTTTGTGATCAGTAAAATATTGCCAAACAGAAGCCCAAATAAGTCGCTGGTGTACCCGGTTGAAAAATGAAGCATCAACAACCCAAGTGCCATCCCCATCACCCAAATCATTCCAATAAGGATATCTTCGTTTTGTTTAAAATGCCGACGAACTAACGCCATCGCAATTCCAGAGACCCACCCCGCCACAAGCGCACCCACAATAGACGGAATGCCCAGATACTGCGCCACACCAATCCCGCCAAATGCAGAGTGCGCAATACTACCTGTGATATTAGAAATTCGCTTCACTACCACAAATATTCCCACCACCCCACAGGCAATACCCGACAGCAGCGCCGCCGCAAGAGGATACGTGAGTAGCGGATCGTTAAGAAGCGTGATCATGCCGGGGGAAAATTCGATGGGGATGCCCATGCGCAATAAGATCTACTGGACACTGATACGCTTCGGCAATATCGGCATGCTCCAAATGGGCATCGCCATGGTAATACAATCGTTTATTTAAACAGGCCACTGACCGGCTAATCGCCGATACGGCCGTCAAATCATGGGTTACCATAATAATGGCCATCGTATGATTCAACTCTCCTAAAATATCATAAAACTGTTTCTCGCCTTCCGTATCCACTGCCGCGGTTGGCTCATCCAATATGAGGAGCTGGGGCTCATTAATCAACGCACGCGCCAATAACACCCTCTGACGCTCGCCCCCGGATAAGTGGCGGAGGTTTCGTTTCGCCAAATGCACCGCCCCTACCTGACCTAACCAATGATGGGCGCGATCAAAGTCGCCCTTCGATAAAAATCCACGCCACCGATTTTGGAGGGTTGCCAATGCGACCGTTTCTTCGACCGAAATCGGAAATGCACGATCAAATTCGGTATATTGGGGAAGGTATCCAATTTTTGACCGTCCCACTTTGGGCGCCTCTCCCATCAAGGAGATGGTGCCTCGGCTCGGTGATATAAGCCCAACGATCAACTGAAGTAAGGTCGACTTCCCCCCACCGTTGGGTCCAATTATCGATAAAAAATCTTTCCCCCCAATGGACAGACTCACGTTATCGAGGATCGTTTCGCCTGAAATGGTGTAGTCCACAGATTCCAAGCGAAGCAACTCCATTAGAATTCGACTTTAGGGGTTTCTTTTGCCTTTGCGTCGACTTCAAAATAGGACCGGGCTTTAAAACCCAACATTCCCACAATAATTCGATTAGGAAATTTGCGCATGTTCAGATTGTATTCTCTTACATGCTCATTGTATCGATTACGTTCAACCGAAATCCGATTTTCAGATCCGGCCAACTCATCCATCAATCGATTAAATGATTGGTCTGCCTTCAAGTTCGGGTAGTTTTCTACCACCATCAACAACCGGGATAATGCAGATTCCATCTGACCTGATGCAGCAATTTTTGCATCGGGGGTTTTTGCGCCTGCCAATTTGGAACGGGCCTCTGCTATCGCACTAAATACTTTAGATTCATGGGCCGCATAACCCTTCACAGAGTTAACCAAATTCGGTATCAAATCGTACCGACGTTGCAATTGATTCTCAACCTGAGCCCACTGTGAAGTGGTCGCTTCATCAAGGGTAACCAATCGGTTATTAATCGATAGTCCCCAAAAAAAGACAACCGCTACAACAGCTAAAATACCCCATAAAACACGCTTCGAATTCATAATTATAGTACCCTCCAAATTGAGTCTAAGACTGATGAAAAATAAGTATATCTACCAACTTCCACTTGCACCACCCCCGCCGGACGACCCGCCCCCAAACCCACCAAATCCGCCCCCGCCACCGCCGAATCCACCGCCGCCAAACCGATCCCGTGGAAGTGCCGCCCCCAAGATCATCCACGGCAGCCACCGCCCCCCACCACCAAATATCAACAATAAAAATACCGCCAATATCCAAAACCCAAGTGACTTTCCGGGAGCCCGCACCTGGGACAACTTCGGTTTACCGGTTAGGGTAACGCCTTCCTGAGCGGCGATATGATACGCAATCCCAAAATGACCGGCCTCTACCGCTTCGCTTACTTTTTTGGCCTTCATACGAGGGACGATCAATTCACGAATTAATTCTCCCGCTTTGCCGTCCGGGAGAGCGCCTTCTAATCCATAGCCCACTTCAATTCGGACTTTACGTTCGTTGAGTGCCAATACCAACAGGACCCCATTGTCTTTTCCTTTTTCTCCAATTTTAGCGGATGCAAACGCGGTTTCCGCAAATTCTTCAATAGAGGAATCCCCGATGGACTTCGGAAGATAAGTTGCAAGCTCAACGCCCGTTTTCTGTTTTAATTCTTCAGAAATTGCAGTCATCCGCGCCATCGATTCAGGAGTCAACGCCCCCATTTCGTCGGTGACATATCCATGAAGGCCCGTCGCGGAAAAAACAGGAATCGCCAGTACTAAGGCGACCGCAATCCCAACCCAAACTCTCAACCTAAATCGAGAAATCATAGGGCATCAATCCGATCAACCAACACCTCAATTTCTTTACGGTAGGCAGAAAAATCAATGGCACCGGGCCGATCTGACTCCAGAAGATTCCTTAAAATGGGCAATGCCTTTGAGGTCCATTCTTCGGTCGCAAGAACCACTTCCTCCGGCGTTTTTAATGCCTTGCCATGAAGCATGTTTAAGAGTCCCCGCAAGCTCCGCACAACGTCTGACGCACTGTTCCCGACCACTCCTCGTTGGTCCTTGGGGGTCAGTAAGGCGGCTTGTCTCGCTCGAAGGAGAGTGGATCTCAAGGAAAATTCGGCCTGGTGACGCACATTGTGAATGGCCACTTCAATGGACGCTAACACATCGGTTCCAACGATTAATTCTCTGTCCAATTTCATATCCAAAAATTCCAGAGGAAATACATCCAACGATCGGTTCAATTCAGCCGAAGTAAACACTTGTAGCGAATGAATTTTCTTGAGGAACGGGACTTTGTAATCGTTCAATAAGATTTCGGTGTTCGAAACAACCGCTAATAAATGGACCTCATCGGATCGGAAACGAGGAAGCTCCTGGCGCCCATAGCGATACAACGCATCCAGCGACGCCCCAAAATGGGTCACAATCGATTGTGTAACAGTGTTCATACGGTGTCTCCCGGTCAAAAAATTGAGAATAATATTTTCGAAATGATACCACGCAGAATTACCCGACCCTAACCTATTTCGCCCCCCTATTGCGCCTTCGTGAATGGCCCAGTAGACTATGACGGCCGACACATCGAAAATGGTGGACGTAGCTCAGGGGTAGAGCACCAGATTGTGGCTCTGGTGGTCGTGGGTTCAATTCCCATCGTTCACCCCATATTTCAACCCAACGGTATCAACAAATGGTAATAGTAACCGTCCTTATTATTACAGCGCTGGGGTTTGGCTTGGTGTTGGTGATTTCAAAGCAGCTTCGCGACGATATTCGCACAGCGACGCAATCGCAAGGGACGCAAACGTCGACGACGCTTGTGGCCCATTTGACCCGCCAACAGCATCTGATTGAATTATTTTCGAATCAGGTCATGGCATTAAATAATACTATTGAAAAAAAACTCACAGATATTCAGAGCGATACGGCTCTCAAGTTGGAGCACATCCGGGTAACGGTCGACGAAAAACTCCAGACCACTCTTGAAAAACGGTTGGGCGAGACCTACAAACTGATGTCGGATCGATTAGAACAAGTCCACAAAGGGCTCGGCGAAATGCAACAATTGGCGCAAGGGGTCGGCGACTTAAAGCGAGTGCTCACCAACGTCAAAACCCGAGGAACTTGGGGCGAAGTCCAGCTTGGCGCATTGCTTGAACAGGTGATGACCCCAGATCAATATGCCAAAAACATCAAAATCATTCCCAATGGAACCGATTTTGTGGACTATGCAATTAAACTCCCCGGGAAAACCGACCGGGACAACGTCTGGCTTCCCATTGATTCAAAATTTCCTCAAGAATCCTACCATAGGCTAATCACCGCTATCGACGATGGAAATCAAGACGCCATCGATGCGGCCCATAAAGAGCTAGACGCCACGTTAAAAATTCAGGCCAAGTCCATTGCCCAAAAATATATTCATCCTCCTTTTAGTACCGATTTTGCGATCATGTTTTTGCCCACCGAGGGGTTGTTTGCTGAGGCGCTCCGATTGGGGGGATTGCAAGATCTCCTTCAATCTCAATACCGAGTTATTATTGCTGGCCCAACCACCCTGGCCGCCATCATGAGCAGCTTGCAACTGGGGTTCAAGACCTTGGCGATTGAAAAACGCACTGGGGAAGTATGGCAACTGCTGACGGTAATCCAAGGCGAATTTGGAAAATTTGGGGCATTATTAGAAAAAACCCAGAAAAAACTTCATGAAGCCGGGCAAAGCATCGAAGACGCCACCCGAAAAACACGGACCATCGAACGGCGTCTCGATAAATTGAGTACCCAATACGACCCGTCCCACCATGTTCCGTCCACTGATAGTCTATTTGAACTCCAGCCCGAAAGAGGAATTTTACATGACGCTTGAATTTGGCCGAATTATTACTGCAATGGCGACCCCATTTGATCACAACGGGGACGTCAATTATTCGGAGGCCATCCGCCTCGCCCAACACCTGTATGACACAGGGTCCGACGCCATCGTATTGGCAGGAACCACCGGCGAATCCCCTACCCTGACTCACGATGAAGAGTTCCAATTATTCAAAACGATTCGAGATGCGTTTCCTACAAAGAAAATTATTGCTGGCACGGGGTCGAATTGCACTCGCACCGCCGTCGAATCCACCCGAGAAGCGGCCGACCTGGGCGTCGACGGGGTATTGCAAGTGGTACCTTATTACAACCGCCCCTCGCAAGAAGGCTGCTATCAGCATTTTAAGGCGGTTGCTGAGGCCACTGATTTACCGGTTATTTTGTACAATATCCCCGGCCGAACGGGTCGAAATCTAGAACCAGAAACCATCGCCCGATTGGCCGAAATTCCGACGATTATTGGGATCAAGGAATCTGCCGGCAGCGTCGACCAAGCCCAAAAAATACGCGACGTAACGCCCGCTGAGTTTATTATTTATTCGGGGGACGACGGGTTAACCCTCGATTTTATGGAATGTGGCGCTGTCGGCGTAGTGTCGGTGGCGGCACACATCGTTGGAAAACAGATGGCCGAGATGATTGCGGCGTTTGTCGCCGGCGATAAAGACAAAGCGCGTCAAATTGAAACGGAGTTAAAACCTGTGTTTGATGTGCTATTTATCACATCCAATCCCACACCGTTGAAAGCGGCGTTGACCATATCCGGGTTTAACGTCGGCCAGCCACGGTTGCCGTTGGTGCCTGCGACTGAGGCGGAGGTGGCGCAGATTGAGAATATCATTCGACAACTGAAGGCGTAATTCCCTCCACCCCCGTGATACACTCCCTGCGTTCTCTGAAAAAAATCCAATGAGGAGTTAATCATTTATGGCAAAGGGACAAGATAAGAAGAAGGACATCAAGAAAGTGGCAGCACTATCTCCTAAAGAAAAAAAGGCCGCCAAACGCGACAAAAAATCGAGCAAGGCCTCCACTGGCTTAGGCTCCACGAAGTAAATGGATCGTTACATTAAGTAACCTCACCCCCTGCCCCCTCTCCACCCACTTTGTATGCAGAGAGGGGGTGAAAATCCTTGTGAGTGCAACGGCAAACGAACCGTTACCTTAAAACGCCCCCCGCCCCGCCTCAAACGCCAGTAACCGTTTTTTAACCTCAAGCCCACAAGCAAACCCACCCAACCCGCCGTCACTTTTAATCACCCGGTGGCAAGGCACCACAAAAAGAAACGGATTGCGGGCCACCGCATGACCGATCGCCCGAGCGCCGTTTGGATTCCCCACCCGAGCCGCCAACTCTTGATACGACACGGTGGTCCCCGCAGGCACCGTCATCAATTCCCTATAGACCCGACGTTGAAAATCGGTCACACCCTCCCAAGGCAATTGATCCGGTGATATCGCATGCAATTCAGTCAATGCAACTTCAGATCCACCCGGCGAATACTCAATCGACTGGATTTTTCCGTTAGGGGCTTTATGGATTATGACGGGGAGTTTCATAGTGGAATGACCTCATTTTGATTAGAAGATGGGGGAATTATACCCTAAATCCTGGGTAAAAAGAGTAAGTTTAAAACCTCCATAATGGGGGAATTGCCTTGCATTAGATTACAGACGCCTTGGGGGAGGATCGGAAGTATATGGGGGGGCAATCGGGTTCGAGACAGATAGGATCTGCGCCGTCGGTTCCTCCAAGATCTGCGCCGACTACAGAGGCTGCGGCCCCCAAACTCACGGGTCTCGCCGCAATAAGCGCTCCAGGAACATCCACTCTTCACACAGCGAGGCCGCTCGCCGCCTTCAGTGAGGGGTTGGCCACTATGGTGCCCACTGAGGCAAATGGACGTCCTCCACTGACAAAAAGCCAATCAGAAACCCTACTCAAACCTGAGAATCAGGTACTCACACGCACTAACTCCGCACCCATGTTGAGTAAGCCCACAAAAAAATCTTCCGAACGCGAACCTATCAGAACTACCTTACCAAAAACGCGTAGGGCAGCGATATCCGCCATGCGCTCCACCGAAGTGCGGCCCGTTGAACCCCCAATGGGGCTTACACTGGCCGCCCATTCGCTAAAAACGTATGTCGGCGGGTATAAGGGCTTAAGTGTTTCCGAATCTCTTTCTAAGATAATGGGGTATAAAACCCGAGAATCAATTTTAGATAAACCGATTGCAACTAATCACGGATCTTTGGCCGCACTCGATGGCGCTGATCTATTCGGAAAGGCCGGCACGATAGCGCAAGCGGTAGACGTAGGACTTGCGGGGGCGGGGTATATTAAAGATTTTGCGAGTTCATTGTCGGCACTCGACGGCGTTGCTGGTCTTTGTGTCGCGGGAGTCGGTATCGGAATTTCCGCGGCTAACTTAGTAATCGCGATAGTCGATCTCAATACCGCTACAAATCAGCTGAATGGACTCAATTCTGCAATGGTCATTACCTCGACCCGCGACTCTGCATTATCCGAAGACCAACAACAACGGCTGAGCCAGATGGGGACCCATATTGAATCTGCGATTACCCAAACCACCCACAATATTCAGGCTCACAAAGTCTCAATTGCAATTGAGAGCACGACCGTGGTCCTTGGAACAGGAGTCCTTATCGCCGGAACTATCGGAGGCTCCGTATTGGGGGGCGTAGGCGCTCTCGCGGGACCCATTCTATTAATTGGGGTCGTCGCCTTAAGTCTGGGCATTAAAGCCGGCGTCAAGCTATTCAATACAATTAAAGACATTCACATGAAGCGGCCGGAAAAGGCTGAGGCCGCGACAAAATTCTTCAAAACCACAACTCGAGATTTAATAGCGAAGCTAAATGAACCCGAATTCAAGCCGGATAAAGTGGATATAACGTTCCTCAAAGTCTTAGGAGAGCTGAAGTTAATTAAATTTAATGAGAGCATGTCCCCCAAGGACCTATTGACGAGCCTCTCTAAAATACGAGACGCAGACGTCGACAAAGTATTCATAAAATAGGACATCACAATTCAATAAATTGTAAAAAATTCGACAAAAACTCCTACATACACATAAGTTTCACCACACAAACGCACAACGCAACTAAAAATTACACAAACACACAACAAACAAGAAATATTAGATATATATCACCTCTTTCTTTATGTTAAAATTCACTCAATTACATAAAAAAGAGGTCAAAATATGACTAAAAAAACACTAACTGGTGCCGAATCCCTGATCCGATGCCTCGAACAAAAAGGCGTCGACATCATTTTCGGGTATCCCGGTGGGGCAGCCATCCCCATATTCGATGCGCTCGTCGACTCCAAAATCAAACTGGTCCTAGTACGTCATGAACAAGGTGCCACCCATATCGCCGATGGATATGCACGGGCAACCGGAAAACCGGGGGTAGTCTTAGTTACCAGCGGACCAGGAGCCACCAACACCGTTACCGGCATCATTACCGCCAACATGGATTCAGTTCCGATGATCGTTCTATGCGGACAAACCATTACTGCATCGTTAGGCAAAGACGCGTTTCAAGAAGCGGACGTATTTGGAATTACCGCCCCGATTGTTAAACACAGCTACCTCGTTAAAGACGCCAACGATATTCCGCGCATTGTCGAAGAAGCCTTCCATATCTGTAATACCGGTCGCCCCGGCCCGGTCCTTATTGATCTCCCCAAAGACATCACTGGCGGCCCGTCAACAGCATCCACTGGGAACATCGAAATGGATATTCCCGGGTATTCATTTCCCACCACTGGAAATAAAAAAGATATCCAGAAATTGGCCTCATTTTTGAAGCATTCCAAACGACCCTTGTTATTGGTCGGCCACGGAGCGGAAATCGCTGGAGCCAGTGCCGAAGTCAAAAAGTTGGCGGAAACCCTCAATGCCCCAGTAGTAAATACACTGATCGGTAAAGGAACCTTCCCGGAAAACCATCCGTTATCGTTGGGGATGTTGGGGATGCACGGCACGGCCTACGCCAACAAAGCCCTCGCCCGCTGCGACCTTATTTTTTCGATTGGATCCCGATGGGATGACCGGATTACGCCCGGTAAAATAGAACGATTTTGCCCCGACGCGATCAAACTTCATATCGATATCGATCCTGCCGAAATCAATAAAATTGTGGTTCCCGATGCCAGCGTGGTGGGGGATGCCAAATTGGTACTTCAGGATCTCCTTCCCATGATTGAGAAACTCAATACCAAGGACTGGATCAAAGAAGTTGATCAATATAAACGGAAGTTTCCCCTCACCTACAAAAAAACCGGCGGACTCAAAGCCCAACATGTTATCGACGAACTTTATAAACTAACCAAGGGCGACGCCATCGTCACCACCGACGTTGGCCAACACCAAATGTGGGCCGCACAATTTTTCAAAACCCATAAACCCAGAACCTGGCTCAGCTCCGGCGGTGCAGGCACCATGGGATTTGGATTTCCTGCAGCGATCGGTGCCCAATTTGGCCAACCGAAAGAAACCGTTATTGCGATCGTCGGAGACGGCGGATTTCAAATGACGGCATTTGAATTGTCCACAGCGGCCATTCATAAATTACCCCTCAAAATCGTGGTCATCGATAACAAATATTTGGGGATGGTTCGGCAGTGGCAACAACTTTTTTATGATGACCGCTTGTCCGGCGTCGACCTCGAAGGCAATCCCGATTTTGTTAAATTGGCCGAAGCCTATGGGGTCAAGGGATTCCGCATTAAACGGGCTGCCGACGTTCGAAAAGTGTTGGCAAAAGCGTTGGCCTACTCCGATGGCCCCTGCCTGATTCACGCCGAAGTAATCAAGGAAGATAATGTATTCCCCATGATTCCCGCCGGTGGAACCGCCGATGAGATGATTATTGACCCCCCCAAAATTAAATTGGAAAAACCGAAAGGAAGTACCTAAATGACTGCCAATCTACCGCTCATTACCCGGGATACCAGCCATACCATTAGCTTATTGGTCGCCAATAAGCCGGGGGTGCTCCTTCGGATTTCCCTAATTTTTTCACGTCGGGGATTTAATATTGAATCACTGGTGGTCTCCCCTACCCTCGACGGTCGTTTTTCACGGATGACCATAACGGCGCAGGGCAACCCAGCCATCCTGGATCAAATTATCAAACAAGCCAGCAAATTGGTGGATGTGGTCCATGCCACCGAGCATCGCGATCAAACTGCCGTCCAAAAAGAATTGGCCTTGATCAAAGTCAAAATTACTCCTGAAAATACGAGTGAAGTATTGCAAGTCGTTCAGCATTTTAAGGCACTCACGGTGGACATCACGGCCCATTCTGTGATCATCCAAGCCACTGGCAGCACCGAAAAACTGGATGCTATGATGGAATTCTTAGCGACCTACGGGATTATTGAACTTGTGCGGACCGGCAAGATTGTCATGGCTCGGGGTAAAGAAAAGACTTAGGAGACAACATCATGCCCGGAAGTTCGTTTGGCACCCATCTTCATCTCACCACCTTCGGTGAAAGCCACGGTCCTGGAGTGGGCGTCGTCATCGATGGGGTTCCCCCCATGCTTCCCTTGGCAGAGGCCGATATTCAAGTCGAATTGGACCGTCGACGCCCAGGACAAAGCAGCGTCACTACACCGAGACAAGAAGCCGACCAAGTCGAAATTTTGTCGGGTGTATTTGAAGGCCTTACCACCGGCGCACCGATTGCACTTCTTATCCGCAATGCCGATCAACGCAGTAAAGATTACTCCAACATTAAAGACGTATTTCGCCCCGGCCACGCAGATTATACGTTCCATCATAAATATGGCATTCGGGACTATCGGGGTGGCGGGCGATCCTCCGGTCGGGAAACCGCATCTCGTGTGGCAGCCGGTGCCATTGCCAAAAAGTTTTTGGCGGTAGTCGGCGTTAAAATTACATCTTATACATTATCCGTCGGTAACGTTCGGGCCGAAACCGTTGATTTGGACGAAATTGAACGCAATATCGTGCGATGTCCAGATCCCATCAAAGCGGTCGAGATGATCCAGCTCATCGAATCCGTCCGCGACGATGGCGACTCGATCGGCGGGGTCATCGAAACCGTCGTTACCGGGTGCCCCATCGGACTCGGCGATCCTGTATTTGACAAATTAGACGCGAGATTGGCCCATGCCATGTTGTCGATCGGCACCACCAAGGGTATCGAATTTGGCGACGGCTTTGCCGCCACGTTGAATCGCGGCTCACATAACAACGATGCATTTGTCATGGATGGTGAGTCCGTGACTACAGCCACCAACCACGCCGGTGGAATTTTGGGTGGAATTTCCAGCGGGGAACCCATCCTCTTTCGGGTCGCGATTAAACCCGCATCCTCGATTAGTAAGGCGCAAAATACTGTCACCGTGGATAATGAGGCGGAAGTCATCGAAGTACACGGTCGGCATGATCCCTGTATTTGCCCACGGGTGGTTCCAGTAATCGAAGCCATGACTGCACTGACGATTATGGATTGTTGGTTGATTCAGGAATCGATAACCGCGGGTCGGCGGGCGATGTGTTAGCTCCCGTCACCATTCAGCAACAATTTAACGCCACCCCCGAACAGCTTTACGCTGCATGGACCCAATCCGAGATCCTTTCCCGCTGGTTTTTCCCCAAACAATCATGGACCAGTTTTGTGATCAACGACCTTAAAACTGGCGGACTTTTTCATTGCGAAATGACCAATGCCGACGGGCTCGTTCATACGTTCAAAGGCACCTACCGACAACTGGATTTTCCCAGGGCCATTGCCTTCACCTGGAGTTCCTTGATCATCGACCACTCGATGGTAAGGGTCCTTTTAGAACCCGTCGAAAACGGCACACTCCTCAAGTTGACCCACGACGGATTAAAATCCAGTGAAGCGGTGCAATACAACATCGCGGGCTGGACCGGGTGTCTGGACCAACTCAACCAAATGGTTGCGTTAGGAATGCTATGACCACCCTAGACCATGGATATTCGAAGTCATTACCCCTTTCGCGGGAATGACGGTGAGGCCTACGCCGCCTCGCGGTACTGGGACACCTTTAATCGAACCACCGGTGTTTGAATCAACTCAAAGGCCCTCTCATACCCATCCCTAAAGGTATCCTCCTGCCCCACAAGATACAGCGCCACCGCACAATTTAAGGCAATCCAATGACTCAGATGCGGCATCGATGGTGGGGACTCTAGCCACTGGCGAAACACTGCCGCATTTTCGTCGGCCGATCCCACCGGCAATTCTGGAAACTCGGTGGAAATCCATTCCCGGGGATCGACGGAATACGTAATCAGCCGTTCGGGAGTCACCTCAAAAATCGTCGATGGTCCGTCAGGAACTAACTCATCCCTACCCCCGTCTCCCACAACCACAATCGTGCGTTGAGTTCCTAATTGTTGGGCGGCTCTCGCCAATTTTTCACCGACATCCACCGATACCGTTCCCAACACCTGCATCGACACCTGTGCTGGGTTACATAGCGGCCCCACCAGATTAAAAATCGTCCGCCCACCGACTCGCTTACGGGCAGCCGCGACCGCACCGACCGCCGGATGAAATTGCCGAGCAAACAAAAAACAAAGGTCCGTTTTCCTAAATACATCGGTCACCGCAGCCGCATCCAATTCAATTGGAATAGCCAGCGCCTCTAAAAAATCAAAACTACCATTCGGAATCCGACTGCCTCGATTACCATGCTTGGCCACAGGAACCCCCATCGCCGCCAACGCAAACGCCGCAGCAGTAGACACGTTAAATCGATCCCCAACGCTGCCACCGGTCCCACAGACATCAATCGCCGACTTCTCCAGGTTCACTGTGTGCATCCGACGTCGCATTGCCCGAGCCGCCCCCACAATTTCGTCCACCGACTCCGAGCGATTCCGAAGTATCTCTAAAAATTCAACCACCTCATCCTCAGGAACCCGCCCATCAAGAATGGCATCAAATGCCGCTTCTGCATGATTAGCGGTTAGAGATTCATTTTCCATCGGACAAGTTATATAGCCCATCGATCATCGAAATTTTGCGTCGTTTAACGATCAAATCGTCCAGCGCCTGTAAAAACGTTGCAAATCCAGTCAAATATTTTTCGATCATGGCGGTCAATTCTTCTTCTTCAATAACGCCTTCGTCCAAGTCGTCCTCGACATAGGTTGATGCATACATCTCCCCAATTCTGGAATAAATAACGAGTGACTCCTCTGACGGATCAGTCAACAACCGGGTCCGCTCCACCATGACGGTTTTTTCAAAAAGCTTCGCCAATTTCACCACATCACTCATTCGGTCTTTGAGTTTGATATTGGCCTCGGCGTGAATATCCACACCCTCGATTAGTTTTTCACCTTCGTCTTCGGAATATTCAAGTTCAACAAAAATAGGAAATTTTTCGAGCCCCGAAAATCGATCGTTTTGCTTCTTAAAGCCATGAATCTGATCGTTAACAATAATAAATTCCGGCTTCAATAACGGGTGTTTTGCGCCAAAACGTTCGATGAACATATTCGCGTTTTCATTTTTATATCGTTCGTGAAAAACCAAATAGAGGTTCTTCCGAAGCAGCTTGATAAAGAGATCGTATACCATGTGCAGACTATAATACTGGATGGTTCCGAGTTTTCACTACACCAATTTTCCTTTAGAATGTGGGCCTCATGTCCGAATTGAACACTACCCCTCCGATATCTACCGCCCCCCACCTTAACCACAGCCATATCCATCCCAACGTTTTTTCTGCGTATGACAAAGCCGTCGTTACCCTCAGGGACCGATATGCAGAGCTCGGAATTTTAGCTGGGAAAAAACATTTTTCTGACCTTTGGGCTCGGGACTTTTGTTTCGCAGGGCTGGGCGCATTGGGGCTGGGTGACAATCAGGCAGTCCAACGGGGTCTCGAAACCCTGATCGCATTTATTCAAGAGGATGGCCAAATTCCACTCCGGGTCGGCCAAAAGCACTTTTTATTAAAATATATGGGGTTCCATGCCAAGGTGCCTAAAGCCCGTTATATCGACGACAAAGGGCACTCGGTCGCGGTCGACAATAATTCATTATTTGTCATTTTGGCCGAGCGCTATATCTCTCAAACCGGCGATATTGAGTTTTTAAAGCGGCACTACGACTCAATTAAACGCGCCGTAATGTGGAATTTTACGCAAGACTCTGATTATGATCTGCTCATGGAAGAAGGCTATTTTGCAGGCTGGGCCGATAGTCTTAAAAAAGAAGGCAAGGTACTTTACACCAACGTATTACATTGCCAAGCCGTTCAGGCATTTGCGGCGTTGTGCAAACGGGTCAGCAGTGAAGATGAATCTCATTTTAACCAACTTTCTCGGGATATTAAGGACCGTATTCAAACCACATTTTGGAACGGAACCTACTTTATTGATTGGGTTACCGCGAGCCACCGTCAGGAATCGTTTTCGTCGGAAGGCAACGTTTTGGCGATTATTTTTGGGGTCGCTTCCCACGAACAAAGTCGGAAAATTCAGACCTTTATGACCGAAAGCCGATTGACCCATGGCTTTTCGACCACGACTCGGCATCCCAAATACGGACGACGCCATATCTATTGGCCGTTTTTATTGATTAACATGGGCGACTACCATAATGGAATGGAATGGTTATGGGTGGGATGTGCTGATGTCGTCGCCAAGTGGCGAAGTGGCCTTCATCCCGAAGCATTGGAACATTTAACTAAAATTTCCCATAAAATCATTGAACATAATGGCGTTTTTGAGGTCTACGCCAACGGTGCTCCCGTTCGTCGACTATTTTATAAAAGCGAAGAATGGTTCGCATGGTCGTCCGGAATGTTTGTCTGGGCCTGCCATGAACTTGGAATTTCAACACTATAACTGTGAGGTCAACACAATGAAAATCTTTATTGCGACTGAAGCCTATTATCCCTTAATTGACGGGGGTGCCGTCGCTGAACACAATCTTGCATTAAGCCTCCACCAGCGCGGCCATGAAGTCCATGTCATTGCGCCATCCGAAGGATGGAACGATTGGACAGAATCAGACCACGGAACAACAATTCATCGACTCGCCTCCCATGCCATTCCGTTCGTTAAAAATGACCATCGTCTGGCTTGGCGCCCCAAGAAAAAAATCACGGCTATTTTAGACAAAATCAAGCCTGATGTGGTCCATATTCATAATCCATTCCCCATTGGCAAAGCCACTTTAAACTATTGTCTTACCCATAAAATTCCAGTGGTTGCGACCAATCATTGGCTTCCCGAAAATATTACGACGTTTATGACCAAGCTCCGTTTTTTAAATAATCTCGACTTTTTGGTAAAAATGAATTGGAAGTTCATCAGCGACTTTCACAACCAATGTCAGTTCGTGACATCCCCGACGCAAACCGCCATAGATTTGATGACCCAAAACGGATTGGTCGCCCGCCATCGTCCGGTGTCGAACGGCGTTGATTTACGGGTATTCAACCCTCAAAATGACCCGACCCCACTCAAAGAACGACTGGGATTACCGAATAAACCGACCGCCATGTATGCGGGACGCTTAAGTGGTGAAAAACATGTCGATGTATTTGTAAATGCCATTCCCGCCATCCTAGAAACCGTCGATGCCCATTTTATTATTGGCGGGAACGGACGAGAACGAGAGCCCTTGAAGGAACTCGTCAAAACATTGGGAATAGAAGCCCATGTGACCTTCCCTGGATTCTTAGAAGATCATGAATACAAACTATTATTTAGGTGTGGGGACGTATTCGTTATGCCGTCGATTTGCGAGCTACAAAGCATTACGACATTAGAAAGTATGGCCTCAGGGTTAGCCGTAGTTGCCGCCAATAAATACGCGCTGCCCGAACTGGTTAAACCGGGCCAAAACGGATATCTGTTCGAACCAATGGACGTGGCGGAGTTAGCGACCCATGTCGCAGAAATACTCGCCGATCCTGAGAAATCGAGACGAATGGGTGACGAAAGTTTACGAATTGTACATCGCCATTCACTTGAAAGTGCGGTCAGTGATTACGAAAGTATCTATCTCGACTTGACCCGATAAAACTCGAATGAAAATTGCAATATTTACCGATACCTACCTACCGCAAATCAATGGGGTTGCCATTAGTACCCAAACCTTCGTCAGGGAGTTTGAAAAGCTAGGTCATCATGTGGTTATTCTGGGGCCCAAGGTCGACAAAACAACTACGTCGTCCGGGAAAATATGGCGATTCAAGTCAATGCCATTCCCGTTCCAGCCGGAATATCGGATTATCTCGCCGTTGTCCCGTAAACTTCGGATGTTTGGGCGGTTAAAATTCGACATCGTCCATATTCAAACCCCATTTTTTATGGGGCATCTGGGTCAATATATGGCGTGGAAACACAAGATCCCTACAGTCCACACGTATCACACATTTTGGGCTGAATATCTTCATTATTTCCCCTTAATTCCAAAGCGACTGCGGCAAACGATTGATTTGTTACTACTCTCAAAAAACTTTTGTAACCGCTGCGATCATGTCTTTGTTCCCACGGATCAAATCCAAGAAAAATTAATCGAATATGGAGTGACCAGTCCACTCACGGTGCTTCCCACAGGTATCGATTTGGAACAAATCGGGCAACACTCCGATCCCAAAGAATTTCGCGCCAAATACCATATTGCAGAGACAGACCGGGTGCTGATTTTTGTGGGACGATTGGGCCAAGAAAAAAATGTTCATTTTTTACTTCAGGCCTTTTATCAGGTTCAAAGCCGGGTTAAAAACTGCAAATTATTGTTAGTGGGCGACGGACCCGAACGGGGATCGCTGACCTCTTTGGCGACTGAATTAGGGATTATCGATTCTGTGATTATGACCGGCTACCTGCCCCATTCCAAGGTATTTACCGCCTATGCCGCCGCAGATGTCATCGCGTTTCCATCAAAAACCGAAACCCAAGGATTGAGCCTTCTCGAAGGGTTGGCCTTAGGAAAACCGGCCGTTTGTATCAACGAATTGGGCGTTAAACATATTTTGACCAAGGGCGGATTTCTGACCGCCGATTCGATCGACGACTATTCTGATCGATTGGTAGAACTTCTGACCCACCCAAAAATTCTTGCAGAAAAACAACAGGAGGCCATCGAGCGGGGGAAAGAATTCTCAGCCTCCGAAATGGCCAAACGTGCCATCGCAGTCTACACATCACTTTTAGGAGCTCCTTCATGAAAAAAATAGCATTTGCCATCGCCGCTGTTGTAGTAGGAATCACATCTTTGTCCGCCGAACCTAAATCAATCGCCAGTTTGCCATTAGCGAAGACTGCACAACCCCAAATTCGGCCCGCCGCGCCTTTTTCAGCCAAATCAATCGACGGAAAAACGATTTCGTTAGAATCGTATAAAGGAAAGGTCATTTTTATCAATTATTGGGCCACCTGGTGTCCTCCCTGTGTGGCCGAAGTCCCCGAATTAATCCAATTGCAAAAAAAATATGCTGGGAAAATCCAAATTATCGGACTCTCAATGGATGACAACGTCGCCGACGTCCAAAAGTTTGCCGCCCGCGCCAAGTTCAACTATCCCATTATCATGGCTACCGATGAATTGAAGTCAAAATACGCCCGGATTTCGGCCATTCCAACTACGGTAATCATCAGCAAGGACATGATGATTGTTCAAATTGAGGCGGGATATCATAAACCTGAATTTTTTGACGAGATTATTAAACGGTTGGCGAAATAACTCACCCTCTCCCCCAAATTCCCCGTTCCCGGCTGATGGGAGAAATTAACGCATTCCCCCCCGGGATTCTTGTTGTTGGGATTTTGTGCACCTCCCCCCAGCCCCGAATCCAAGTCGAAACTGACCTCGTCTCTGAGTTTGGCCCGGTTGCGATTGAATCGCCGATTATTGAATTTTCTCATTCCAGTTATTACGTAGAGGAAATGGGTGGGCCCCTTTTTAAACAATGGGTTGGGATTCGGCTTCCTGAAATAAGGTCCCCTACTGGAATCTATAAAGAACAGACGCAGGCCATTGAGCATCGTCATAAATTGGGCGAAAAGCGCACAGTCAACCTTGATCCCGGGCTGCTATTTCCGCATCAATTGATGTTGTTCAGCACCAAAAACTACGCCCATCGGATTCCAATCGCTGACGGCATCTACGGTGAATTGGAGTTACTGTATCGCAACGGAAAGTGGGACTCACTGCCGTGGACCTACCCCGATTATCAACTTCCAGACATCCAGAAATTCTTCACCCAATGCCGTAATTGTATTATTTAATCATTTGATTTAATTTTTATTACATTGTAATTTAATTGGATGAATTTTATTTTTTTCTTTCAGCGTATTGTTTTTCTCCCTCTATGCGCATTTGCGTAGAGAGGGAGATCCTCAAATTTCCCGGACGGGGAATTTGGGGGAGAGGGTGAGTGATGTCATCGTGGAGAGGGTGAGTGATTCCCCCTCGCCCCCCGGCTACACTCTCGTCGAATTAATCATCACCATTGGGATCATCGGTATCGTAATCGGAACCGCAGTGTCCACTGGATCACATTTAACGTCGGTTAAAAACAGGCTCACCGCCGAACATCTAGAAATGACCCTCTACCTGGCTCAGGCCACCGCAAGGAACACCCGATCTGATACATGGATCACCGCTATCGGAACGACACCCAGTAGTAATTTTTTAGCGAGTACCCTCCCCTGGAAGGCAGAGTTGAGCATCAATGGAACCGGCAAGTTAGGATTTACACCCGCAGGGACCACGAAATATGCCGGAACCGTCACCATTGGGGACTCTCACAAAGTCAGTTTGGGTATCAATGCGGGTCGGCCCAACATCAGCACCCAATGACTCAGGCCAACGGCTTTGCGATGATGGATACGTTGGTCGCACTCACGCTACTTTCCCTGGCCGCCGGCTCCCTATCCATCACCGTCACGACACTGTCCCAAACCATGGCTCATGCCCAGCAGTTAGAAAAATCACTGGCAGTTGCGTCGGAGACCCTGGATACTCAGTTCTCCGCACCGACAGGAAACGTAACAATCATCACCCTTCAATTGTCAGGAAACCAGAGGCTCCAACGGGTGGTTCTGAAATGAATTCGCAAGCAGGGAACGGTTTATTGGAGATCATCATCGCCATTGCACTCATCATGGTATTTTTTGGAGCCACCTTCCCGTTATGGGGAACACTGTTCAACCGGCTATCGGCCATTCGATCCGAGATCCGCCAGGCCACCCACCTCGAATGGATTGCCGACAGACTCTGTGATGATATCCAATTTGGGGGAACCCCATCCGTCTTTGGGTCCAAATTAACCATCTCGGGCTCACACACCATTGTCTACCAATCTGTATCATCAACATTACGGAGAACCTCTGGCCAGTCGAAACAGACCCTCTCCGTATTTCCCGTGACCCAATGGACCGTCACCCCAATCGATGGCGGCGTGGCGTTCCATATTGGAATGGCCTCTGCGTCCATCAATCGAACCTGCGTTTCATGGTAACCGAACGAGGGTTCGTCGTGGTACTGGTACTGCCACTACTCATACTCGTCGGCATCGTGGGAATTGGCTCCGCGATGGGCGTCCGAACCTACTGCAAAATCCAAACCCAACGCCACCGCTGGATCCAAGCCCGCTGGCTTGCGAGATCAGGACTCGATATCAAAACACAGTACAATGTTCCGCTACAGACCCTTCCAAACCGATGGGATACCGCCACATTACTCGGACTCAGTACGGTTCTGCCGGTTGACGTCGACGGTGAAATCCGGTTAATACAGTGTCCATCCGATTGGATCGCCATTGGAAAATACCGAGATGGCGTTGCTGTCCTTCGGCAAACAGTGGCTACCCCCACCCATATCGTCGTTGTTAATCCAGATTAGGGAGCCCTCAATGAAGTATTGGCTTATGAAATGTGAACCGACCTCCTATTCAATCTCCGACCTCCAGCGGGACCAAACCTCAGGATGGGAAGGGGTTCGCAATTATCAAGCACGCAACTTTATGAACACCATGGCCGTCGGCGATCGGGCTTTTTTTTACCATTCAAATGCGGAACCACCGGGAATTGCCGGACTGATGACCATCTCCAAAGCGGCCGTTGCAGATCCATTCCAATTTGTGGATGGACATAAGTACTTTGAACCTAGAGCCACGCTGGACACCCCCGTTTGGGTCACTGTTGAAGTGACGTTTGAACGTCAATTCGATGAGATTATGTCACTGACCCAACTTCGGTCTACTCCCGGTCTTGAAACGATGGAAGTACTACGGAGAGGCAGTCGGCTATCCATTCAACCCGTTACCAGCAGCGAATTTAATCTAATTTTAAAGATTAACGGCGTTTCCTGATCCAATCAGTTTAAGCGCACTTTGAATCCGGCCTTGAAATCCGATTTCAAACCCATCCGGCCATATCGCTGCCTGGGCCTTTAAATGGGTAAGCAATGCCGCCGCCGACTCTACTTCGCCATCCTGAATTTCCAGAAGCGCAATCGACAGCAATAAATTCCATGGCAAATCTTGTGTACCATGTTGAACCGATTGAATCGCAAACTTTTTAAACTCGGTCCAATCCTGGTCTTTTAGGGCCAGCAAGCTCAATTCTTTGTACGCATAGGCACAGTCCGGCGTCACAGTGACCACCTCAAGCAGACAATGTTTGGCTTCCGAATGATTTCCCAACAATTTATAACACCGAGCTGCCAAGGTTTGGGCCGGGATCGCCAACTGGCGATAGCGCCTAAAAATAGGCGCCAGCCAATCCAAAGATTGGCCCGCCCGGCCGATCCGTGCCCATTTGAGTGCAAAGTGAATACAGACGTGGTAATCCGACACCAATTCCTTCGGTACTGATTTTTCCAAGCCCGCTAATTTTTGCTCCCATTCCGGAGTTTCATCCGTTATGAGATTAATCCCAATTTCCAATTCTTCCCCAAAATCAACAATTTCCGGAGAAAAAGTGGTTGATAACGCATCCGATGTCACCAACGCTCGCTTCGACAAAAGTATTCCCACGGGAAGGCCATCTCGCCGAGAGGAAGCCACGCACACTCCGGACTTTTTGTTCCAATACCAAGTAATCAAATCCACCCATAGCGGGAAGCAAATAACCCCCCTAAATGACACCGTCAACTCTGCGTATTCGCCCATCAAATGAGGGGAAATATTCGCCATATCAAAAATCCATACGGCCCCATCCTCGGATAACTCGTCCCACAACCGGTCCAATAACCGGAACAATCCCAACGGGAAATTAAAATCAATTTGAGTAATTTCAGAATCGTGTAAAAACTCACGGATAATCGCCAATTCTGCCGGCGTTACTGACACCACTGGACCTAAGTGATAGGTTTCGTGTAACCGTGCCGAAATTGCCGGTGCCATAAATGAGGCCTCAACCAACGAGAGCGACATCAACCAGTCCAAAATCTGATGAGGCATAATAAATTTCGGTGGAAAATGAACGCTATCGATAATCGGCCGATGCCCCGTAACGGCTGTTTCGATTAAAATTTCTTCAAATTGTCCGTTCCGCCATACCAATTGATCCGTCGGCAAACTATCCAGCAAATAGTTCAGAATAATCAGGTCGGCGGATTGCGCCACCTGTTCGGCCTGAGTAATGTCCTCAATACAAAATTCGACCAATTTTTTGGACCCTAGCCCAGTAGACTGCTTCAGCTGTTCGATTGACTGTGCCGAATATTCCGAAATGATGTAGGCCCAACCTGTGGATCCCTTATGTTTTTCAAGACGGGCAATAATTTGCTGCGCAAGCACGCCCAATCCCGCACCATATTCTTTGATTCGTAACGATTTGGAGTTAAGGCCCAACATCGTGGCCAAATTCAGAATCCAATCCGCCATGTAGTCCCCGTTGGAAAATGAAAAAGGGACTTCACTTTCGAAAAACGCTGAAATACCTCGCACCCAACACATCGATGACAAATGATGCCGTAACGATTTTGACCGAGAAACGGGGGCTTGGACGATGGTTTTCATGGCCGCTTAGTTTAAACTACAATGCCGCCCAATGAATAGTCAGACCCTCCACTTTAAAACCCACGGAACGATCTCAGATTTTCCGATCGACCAGTGGAATCGGCTCACCGATCCCAACAATCCGTTTTTGGACCACGAATTTCTGACCACACTCGAAATATCGGGATGCATCGGGGGCGATTCAGGGTGGGTGTTTCGATTCATTGCTGCCTGGGACAACGGCCAATTAATCGGCGTGCTCCCGGTATTTGAAAAACATCATACTTACGGTGAATTTTTGTATGATTGGGAATGGCAAGGGGCGTATGCTCGGTCTGGGTTGCCCTACTACCCTAAAGGATTCCTGGGGAGCCCCTATACACCCGCATCGGGTCGTAAATTTTTGGTGGAGGATTCCCACCTCATTGCTGAATTAATTGCACAAATGAAGGTCGCCCAGAATCGGTACGGTTGGCATTCGATTCATGCCGCATTTGTCACTCAGGATGAACAACAGACATTGGTCGAGCGCGGATTTATCCCCAGAACCCATTTTCAATATTATTGGCAAAATCAAAATTACCGGTCATTCGATGATTTTTTGGATACCCTCAAGAGTAGTCGTCGGAAGCAGATCAAAAAAGACCGTCGGATCGTCAATGCCCTGGGCCTGGATATTCAGGTTAAATCGGGGCACGAATTAACTCCAAGCGATATCCAAGCATTGTTTCAATTTTACATATCAACTCATGATAAAAAGCAGGGGCATCCCCATTTAAATGCCGAGTGTTTTAGTCGACTGGTCGAATTGATGCCAGATCGTATTTTGACTGTCATTGCCTATCAAAATGAGATTCCTGTCGCTGGTACTTTTAATTTTATTAAAGGAAATAAGCTGTATGGTCGGTATTGGGGATGTGCCATTGAGTCCCCCAATTTGCACTTTGAATGTTGTTATTATCAGTTGATTGAAGTCGCAATCCAGCGGGGGCTAGTTACGGTCGAAGCAGGCGCAATGGGCGATCACAAGTTTTTTCGAGGGTTTGACCCTGAGGAAACCTATTACGCCCACCAGTTTTCGTTAGCTGAGGGGCATAGCGCCATCGAACGACACGTCAATCAAGAAGCGGCCCATATTCAAGAGACTGTGGCACAGCTGCGATTGGCGAGTGCGTATAAAAAAGAGGTTTAAATTTGGTATAGATAAGGTATATTATTTATATGTTCGAGTTTGATTCTCAAAAAAACAAAATCAATCAAAAGAAGCATGGGATCGACTTTCAGGAGGCTCAAAAGCTATGGGAAGATCCAGAATTAATTGAATTAAAATCCAAACTTGAAGCAGAGACCCGATTTATTGTTATCGGAGAGATAGAAGACAAGATTTGGACCGCAATTATAACGTATCGAAACAACCACATTTGTATTATTTCCGTAAGGCGGGCTCGAAAAGAAGAGGAGGCGCTGTATGAAAGCCGAAGATTTAGATAAAAAATTTGATGACGGAGAAAACATTTTAGATCATTTTGAACTAGCCTCCCTCAGAAAACCCTTGTTAGATCAAAAGCGAGTCAATATCGATTTCCCATTATGGGTTATCAAATCTTTAGATCAAGAATCACAACGCCTCGGTGTCACCCGGCAATCCCTGATCAAGGTATGGATTGCAGAAAAACTAGGCCAACAAGTAAAATCACCGACTCTTGCGCCCCTAAAAAAACTCAGAAAGGGATAATCCACAATGAAACACCCCAATTGGATTGCCCCCTCAATATTGTCCGCTGATTTTGCCCGCTTGGGAGAAGAAGTGAAAGCGGTATTGGCGGCGGGCGCAGACATTGTCCACGTTGATGTCATGGATAATCACTACGTTCCCAACTTAACCTTTGGTCCTGTGGTGTGTAAGGCCCTTCGAAATCATGGGATTACCGCACCGTTGGATGTACATTTAATGATCAAACCGGTGGATCGTATTATTCCCGAATTCGCGGCCGCTGGGGCCAACTATATTACCTTTCACCCCGAAGCTAGTGAGCACGTCGACCGTTCGCTTCAACTGATCAAAGATTGTGGATGTAAGGCGGGGTTGGTGTTTAATCCTGCGACTCCAATTTCGGTTCTCGATTATGTACTGGATAAGATCGACATGATTCTGGTGATGTCGGTGAATCCCGGATTTGGCGGACAGTCCTTTATTCCGTCTGCGTTGACCAAACTCCGACAAATTCGAAAAATAATTGATGATTCTGGCCGCAATATCCGCCTCGAAATTGACGGTGGAGTCAAGCCGAGCAACATTCGTGAAATTGCGGATGCCGGAGCGGATACGTTTGTTGCAGGGTCCGCGCTATTCAGCCACCCGGATTATCTCGCGACGATCACCCAATTTCGCAACGAACTTGGAAAAAAAAGCTGAAATTCAGCTTGAATCGCTGAGATTCACATTAATTCGTCGGTCCACACGGCGTACCGTTGCGCTCAGCGTGAAGTCGGACAATCGAATTGTGGTATTGGCCCCCTACTTTGCCTCCACCTCATCCGTCATCGCATTTGTTAAACGAAGCGAAGTCTGGGTCCAAAAACGAATTGCCGCCAACACGGTTAAAATAGCGCAGACACCAGTCCTAAACTATGCGCCGGGAGATATAATTCATTATTTGGGCCGCCCCTACGAATTAATCGCCGGAACCGAGTCCACGTTACGGATGAAAGAATCCACGATCCTTATTCCCGACGGCTCAGCCGAGGCAATCCATCGAAAACTTGATCGCTGGTACAAAGCCCGGGCCGCCGATATTTTTTTGGACAGACTCTCCCTCTACGAACCCCGAATCGGCCATCAACATACCAAACTAAGGCTCAGTAGTGCCAAAACCCGATGGGGAAGTTGCACAACAACCGGCACCATTTCAATTCGATGGACGTTGATTATGGCCCCGTTATCGGTGATTGACTACGTGGTCGTTCACGAATTATGCCATTTGGTGCATATGGATCATTCGCGGTCATTTTGGAAATTGGTAAAATCCATATACCCGGATTATCACGCGGCCGTTCAATGGCTGAAACTCCACGGACAAACATTGGCGCTACCGACACCCAACAATTAAGAGGGCCCTTAATCGTAGGCGTTTTTTCGATGGGAAATTTTGTACACCACAATCACATTGTCAGAAAATTCGTAAATGACTCGACATGATCCAATCCGATATGAATAAAATTCGGATTTATCTCCTTTTAGTCGTTTATCGGCACCCGGTTTATTTACCAAATCAAATTCAATTTTCGACAGAATCCGTTTCGCGACATCTTTCCCAAGAGTTTGGAGGTCTTTAATCGCTTTTTGTCGAACTGGAGCTTACAATCCAAGTTCGTTTTTAACCTGACCTAAGGATACCAATTCTCTATTGGGATCATTCTTTCTTTTTTGTGCAATTTGGTAATCAATTGCATCATCGTTGAATAACTCTTCTAGTTCGGGAAGGAAATTGACAGGAATCATTACGATCACCTGTTTTGTCTTCTTATTTTCACCAATGATCTGAATTTTTGAAGCTGACTTTTTCATTAAAATTTATCCTTTGGGGTTATCGAAACAATAAAAGACAAGGTCATTTAGTATATTTTGACCCTGGGAGATAAGTAAAGTGGCGATCCCGACGTGGAGTGAAACCAATCAAAATGCTATAACTAAGCGATGCCTAAATCGTATATTCGACGCATTCTTCAATCCCATGTCTACGACGTGGCCAAAGAAACACCGCTGGATACCGCCCGCCAACTGTCCACAAAGTTAGGCAATACGGTGTATCTCAAGCGTGAAGATTTGCAACCTATTTTTTCGTTTAAAATTCGGGGCGCCTATAACAAAATGATGAGCCTGACCCCCGCTCAACTGGCCATGGGAGTCATCGCGGCCTCGGCCGGAAATCATGCCCAAGGGGTCGCACTATCGGCCCAACGATTGGGAATTCATGCCGTGATTGTCATGCCGAAAACCACGCCTGGCATTAAAGTAAAATCGGTCCAAAACTATGGGGCTAAAACGATTCTTCATGGGAATACCTACAATGAAGCGTATGAATTTGCCGTGCAATTGGCGACCGAAAAAGGATATACATTTGTACATCCCTATGATGACCCCGATGTCATCGCCGGTCAGGGGACGGTAGGCATGGAATTATTGCGGCAAACCCGCCATATCGACGCCATCTTTGTACCGGTGGGGGGTGGCGGCCTCATCGCGGGGATCGCTGCCTACGTTAAATACGTTAACCCTAAGATCAAGATTATTGGGGTCGAGCCGATCGACGCCGCTTGTTTGTACGAAGCCATGAAAGCCAACGAACGAATCATCCTTCCCGAGGTTGGGATCTTTGTTGATGGCGTCGCCGTCAAACAGGTCGGTGAAGAACCCTTCCGCATCGCCCAAACATGCGTTGACGACGTTATCACTGTCTCCACCGATGAAGTATGTGCCGCCATTCAAGATATCTTTGAAGACACCCGGGCCATCGCCGAACCCGCCGGTGCATTGGCGTTAGCCGGCCTAAAACGCTATGTTCAGACCCACGGAACCCGGGATCAGCATTTGGTGGCCATCGTCAGTGGCGCCAATATTAATTTTCACCGACTACAACATATCTCGGAACGGGCCGAAATTGGAGAAGGTCGGGAAGCCCTATTGGCGGTAACGATTCCAGAGCAATCCGGCAGCTTTAAAACGTTCTGTAAAACGTTGGGCTCTCGGGGGATTACCGAGTTTAACTATCGCTATAATGATCCTACCCATGCCGTGGTGTTTGTGGGGATCGAAACCCACGAACACGAACGACCTGCAGTCATTCAGGCACTGGTTGATCAAGGATTTAAGGTTGAAGACCTCTCCGAAAACGAAATTGCAAAACTCCATATTCGACACATGGTTGGCGGACGAAAACCCGTGACTGACGAGCGGCTATTTCATTTTGAATTTCCGGAACGTCCCGGCGCACTGATGAATTTTTTAAATAAAATAGGCAATCAAAGAAATATTTCGCTGTTCCATTATCGCAATCACGGTGCGGATTTTGGGCGCGTCCTTGCGGGAATACAAATACAAGAGTCCGATTACGCTGAGTTTATTGCCCGACTGGACACCATTGGGTATCCATTTCGCGATGAAACGGATAACCCGGTCTATCGGTTGTTTTTGGTTTAGGCGTCAGCAGGGCCTCTCTTTTTCAATAGGTAATGATACACCTGCCATTCTGTACCGTTTCGAAACCCAAAAAGTTCGGCAATGGCCAGGTAGAAAATACGCCATTGCGCAAATATTTCTTTACCTTTTCCCGATGCGCTTGAATCGAAAAGACGAATCACTTGGTCTTTGTTTCGCGTCAGATTTTCGAGCCAAGCCCGTGATGTTTTTTCGTAATGACGCCCGTCTACTTCCCAAGTCTGTGTGATTTGTAAATGGGTATCAAATTTAGAAAACAAGTCCTTTGATGGCATCTGCCCACCGGTGAAAAAATTGCGGGCGGTCCATGACGATGCTTGTTTATTGGTTGCATCAACATCGAAGGTGTAAGGATATTGGACGTGCCCAAAAACATGAATAAAGCAAAGTCCGTCGTCCTTTAGCCAGTTCGATAGTCGGAAAAATAATAGATCATAATTTCGGATATGCTCGAACATTTCGATACTGACGATACGATCATACGTTTGATCGAGTTTTAATCCATTATATACTTTTTTTGAGAATGAGAGTTTGAAATGGCTGTAAACGACGAATTTGGGTATTTTTTTGCCATAAAAAGAGTCAGGGATCCCCATCCACATCCAAGCTCAAGAACGGATTGTCCGTCCGAAAATTGGCCCCGTTGACAGTAAAGCGTTAGCATCGCTTCTTCTGCAGTTTCCAAACTGTCATCATCGTTTTTAAAGTAGCAGCCACTGTATTTCTTTTTAGGACCCAGACAATAGCTGTAAAACTCGGCGGGAATTTCATAGTGTTGTTCGTTTGCCGCATCGGTTTCTATAGCGAGAGGACTTCGCTTAAGGCGATTCACGTATTCGTCAAAATATCCCGGGGGCCTTTGGGATTCCTGATTGATACGGCGTCGATACCGGCGATGCATCTCAAAAACCAGAATGGAGTTGGGTAACAGCTGTAGCAGGTTCATTCTTTTCTCCGTTGTTAAAATTCTGAGTATGGGCGAAACTATCCATTTTACAATTTTATCGTCAAGCCAGTAAGGCCAGAATAATATACGGCTTCGGTACCGGAACCCAAAAAATATACGGAGATTCACCGCATGCAAACTGAAGAACAGTCGCTAGACGCTGTATTAAAGCTTATCCCCAAGCGATTTTTTCAAGCAAATTCATTCGTCGCAACACTTTATATCTTTGCGCTTTTAGGTATTGCGATCCTGGGAGCAGGATTTTCGTTGGTAGTGTGGCAGAACGGGTGGACGGGATTTTACCCGATCTCGTGGATCGTTCTTGGGACAGCGTTTGCCTCATTCTTTTTCGTCTCACATGATTGCGCGCATTATTCATTTTTTAAGAGTCGATGGGCTAACGTCTGGGTAGGGCATCTGGCAATTCTGCCTGCGGCGTATCCTTTTTTTTCATGGAAGTTTGCTCATGATGCGCACCACCGCCACACCAACAACCGAAGATTGGATCCGGTTACTACTTGCGACAGGTTAACAACATCCTACTGGCGTCTCAATTTGGGGCTGATATGAGGGAGCGGCAGTTAACGATTGGATATTTTCTTCGTCAAATTCTAAAATGCAGGGTATGGAATCCGGGCCAGGCACGCTTTGAAGATCAGTTTTAGCCACACCCATAATCTCCCCTGGATGAAGATCAAACGCTATACAAGCGATAATTGTTTATTTCGTTTTTTGACCTGCGTCAGCAGGGCCCATATAAATACGGGTACAGCAATCTAAAAGATATCTTCCCTGCGTCCACTTCGAATTCCCATTTTAAATCAAAATAAACGTGGGGATCGTGCGGGACTTACACCAGGTAATCCAAAAACCGTTACGATTGGGGATGTCGCAACATTGCCCTCAAATACACCACGGGATCCGCTTTAATCGGCATCAAATAGACGTGTTGATTCCGTTGATCTGCAAATTGAATCAATCTCGCGGCCACCATTGCATTATGGTCCATCGTCAGCTCAAAATCCGGCGCGAACACGACATGATTCACCGTTTCCCAATAGGTTTTTGAGGCCTCGGAAATCACCGGAGAAATTCCGATAAACAAGGGAGCGCCGTTAAGCAGGTGTTCAAAAAATGCCGCCAAGCGAACATCAAAAAAGGGTTGGCTAAAAAATCCATCCACGCCAGCCGCCTGTTTTGCCCGAATATAGGCGACCTCCGTCTTAAGATTAGACCGATACGGGTCAATTCCTGCATACACGGTCATCGCGGGAACTTCTGATTTAATCCGACGAATAGCGTCAATCGGACTCACGTCGTGGACAGAATCTCCGTTTTTTGGACGATCCCCTGACACCACCAACATATGCTTCACCCCGCCATCGAATAACCGCTGCGCCAATGCAACAGTGTCCTCGAGTGGCCGATCAATACATCGTATATGAGGGACAGCCAAAATCCCGTTTGCCGCCAGATCTAACGCCACCTCATGGCTTCGATGAGGCAACCGAACGACATCGGGAATATTAACCCCATCCAACAAGGGGAACTCTTTCAATAATGCGAGTGCTTGGTCTCGAATCTCCGATAACGATCGGGGAACCAGTTCAATGAGTTTCATCAGGTAATTTCCATCGTTTAAATTTAATCGTGTTATTGGGGTAAATCAGAGAGTAGATTACATACGAATCCAATACATTCTGAATGTACGCACGGGTCTCAGGATAAGGGATCGCATTCATCAGAGCAATCGCGCTATGGTTGTTATTCTTCGACCCACGGATGAGCTGGGTAGCCATTTCCGGACCCGTTCCATACGCCGTAATTGTGTATAACAAATTATTATCAAAATTATCCCGCAACCACGCAATGTAAAATACCGCATATCGAATGGCCCGATCCGGAGTCATAAACTCCTTGCGATCCGTCCATGGATCACCTAAGCGAATGGAGACGTCTTTTAACACCGTCGACTTAATTTTAAATAGGTGAGAGGTATCCCGAGTCTGAATATCCCCATATTCAAATCGGCTATCTTCACGAAGAATGGCCAATACAAAATACGGATCCAAATCATACTTTCGACAATTTTTTTGAATCTCATCCCAATAAACTTGGGGATAAAGCATATCGATCCATCCCGGTGGAATTCGATACAAATCAGTCCCTGCCATGCCAAGATCGGAACGGGCCTGTTCAATACCCCGACCAAATTGCTTCATCTTTAATAACAGTCGAATATGATTATAATTGACCATTTCTGACTTTTTATTCACCGATAGATGCTCGATTTCCCGAAGCGCCAATTCGCCCAACCCCATTTGAAACAAAAGGTCATATTTTCGAGTCATCGGATCGTTCAGATGGGCCCGTTGAGCCGATTCGTTCGCATTTATGCTCCCCCACTCTTTCAACGCCCATGCCGCTTGGTAGCTGAGGGGAACGGTTCGAAACCCTTGGACAATCGACGGGGCTCCCGAGCCCCCTTTTTGCGACGACTGAAACCGAGATTGAAGCCATGACAGCATCGACTGGGAAATCGCCGGACTCCCAATAATGACCTTAAACCGCGAATCCAATGTCTTAACGTCTAAATTCTCGATTTTGTTGATTCGATGAATTTGTTGTTCCCAACTGATTCTGAGCAAATACGGTTCCGTCTCATTGTAAAATCGCCGAAACCGTCGAAGGACTTTGGCAAGATCATCCGACCGGTTTTCGTTCAAAAAAAATTGGCTTAATGCATAAAACGCCCGCGGTGCAATCGGACTCAACGGCAAGTCATTCACCACGGTCTGCAAGGCTTTAGTCGATGAACTATCGTCATAAAACGGTGTTCCCGATCCGCTGACTAATATGGAATGAAAAGTGGTCGCTTCTGCCATCATCCGGGGATCAATTCCAGCAATTTGGGACAATATAAAAAAGGTTTCTCGGGCCTTCTCAATATGACCCAATTCCATATAAGCAATGCCGACTTGGCGCAACACTATCGGCCGATTCACCCCAAAATCGAAGCGACGTGGAAATGCAATTTCTACATAACCAATCAACGTTTTATATTGACGCGCCTCAAATAAGTTCATGCAATACGCGCTGCGTAATTCGGGGGTATTCAAAAGTTCTTCAAGACGAAAATCAATCGAAAACCGGCGGCGCATGGTATCCAATAGATCGCCGGATCGATCCGAATCGTGGTACCGTGCCCGTAGCTGCCTATAGGCGGTTACCGTATCGATGACGGTCCGGGATTCTAACCCTTTTTTAACCTTCAGAATGAGTAGTTTCTCCTCAACTTCGGACGGTTTTGGTACATCTCCCAGCAGCCGAATCCGCTCTTCAGCGCTTCCAAAATCTTTGCGAAGCAAGTCAGAATCCACCCATTCCAATGCAACCAACTGGGTCATAAAGGGATTATCCAAGGCCAAAAGTTTGGATTCCAGAGGCCGGATCCGACTTTGGTCTTTCGCCTTCACGGCTGCGACAAATGCAATGTAGTTGGCATAGGGTGCGACGTTGGGATTCGGGATCCCATTTCGGGCCCACCGCGCCGCGCCTGAATAATCGTTTACCCGAAGGCGGGTCAATGCGCCTATATACGGATTTGGAAACTGGGTATCGTCAAAAATAGACGGATCCCAATTATAATATTTCTGATAATACCCGCCCACTTCACGCTCAAAATTAAACGCACAGAGGGGGACCGCCAGAATGGTGGCCAAAATCCCCACGCCGCCCCCTACCCATGCGCACAGTGCCTGTCGTGAGATCAATGCTTAAAGTGTCGGATTCCCGTAAATACCATCGCAATTCCATATGCATTACACGCATCAATCGATTCTTGATCCCGCTTGGATCCACCGGGTTGAATAATGGCTGAAATTCCCGCTTTTGCGGACAATTCAACGGAATCTTTAAATGGAAAAAAGGCATCCGAAGCGAGCACTGCGCCCTTACCCGCGGCACCTGATTTTTTGAGTGCAATTTCGACTGAATCCACACGACTGGTTTGCCCGGCCCCTACGCCGATCATGACACCGTCCTTAACGACCACAATGGCATTCGATTTGACGTTTTTGACCAAGGCGTAGGCCAATTCCAAGTCCGCCGCCTGACCGTCTTTAGGTGCAGTTTGAGTCACAACTTCAGGCGTCTGATCCAGCACAATCGCGTCCCGGTCCTGTACCAAAAACCCACCGCAACATTGACGATAGACCAGATCAAAATTTGGAGTATCAAAATTAGGCATTTCAATTAACCGAATCGCACTTTTCTTCACCAAAATATCGACCGCCCCAGGTTCAAACTGGGGTGCAATCACCAACTCGACAAAGGTCTTGGCAATTTCGGTGGCGGTTGCTTCATCCACGGGACGATTCACCGCCACGATGGATCCAAATGCAGACAAGGGATCTGACTCGTACGCTTTTTTGTAGGCCTCCACAATTGTGGGCGCGACCGCACATCCACAGGGATTGGTATGTTTAATAATCGCAGCACCCGGGCCCTTTAGGTCCGTCGCCAACAACCAAGCCGCCTCCATATCGATCAAATTGTTATACGACAATTCTTTCCCATGAAGTTGCCGAAACTCGGACGATCCCAGCTGCCCCTTCATTGCGTAAAATGCCGCTTTTTGATGGGGATTCTCCCCATACCGAAGATCCATTGTTTTTTCTAAAACAGGAGAAATTGTCGTTGGAAATTCGCGATCTGTCGGACGCAGCCGATTTTTTAAATAATTCGAGATTACCGTGTCATAGCGACCCGTATGCTCAAATGCCTCTAACGCCAAATCTTCTTTAAGGAGATCAGAAACCTGACCTGCATTCGCCTTCAATTCAGAAATAACAGCGTCATATCGGTCTGGATTTACAACAACGGCAACCGATCGATAATTTTTTGCCGCAGACCGAATCATCGACGGTCCGCCGATATCGATATTTTCAATGACTTCTTCCAACGAAACCCCCGGTTTTTGGGTGGTCTGTTCAAATGGGTACAAATTGACGACCACAATGTCGATGAGTCCAATGTCATGTGCTGCCGCTGCGGCCAAGTGACTCGGGTCATCCCGACGGGCTAAAAGCCCCCCATGAATCTTGGGATGAAGGGTTTTGACTCGTCCATCCATCATTTCGGGAAAGTCCGTGACGGATTCAATCGGAATATTGGGCACGCCGTTTTCAGAAAGAACACGGGAGGTTCCCCCAGTTGAGATTATTTCCACGCCCAATTCACTCAACGATCTACAAAATTCAACCAACCCTGTTTTATCCGACACACTCACTAACGCTCTCATTTTTTTGTTTCCTTTGGTATAAAAATTATCAACTCACCCGCTACCCCAATTTCCCCGTCCGGGAAAATTGAGGATCTCCCTCTCTACGCATATGCGCATAGAGGGAGAAAACCATATCCAATTACAGTCACCTGGTTGTTCTGCCCCCTCTATCCGTAGGGAGAGAGGCGGGCCCCTCAATTTCCCCGGACGGGGATAATTGAGGTGGGGGTGAGTTGAGGCCCTGTATCACCCTCGGCAACAACCGATGCTCTTCGACCAAAATCCGCTGGGACAATGTCTCCACCGTATCGCCAGGCAACACCGGTACCGACACTTGGCCCAAAATAGGCCCGTCATCCATTTTTAAAGTCACGATATGTACCGTACATCCCGACTCTTTTACCCCCGCATCCAAGGCCTGCTTTTGGGCATCTAATCCTTTAAAGGCAGGCAACAAGGACGGATGAATATTGATCATTCGATTGGGAAACGCGTGAAGCAAGGTCTTTCCCACTAACTTCATGTACCCGGCCAACACGATCCATTCCACCTGATGCGCGTTGAGTCTCTCGACCACCGCCGCTTCGTAGTCGGACCGATTCGGATAGCCATTGGGATCAATGCCAACCGCCTCTGCCCCGTAATCACACGCAATGGACAAACCTGGGGCAGCGGGATTATTGCTCACCACGACCGCCACTCGGGCATCCACTTCACCCGATTTGATCGCCCCCAATACCGCTTCTAAATTTGATCCTCGCCCCGAAATTAATACCCCCAAGGTGAGGGTCACGACACCGTGACTCCTTTAGCTCCTGACCTCACTGAGCCAATCCGAACCAAGTCATCGCCTTCAACCAACGGCACACTGGATACCACGACCAACCCAATCCCCATATTAAACACCCGTCGCATTTCGTCGTTGGCCACCCGACCAATCATTTGAAGTTGCCGGAAGATCGAGGGCAGTTCCCAGGTCGATTCATCGATATCAACATGGCATCCCTCAGGCACCACACGGTCTAAATTCTCCGCCAATCCCCCACCCGTAATATGCGCAAGGGCCGTAATCGCGCCGGGATACTCTTTTAATAAAAGTTGAACCTGTTTGACATAAATTTGGGTCGGAACCAACAAGTCCTCATACGCGATGCCATGATCCGCGCAGGCTTCCGGAGTGAGTACCTTCCGAACCAACGAGAATCCGTTGCTATGCAACCCCGACGACGGAATTCCGTAGACAATATCCCCAGGGGACATTTTACTTCCGTCGATCATTTCTGATTTTTCAACCACGCCGACTGAAAATCCAGCCAGGTCAAATTCACCGGGACGATACAGATCATTCATTTCCGCCATTTCCCCACCGACCAGGGCACAACCGGCTAATAAACAGCCTTCCGTCATTCCCGCAATGAGGTCCGCCATTTGCGACGGAATCAAGCGATGGCAGGCAATATAGTCCAGAAAAAATAACGGCATTGCGCCACAACAGATCAGGTCATTGACGCACATCGCGACCAAATCGATCCCGACGGTATCGAGTTTCCCGGTTTCGATTGCGATTTTTAACTTGGTCCCCACCCCATCGGTACAAGACACCAAAACGGGTTGTCGATACCCAGGTGGCAATTCGACGGGTGCAGCAAACCCACCCAAGGACGACAATACAAACGGAGTATGCGTCCGTTGAACGTTGGCTTTGATCAACTCTACGGCACGATTCCCGGCTTCGATATCGACTCCGGATGATTTATAGTCCATCTTGATTCCTCTTTAAATAGTCTAGATACCCTTGCAATACAAACGCGGCCGCTTGGCTATCGACGACCTCTTTTCTTTTTTTTCGGCTCATATCCGCATCAATTAATGTCCGGGTTACCGCCACCGTCGAAAACCGTTCATCACGGTAAACCAACGGCAGCCCGGTGAACGCGATCACCGCGTCGCCAAATACGCGGACTTCCGCCGCTTTAGTACTCTCAGTTCCATCCATTTTTTTGGGGAGTCCTAGCATAATCTCAGCGATTTCCAATTCATCGCACAGGCCTTTAATCGTCGCGATTGCATCGGGCCCCGCAGGCACGTAGGCGACGGGATGCGCCATCATGCCCAACGGATCAGACACTGCCACCCCAATCCGTTTTTCGCCAAAATCCAATCCCAATATCCGTTGATGGTCCATACTTACGGGATCAATACCGATTCCACATGACTCATTGCCTGCTGCATGGTATCGGGATTCGCACCCCCGGCCTGTGCCAAATTGGGGCGACCGCCCCCCTTACCACCTGATATTTGCGTTAGTTCCGAAATAATCCGTGGTGCCGTCCATTCCGATTGATATGTCGCCCCGGATTTGACCACCCAATGGCCGGTCGAATCCACTACCGAACCCAGCACAACGATGCTATTGGAATGGAGGTTACACAACGAATCCGCTAGTTCTTTTAACATCGGAATATCCGCAGATTCCACGCGTTGCACCAACACTTGGCCATTGACGGAGGGCTTGAACCGCGACATCAACTCAACCGATTGTTCACTCGCTATCGCTGATTTCCGAAGTGCCACTTCTTTTTCCAACATCTTAATTTCGGCAATAACATCCAGTTCCGATTGGGCGTTGATTGACGGTGCACCGACGACGACCCCCAATGACCGAAGGTCCTCGGCCAACTGATTTCTAACCTTCAGCTTTGCCTGAATCGTCATCTCAAGTTTATCCCGCTGTTGGTCCAAATAGTGCCGAATATTATCTTTCCCCGCGATGGCTTCCATCCGACGCGTACCGGTTGCAATTCCGGTTTCAGACACAATGCGAATTTCTTCGATTTCCCCGGTATGGGACACATGGGTTCCCCCACATAATTCCATCGAAAAATCACCGATCTGAATCACCCGGACAATGTCATCATATTTTTCGCCAAAGAGCGCCATCGCGCCAGCCGCCTTGGCCTCTTCAATCGGTTTTTGGGACGCATTCACCGGAATATCTTCTTTAATTTTGATATCCACGAGTCGCTGAATTTCCTGTAATTCAATGTCAGTCACCGCTTTAAAATGCGAAAAATCAAACCGTAAGCGATCGGTATCCACCAAACTTCCCGCCTGATACACATGGTCCCCTAATACCGTTCGTAACGCCGCCTGAAGCAAATGGGTACCGGTATGATGACGGGCCATCGCTAATTTTTCAGTAGGATCCGTCACAATTCGGGCTTCCCCACCCATCGGAACCTCGGATTCGACCGAATAATGAAGCTTCACCCCTTGGCGACTTTGGGCACGCCGGGAATCCAATAGGCGATCAAAGCCCACCGTATCCACGGTCAATCCAATTTCCCGCGCCATGAGCTCTGTTAAATCCAACGGAAATCCGTAGGTATCATAGAGTTTAAAGGCATCATCCCCCGATACTTGAGTTTGCCCCGCCACGACGACGGCATCCGATATCGACCCAAAAATGGCAATTCCCGACTCCAAAGTGCGTAAAAAGCTTTCTTCTTCAGACTTAATCATCGACTCAATAAACGTCTGGCGTTGGGCAATATGAGTGTAATGATGCCCAAGCGTCCCAATTAACGGGGACACAAGCTTATAAATTACAGGCTCATTAATTCCCAATTGTTTGGCATATCGAGAGGCCCGACGAAGCAATCGACGCAGTACATAGCCTCGGCCTTCGTTGGAGGGACGGACATTGTCTGCAATCGCAAACGACAACGTTCGCACATGATCCGCTACAACGCGATGGGGCATTCCCCGATGATCTTCAAAATAACGAACTCCCGATATCGATTCAATCATTTGAATCAAGGGGATAAACAAATCCGTGGCGTACGCAGAATGAGTGCCCTGCAAATACGCAGTGAGCCGCTCTAGTCCCGCGCCAGTATCGACATGTTTTTTAGGTAAATCTTCCAGGGTATTGGCATCGACTCGGTTGTATTGAATAAATACCAAATTCCAGAGTTCGATGTACCGAGTACAATCGCCGTTAACGTTGCAATCATGCGCAATCCCCTGCTTATTACAGGCCTGAGGACCCAAATCCAAATGCAATTCTGAGCAAGGCCCACAGGGGCCGGTATCGCCCATTTCCCAAAAATTATCTTTTTCCCCGAACCGAAGAACATGGTCCGGATCAATTCCGGTGGTGGTTCTCCACAAGATTTCACTCTCGTCATCGGTCGTGTACACCGAGGCGTAGAGCCGATCGCCGGGCAATCCGTACACTTCCGTAAACAACTCCCACGCCCACTGAATCGCTTCTGCTTTGTAATAATCGCCAAACGACCAGTTCCCCAACATTTCGAATAACGTCAAATGCGTATGGTCTGCACCGACATCTTCAAGGTCATTATGTTTCCCCGATACCCGAATACAGGGTTGAGAGTTCACCGCCCGCGAATAATCCCGAGTCCCGACGTTGAGAAACACATCTTTAAACTGGTTCATTCCCGCGTTCGTGAACATGATCGTGGGGTCATTTTGGGGAACGACCGGCGCAGATTGAACCGCAGTATGGCCTTTTGACTTAAAAAAATCGATAAAGGCTTGCCTAATTTCTGAACTTTTCATAAATCCGGCGAAACGCCCCTATATTTTTGGCCCACACAATCCAATTTCGGGCATCGGTAATCATTTCAACACGTTGTACAACAACACCGATTTCCCGAGCGATGAACACCATTTGAATAATAAATGCGGCAATAGCCAATAGCACCAAGGTGCCACTGGCCATTAACGCGACCTTCATAACGTATAGCCAATCCATTAGCCGTGAAACTCTTCAGAGTCGGCGTCTT
Organism: uncultured bacterium; assembly: GCA_903864835.1. Classification (GTDB taxonomy): domain Bacteria; phylum Margulisbacteria; class Marinamargulisbacteria; order SXXA01; family SXXA01; genus CAIPHK01. The sequence goes on along the minus strand of CAIPHK010000004.1, from coordinate 37,953 downwards.
TTTGGCGTTTGTCGACCATTTTGCCAATCCGATTAAAGCCGGATTCGATCGCATTCATGGTTTTGGAGATCATTTCTTCCGTTTTTTCTTTCGTATTTTGAATCAACGGGCCTTTAGTCTCTTTCATTTTTTTAAGTTTACGACGGGTCTCTGCACCCGACTGAGGCGCGAATAATACTCCCAGTAATCCGCCAACAACGGCTCCAAATACAACACCTTCAAGAAAATGATTTCGATCTGACATGATGGGCTCCTAACCTCTTAAAGAAGCAGTTTGCTTCGATATTTTTACAATAGGCTAGAAGTATATCCAGTTCACGCCGGGGGAGCAACAAAAAGGCCCCGCAGTGCGGGGCCTTTTGGAGATCAGTCTAAGAATTAATAAGAACCATTAGGTGAAATACTCACCCTCATGATCCACTTATAGATCCACATCATAACTGGGCACGAGATCAGTTCTTCCCAGTCGGTCTATATCCACATCATAACTGGGCACGAGATCAGTTCTTCCCAGTCGGTCTATATCCACATCATAAATGGGCACGAGATCAGTTCTTCACTCAGGGTTTATATACACTTCAGCAATCTCCAAGGGATATACTGCTCCACCCTCTTCCAAATCTTGGGCAGCGGCCACCAGTCGGCCTTGCAGATACCCAAACGCGGGATTCAGATCGGTACCAACCACCCGATCCACCGCATTGCTTAAGATGTCTAATGTGGTTTCGCCGGAGTAGGTTCCATCGGCCCGCGGAACCGTATCGGAAAAGTTTTTCTGTGCCTCCCGATCACCCGGCTTTAGCGATTGTATTTTTGCTAAAAGTGACAGAACCACCGTACGGGCGGCATTATCCGGGCGTCCACCAGTACTTAAGCACCCTTTGAGCCGTGCTCGAAGGGATTTTGCCATTTTTTCAATCTGTGAATGAAATTGACGCAGGTCCCTTTCCGTGAACCCGTCCGAACTAACATCCGGCGCAAATTCCCTAAGGACCTGATGCGGAGACTCATTCGTAGGGCGTACAAAATCCTGTGCAGGATCCCCAGCGTAAACTTCAATATAGCCTTTATCCACTCCAGGCACCCGAGATAGAGCGTCTGTCGCTAAACCAACTTGCCTACGATTGTCTGCAACCGCAGCGACGCCAAGGATAGTACCAATTGTTGCTATCATCGTCCCCAACGCTACCCCTGTCCCTGCCCACGTGATCCACGTCCCGTTGGTCTTCACGTCCTTCACAACAGGATCAAGTTTTTCCTTTACAGTTTCACCAGTTCCACCAAGTACCGTAGTATGCAATACATTATTTATATCAAAATTGGTCAAATCCAAAACTCGCGAACCGCTTAAATGTGCCATCGTCGCAGGCTTAGCCACAATATCGCAGTCGTTGGTCGCAATACCCAATGACGTTATACATCCGTTTCGCTCATATTCGTACAAAAGCGCCCCAAAGAGGCCGGGGTTTTCGGAACACCCCAGCTCGTGCATTTGCGTGGCCGTCAGCAAACACGACACTCCCCCGGATGATTCGGTCGTCCCCCCAGGCGTTGGGGCAGCCGACGGGGAAATAGTAATCTCAATGATCGGACCGTCCGTTGGACTGGCTGAGGGATGAAAGGTTACCGCCACAGTAGGGCTTGCGGATGGGCTTCCGGATGGGCTTCCGGATGGTTGGCTTGAGGGTGACCCTGTGGGGGAGGCGATTGGGCTTGCGGATGGGCTTGCGGATGGTTGGCTTGAGGGTGACCCTGTGGGGGAGGCGATTGGCTCCGGTGTCGGAGAAGATGTCGGCTGAAAATGGAGCGTTATCCCTGACCCGTTAGCGATCGCCGTTTCCATGGCTGCCAAATCACCTTGGGAGAGAGCGGTATCAAAATCGGATGTATAATTGCCGGAAGCGTCCGCAAAAAATGTGTACATCGTGTTCGCCATTTTCAGGGCATATTGGGCTTCACTCTGGTCAGGACCACAAACTGATGGCCCCGCAGCGATCGCTTCGGCGCGGTTGGTCAGGCCATTTCCACCGACCGTCAGAGTAACCAGACTGGTATTGACACCATATAAACCTTCCTGATCTTGAAATAATTGATTTACTGCAGTAAGTGAGTCAAGCTTTGTTAAGACCACGTCACTATTACCCCATGGAAACTCGACCCTATTATAATCCGTGTTACAGAAATCGAGCTCGCGCCCCACAACAGAAGTGGCCATAAGTACAAGCGCTACCATTCTCATGAAAGAGCTGCCGGCAAACCCGCTTGAACTTGATGGCGCCGCTTTACCTGACCGAGACGATTTCTTCTCGGAAACATCTACAGCATATTTGGACGAAGCAGAGGCCGGCAGGACCATTAGAACAGCGAGGCTATCCATTAGCCCACTGACCGGCTTACTCCCCCAGCTAATCCACTCAGCAACGCCAGTAGACGATGCTGCAACAGTTTTATAAAGCATCATTTGTTCACCCTTCATAATTCATTCCTTTCAATGCCACCGTAAATACAGTCACTTTTTTTTGCATTACTTTCTCTTATCGGATCATCTCGCATAAAAATTTCACTCTTTTTTTAAATCTTCTATTTTTGGTGTATTCTACGCGCAATACATGGCCCATTTGCATGCATCATAAGGAGCGTCATTGCACCGCATCACCCCGTTGATTCTGGCTTTATTTTTCTGGGCATCTCAGCCCATTTTTCCGGTTAAACCCGTTATTATATTTTACCCCCCTGACTACGCGTTGGTCACAATGCCGGCCCAACCCTTCCCCACCGACCAAGGCGTTACACTCCATAATTTACCCGCAGGATTAATGTCGCAATATTTTTCAGTCCAAGGAGTCACCGGCTCGATTTCTTTTTCTGGACTGATCGCCACTGACAATTCCCGCCCCTCCCCCCGACGTTCGGCTATTATTTATGGGTCGCCATCGCTCCGACCGAATCCCAAATGGTCAGCGGTACTCAATTCACTTCCCAGTACCGTGAGCTATGTCCTAACACTGGGATCGATCAATTCCACATTGAGCGGGATTTTAAACATTTCTAACCGGTCGGAAATTGATTTTTTCGATGCCAAAGTTGAGGTCAAAATTGGGGATGGTCTATTTTCCGATTCCGGTGCACAGCCCGTCCTACTGAGAACCATGTCAGATTCCAGCACAGTAACCACGGGTGGCCCGTCCCATTATTTTTATTCATTAACGGCGCCCGTTAATATTCCGGCAAATCAAATCGTCAATGTTCCGATATTTTCCCATGACCGGATTCGGGTGGTAACGATTTTTCGATTCGATGGCGATCGGTGGGGAAATACGGATTCCCCCGTGCAGCTCGACCAAGAATTGGTATTTCAAAATACAACGGGTTATCCCATTACCCCGGGACCAGTTCAAGTGGTTGCCGATGGACGATTGGTTGCCATCGGATCCGTCGGGTCCGTCCGAGGCGACGGCGAGGCACGCGTTCGGTTTGGTACCGCTATTGATGTCACGGCCACACGCAAGGTGGTCCCGTCGATGGTGGAAAAATCCCGTGAAGAAACCATTGAAATCAATTTGACTAATGCGTCCTCAAAACTGGCAATTATTGAAACCACGGAACCCTGCTGGGGAACAACGAAGATTGTCCGAGCGAGCCAAGGCTACACCCGGCTAAATAATCGAATTAAGTTCGAATCGCGCCTCGGCCCCAAAGAAGGCCAAACGATCTCGATTACGTTGCGAATGCCCGCCCAATGACCGATTTATTATCTGCCCGGAGCTTGATGGCTATTTCGTTGGGATTTCACATTATCTTTGCGGTGATCGGGATGGTCATGCCCTTCCTGATGGTGATTTCCCATGCCCTGTGGATACGGACCCAAAAGCCAATTTATTTTAGTCTCACGGAACGGTGGTCAAAGGGAGTCGCCGTTCTCTTTGCAACGGGCGCGGTGTCAGGAACAGTTCTCTCGTTTGAGCTGGGTCTGTTATGGCCACGGTTTATGGAGTACGCCGGTCCGATTATTGGAATGCCGTTTTCTTTAGAGGGTACGGCTTTTTTTGTGGAAGCCATTGCGATCGGGTTATTTATGTATGGACGAAAAGCCTTGTCTCCCTGGGTCCACTGGACCTGCGGCCTGATGGTCGGGATCAGTGGGATATTGTCGGGTATTTTTGTGGTTGCCGCTAACGCCTGGATGAATAGCCCTGCGGGATTCGAATGGGCCAATGGGGTGGTCACCCATGTCAATCCGATCGCCGCGATGCTGAATCCTGCGTGGGCGTCCCAAGCGACTCACTTGGTCTTTGCCGCATTTATCGCAACTGGATTTGGGGTGGCGGGAGTCCATGCCGCGTTGCTTCTTCGCAATCCAGGATCGGCCCTGCATACTGCCGCCCTCAAAATCGCGTTGTCTTGCGCGTGCGTGGCCTCTCTATGTCAGCTAGCGAGTGGCGACTGGAGTGCCAAAGATGTCGCCCATCGACAGCCCATCAAATTTGCGGCCATGGAAAGCCATTTTCATACGGAGGCCGGCGCAGCCTTAATTATTGGCGGTATTCCAGATCCCGATTCTCAAACGGTTAAGTATGCGATTCACGTCCCAAAAATGCTCAGTGTCATGCGGGATTCACGCCTCAATTCGACGGTCCCCGGACTCGACCAATTCCCACGATCTGATTGGCCCCCCGTACGGATCGTCCATATCGCGTTTCAGATAATGGTGGGTTGCGGCATTGTTTTGGCGTTGGTCTCTATCGTTTCCATTGGAATCCTCGTAAGACGAGAGCCGTTCCCCCGCCTTCTTCTAAAAATTCTGGTTGGGGTATCCCCGTTGGGGTTTGTTGCGCTGGAATCCGGCTGGGTTGTCACCGAAGTGGGTCGGCAACCGTGGATTATTTATGGATTCCTTAAAACCAAGGACGCACTGACCCCGATGCCGGGACTCTGGGTACCGTGGGTCGTCTTTGTATCCATATACGTCATGTTATTCATCATGGTCAGCGCATTGATGATTCGGCTCTTTCGGACCACACAGGACCTCCCCGATGGCCGTTGAACTGGTCATTCTATTTCTTGCGATATCCTTGGTCCTTTATGCCATCTTAGGCGGGGCCGATTTTGGAACTGGCCTCCTTGAATTATCGTCTCGCCCGCCATTACGCACGGATGTTCGAACCATTACCAAATTGGCATTGGGCCCGGTTTGGGAAGCCAATCATATGTGGTTGATCATCGCGGTGGTGATTATGTTCGTTGCATTTCCCCGAGGCTACTCCATTATTTTGACTCATTTTCATATCCCGATTAGCCTCCTGTTGGTAGGCATCGTCTTGAGGGGATGTGCGTTTACCTTTCGTCACTACGACCCCTCCCCGACCGAACGCCCGTGGTACTCATGGCTCTTTGTCTTCGGAAGTATTTTGGCACCCGTCATGATCGGCATGACGATCGCGGGACTGCTATTCGGTAAGGTAAACCTTCACCCGACTTCTTTTGTTGAGGGATATATCGCGCCGTGGCTGTCGGTGTTTGGCTTTTTGGTCGGCCTGTTTACGTTGTGGGTGTTTGGATATCTATCTGCGGTATTTTGTGTGGGGGAAGTTCGGGCACATCGACTCCATCTCCGACGCCCATCCCAGACACGGAAGTTTTTCTTAAAAATGGCCATTCGATTTTCAGTAGCAATGATCGGGACCGGATGTTTAATAATGATTTCCGGCCTAAGCTCTGGGATTCGGTTCCATACGTCGTTTTTTAGCTCAGCGCTATCAATCCCCGTGATGATTGTTGCCACAGTAGGGCTCATCTTATCCTTGGCATCGCTCCTGCTTAGAAAATATTGGCTCGCGCGATTTCTAAGTAGTGCCGCCATCGGCAGTGTCCTATTGGGATGGATATGGATTCGATTTCCGACGGTCGTTGATACCACGGAGGGGCCTATTTCTTTATTACAGATCGCAAGCCCAGACGCCACGATTCAGATGTTATTAATCGCATTAATTTCCGGATGCACCATTATTTTTCCAGGTCTCTATTTTTTATTTAAGGTATTTAAACAATGACAATTACACTCGCAATCGATATCGGAGGAACCAAAATTGGTGCCGGACTTGTTAACTCCAATTATCAGATCCTTAAGCACACCACGTTCCCGAGTCATCGGGGTATCGATGCCCTAATCACCACCTTTCAATCCGCTATTCAATGGGCATCGCATTCCGGATTCTCCGCCGTGGCAATCGCCACTCCGGGAAAATTAATTGGCCCATCACGCGGAATTATTGCCCCAAAAACGGCCCGAAATATGGAGAGTTTCCCTGGGGAGTTTGATGGACTCGACCTTAAAAAACGGCTCCGTCCCCATATGGACGGCACCCGGGAACCGTTCTTAATCAATGACGCCCTGGCGCAACTCGCCGGAGGGATTTTAGACTTTGGACTTTCAATGCCAAGCGTTGTCGGTTACATCGGTCCAGGGACCGGGCTCGGCGGTGGGTGTGCCCAAATCCAGTCGGACTCTCGGTTAAAATTTTTAACCGACGGCCATTTTTTCGACATTATGCTACCCCGTGATCCAAAGGACATCTGGTCGCCAGCGGGATCAACCGTCATGAGTGAAGACGTGATCTCGGGGCGGGGATTTTACGACATCACGGGAATATCCGTATTGGAGTGCACCCAGTCGTCACACTTGATGACCCAACATGCCCCTCTGATCGCATGTTTTGGACGTTACCTCGGCCAATTGATCGCAACCATTCAATCGGGGTCCTTCGCTAAAAAATACCCCGATACCCAATGGTCGACCTATGACCTTGCTACGGTCGCCGAAATTACAACTTGGATCATCGGCGGTAGCCTCGGGACACTATTGGTACCCTATGCAGAAAAATGGCTCGCCGCTTATGCAATCCGCTCCCAATTGCTCCCCATTGGTGACGTCCATGCCGCTGCATTGCGAGGGGTGGTTTATGCAAGGGATATGGCCTAAAATACCCGTTTTCTTTTTTTGAGGTTATAAGATGAAAACGATTACTGACATTCATGGGGTATACGCCAATGGAATTGCCGCCGGTATTAAACCCGGTAAAAAGGACTTGGCCTACATTTACGTCCCTGACGCAGTCGGCGCGGCAGGCGTATTTACAACGAACAAATTTCGGGCGGCCTGTGTCAACTATACGCAAAAAATGATGAAGCGGCATACGGTAAAAGCCGTCATTATCAACTCTGGAAATGCCAACGCCGCGACCGGTGACCTTGGCGTCCGCAACGCAAAACGCACGGCTCAGAAAGCCGCAACATTACTCAAAATACCCGCTACCGAAGTGGTCGTTGCCTCCACTGGCATTATCGGTGTCCAACTTCCGATCGAGCTCGTTGAAGCGGGCCTAGATCAACTATTAAGCACCCCTGCCACTCGTGACGGTGCGGCCACTGCATCTGCAATTATGACGACCGACTTGGTCCCCAAACATGCCTATGCCGAAGCAAAAATCGGGAAGAAAATTTTCCAGGTCGCCGGAATTGCCAAAGGCTCAGGGATGATTGCTCCCAATATGGCGACCATGCTGGGGTTCATCGTTACCAATGCCACGATCGACAGTCCCGTTTTAGCCAAATGGTTGAAAGAAGCTGTCGATGAGTCGTTTAACCGAATCTCAGTGGATGGGGACACCTCCACCAACGACATGGTCCTTGCATTCGCAACTGGGGAGCATTCGTTTTCCGTTACGGATCCGGTCTCAAATACGGCGTTTAAGGCCTTGTTAGTCACCGTCTGCCAAGATCTGGCCAAGGCCATTGCCCGCGACGGCGAAGGGGCCACCAAATTAATCGAAGTGGTCGTTGAGAACGCCGCCAATCGTGCCGATGCTGAGGCAATCGGTCGCTCAGTTATCAATTCCCCGCTCGTCAAAACCGCCTTGCATGGTGCCGATCCCAATTGGGGACGAGTGGTCGCCGCTGTGGGCAAAACTGAAAACGTCAAAATGAATCCCGATAAAGTGTCCGTGTGGTTTGGAGATCATGCTGTTTTTAAAGATGGCGTCCCGCTGACCTTTGATCGCGACGCAGTCGTCAGACATTTAAAAGAATCCACCGTATTAATTCGAATCAGTATAGGCCTGGGTGCGGGCCGATCAAAATCCTGGGGGTGTGATCTCACCAAAGGCTACATCGACATCAATACGGAATATAGTTAGGACATCCGATGCATACCAAAATTGCCAAGGCCAAAACGCTGATTGAAGCATTACCCTATATTCGTCGATTTTCGGGCGAAACCATTGTCATCAAATACGGGGGATCTTTGATGAATCAGGCCCACCTCAAGCCCTTGTTTGCCCAAGATATCTCCCTTTTAAAATATGTTGGCCTCAACCCCGTCGTTGTTCATGGCGGCGGCAAGGAAATTTCACGATGGATGACGAAGGTGGGTAAAGAATCTCAATTCATCGATGGCCTTCGCGTGACTGATTCTGAAACCATGGAAATTACCGAAATGGTCCTGTCCGGAAAAATTAACGGCGAAATTGTGTCCTATATAAATGCCGCTGGGGGACGCGCCGTTGGATTGTCCGGCAAAGATGGGTCGCTATTTGTCGCAAAAAAAATGGACTCCGAGTCCGATTTGGGGTGGGTCGGCGATGTGGAAATGGTGGATCCGGAATTGATTAAGGTCCTCAGTCGTGAAGGCTTTATTCCCGTTATTTCATCAGTCGGCCCCGGCGCAAAACCCGAAGAGACCTATAATCTGAATGCCGATCACGTTGCCCAAGCCATTGCACGGGCGCTCGGTGCGATTAAATTGATTTATTTAACGGACGTCGATGGCCTCTTAATCGACAAAAAACTGATTCATCGGATGAGCTTAAGCCAAGCAGAAACGTTCTTGTCTCACCCCGATGTTCAGGGTGGCATGAAACCCAAATTATCCAGCGCGATTGAAACCGTCCGAAGCGGCGTCGGAAGTGTTCATATTGTAAACGGCGGCGTAGAACATGCCGTATTACTCGAACTTTTTACCGATACCGGAATTGGTTCAATGATCAGTACACAGGAGCAACTATGACACCTACCCACTTTTTATCGATTGGCGAACACCGCGACCGAATCCGACATCTAATCGACCAAGCGGTCCTTTTAAAACGGCAACATGCCGAACATCGAATGGCCCCACTTCTTGATGGGAAAATTTTGGGACTCATTTTTGAAAAACCATCCACACGGACTCGGGTGTCTTTTGAAGTCGGTATGTTCCAACTCGGCGGGCGAGTGGTAACTCTCAAAGGAGATGAAATCGGGTTCAACAAACGGGAAAGTGTCTCGGATATTGCCCGAGTACTCTCTAGGTACGTCGACGCCGTCATGATCCGATCCTATTTTCATAAGGACATCGTCGAATTTGCGTCCTACGCAACGGTACCTATCGTAAACGGGCTATCTGATCTCCATCATCCCTGCCAAACCTTGGCCGATGGACTCACTATTTTGGAACACAAAGGTCGTCTTGACGGCATCCGTCTTGCGTATGTCGGAGACGGCAATAACGTCTGCGTATCACTATTGGAACTGGGCGCAGCAACGGGAATGGAAATTCGGGTGGCGTGCCCCGTAGGCTATGACCCACCCGAATCGCCCCACTACACCGCACAAATTTTTCGATCCGCAGAAGAGGCGGTCGCAGGAGTGGATGTCATTTACACCGATGTCTGGACATCGATGGGCCAGGAGGAAGAAACCGCTCGCCGACTCGCAGACTTTGCCCAATTTCAGGTCACCATGGACCTTCTGAAGCGTGCGGCCCCCGATGCCATTTTTATGCACTGTCTGCCCGCCCATCGCGGTGAAGAGGTCACCCATGAGGTGATGGAATGTGCGCAGTCCGTTGTATTCGACCAAGCAGAAAATCGACTTCATGCCCAAAAGGCAGTATTAGTCGATTTAATGGCCTATCCCGCAACCGACCAAGGAGATCCATTATGACAAAATTATGGGGAGGGCGGTTCAAAAAACCGTTTGACGATGATGCCGCTCGATTTAGTTATTCTATCCAATCCGATAAGGTCCTGTACCCCTATGACATCGCCGTTAATACGGCGCATGCGCTCGCCCTTATGGGTGCCGGCATTCTCACCGCCGAGGAACATTCAAAAATTACCAACGCCTTGGCTAAAATCAAATTCGAAATGGATCAGTGCATTGATGAAATGATCCAAGGTGACGAAGATATTCACAGTTGCGTGGAACGCCTTCTTATTTTGGAATTGGGTGATTTAGGCAAAAAAATCCATACTGGAAAATCCCGAAATGACCAGGTCATTACCGACACCCGGATGTTTGTGAAGGATCGATGTTGCACGATTCTCGATTTGCTCGATGCATTACTCAAGGCTCTCTATACCCAGGCCGCGGCAAACATCGACCGTATTTTCCCAGGATTCACTCATTTCCAAACGGCCCAACCGGTGCTTTTGGCCCATCATTTCCTCGCGTATTTTGAGCAATTTGAGCGCGACTTAGGGCGATTTCGCCAGGCCTATAAAAGTGCCGATCTATGCCCACTCGGGTCAGGCGCGCTCGCCGGAAATAATTATGGCCTCAACCGAGAACTCATCGCTCGAGAGCTCAATTTTAGTGGAGTAACCCGCAATTCAATGGACGCCGTTGCCGATCGGGATTTTCTGATTGAATTTTTATCCGCGTCCGCATTGTGTATGACCCATTTGAGTCGCCTCAGTGAAGAACTTGTATTGTGGAGCTCCCCATTAATTGATTTTGTCACAATCGGCGATGAATTCACCACCGGCAGTTCCATCATGCCCCAGAAAAAAAACCCTGATATTGCAGAATTAATCCGTGGAAAATCTGGACGGGTGTTGGGAAACCTGACCGGGATGCTCGCAACGATTAAGGCGCTTCCTTTGACCTATAATCGGGACCTTCAAGAGGACAAAGTATTTTTATTTGATTCAGCGGCCACTGTCACCGACAGCCTTCGATGCATGGCCAAAATGATTCCCACCCTCACATTTAACCCAGCGCCCATTGCCGCAGCCCTCGAAAAAGGCTATATTTTGGCCACCGATTTTGCGGACTACTTAGTTAAACGCGGGGTTCCTTTCCGGGAATCGCATGAAATTACCGGACAAGTTGTGCTTTACGCTGAAACGCATGGACGTCCATTGGAGTCCCTGTCTTTGGATGAATTTCGCCAATTTTCCACCGTAATATCAGACGACGTTTATGCGGTGTTGACGCTTGAAGCGTCAGTCAACGCAAAAGATGTGCCGGGCGGCACGGCGAAACGGCAAGTCTTAAACCAAATGCAGCATATCAAGGAGAGATTTCAATGGTAGACCAAACGCTCTTAATTTTTAAACCCGAAGTACTACGGCGTGGATTTGCAGGCCGACTAATTTCTCGATTCGAGGATCGTGGAATCAAAATTGTTCAATTGAAGCTGACGACCATCGACGCACCCACCGCACGAATCCACTACGCAGAACACCAATCCAAACCCTTCTTTGCCGGATTGGTTGAGTACATCACATCAGGACCGGTTGTTGTCGCGGTATTGGAATGTGAAGGAGTTATCCCATTAGTCCGTCGTATGGTCGGACCGACCAACCCCGCAAATGCAGAGGCCGGTTCAATCCGAGGTGATTTTGCGTTTTCAGTTGCGGAAAACGTGATTCATGCCTCCGATAGCCCAGAAAGCGCCGCCCGAGAAATCTCACTATTTTTTAACGGTTGATCGATAAGCGCCTGAAGTCCATTGTTCGGGGGTATGGGGATCTTTTTTTCACCGACAATCTGATTGCGTCGTGTGTCATTCTACTCTGTAGCTTTATTAATTTTAATATTGGGCTGTCCGGGCTGATTAGCCTCGTTTCAGCCTACATATTCACCCGAATTATTCAGGCCCCCGCCACATTATTGTGGTCCAGGGCCCAGGTGTACAACGCACTTCTTATTGGATTTTCGATTGGGTCACTATTCTCGTTTAATGAGGTCACCGCTGGCATTGTCGTCGTAGCAAGTCTGCTCTCTGTCATTATCACGATGACCCTTGAATCAATCTCAACCACGTATCTCGGCCTTCCCATTTTTAGTCTGCCGTTTGTCATTGTCAGTTCCATTATCTACCTCGCCGCACCGCGATATAGCAATCTGATGGTCAATGGCCTGTATCCGCAGTCTCATTTCGTCGATGCCGTCACTTTCTCCCCCCTCATTGCCGGCTATTTGAAGGCTTTGGGAAGCATCATTTTTCTCCCCTATGTGGTCCCGGGATTGATCATTGCCGCTCTTATTTTGTTGAATTCTCGGATTTTATTTTTACTGGGCTTGATCGGATACATCTGGGGGGTATCTGTCCAAGGTCTCTTTATTGGGAATGTGGCCCAGGCGATCCAGGAATCCGTTGGGTTTAACTATATTCTTATCGCCATGTCGGTGGGCGGCGTATTTTTGGTTCCATCGATCGCAAGTAGTGTCATCGCACTATTGGCCGTCGCTACCGCCACCGTCCTGATTAGCGCAGCCGATACATTTTGGGCACAATACGGACTCCCCATTTTTACGCTTCCCTTTATTGGGATCACCACCCATTTTATCTATATTTTAAGATTTGTTCAGTACAAGGGCCGCCCCATAGTCAATAAACAAACACCCGAAGAAACCCAAGAATATTTTGTGTCGTCATCCGAGCGGATTCATCAATTTCCGGATGGATTTTCAGCAGGACCCGACGCGCCACTCTCCTTCCATCATTGGGTACCCTACTACTCAGGCGGAGTGATGGAATTCGACGGTTTCATCGATGGCGTCCCCGTCGGAACAGTCGAGATTACGGTGGGTCAAGCGGTCGATGGTATTCTTTATTTTCAATGCAACGACGCCAAATTATATTTCGGTGTGTGGGACCAATGGATGACAACCTATCATATGGACGGTTGGGATCCATTTCTCGCCGCGTTGTTTCTGGCCTGGCCCAAGATGCCATTGGTCTCATCAGTCCATACTCGTTGGAACGACGTCCTTTATTCCAGCGGAATTCTTTCGCCAACTAAACGATGGATATGCAAAAATTTTCATTGGATTTTTTCCCCACTGTTTCGAATGGTTGGAAATTATGAGCTGACGTCATCAGAAGTTATCACAGGATGTGTAAAAAATAGATTTTTGGGAATTATATACGACACCCAAATTCAATTTGAATATTTAACAATTTCATTGATTCGTTCCGGAAATGTGATTTTAAAAAAGAAGGATAGCCCAAAATGAAAAAAATAATATTGTTAGTTCTTGCAACGTTTGCGATTCCTGGCCTGATATTTGCCGATGGATTTACCAGTATTTCTGCCTATGCGATCCCCGTCGCATCCTCTGCAAAGTCCCCCTCTACGATTACCGGAATTTATACCTATATGGGATATGACGCCTATTCGTTAGAACTTGAATATGACAAGTCAACGTCTACAACCAGCAACTCGGGTCAGCAAAATGCAGTGATTGTGTTTACAAACCATGCAACGCCCTACGCTCATTTTCGGCTTGGACTCAACCAAATTCAACCCGACAACGGTCGTCTAGCCTCCGTGATCATGCTGGGGGCCATGTTTGATCAGTACAATTATTATTGGATGCTTGATACCAAAATTGGAGCCGATTTTTATGCCGGATTTTATAACAACAACGGAAACAAAATCACCGCACTTCAATTGGACCCATCGATTACCCATTATTTTGGATCTTCTATCATCCCGGGATGGATTACCGTGACCAGTAAAGCCAGAATCCAACAACTCTCTCAAGATCTTGGACACGGCAAGATTTTGACAGGGGCTCAATTTATCGTTAAAGACGACCTGTATCCGTTTTCAATCTCCGGAAAAATGTGGGTCGGATCCAGTCAATTTGGGGTATACGATGACGGGTTTGCTGTATACAATAACACCGACTTAATGGGCAATGGACTTGCACTCTCTTGCGGTTTTTCAATTACTCCCAAACTCAACTTAACGGTTGGCTATCAAAATCATACGATTCGCGTTGACGGTGCATCTGCAGATGCTGACTTGGCAAAAACAATGGTTATGGTGAGCTACTCGTTATAGACATTTTATTGCTAAGGAACTGGATATGAACCCACTTTGGCTAATTTTACTCTTGATCATTGCAGGGGGCTCTCCGATTGCGGCATTAACTCGATCTGAAATCGAATCAGGCTACGCCAAGTCCTATAATTACGAAAAGATGGGCCGATATACCCACGCAGTCAGTGCGTTGGGAATGGTGTATAGCGAATACCCTAAGGGGTATGCCGTTAATATGCGGCTTGGCGGGTTGTATGCCGCCGCTAAAAAATATGCAAACGCACTCACCCATTACGATAATGCCATTGTGGCCGTACCCGACGCTCTGGAGCCAAAACTCGGTAAACTCTCGGTCCTTCTGGCCCAGGAACGGTACTCAGATGCCGTGGAACTGGGCACCCGGATCGTCGAGGTCGACTATTATAATTATTATGGAAATCTTCGCCTCGCATACGCCCTACAAATGACTAAAAAATACGAACTCGCAGATAAAGTGACCTTAAAAATGTTGGCGCTATACCCGACCGACGTTCCCTATCTCACCCAATATGGTGCGCTTAGATATGACCAGAAAGACTTTTCAACGGCAAAATCAGTATTGATGGATGTATTGCTGTTTGAGCCAGAGAATATGGTTGCAAAAAGTATTTTGGGCGCCATCAAAACGATATCTTCACCCACCAAAAAGAAATAATGACGTCATTTTTTGGCCTTTCTGATGTTCGGCATGCCTTTTGGAATGAATTAGCGCGCACTTGTCAGGCGATTCCTGACGAAAAAGACAAGGTCCTCCCCGCCGAAATTCAACGCCGTCTGTTGGAGTTTTTTTCTATTGAAAAATACTGGGGATATCCCGGTGATGACGTTTTGCGCCTGCTAAAATCTTACGCAGATCAAGGAAAGTGGGTTTTGTTCGGGCAATTGGTACGCCACATTGTGGGTGCGTTAAATTCCGGTGAATTTGAGACCCAGGAATGGACACCACTCCAGTCGATTCTGGAACAATTGGATCGCCCGTATCATCAAAGCGGAGAGGGTGTCCCGTCCTCCAAGAAAAAACCGACGTTTGACGTATTAGTGGTTCATCCGATGATCGCCGAATATGCCCCCATGTACTCGGGTGCGCTGGCGGCCATGGTGACGGAAAAAGATGAATTTTTGTACCGGCTCGTGTTTGTCGACAATTCCGAAGACGCATGGACTGCCGTTTTAGCAAACCCAATGATTCAATCCTGCGTATTGGTTCCCGGCTTCGGGATGACCTCCCCCTATCGACATCCCTTCGCCCAAGCCTATGATACGTTTGTTGATACCGATAACGATACACTGACTGTCGGGGACGCGGATCATGTGGTCATACTCAGCAGTATCTTAAAATCCGTTCGTCCCGAGGTCGACCAATTCTTGATCAGTGGCTTACATCCGGCGCAAATTGATAGTCGGCTAAAGGACACCATCAGTCGAATTATCTACAGCGTGAATCCCTTTCAGGACTTACATCACGGGATTTTAAACGGGATTCGTAATCGATACTCAACCCCATTTTTTCATGCGTTGCTCTCCTACAGTCGGAAACCCAAAGAAGTATTTCATGCATTACCGATCTCTCAGGGGAAATCTGTCAAAGATTCCCATTGGATTGACGATATCTATCATTTTTACGGACCCAATGTGTTTATGGCAGAAACCTCATCCACGCAAGGCGGACTGGATTCATTGATGGATCCCAAAGGGGCGATCAAACAGGCCCGCGACAAAGCGGCGGTGTCGTTTGGGTCCGATGACAGCTTCTTTGTAACAAATGGGACTTCCACCTCCAACAAGATCGTAATGCAATCAACTGTCGATCCAGGAGACATCGTCTTGGTGGCCTCCGATTGCCACAAATCAGTCCCCTACTCCGTCATGCTTGCGGGAGCATATCCCATTTTTTTAGAAAATATGGTCCTCGATAAATTAGATCTGTACGGACCGGTTCCGTTGGCAAAAATCAAATCGCTGCTTTATACATTAGAGTCCCGTGGATGCCTTCATCGTGTAAAACAAATTGTATTGACCCACTGTACGTTTGACGGGATTTTATACGATGTCGAACGGTTTATGCTTGAAATATTAGCCATCAAACCGGATATCATATTCCATTGGGATGAAGCCTGGTTCGCGACCGGCAATTATGACCCGGTGTTGAGGTCACGATCGACGATGGCGGTCACCCGCCGGCTTCGAACATTGTTTGCCAGTCCAGGGTACCGGGCCGACTACGCCAAATCCGTCGCGAATACAACGTGCCCAACGCTCCCAGACCCCGACGCGGTTGTTTTACGGGTCTACGTCACCCAATCGACCCACAAAACCCTATCGTCATTTCGCCAAGGATCAATGATCCATGTCATGGATGCGCGCTTTGATCAGGATCGCTTTATCGATTCATTCCGGATGCATTCGTCGACCTCCCCCAATTATCAAATTATTGCCTCTTTAGATGTCAGCCGACGCCAAATGGATCTCGAAGGATTCCGCCTCGTCAAACGGAGCATCGCCTTGGCGGAGCAACTGCGGCACTCCCTTTCAACGGACCCCATTTTGAAGACCTATTTTAAAACCCTCACTGAAGTGGACTTGGCCGAAGGGGACGCCGTCCCAAACCAAAAACCAGATCAACTCCAATACCCGGCCTTTTTAAGGACCTGGAAGGGAAAAGAATTTGTGGTTGATCCGACCCGCGTCACTCTCGATATTCGAAAAACGGGATTGGATGGGAGCAGTTTCCGACAATTGTTGATTTCAAAATATGATATCCAGGTCAACAAAACCTCTCGATATACCGTGTTATTTATCGTCAATATCGGGGCCACCCAGGAGAGTATTACCCATTTAATTTCAGTGCTTCGGGATATTGCCTCCCGACTCTCGGGACCCGCTAAATCGGTAGCCAATATCGGATCATCGTTACCGCTCATTCGTAAAATTCACCCCTATTTTCAACCCCCCGATCTTCGTTCGGATGATATTTGTGACCTTCGCCGAGCGTATTACGCAGGCCTCGATATCCGATCCGTTGACTTTAGTCCGATCTCTAAACCCTTGCTGGCCAGTGTTCGGGCCGGCGCAATATTGGTATCTGCCGGATTTGTTACTCCCTATCCCCCCGGATTTCCGCTATTGATTCCCGGACAGATTGTGACCATCGATATCCTTGAGTATCTCCATTCGATCAAGATCAAAGAAATTCACGGTTATCGTCATGACGAAGGACTTCGGGTTTTTACCGACCTATTTTTTATTGAAAGGCCATCCCAATGACACTCCCTATAACCTCCTTATCGGCACTTGCTGAGCATTGGAAACACAACACCACCCCCTATTACTTTGTGAGCCCAACCCATTTTAACTTGATGGGGACCGAAAATTGGGTCGGCGGCTGGACTCACATTAACTTTCTCGACGTATTTGATGGATCCCACCCCGGTATTTTTGTTCCCCTTCGAACCGAATCCCCCGTATTTGAAAGTATGGAAGCCCTCAACGCCTATCTTCTTGGCCACCGAGATGTCATTCAGAAAATGGGCGAAGATCGAGCTTCCCTTTCGATCCCAAGTCCGAATAGTCGGGTCATATTCCTATTTTTTGATGACACCATCGAAGCCCTTTGCGCAGAATTACACCTGGATATCTGTTTACCCAGTCACGCCATCTGTCGTGAAATGGACAGCAAAATTGTTGCCACCCAATTGGGTAATAGCGTCGGCGTCCTAAGTGTCCCCAATGTATTAACCGAAATTAGATCGTATAAGGACCTGGTTGAAACTGCCGCGGCCCACCAACTGGGAACCGAATGGGTCGTCCAAACCCCCTATGGCGACTCTGGAAAAACCACGTTTTTTATCAGCAACGAAGCCGACTACAATCAAGTGGCCTCGGAGATCGAGTCCCAACCCAAGGTCAAAGTAATGAAACGGATTCAGTGCGTCGGAACCGCCATTGAAGCCTGTGCCACTCGATGCGGCACCTTTGTCGGCCCGTTGATGGGCGAATTAATCGGAGACCCCAGCCTCACCCCATATCCGGGGGGCTGGTGCGGAAACGATCTGGTGTCAGAGGCCTTTACCCCCGAACTTAGGCGGCGCACCCAGGAGATGACCCAGCGTCTCGGCGACGCGTTGTATGCCAAAGGGTATCGTGGGTATTTCGAAGTAGACTATCTGTTGGATACCCAATCCAGCGACGTCTATTTGGGAGAAATTAATCCTCGGCTCAGCGGGGTCACCGCCATGACCAACTTGTCCCCGTTCTGCCAAAGCCACATCCCGCTTTTCTTGCTTCATTTGACCGAATTTTCGGATCTCAAATTTGACATCAACCCCGCCGAATTTAATCGGGACTCATTAGCGGTCGGCGCCGCTGGCCATACTGCTCAATTTATTCTCAAATATACTCCCGATGAACTCAATATCATCACAGCTGCCCCCAAATCCGGCATTTACCGTCACACGGACGCGGGGGAATTGGTATTCCAACGCGACTCGACTGATCGTCGAGATGCCGGTCCAGACGAGGCCTTTGTATTGCGAATTATGACCACCTCAGAGTACGCCTACCACGGGGCAGACTTGGCCATCGTGTTTCTCAATACTCCGTTGATCGGTCCCGACCAAAAATTAGCCCCAACCGCAGCCGATTGGATTGCGGCCACCCGACGCGCATTTGTAACCCGCCCACTCACCGAAGACGAAGAAACGATGGTCGCTCGATATAACAATCCCGGCGTGAGTTTTAAAGGGATTGGTGGAAATGAGTAGAGTCCTCCAAAAACGATTTCGATTTGTCCATGAAGATAAACCGGGTATTAAATGGGCCCAATTTTATGCAGAATCGGCTGAAAGCTATCGCAGATGGTTTTTGAAGGAAGGCGAATTTAATCGGCCTAGCTTCCACCAATGCAAAAAAGCATTACAGACCTACATGCCCGAATTATTACCGTTGTGGGAAACCATGATTCAACTCTGTAAGGGGGGGGACCTAGAAGCACGGTTACTCAGCCTCTACTGTCCCACCCCTTATTTATCGGGCTGCTCGCAAGCCGCATGGCTCCGATACAACCCAATTTTAGTCCGTAACTATGATTACGACCCGGCATTGTGCGAAGGTCGAATTCTCCGAAGCCGCTGGCATAACACCGAGGTCATCGCCAGTACCGATTGCCTATGGGGCGTCCTCGACGGCATGAATGAGCATGGCCTCGCCGTATCGTTATCTTTCGGAGGAAAAGAGCAGTCCGGCGAAGGCTTTGGGATTCCCATTATTTTGCGATATATCCTCGAATTTTGTCGGACCACGACCGAAGCCGTTGCCGTTTTACGACGGATTCCGACCCATATGTCGTATAACGTTACCGTCTTAGACGCCTACAGCGACGTTGCCACGGTTGAATTATGTCCCACTACCACTCCCAACGTGTCTCGAAAGCCATTGGCGGTAAATCAACAAGGGGAGTTCGAGCTGACGAATTACACTTTGTTTTCGAGATCTTATGAACGCAAACAAATTTTGATCGACACCTTGTACGACCCGCTCACAACGATTGAATCCTTTATCAACGCCTTTGAATATGCGCCGCTGTTTGCGTCTAACTATGAAAATGGATTCGGCACATTGTATACGGCAATCTATAATCCCCAACTCCGGGCGATGGAATATCGATGGCCCTATCACACCCGGGTGTACCAGTCGTTCCAATGGTTTGAAGCCGCTGATTTTTGGGTGACATATTAGCCGCTGAGCGATACACTCTTAGGCCATGTCCAGGCAATTTTTAGCCCTATTTAAATACACAAAACCCTACGTTCCCCATCTCATTGGATCGATTGCACTTGCCATTCTGTATACGGGATTCAATGTCCTGTTTTTGCCATTGGCCCGAGACATCGTCACCGAAATTTCAAACCGAAATCTGACCCACTTTAGCAATCAAATTTTTAATGCCATTGCCCTGTTCGGGCTTCGATTGGCCGCATCCAATCTCCAATATGTCTTGATGACCTCCACCGGGATGTTGATGAGCATTGATATCCGAACAGCGGTATACACCCACCTGTTGCACCTCCCTCAGAAGTTTTACCAACGCAGCAAATTGGGGGACATTCTGACTCGATTGTCCGGGGACAGCGAAAAAGTACGGGAGGTTATTACCCTCGTATTTTGGGAACTGATTCCAAATGTGTTGACGTTTATCGGCATCATTGGATACCTGATCTATTTAAGCCCAAAATTGACGATCATGACGTTAACCAGTGTGCCCCTGTTTGTCGCAATTATCATGTTTTTAGGGGATCGCCTCCGACGCATTTCATTACATGTTCAGCAGAAATCAGCGGACATCACCCATTTTGTACAAGAGACCTTATCCAACATTAAGCTGGTCCAAGCCTATACCAATGAAGATAAAGAAGTGGATCGGTATAAACGAGAAAATCTTCGTGGGTATCGGGCAAGCATGAAGGGAATTCGGTTCCGAAACGTCGTCGAACCGCTGATTACGTTTCTTCAATACGTCGTGGTCATGATGGTGGTGTGGTACGGCGGTTACGAAATCTCCCGGGGCACATTGGATGGACCGGCGTTGGTGTCGTTTTTTGCCGGGATTATCATGTTGATTGACCCCGTATTGGCCATCTCTAAAACCTATGGCAACGTTCAAACCGGGCTTGCGTCGGCCCAGCGAATGATGGAACTGATGGATACTCCGGTGTCAATCGCTGACACTCCAGATTCGGTTGCAGTCAAGATTTCGGGGGCGGTCACCTTTTCAGATGTGTCGTTTTCTTATGACGGCAAGGTTGATGCCCTAAAAAATCTCAGCTTTGACGTTAAACCTGGCGAGTCTATCGCATTGGTCGGATTGTCCGGGGCGGGAAAGAGTACATTAATCAACCTCATTCCTCGGTTTTTTGATTGCAGTAGCGGACAGATTCTAGTGGATGGAATCAACATGGCCGACATTCAACTCCAGTCATTGCGACAACAAATCGCATTGGTCCCCCAAGAAGATATTTTGTTTCGTGGGAGCATTCTGGAAAATATCCGCTACGGTCGGACGGACGCCACCACCGACGAAGTCATTGAAGTCGCCCATCTGGCCAACGCCTGGGAATTTATTGAAAAGCGTCCCCGAGGGATTCACTCACGGATTGGCGATCGTGGAAACAACCTCTCCGGTGGCCAAAAGCAACGAATCTCGATCGCCCGAGCCATTTTGAGAAACCCCCGAATATTGTTATTGGATGAGGCGACGTCCGCCTTGGACACCAAGTCTGAAGAATTGGTACAAGATGCGTTGACCAAGTTAATGAAAAATCGCACCACATTTGTCATCGCCCACCGGTTGTCGACCATCCGCAATGTTGATCGAATCTTTGTGATGTCCGATGGCAAAATCGCGGAGGCCGGGACCCATAGCGAACTGATGGAACTATCCGGCCGTTATGCGCAGTTATACCGACTACAATTTAGTCGGCAGCACGAGTCATAACGGCCCTTCTACCCGCCGAATTGTCGACACAATTCGTGACCATCAAATGGGGTGTCCGAGAGCCGATGCCTCTCCCCTAATCTCTTGCACCGCGGTTCGAAACCGGTCTTTAAATTCCGCGTTACCTTCACCCCGAACCGAACCCAACGCTTCTTCTAAGGACCCCAAAGCAGTACTAATTTGATCATCCGTTTTGTCGACACGTAACCCCATATTTACATTCAACACATAAATAATATCGCTTTTTAGATCGCGTTCCGGGTTCTCCGATGACTTTTTTAGGTGGGCCACTAACTTTTCTGGCTTTATCGTTCCGACCATTGGGACGGATCGTTTTTCAAACAGAGAGGCTACAGTTTTCACACTCTTTTTAGGCGCACTCGATGCAACCGGCGTTGGAAATGGGTTGCATACCGTTAGCTCTGTAAAAATGCCATTGCTGACTTCTACACTGATTGTCGTAGTGGGAGCCGTTGCTAAACCGGTAACGGCCTTCGATACCTCCGGAACATTGGGGTGCGCTTCAAATATGAATTCCCGAATATGTATCCCAAATTGAGATCGAAATACGTCGCGTTGGTCATGCAATTGATCCAAATAGGTATTTACACCTTGTTTAAATTGATCCATATCTCCGTTAAATGATGGCGGGGCGGGATCACTATTAAATACCTTGGCAGTTAATTTGAGTAAATCCAATCCTAAATTGAAGCCGTCGTCGGCACGATCTTTGTAGTGTTCAGCCAACATCACAAATTGTTGTCCCTGAGGCGACTCCCTAAATTCATCCGTTTCCATATTAAAGCTGGATGGCGTTCGCAGGTGAGCAACGATTTCGTCTACAGCACTCGATTTACCATCTGTTTCGCTAACTGAAGTTATATTAAGCGTACTCTGTTGCTGACTCAGTACACCCACACTGACCGCTTCGCGCCCAACCGGGGGGGCAACACTCCCCGCCGTTCCCGTCGCTGCTGGATTTGGATAAAGGAGGTCGAGGGCCGCCGTTGCGTCCTTCACAAAGTCAGGACTGCCCGTTAATGCTTTCCTAAATGACTCGACGACTTTGGATTCATCCTTTCCTTTCCTAAGAACGCCACTATTGCTAGCCGTTTTTTTTTCCTGAATTGCCGTCGTGAGTAGCCCTTTTAACGAGGCCACTTTATCAACACCTGCGGGGAACTGGTTATACATACATTCAATGTGATCAATAATAGCCTTGCTGGATGACCCACTAGTATTTGGTCTACTTTAAGAACCTACAGGGGGCGTTGACATATTCGGTACACTACGTGAAGAAAACATAATAATCCCTCCCGAAACAGATAAAAAATATTGACGAATTTATTCCCAGGTTCCTGCCACTCCAAGCATCGCCCCACAGTATTTCGATGGATTAAAACTTTGCCAGATCCGATAATGAACCAATGAAGTTTAAATTACGACGAACTGTATCTTGCGCTCCGATACCCACCGTTGATGGGGTTTCTATTGATGGTACACATCTATTCACCATCTTTCGGCAAGGTCCCAGCGACCGATGTGTACCGCTATCTGCGTTGGGTGCTATTTACCATCGTCGGCCACAGTGGGATGCCACTCGTACACCCAGCGCCACGGTCGCTACATTTGAGGATTTTGAGCTGGCGTATGCAACGCGATGCGATAATAACGTATTTAATGCGCAGATTTTGGCCAAGTATCAGTTAAGGGAACGGTGGGGGCTACAGACCCCAATTTTGGATCCCACCCATGCGCTCGATGACGCGCTAAAGTTTGTCTCAAATCGGCGAAAGGTCCTCCACCCCAAGTACCTACGCCTTGTCGTACTCGTCAAAAACACCTCGTTTGTGCTTATGCTTCAGCGTCCCACGGAACAATATCAACATGCGATTACGGTCACTTGTGACGGAATCTGGAATAAAAGAGGTGGCTTTGGATTCCAGGAAACCCAATACATAAACGGATACCCGGTGCGATCGTGGAAACAATTCGAAACTCGGAAGGAATTCGATGCCGGGTTTGCGACGTATCTAAAGGCATACAATTACACTGACGCAAAAATCCAAGTGGTATGTTTGGAAGATTCCAATCGCGGATTGAGTCGATGGGACCGACTAACTAAGGGTATCTCAGGAACACTCATCCCCACCTCAAAATCCCCGTTCGGGAGATTTTAGAGGGGCCCCTTCCCTCCAGATGGAAGGGGCAATACACCACTGGATTTACACTTTTTTTACAGCCGTCGTGGTAACTTGCTTGCTGCAAATAAAATTGAGGAGGCAGACGGTTGACACTATTATATCTGGCGGTTTCAGTGGGGTTCATCATCTATCTATTGGTTGCATTAATTTTCCCGGAGCTATTTTAATGATTTTTTCATTTTTGATTCAAATGATCGTGTTGGTCGCGGTATTGGCACTCGTAGGTCCGATTCTCGGGTGGGCGATTGCTCGGGTGATGGATCGTCCTCTCGGTGGCGATTCTCTCGTTTCTAAAATTGAATCGGGATTACTTCGTCTATGCGGGGTGGATCCAACCCAGGAAATGGACTGGAAACGGTATTCGATCGCCGTGGTTCAATTGACCGCAGTGGGCATTGTGGTGTTGGCATTGATCCAAATGGTCCAAGGCTGGCTTCCGCTTAATCCGCAAGGATTCGATAACGTTCCGTTTCATTTGGCGCTCAATACCGCCATTAGTTTTGTGACCAATACCAATTGGCAATCGTACGGAGGGGAATCGACCCTCAGTTATTTTACCCAAGCCATCGGACTCACCCCACAAAATTTTATTTCGGCCGCCGCAGGCATTGCGGTGTTAATGGCGTTTGTAAGGGGAATCCGAAGCCAAAGTTCCGCCTCATTGGGGAATTTTTGGGTGGATACCATGCGGGCCATTGTGTGGATTTTACTGCCGCTTTCGATTGTCCTGTCTATTTTTCTTGCGGGGAATGGTGTAGTGCAAACGCTGTCTCGGGGACCTCACGGCATTGCCGTTGGACCCGCCGCGTCCCAGGTTGCGATTAAACAACTGGGAACCAACGGCGGCGGATTTTTTAACGCGAATAGCGCTCATCCTTTCGAAAATCCGAATGCAACCACTGGATTGATTGAACTGGCTGCGATTCTTTTGATTCCCGCCGCGCTGTGTTTTTCCTACGGACATTGGGTTAAACGAAAAGACCACGGACGCGGACTATTCATTGTAATGACCGTGTTTTTAGTGGTGGGGATGGGAATCTGCTACTCCTCAGAACGGATCACCCCATCTGCGCCGGGCCAACGTTCATTGGTGGTCGGAGGCAACATGGAGGGGAAAGAAATGCGGTTTGGGATTCCCCAATCGGTGATCTGGGCCACCGCTACCACTGCAGCGTCCAATGGGTCCGTCAATGCGATGCATGATTCATTTCGACCCATGGGCGGATTTGTCACGATGGCCATCATGGCCTTGGGTGAGGTCATTTTTGGCGGCGTCGGATCGGGTCTTTATCGAATGATTTTATTCGCCATGCTGACGGTATTCGTCGGTGGTCTGATGATCGGAAAAACTCCGGAATACCTAGGTAAAAAGATCGAAGCCAATGAAACCCGATGGGTGATTATTGGCCTGATTATGCCGTCGCTTGCGGTATTGGGTGGACTGTCGATCGCACTGGTAATCCCCGGAATTTCAACATTGTTAACCAATCCGGGTGCCCATGGATTGAGTGAAGTTTTATACGCCGTGCTTTCTGCCGCCAATAATAATGGCAGCGCCTTCGCCGGACTGAATGCCAATACCCCCGGGATGAACACACTTCTGGGCGTCTTGATGCTCGTTGGGCGACTTGCAGTGATGCTCCCGGTATTAGCGATCGCGGGTGGGCTCTCCGTTAAATCCCCCGGCCCGGACACCGATTCTGCCGAAATTACCCGATCGTTACTGTTTTATGTTCTATTGGGATCGATCATTGTGATTGTCGGAGCGCTGACATTCTTCCCTGTCTTTGTATTGGGTCCCATCGCCGACGCATTGCGCCATTAAGGAGGGTTATTTATGTGGAACTGGACCATTTGGAAAAATGCATTGACCGATTCCGTTAAAAAATTGGATCCCCGATATCAATTTAAGAATCCCGTCATGTTTATTGTGTGGGTTTGTGCACTGATTACCACCGGGTCACTCCTAACGCATTCAACAAGACTGAACTCATCGCTTTGGTTTTTGATCACGGTGTCAGTATTTCTTTGGGCTACGGTGTGGTTCGCTAATCTCGCGGAATCCGTCGCGGAAGGACGAGGTAAGGCCCAGGCTAACGACGGCATCCCCTCGGATCGGGAAGTGATTCAAGGCGTAGCCGCAGTCAACGAAAGTGCCTTGACCATTATTTTGATTTGTTTGAGCCTCATTTTTGTGGTCGGTTTTGCAACGCTGCTGCCCGTGGCGCGATTTCTTGCGCCTGACATGCCAAATGCCATCACAGTAATTCAACTGGCTGCGTTATTGGTCTGTTTGATTCCCACCACGATCGGGGGACTATTATCGGCCATTGGAATCGCAGGGAGGGATCGCCTGGTTCGCAAAAATATCATTGCCATGTCGGGACGGGCCATCGAGGCCGCCGGCGATGTCACCGTCTTGCTACTGGATAAAACCGGTACCATTACCCACGGAAACCGGCGGGCCACAGACTTGTTCCCCGCACCGGATGTCTTGCCGGAGCAGTTGGCTGACGCCGCCTATTTGGCGAGCATATCGGATGAAACTCCCGAAGGAAAAAGCACCGTTGAATTGGCAAAAAAATTGGCGACTCCGACTATTTTGGACGGAAATTATTCTGACGCCGAATTTGTTCCATTTTCGGCCGCCAGCCGCATGTCCGGCGTGATTATCGGTGACCGGGATATCCGAAAAGGCGCATTGGACGCCACCATCAAATGGGTGACCGAATGTGGGGGGGCGGTCCCAGAAGCCGCCAAGCATCAGGCGGAAACCATCGCCCGCCAGGGGGGGACCCCATTACTGGTCGCGGATAACGGCAAAATTATGGGGGTGATCGCACTCCGCGACATCGTTAAAGACGGAATTCGTGAGCGATTCGGAGAACTTCGGGGATCCGGAATTCGGACCGTGATGATTACCGGAGACAACCCATTTACGGCAGCCGCCATCGCCGCCCAAGCCGGTGTCGACGACTTTGTGGCCGAAGCCACGCCCCAACAAAAACTAGCATTGATTAGGAAACTCCAGGCAGAAGGGCATATTGTGGCGATGGTCGGGGATGGCACTGACGACGCCCCTGCCCTCGCCCAGGCCGATGTGGCGGTTGCCATGAACTCGGGAACCCAAGCCGCCAAAGAAGCCGCCAACATGATCGACCTGGACTCTGACCCCACCAAACTCATTGACGTGGTTCAAATCGGCAAACAATTGTTAGCAACACGCGGTGCGTTAACGACATTTAGTTTGGCCAACGATATTGCAAAATACTTCGCGATTGTCCCTGCCATGTTTACACCCATTTTCCCGCAACTTAGCCCGTTAAATATTATGCATTTGGGCACCCCGGAAACCGCGATCGCATCGTCCGTGATCTTTAATGCCATTGTCATTGGGTTGTTATTGCCCATCGCCATGCGGGGCGTAACAATCACGGCACAACCTCTGGTCACAATTCTACGACGTAATTTGTTGATCTACGGCGTCGGCGGCCTTATCGTTCCGTTTATCGGAATCAAGTTGATCGATATGCTCATCGGCATGTGGATATAATCAGGAGATTAATATGATTCAAGCATTTCGATTTATTATGGTTCTCAGCGTGTTAACTGGCGTTCTATATACCGGAGCGATCACTGTAATTGCCCAAAAATGGTTTCCGTTTCAAGCCAATGGGTCGATCGTTTACGGCCCATCCGGAACGACGTCATCGCTGCTCATCGCACACGCTGTCACCAATGACCAGTATTTCTGGCCCAGACCCTCCGCCACAACGCCATCCTACAATGCCAGTGCATCCGGTGGATCGAACCTCTCCCCCACAAATCCTGCCTGGCAGACGCTCGTCTCTGAGCGGGTCAATGTGATTTCAGATACCGCTCACGTCGCCGAAATCCCTGCAGACATGGTCATGGCCTCTGGTAGCGGGCTAGATCCACATATTTCGGTTGCCAATGCCCGAATTCAATTATTTAGAGTAGCCACCGCGCGCGGCGTGTCGTCCGAAGTCATCTCCGCCCTGGTCGATTCAGCCATCGAAACACCCCCGTTCCGATGGGTAGGCCCCCAAGTGGTCAACGTGAATAAGCTCAATATTTTATTGGACCGGAATGTCCAACTCCTCTAAGGGTCGCTTCGAAAGCGCCCACCTCACATACGCCCTACCAATAATTAGGTATCGATTTAATTAAAGCTACAAGTGCAAATAGGCAAATTCATCGACGCTAGCCTGAAATAGCGGCTGTTTAAAAAAGATGGGGTCAATCTTTAGGGTTTTTGGATTTGAAAAGATAATCGCTTTAACGGTCGTAAGATCTTGTTGGAGCTCAGTGACGACAGCTGCATTCGATTTCTTGTTAGGTTCAAAATAATATCGGGTGATCATCACCGGTTTCTGAGGATGATTCGTCGCCAGATTGGTTAACATTTCGCCAAACATCGTCTTCATATCTGACTGTTGGTTCACCGCAGCTACCCCGATCCAATCGACATATTCGTCCCCTGGATAATAGGCGAGCGGCTCATTCCAGGCCACTTTCGGGGAACTGACCGGCAAGATAGTCCAAACAAAAATAGCATTGGATACCCCTTCCGTCCGAAACAACGCGACCACATGTCGATAGGCCTCCACGTAGGAATGGCCATCTTGCTTGTTATTGGGAATTCCCCAGGGATAATCCTCTGAATTAAATTCGGCAGCAAAGGTGATTAATACCGGAAGTTCCACTTGGCGAATTTGTGTCGCCCACGACTTGAGATAGGGATCCCACTCGCCTTTTGCAATGGATTCCAATGAAATAACTTTGTCTGGATCATTCCAAATCCGTGGCTCCCAGGAGATCATTGGAACTATATTTAATTTTTGAAACGCCACGACTTGAGGCTTCGGAAATTCGGACGCAAAATCGGCCGCCCATTCAACCACATGAGGTCTCACCATTTTTGCGTTTTTAAACTGCTTGGGATCCAATTGAACGTTGTGATCCAGCTGATAATACCCAACATATACCCGTTGATTAGGATCTATTTTTTTTCCACTGGAACATCCCGCCGCAAGGCATAACACACTACAGACTAGCGGTGAAATCCATCGAAACCGATTTTGAAACAAAGTCACAAGGTCCCTCCGAGCAATTAAATAAAACCATAAACAGTGAGCGTAATATTTACCACACCATGCGAAGGATGGTATATAGACATGACACTAATTATGCGAGGAACCCATGGCTAAACTATATGTAAACGACCAAGAAATTGATATCGCAGACGGCGACAAAATCGTCGACGCGATCGAAGAAGCCGGAGTTCCGATTGGCTGTAGCAACGGAGTCTGCGGTACCTGTGAGATTGAAATTCTCGATGGAATGGATAATTTGAGCCCAGTTAACGACGAAGAACGGGACCTTGGCATGGAAGGCAACAAGCGACTCGGTTGCCAATGCACGATCAACGCCGGCGAAGTTAAAATTAAATTTTAACTCACCCCCACCCCCAATTTCCCCGTCCGGGGAAATTGAGGAGCCCCCTCTCTCCGTCAACCGGATAGAGGAGGCAAAACAAGATAGAGATTAAATAAAAATGGTTTTATGTATTTTTCTCCCTCTATGCGCTCATGCGTAGAGAGGGAGATCCTCAAATTTCCCGAACGGGGAATTAGAGGTAGAGGGTGAGTTAACTCAATAAAAAGCTAAAATCATCCTTAGTAAGCGCGGTAGACTTGCCTCGGGATAATCCTGAGTTGACCACTTGATCGAATAATAGCTGCTTCTGCTCTTTGAGCTTCAATACCCGCTCTTCGATGCTGTCCTGCATAATTAAGCGAATGACGTTGACCTTCTGGATCTGTCCAATCCGGTGCGCACGGTCAGAGGCCTGATTTTCAGCCGCTGGGTTCCACCAAGGGTCCACGTGGAATACATACGAGGCTTTGACTAGGTTGAGGCCAATGCCCCCTGTTTTGAGGGTCATCAACGCAACCATCGATTCGGGAGAGGTCTGAAAATCTTCAATTAACTTTTTACGATCGTTCATCCGAGTTTGCCCATCAATTTGAATAAATCGTATTCCCTTTTTTACGAGCAACGGGGCTAATAAATTGGCGAATGACCGAAACTGGGTAAAGACCAACGAACTATGGCCTTCAGCCTGAAGTTCACAAAGGGTTTCTACCAAATAGTCGATCTTGGGCGATGACTCCAAATAATTGGGGTCAATTAGGGTCGGCGTGATACAGAGTTGCCGCAAGCGTAACAACGCAGTGATCGCCAATAGACCTGCCCGCCCCGACCGATATTTCTCGAACATTTGTTGGACTTGCTCACGCACTTCAGCCACTACTTTTTCATAGTACGCCAACTGGGCTTCCGACAACGGAAGGTAAACCGTGCTTTCGATTTTTTCAGGAAGTTCCTTCAAAATCTTTTCTTTAGTCCGTCGCAACACAAACGGACGCGCCCGCTCCACCAACAAATCGATGGCCTCCGTTTTCGAGGGCATCCCTTCTGTCAGTCCCGGAACCGCAAGTTCCAATATGGATACAAATTCCCCCGCATGATTTTCAAGCGGAGTTCCCGTCAAACACGCCCTAAACCGCGCCGACAATCGTCTCACCGCCGCGGACCGGCTGGCCATCATATTTTTAATAATTTGCGCTTCGTCAAAAACAATCGTTTCAAAGGTGATTCCCTCTAACATATCGATGTCGCGTCGAATGATGTCATAGGTCGAGATCAGAACATCTGTCCCTTCCATCACTAATTCGCGTTTCGCCCCAGTGTATTCCCGAATAATGAGATCCGGCGCAAATTTCTCCAGCTCCCGTCTCCAGTTATAGACCAGACTGGGAGGCACGACGATCAGGCTACAAGACCCTTTGGAATGTTCCGCCACCCACGCCAAAAAGGCGATGGCTTGAATTGTTTTACCTAGACCCATGTCGTCAGCCAAACAAGCCCCAAATCGATGGCGATACAAAAAGACTAGCCAATCAAATCCTATTTTCTGGTATTCACGAAGCGACCCCGCAAAATTTTTGGGTAATTCTTCACCCTCCAACTGAACAAATTGGGTTAATGAATTTAATAACTCTTGGTCCGCATCGGATAGAGAAATACGAATACCGTTTTTAACCAAATACAAGACATCCAAAATCCGCAAACGCCCCGTTAATACAATCGAGGACGCCCGCTTCCCTTTTTCGTCCGATTTTTTTGGTTGATACCGGAGCAACGCCCGCAATGCGGCAATGGTCTCGCTGGAGAGCATCACTGTCTCGGTGTCGCTCACTTTAATCCCATTCAGAGTGAGAATTTCATCCCAGCTTTCCATCCGAATGGTGGTACCCATAAATTGAATGACCGGTTCAAGGACATACCGATCCCCTTCATCGGACACATTCGCCTGAATTTCCCAATTTTCAAAATGAAGCGGTTGCTGGTCCCACCGCAATTGAATGCCATGACCCCGAACGATATTTTCTAATTTTTCCGCAATTTTATGAATCATATCGGCAGGTGCAGCGAAACCGGTATCGTCAAACGACACCTCTTCATAGGCGGCAATCGAAGCGGTAATACATAGAGACTGTCGCAACCAATCGTTTTGAGAAAAATGCCAACTGTTACCCGCCAACGCCGACACCGAACGATCCTCCCGGGCCGCGATCCAACGACGGATCAAATCTGAAGCCGCTTCCAATTGGGGGGGCAATACAGGAATCGACTTGGGTGCAATCAATGCAATGATCTGGTCCGCGTCAACGGCGTCGGTTCGGATCGCATCGTCGAGCAATTCATACAAAATCCGTCGCCAATTCTGAGTACTTATGGCCCCCGGCAAATCAACTAAGACTTCTGCCACTGAGGTCAAACATTCAATCAAAGAGAAGGTATCCGCTCCCAATGAAAAGCCAGGTTGAATAATACACATCGACGAATCCGTCGGATGCGGCGCGATATTAATAAAATAGACCGGTGTTTCCAAAACCGGTGTCACCGGCAAGTCATTAGCTGAAAACCGCATCGCAGCAATTTGCTCAAACGTTTCGAAGGATACCGGCGCTTGGTTGTAATGCCGAGTTCCTACTTTAGTCAGATCATTCGAACTTTGGGCTTTGACCACAACCCGTGTCTGAACCGTCCGTTGTTTACGAAATTTTGCTTCAATATCGGTGGGTTCATTGTCGCTGGAGGCCAATACCCGCCCAACCTTATGCCGGGTAAGATCCACGACCAACTGTTTCCCAATCGGAGACACCACACAGGGCAGCCCCAAGTGATCCAAGGCCTCTTGTCGAAGTTCGACGTCCGCACCGGAGATATTGAGTCCCCAACGCAATTCATAGAATGCCTCGGGGTCCCAGTCCGCGGTAACTGGCGTTTGCCGAAGAATTTTGAGGCGAACCGGAGTCTCAATGGTTTCTAA
The DNA here is from genome assembly GCA_903864835.1 of uncultured bacterium. Classification (GTDB taxonomy): domain Bacteria; phylum Margulisbacteria; class Marinamargulisbacteria; order SXXA01; family SXXA01; genus CAIPHK01. The sequence continues at coordinate 5,709 of CAIPHK010000004.1, read as the reverse complement.
GGCACGCAACAACTCGTCATCGATGGTCTGATAAGCGCCGGACTGGCGCGCCAATTGCCGCAAGGAACTCGACAATCCAGGGGAAAATGGAGACATCCGTTTTCCGTCTTTATAGACCGTTACCTTTATATGATGGAAGGCGCCGTATTCAATTACAATTTCTAAGGGAGATGTCACAAGGGATCGATTGTATCAACGACCGGGGACGGATGCAAAAGGCGTTTCAGAATCCTGGGTCGTCGACCGAAATTCGCCGGCAAACAAAGTGCCTCCAATCGCCCCGTACCACAGGCACATTTTTGATGCCCAGGAATAAATTTGATTTCAATTCCGGCTTCAAATCGCTTTTCTAACCGAGACTTCGCATTCGCAATCTGATGCAACGCTTCCGCCATGAGGGATTCCGTCGCAAAACGATCAAATCCAAGATGGCCTTGATCAAAATAAATGACCACCATGGCCGAACATTGGTTGGGGGCTGCTCCGGGACGCGTCGGATGATTTATCCACTCGATACCCTCATCGATGGCCTGGGTTGCAATAGCCACAAGATGCGCCAAAATGATTTGAGCCCGGGCACTGGGGTCCGAATCCAATTGAAAATTGATATCCCCGGTATACACTATCGCCGAAAACTGACCGTATCTTGGATATATCGGTTTGAAATTAAAGGTCTGAATTTGATAACTCGGTATAAAATGAGCCAGGGCCTTCGGAGGTTCTGATGTCACCATACAAGTATTGTTATCTGACCCCGTTTTAAAGACCGAATATCGAACACCGGATTTTAGACATCTCACCGTCAAATTATTGAGCACGGCACCTGTCAACCAGTCTCTATTGGCTAAAAAATACCCCATCATTTGAATCTCGATAACCTTTTCCCCTACGATCAGTTGAACAGGGATTTTCTCGACGCTCGCAAATTTCAAAATATCTTCTAATTTTTCAACGTGATCATGATGCCAATGCGAGATAAAAATAGAAATTCCCGACAAACCGCCCATGTTTTTCAGACGACGGTGGACCTCACGGGTCAATATCTCGGATTGGGGATGGCCGACATCACGGACCATAAGGACCCCCGAATAGAGGGATGCAATCACAAGTTGGTCGGTACCTACAGCCACAGTGATTCCATTAATTAAATTGGAGACCGCAACATCAAGCCCGGGGTACGACATTTTTTTTCCATTGTCGATAAAACTCGGCGATGAGCAACCCTCAGCATGGACAGGAAAGTCGACTTCGCGAATCTGGGCGGATTGAACCAGGGTATCAAGCGCCATTCTAAATTTATTGACCCGCACCGTCTTCCCAAATAGCCGTTGCAATTCCTGCTCACTTCGCAAAGCGGCGTAAAGTTCGCGAACTGCACCCCGAGGGACAGCCACTGACCAGGGAACTCCAATTTTTTCAGGCGTAAGCCCCAATCGATCCGGATAAGTATTTGCCAACAAATCGAACAGCTGCAACGGGCGTACTTCGAGCGACAGCTTAAACGATGCAAACCGATTCGGTGCCTGATTCGGTGGAAAAATAAGGTAAAAGATTAAAAACTGAGCATTCCCACTTCCGCGAATCTTTAAGTCCATTGACTTCAATTTTTCAGAATGGGCAGTCTCAATTGGGAAATCCACAATCATCTTTTTGGCCATGTCCACGCCTGGAAATGAGGTATAAGGAGTAGTCACCACATACGCATCGTCTAGTTCCTTAACCAAGGGGGCTCCGCCATGAGTACGCAAATCAAGGACCCCCCGGAAGAGGCACTCAAAACCGAACCTCTACGGAAAAGAGAGGATAACGAGGGGATTGAACAAAATGACGGGGGTTTAATGTCGGCCAAACACACGCCTAAAGCGGCGGGTGGCGACGCAATCGTGCGATAAAAAAGGAGCAAAAGCTAATCCAACTTTGATTAATAGATTAGGGAGGGGGGACGGATTATAGGTATCATCACACCCTGTGACAAGCGATGACCGCCCGATACGGGCACGGGTACCCCTCTACCGTCAGCGAGGGGTCATTGGGATCCAAAAAATCCGCCAGGCTTTCGGTATTCACCCATTCGGTCCGTCGTTGTTCTGCATCCGTCGTCCGGCTGACGTCGAGCACGGCGCATCGGCGAAACCCCGCCCGGTTAAGCCAGATCAACAAACACTCCAAGGTCGGAAGATAGAATACGTTGGCCATTTTTGCATACGTCGCCTTCGGCGTAATCGAGTAGTCCCCTACTCCGTTTAGAATTAACGTTTCAAGAATCAAAGTCCCCTCATTTTTCATCACGTTTCGTAACCCTCGCAACGCCTCAATGGGGGATCGTTGGTGATACAGAATCCCCATACAAAGGACAGTATCAAACCAATGATCGAATCCACACAATTGCTCCAGCCCAATCGGAAGATACGCCAATTGCCGGTCGGGCATCCATTGAAACAGGCTATGGAACTGGAAAAAAAAGAGATCTGAAGGATCAATCCCCACGACGACTTTCGGGTCATACGCCAACAATCGAAACATGTAGTACCCGGAATTGCACCCAATATCGAGAACCCGTCGGTGATGAAACCACTCCCCAAATCCTGCAATACGATCCCACTTTTGGTCCGATCTCCATTCCGCATCCACCGACACCCCAAATAGTGAATAAGGTCCTTTTCTCCACGGAATAAGGCCCCGAAGCGCCGTTTCAACCGCCGCGTAATCATCACCCTCCTCAACCCCACTAATCGTAACGATCGGCTGGTCGAGCGTAATATTCGAGACAGTTCCTCGAGGCAGTGATAAATAGGCCTGAAGAAACCGCTGAACATTCGGGTTCGAGAATCGAGACTGCCGAGCGTTCAATACGGTCTGCAAACCCGTTACATTACCCCGCCATCCCGCACTCACAATTTTGGCCACCGCGGCGTCCACTTTTTCTTGGTACACCGCCTGAGCAGCCTGACCTAAATCCATCGTCTTAATTCTTCGACAATCGCTGTCGCAGCGACGGTCGTTGCAGGAAATTGATCAAACATCACCCGTTGCTCAGCCAATTGAACCGGCGAATCCAACACATCCAAAAGTTGTCTAGCTACCGGTATCGGCTCCAAAACACCCACGATCTCCGGGATCACTTCTCGCTGCGCCATAATATTCGGCAAGGCAACCAATCGACGTCGCGCAATCATCACCCGAATCACCGCTTTTTTAAGTTGGGTTCCCACCCAAGGAATCATGCCAATGATCCCCACCAGCCCATCCAATTGAATTAATTCCGGTCGGTTCAGAGGAACCAATACCACCATCGGAGTCTGCATATACATGGCCTCGGCAGTCGATGTCCCTGGCAACGATACCATCAATCGAGAGCGCTCCAACGATTCCAAGCTGGATCCGGTGAATATGTCGATTCCCGACAGGGGTTGCGTCGAACAAAAGTGAGTCCATCGCTCATCGTCAATAAAGAGCGACCGTTGAATCGCGATTTTTATCCCGGGACGTTCCGCCAGTAAATGCCGCGCGACCTCCACGCAAAACGGTGCAAATACATCAAAATGAGCGGGTCGTGATCCCGTAAAAAATACAATATCGATGTCTTTTGTGCTGGTGATAGGTTGCCGTAGCGCAATCCGAGAGGCCATCAAATCACCAATCACTGACTTTCGGAGGGTGGTTCGAATCCCAAAACCCAAGGAATATCCATGTTCTGTATACGCAATGACCGGCCACCGATGCGTTAACCCCAGCCATTTTGCGTACATCGGATCGCCCCCAAGGTAGAGAACGGCCCCATTCCCTCGACGTCCGCCCCATTTTAACTTCAATAAATAGTTGAGCGTTTGAGATGGGGAATATGCGCGGGTGACTCCGGAAATACGGGTTGCTATTTCCAATTCATGGCCGCTGGAATATTGGCAAGGCACCAATGCAACCACCACCTCGACGTCGGGGAACTCCGCTTTAACGACTTGAACGATAGGCGTGACCCAACTGGCCAACTCTCCCGGCGAATTCGTGGTAATCCAGAGTTGCGTACACTTCGTCATCCCACGTCATTCCCGGGAAGGCGGGAATCCCATCGAACAAGGATACCTAGCCCCCCTCCTTCGCGAGGATGAATGGATTCCCGCTTTCGCGGGAATGACTTACTGATAGCCCTGTGGCAACCGTTCATAGAGTTCTCTAATTTTTTGGTCGCTGCGTTTTGGCAGAACGAGAATTGCATCATCAGTTTCAACGACCACAAGATCGTCAACATCAATCAGGGCCACTAATTTTTTTTGTGAGTACACCACGTTATTTCGGCTGTTCACCGCGACCACATCAGCTCGACTCGCATTCCCCGACTCATCCTTTGGCCAATGATTCTCTAAAGCGGACCAGCTTCCGATATCATCCCATCCGATGTCTGCAGGGATAATTCGGGTCACCGCAACGGCCTGCTCCATTACGGAAAAATCAATTGAAATTTTTTGAAGGGTTCCAAACAGCGACGCCAGTTGCACATAATCGGAGACGTCATTTCCCAGAGACAGAATCTGGTCGTAGGCGTCCGCATCTTCTGGAATATAGGTTTTTATCAAGTCAAAAATAGTGCGGGCCTTCCACACAAAAATACCGGCATTCCAATAAAAATGACCGCTTTTTATGAACCTAACTGCGGTATCATAGTTAGGTTTTTCCCGGAAACGAACAACTTGCCCCACTTCGTTTTCGATTCCTTTTGTTTCGATATATCCAAACCCAGTGTGAGGAAAGGTCGGTTTAATCCCAAGAGTCACCAAACAATTTTCGGACTTTACCAACTCAATTGCAACTTGAATCAATCGCTGAAATTCCTGGGGGTCTGATATGCAATGATCCGAGGGTAAAACCACCATCACACCATTAGGATCTTGTTTTAAAATTTCTGCCGCCGCCCATCCGATACAAGGGGCCGTATTCCGACCTTCCGGTTCGTAGAGTATATGGTCGGGCGTCAGTAGAGGGTCTACTTCGTCAAAAAACGGTGCGTGACACGCATTTCCCACGATCCAGACTTGATCCACCACATTCTTGGCACGAGATATCGTCTGTTCCAAAAGCGTTTGATCCCCCACTATCCGCAAAAACTGCTTGGCACGAACGGCACGGGACAATGGCCAAAATCGAGTCCCTTTTCCGCCTGCCATTACAATTGCGTGAATCATATTCCGTACTATATCATGAGGTCATTGCGCTGTCAGACCTCCCGAAATTTCGGAGAAAATTCAGCAGCCCCTATTGGTCAGTACGTGCGTCTGTAGCTCAGCCTGGATAGAGCGTTAGCCTCCGGAGCTAAAGGTCGTGAGTTCGAATCTCGCCAGGCGCACCACTATAGTCACCTCGCTCGAACGCGTTTTTTGTGAAATGGCGAATGGTACCGGCTCTAAAGTTCGAACCGGCACAGCCCAAAATGTGTGTGTGTGCGATTTTGGCGATTTACCCCCTTATTGCGTGTTTCCCGCTAACACTGCCAAGTACCGAAATGTGACGTCGAAATGGCCGTTGCGATGGATGATGTGGACGACGTGTTGGGTGAACCACTTCTTCCAGTCTTTAGCGGTAAAATTGACGTGATTGAAGCGGAATTGGGCCATGGTTTCTTTGAAACGGTTGAGGTCCAGTTTGCTTGAAATGAGTTCGGAAATATCGAATTCCAGACGCCAAGTGGCGGCTTCGAGTTGCTTTTCTTCGAGCTGA
>CAIPHK010000003.1 GCA_903864835.1 uncultured bacterium | reverse complement strand
TCAGACTGGGCTTGATGGCCTTTAATCTTCATCGGGCATTGGCTAACAGCTAACTGACCCGTTACTTTTTGGGACGCTTCGGCTATCAGGTTCCGGTGCTTGGCTCTTTTTTTTTAAAATCCCTGCGTCAGCAGGGCCTACATATACCGAGATGCATTCAACGCATCCCGAAACTGTTCCGCAAAGGACACAAAGTCGGGGTTGGTATGGGATGCCGGATTCGAATCTAGAAATTGCTCCAGGTCATATCCCGCCGTTTCGACGCCGATATCACCGAATAAACTCGCGGTTCCGGCGAGTTTCTGGGCTTGGTGTCGCAGGGCCGTTGTGTCAGTGGCGCCGTCAGCGGCGAGCGCCGCATTCACTGCGACTTGAGCGCCATGAATCCGTTGTCTATAGGTGTTTTTGACTGCGTCAGACCATCGAAAATCCATTGATGTTCTCCCCCCCCGGGAAACAGTGTTTTGTAACACCTGTAGTACCCAAAAAACCGATGGGTTAAACGTTGTGTTTTCGAGGCGAAACACTTTACACTGCAACCCACTATGGCAGTTCAAACCGAAATTGATGCGGCGTTTTTATATCGGACATTGGCGGCTCTTGAACCCCGTCCCGAGATCGCTGGGGTCTACTCCCAAATGGCGGCCATTGAAGATGGGCATGCGCAGCAGCAATTAAAACAGTTGGTATCGGATGGGCCGTCATTGCCGATCGGCCCGTCGACCCGAGCTAAAATTTTGGCGTGGTTGGCGCGACGCTTTGGTGCTCAAATTATTTTATCGACCCTAACGGAGTTGGAACAAAGTCTCGCCATTGGACAACGCAATGCAAAGTCCAAATTGGGAATGGCATTGTCGGGAACCGAAAATACCCACGCCCGAATTTTGAACGCTGTTCGCCAAAATACCCAGGGAGGAATGGGGGGCGGAATGCTCGCCAAAATGGAGGGACGGCATCATAGCGTCGGGGGGAATGCCTTGCGTGCGGCGGTCTTAGGGGCCAACGACGGCTTAGTATCTAACTTGAGTTTAGTGATGGGGGTAGCCGGTGCGGAAGTGTCGGGCCACGGGATTTTAATCACAGGGTTTGCTGGGCTGTTGGCGGGTGCAATTTCTATGGCGTTGGGGGAATGGCTATCCGTCCAAAGTTCTCGTGAATTATTCGAGCGTCAAATCGCGGTTGAGGCAGATGAACTGGCGACGGATCCCGAACATGAAGCCATGGAATTATCATTGATTTATCAGGCCAAGGGGGTATCCAAAGACGAAGCGGACCGATTGGGTGCCCGGTTACTTGAGAATCGCGACATGGCATTGGATACCCTGGTTCGGGAAGAATTGGGGATCGACCCCGATGAACTCGGGGGATCGGCATGGGAAGCGGCGTTAACGTCGTTTTTCTTATTCGCGGTGGGCGCTATTTTGCCGGTGATTCCGTTTCTTTTCATGACGGGGAATCATGCCGTCATCGCGAGTGTGGCCTTGAGTTCCGTGGGGCTATTTGTAATTGGTGCAGCCATTACCTTATTAACCGGTCGGAGCGTCTGGTTTTCGGGGTTGCGACAGTTGGCGTTTGGCCTTGCGGCAGCGGCAGTGACTTATACGATAGGCCACTGGCTTGGGGTTGCGATTTCATAAAGGGGTAGAGGGTGAGTTAGCCCAACATCCTGGTATACTAGCGGCTTGTCTGATTCACACGTTGCCAAACGATTCTTAATTACTGGTACTACCGGATTTCTCGGTAGCCATGTCGCCGCGCGCCTTCTTCTTGACGGTCATGCGGTGGTGGCGCTCGTTCGTAGCCTCTCTCGCCAAAGCGCGGATGAGCGATTTTGGGCCTCTGTGACACCGCTTCTTGCCGATGTAGAATCGATTCGTGATCGGGTGACCGTAGTCTCTGGGGATATTCGTTTGCCGAACCTGGGCGTCCGGGACTTTACAGTTTTTGTTGGGATTGATGAGGTCATTCATGCGGCATCTCTCCTTAAATTTGCGCCTGAATCTCGAGACCTTGTGATGAAGACCAACGTCGCCGGGACGGAGAATTTATTGGGATGCGCCGAGCGGTTTGGTTGGGGGCGATTTCATTACGTCAGCACGGCGTATGTGTGTGGGCGGTCCGATGGACTTGTGGATGAGCAACTAGGATCGATTTATTCCCCCCCTGACTTTCATAATCCGTATGAAGAATCCAAGTGGATCGCTGAGCATCGGGTGGATCAATGGCGGCGTGCCACGGGGCGTGGGGTGACGATTATTCGACCGAGTATCGTAATTACGCCAGGCCCGACCGATAGCCGGTTGGGGTATTACGCGTTTGCAACGGTATTTAAGGCTGCGCGTACGACGATATTGTCGGGGGCATTGCCGGTGATGATTACGGGGAACCCCCAGACTCCCCTCAATTTGATCTCTGTCGAGGATGTGGTGGATGGGATTGTGGCCATTGTGGGGCAATCTAAATTGTCGAATTCCGAATCGGCCGTGTTTCATCTGACTCATCCCTGTCCCATCTCGCTGGGTGCGGCGTTTAAGGCCCCCTTGGAATGGATGGATTTAGACCGTCATGTCAAAATTTGTGATCCTGAGTTGCCAATGCCGGTGGGTGCCGAAGCAGCGGTGGCAAAAAAAATTAGATCCATCTTATCCGATCTTTTTCCGTATTTGGTGTTTAAGGGGCAGTTTAAGACGGAGAATATGAGGACCCTCCTCGGGACGTATCGCCCCCATCCGGTGACGGATACCATGTTGCGGCGGGTATTGGCCGATTATTTTCCGCCAGTGAGTGTCAAAGAGCGTCGGGGTGTTGATGTGGCAATTCGGGTGGCGACTGCAGTGGTGCGATGGGTATTTCAACCGTCGGGGTTCAACGATGGGGTGGCGTTATATGCTCGGGAGGCCCGCTGGTATCGGATCAAACACCATCTGACGACGGCCTTTCATGATTCGCGCTTGCGCCGTAGGACCGCGGAGCGGGTTCGTGACCATGTGACGGGATTGCCGACCGCGGTGGTGTTGGATTTAGCGACAGGGACGGGGTTAACCGTTCGGGCAATTTCGAAACGGGTGGCGGCGTCGGTAGAGGTGATTGGAATTGACCTGAATCCTGCGATGTTGAATGCCGCGACGCAGGGGGTTGGGCAGTTGGTTCAGGGCGATGCCACCGATTTTGTTAGGTCGAAGTTATCGGAAGTAAGCGACGGTTTTTTTGTAGCTCCGAACTCAGTAGACGCGATTACCATGGTCTTTGGAATTGGAGGAATTCCAGACCCAGGACGATGTTTTGACCAGCAATTGCGGGCGCTTAAGCCCGGCGGGATAGCGGTGCTTATTGATATCCATTCGCCGTCGCTGAGCATTAAGGATTGCGGAATGCCGTTGGGGTTCCCTGCGTCTCCTCATTTGGTGTGTGAGGCGTGGAACCGGGTAACGGTGCCCATTGTATTGAGACAACTGTGGGGATGGGGCGATCCCACGGGCTGTTTTTATGAAATGCCGATAGTGTCCTATTACGACAAGGACCTTCAGCAATCGTTTCGGTTTGAGATTGTCTATCGTGACGTTCGGACGTTGTCGTGGTGGCTGGGCCTGCCGGTGATGCCGATTGGCGAATGGGTGGTTCGAAAAGTCGCGATAGAGTAAGTCACCTGCAATCGTCCGCCTATTTTTCACGATAACTTAAGGTTAACTATCTTATGACCCGTAGGGGGTCGATCTTGGGGCGGAAATTATGAAACGAACAATTGCACTTACGAAAAAGTCAGCGGCGGCTGATGCCCATCGGTCTGTCGGCCGACCATCCAAAAAAATTCGTGTCCAACCATCGCCTGGACTTCCCGCAGTGGTGGAGGCAGCCGTCCCTGTATTATTTGACGTGCCGGAATATACGGTTCAAGAATTTGCCAACTTGAGAACGGAATTGGGCACCGTGATTGCGGGAATGGCACGCAACATTGATGAACCCTTTGGACCGACCAGTATGATCGCTTGGATTGATCACAATCAGCATTCCTACTCAATTCACGCCTATAGCGGTGGGACTACAACCGATACTGAATCAGGGGGGCGTGAACAGCCTCAAGTGGGATCGATTTATTTTGAACTGCATGAATATAGTCCGTCCTCCAATACGCCCCCCGTCGTGGCGAAAGTAAGATTCTCATTTAATGGGCGCCATGAATTGATGATGGTCAATGCGGGTGAGTATACCCAGGGACTGGCGTCGTTAAAGTTGATTCGAGATCTGGTCGAACCGACGATGGGGCCTGCCGGATATACCCTTCATGATGAGGCGAAATGTTCCAATGGCAGGGATGTATTTCCCATTCGAAAACTAAGGGCGTTGGCCGGAGTTGCTGAGCCCAGTATTTATCAACGGGCAGGGTTTCGGTTGGTATCGTTATATCAAACACAGGCGGGAAAATATGGCGCACATACCCAAATCCCTGCGATTGAGGCGTTGGCGAAGGACTATGTAACGAGCCGCCCGTTAGACTGGATGGTGGAGACGTTTATTCCGGTGGTGAAAGCGTCCTATTTCCCCCCGGCATTCCAGACGGAAGTGGACGTTGCGGCGCGGCGGTGGTGTCCCGATTTATCGTCGGCGACTGTTCAAACCTTATTTGATGCGTTGTTGACGGCCTCCATCCATTTTAAAGCGACGGATCAGCCAAAGTGGGTTCACGGGCGAGCGATTTCAAAAATCGATTTTTATAAAGATCTCGATTTATTATTGAATTGTTTTATGCTGGATGTGCATCCCAAATATGATATTAGGGCGATTCGGGAGAAGAGCCGATCGATTGAGGGGGTACCCCCAGCGGCCATTCGGGACTGTTTTTTGGTTCAATGTGCCATTAGTTGCATTGGGAGCCATATGATTTTTGAGATGCCACTTCGGTGGGATGCCTATACGCCGCTTTCCCAACCGATTAATCATGATCTCCTCCGGGGAATTTCCGATTTTGAAACGGCGATTCGTCAATTGCATGGTGGAGATCCGTTAAGCTGGCAGGAATTTAGTGACTCATCCAGAGTAAAGGCTCTTTTTGAACCGAGCCCACCCGTCAGCACGGCCAGTGGGTTGATATTAAAAATTAAGATCCCAAAAAGGGGAGGGTGCTAACGCAGAATGCTGACTAGCCATGTCTTATTTTTAGTTAGACTTGTCTGAAGGGGCCATCACTGTACCGATATGATCCGGTTTATAATACGCCCACCTAAATTTATACGCGGAACCCACGGTTATGATTAAAATTGGATCTTTATTACGGGCACAACGTCATCGACGGCGGTTGACTCAGCGCGAAGTCGCCGAGGCAGTCGGTTGCGGCGTGCTTCATTATACTAAAATTGAAACCAGCGCATCGCATCCCTCGATTGAGCTGTTGGAAAAAATATTAGAATTTTTAAATTGTGATATTGATTCTTTGGTGGCTCCCGAAACGGATCCCCACCGGCAAAAATTACTCTCGGTATTGAGTGGGATGACCCGTGAAATGGATACTCAGGACTTAGAGCTGGCGGTTGAGTTGGTCCGAGCGGTCCATCATCGCTGTAGGTAAATCAACTGGGGGACTAGACGGGCCTGTGTAAACGGGAAATGACCTGTAAGGCATGCGCAACTGACAATCACAGCGCCCAGTATGATAAATGGGCCAAACGCAATTTTGTCAGTCCTTTTTTTGATTTTGAATAGGATTAACGGGGCGGTGACGAGGCTGCCGATAATAAACGCTGTATACAAGGCCCATCCAGCGCCGACTGCCCCGAGCAGGGCCCCCAACGCAGCCATGAGTTTGGTATCACCCCCGCCAAACGTGGGGCGCCGGTAGATTTTTTGGGTGATTGCCGCGAGTGCCCACATCCCTCCACCGGCGACGCCAGCGGAGATGACGGACGACATCCCTGATCCGGTACCCCAATGCCCAATCACCCCGGTGAATAATAAAACAAGGGATAAACTATCGGGAATGAGTTGGGTTTCCATGTCGATGAAGAAAATAAGAAGCCCGAAGTAGGCGGCAATAGACCAATACAGTAGCGGTACTGAAATCCCCCAGGTAGACACGAGACCCAGGCTTATCCCCACACAGAGGAGTTCAATCAGGAGGTAGCGCCCTGCGATGGGGGCGTTGCAATGGCGGCATCGTCCGAATGAGGTCACAAAACTCACAATGGGAACGAGGTCCCAGCCATTTAAAGGGGTGGTGCAGGTGGGACACTGCGATCGGGCCATCGCAATCGGTAACCCACGAGGAAGTCGGTAGATGAGCATATTGGCCACACTTCCCAAGATCGCCCCGATGACGGCGGTGATTACGGTGATCACGGATTACCGCTTTAACAACTTAAACGCATGATTCCAACGACCTTCGGTAAGTCCGGGAATACACCACAACATACATAGCGGTTCGATGGCCCGCGCGGCTTCGGCACCGCCCATGTCTTCGGCGTCCCATCCCACGTTCTCAAGGAGCTCAATCACGTCCTTTTTGGCGTCTGAATTATTTCCGCAGATAAACATGCTTGGGCGTCCTTCAGCGAATTTGGGGTTAATCATCAATGCGTTTCCGACACTATTAAATGCCTTAACAAAATTGGCTTTTCGGACCTTGGTTTGGAGAATTTCCATGAGGGATCGATCGAGTGTTGTAAAAAACCGGAGCACTCCGTTTTCAGGAGGAAGATCGTCGATCGGGTTCGTGGCGTCGATAACGGTTTTGCCATTGAGGTTGGCGTGTCCTGCGGTCGCTAGCGCCGTTTCTGCGGCAGATCCACGGACTGCGAGAATAAGGATTTCACCGTGGCGGGCCGCGTCGGTAAATGATCCGATACTCAGTTGGCCTTTTTTGATGCCTTTTTTCCATTGGGATAATTTATCCGGGTCTGATGTTCCGATAATTACGTTATGGCCGAGTTTGGCAAATCCAGCTGCGAGAGTTTGGCCGACGACGCCGGAGCCGATAATTCCAATAGGTAGAGGCATAATTGAGATCCTTCTGATGGGTTTGCGATTTGAGAGTCGATATCATAATGGTTACCCGGTGATAGTTCCATCGTCGGGGCGTTTAATCACGATGTGTGCCGTTTGAAATTCATCCAGTAACTTTGCTCTTCAGGACCGATGACAGCATTGCGATGCCCTGTTCAGTGAAGGCATAGGGTAAATATTTTGAATGTGTTCCCTGCTTTAAGATTCCATATTGGAATCTTAAAGCGTCATATTCATCTTTAGTCATCTGAAATTTAAAGTCTTCTGGAAATCGATCGATATTTCGTTTGACCGCCTTATTGAGGTTTCCGGTGGGAACGGAGTACAACTCAGCAATATCTCGGTCAATCATGACTTTTGTTCCACGGACAATATGAATTTTATTTTTGATCATCTCCGGGTAATGATCTATATGTGTTTCCATAATTATAAATTAACATATATTATAAATATTTCAATGATGGAATTAACTGGTTTAACATCCCAAAAATGGGGGTATTGCCTTCCTTATTATGACATCACGATTGTTGGTAATTGATTCGGATGTGGGCTTTATCTCAGTCGTTGGGCCGCGCCTGACTGCTTTTGGATTTGAGGTACGGCATGCGCCAACAACAGAGGCCGCAGAATTGATCATTAAGGACTATCCACCGGACTTGGTTCTGTTGGATTTGTCCCACGCCAACTATGCCGATGCATTGGATTGGGTGTTGCATCGCGAAACTCACCTTCGATTTATAGTTTTAAGTTCGGTCACGGATATGAAAGGGATTACTCTCGCGATTGAAACCGGCGCATTGGACTACATTTTAAAGCCCTGTGAGCTGCCCCGATTGGTTGGAAAAATTCATAACGCATTGGTGGTGACGATTTAATGGGCGAGCCACACTTTAATCCCGTAGATCTTAATCCGTACATTGTTAAGATGTTGCCCAAGGACTTGGTCGAAAAATATCATTGTATTGCGGTGGCATTAACCGATAATCAGTTGACTCTGGCTATCGAAGATCCCACCGAGGTTCATGCGATTCATGAGATTCAATTAGTAACCGGTTGCGATGTTGTTCCCGTCCGATTGCCCCCGGATCAATTTGGGGCACTGTTTAATCATTTTTTTGGGATTGAAGATACCTCTCAGCAAGATGTCGTCGACATGCGGGTATCCCAGATTAAATCGGATCAGGCCCACATAAGCCAGTTTGAAGAATTTGATTCCGATGGCGATATGTCCGAATTGCCGGTCGTTAAATTGTTAAATTCAATTTTTGAAGGTGCGATAGAAAAAAAAGCATCCGATATTCACCTGGAGCCGCAAGATCCCGAAATGCGGGTCAGATATCGTGTGGATGGAATTCTTCATGATGTGATGCTGATTCCTAAATCCGTAGAATTGGCCTTGATTTCGCGTGCCAAAATTTTGGCCGATATGGATATTACCGAAAAACGTCGGCCTCAAGATGGGCACTATTCGGTCAAATATCACGGCGAAGTGTTTGATATTCGGATGTCCTGCATGCCGACTGTTATGGGTGAAAAAATGGTGTTTCGGATTTTGGATAAATCTCGGATGAGTTTGAGCCTTTTGGATCTCGGATTTTCGGACGATGACGCCGCGGTATTGGCGGAACTCATTCGCCGACCCTATGGGATGGTATTGGTGACGGGACCTACCGGAAGCGGAAAAACCACGTCTTTGTATGCGATGTTGAACTTATTAGATCGGATCCAAAGTAACATCGTGACGATTGAAGATCCGGTAGAATATCGATTTCCAGGGATTAACCAGACTCAGGTTACATCGTCGGTGGGGATTTCATTTGCCACCGGATTGCGGGCATTTTTGCGACAAGATCCCAATGTGATTATGGTGGGAGAAATTCGGGACCGTGAGACGGCTGAAATTGCGATTCAAGCGGCGTTAACGGGTCATTTGGTCCTGAGTACCTTGCATACCAATGATGCACCCACAGCGGTGACCCGGTTGATGGATATGGGGATTGAACCCTATTTAATTGCATCGATGGTGATTGGGGTGTTGGCGCAACGGTTGGCCCGAAAAATTTGCACGCATTGTCACGGGACGGGGTGTGCCCATTGTTTTAACACGGGAATGAAGGGCCGAACGGTGTTATACGAGGTAATGCCGGTGACACCTAGAATTCAAAAAATGATTGTTGCTCAAACCGCCAGCCAGGAGATTAAGGCGTTGATGATTGAGGAAAATATGTCCCATTTTGGGAAATGTGCGGATCGAAAGATCGCTGAAGGGGTGTGTAGTACAGACGAAATTCATCGGGTGATTGCGACGTAAGGATGGCGTCTTCTGATGTAACGGTCGTGTTTCGGCAATTGGCGACGATGATCGAGGCTGGGATTTCTCTGGTGAAATCGCTGGCGGCCTTGGAACGGCAAAGCGATGGCAAGGGTATAAAACAAATGCTCCACCTCATTCGAATTGATGTGGAATCGGGACTTAGTTTCTCGAAGGCGTTGGGCAAACATCCGCTGTTGGTCTCTGATTACGTTGTGAGCATGGTGTATGCCGGTGAACAGGGGATTGGGTTGGCGCCGGTGTTGACACGGGTGTCCAATCAATTGGATGCGGACGAACAGCTTCGATCTAAGGTGACGCATTTGTTCACATACCCCTTGGTGGTCGGTGGATTTAGCCTGCTGATTATCTTTTTTTTGGTCGTGGTGGTGGCGCCTATATTTGCCAAAGTAT
>CAIPHK010000002.1 GCA_903864835.1 uncultured bacterium | reverse complement strand
TTCCAGGGTCGTTCGTATTTTTCCCAATATGGATTCTTGTTTGCGCTTGGTCTCCGCCATCCGCATCGAATTTAATGATGATTGGTCCACTGGAAGGAGGTTGTTCTCACTTTAACTTTTTGCCCCTATCGAATCACTTTTACAGAAAGATTGTTGCGTAACCTATTCTGCATGGCGCGTATACATCGCTACGGGCGGTGGAGTCGGGTCGATCCATTGTATTGGTGAACGATACTGGGTATTCGTTGGGGGCGGATGCGTTGGGTCGAATTTTTTGGTGTAGTGGTAGTGGTAAAAGCGGGGCGTATCTGGTTCCGACACCGGCGGAAAAAATCGATACTCTCACTCTTCGTTACCCGAATTTGATTTGGATTGGACTTCTGGCGACGGTTATTTGGGGAGGTGTTCGGGTATGGAGAACCTAATAAGCCCGATATCGTCAAAAAATTTCCAACTCCCCTGGTATTTGAGGTTTTGTTTCCTGTTCGGTGTAGGGGCGAAACATCTTTCGCCCTACATTTGGTTTTGTCCCATTGGGACCCATCGTATTTTTCAAATAGTTGCAGTCATCGTTAAGTTCGGGCGAAAGATGTTTCGCCCCTACATATACAATTCGGTGATGGCTACCTATCTTTGAGCTCATAAATCTCTTATACTAACCGCAATTCTCATTAAATTTTTCAGATGCCGAAGCGAACCGTGATTACGCGGAAATTGTCTTTTTTTTGGCATTTACTACTACCATGCGGAGGGGCATTATTATGACTCCAGATTTTGCTGAATCAGCAGATATTTCGGTTGGAAGTGCAGCTGTGGCACCGACGCAAAAAACGGTTCTGAAGGCGGAGGATTTGGCGTTTAGCCCTCTTGACCGAACGCGTTTGAAATTAACGCAAGACGAAAAAATTCCAAAATTTGGAGCCTCTGACTACTCAGCCGAGAATGTTACTAAGCGATTGAAATGGATTGAAGATAAATCCGGGAGTGTATGTCCCCATATTTCTGGGGAACCCATTTCTTTTGAGGCATGGAAAGGTAATGTTGAGAACCTGATAGGTACGATTCAGGTTCCAGTTGCGGCGATTGGTCCGATTTTGGTTGAGGGACAATCTGCAAAAGGTAAATTTTATGTTCCGTTTGCAACCACTGAAGGGGCTATTACAACGGTTTATCATACGGGTATGAGAATTGTGTCTGAATCTGGTGGTGTTCAGGTCGCGAGTCGGGATAACGGATTGCACATAACGCCTGCATTTAAAACCAAGTCGATTGCAGAGTCTGGGCGTCTTAAGTTTTGGATTGAGTCTAATTTTTTTCAAATAAAGGGCGTTGCTGAATCGACTACCACCCACGGCAAGTTGCTTGAAATTGAAGTTACGGTAGCGGAGCGAATGACCTTAGCAAAATTTTTGTATTCAACAGCCGATGCTCAGGGAATGAATATGATCAATGTAGCAACCCTGGCTGCTTGCGAGTTTATAGAGGCTCATACTCAGGTGGAGTTTGTTGAAAGATCAAATTATTCTGCGGTAAAGAAGATTTCTGCGCACATTCAATCCGGTAGTTTTGGAAAGTCAGTTTTTGCTGAAGCGACTATTCCTAGTCGGCAGTTATCGAAACTTCGAGTTACGTCGGCTGAAATGGCAACTTTGTGGCATCAAGGATATTTGGCGAGCATGAGGGCAGGAATGATGGGGATCAATTGTCAGGTTGCAAATGGCCTTGCCGGAATTTTCTTGGCATGTGGGCAAGATATGGCAGATTTGGTTTCGTCCCATGTTGCAACTTCCAATTGTGAATCTCTTGAAAATGGGGATTTGTACATTAGCTTGCATATGCCGAGTGTAATGGTTGGGACAGTAGGCGGCGGCACAGGGGTTGGAACCCAACGTGAATGTCTTGAAATAATGGGTTGCTATGGATCCGGCAAGGTCCTGAAGTTTTTAGAAATCATTGCAGCAACTGCTCTTGCTGGGGAGCTTGTTACCGGGGCGGCGTTAGTTACTCGGAAATTTGTTCAAGGCCACGCCCTTTTGGGGCGAAATAAACCTGTTTTTTAATTTTGTTATTTTTGACGCTTTGCGGTTTTTTAGTAGGAGTCGCTAGCTTTTCTTCTGCTGGGGTGGTGTTGTTCAGAGATCGCCGCAATTTAATAAATATAAGCTGGGCTGTTTTTAGTGTCTTGGTTGGGTTTTGGGGTATAGGTTTTGGTATTACTGGGTGGGTAGGCGGTTATGAATCGGCCCTATTTTGGGCAAAAATACATAATCTAATCGCAATTTTTATTCCCATTTCCTTTTATTGCTTCACAGTTATGTTTGTTCGAAAATTCAAGAATAGAATAGCTCCAATTTCCTTTGGTTTAGGGGCGACGGTTGCTTATTTTATGGGCTGCTTATGGTGGCCCACAAAGTTTGTTTCTGGCGTGGCCATTCCATCGTTTTCGACGGGTTATTATGCACTAGCAGGTCCTTTGTATATCGTGTTTCCGGTTTTGTATGGAATTTTTGCGGGTGCCGGCTTGTGGGAGCTTATTAGGCAACTTGACCAATTTGCAGGGCATCGAAAGTCTCAACTAAATCTTTTGTTGTGGGGATTTATTTTTGGATTTTCAGGTGGCGGGACTACTTTTTTTGGTGTCTTTGGATTCCATATTGCCCCATTTGGAGTTCCTGGAGTCGTGCTATACGAATGCTTAGTTGCCTACGCCATCACAAAACACGAATTAATGGGAATCAAAATCGTCATCAATAAAGCCGGGGCCTTTCTTGTGACAACGTTGATTTTTGGATTGGCCTACCTGGGACTTATTCTCCCCTACCGAACCTACGTTTCGACCTCCATTGACTTGCCATTTGTAGTGTTGTCGAGTGCCTACTGCATTGCCGCTGTTGGGCTATATTTCCATCGGGTGCAACGATTTTTACAGACGTCCGCCTATAAAAAATTTTTGAAGTTTGACTACGATTTTGATGAGACGTTGAAGTCGGTATCGAGCAAACTTATTTTGGCTCAAAATACCGCTGACGTTATCGATACCATGATGTTGATGCAGGATAGTTTGGAAATTGGTCAGTGTTATGCATTTTTGAGGAAAGATGAAACGTCATCAGAATTTGAATGTTATCGGATTGAGCGTACCAAAAATGACCAAGAAAAACCGGATAAAACCCTACTCGGAACCTATGATGCAAGCCATCCTTTTTTAGCGTGGCTAGAAGAGCACTTTGACAAGGTAAAACGGATTGAGACGCTCGACGTGGAGGCTCAAAAATTTCTTGAAACGTTGGGCGTTTCTGCTGATAGCATATGTATGTCGATTGATTCATTTAAGGCGTTTCAAGCCGTGTTTATTATTGGGCAACGATTGAATGAGGAACGATATCAAGACAAGGATCTCGCGTTATTCGAAGTGATCGCAAATCAAGCCGTGATTGTCTTTGAACGAATTACTCAGGCCCGGCGATTGATGGGGCAGCAGGCCAAGTTAGAGAAGTTGAATGCTCAGCTTCAGGCATCGAACATCGAACTCGAATCTAAAGTCAAAGAAGCGGTTGCCCTTGCCCAAAAACATTTCCACCAAGCGGCGTTTGCCACTCTCACCTCGGGGATGGCCCACGAAATTCGTAATCCCATGGCGGCTATTTTGGGGACGGCGCAGTTCTTGGCGGAGGCCATGGACGCGCGGTACGAAAGTACTTCAAATCCGTCGCCGGGACAGGCGCCTGTGATGTGGTGTCGTCCCATAACCTCGGATGATTTTGTGGGGCTATTGAACGGGGATCAAGAAAAGGCGGCCGCTATTTTTAAGGCCTTAGTCGACCATGGGTTTATTTCGCCGGAGGGGGCGCTCACTGATCAGGTCGATATCGTCAGCGGGGACATGGCGAATGTGGATCTTGGGCCCTCGTTCGCCGGAGATGCGGTGTTTATTGAGTCGATGATGAAACGTCTGGCGCAGACTTCTCTTTTGATTGAGTTCATTAACGTGGTCAGTCACCATATCCCGCGGCTATTGGAGATCACCGAGACTATGATGCGGTATGGGATTTCCGGGGGCGGCATCAAGGTCGATACCTTTACTAAAATTATCGGGATCACTGCGGAAGACTCAGTTCTCATTTTTGACGTTCTTCGGTCGCTGGACTATTTGGATGAACGGGGTGGCGTCTTACCCAAATTTAATTTGAATGATCCTGGGATTGATACGGTCGTGGCGGGCTATTTCCCGTCGCATCTCCAACGGTTCTCTCGGGATATCGTGAAGGTGGTGCAGAGTACTCCCGGCGCGGTGAAACAGGCGCTGTCCATCTTGGAAGTATTGCAAAATACATTAACCTTGATCGAAGGCAGTTGTCACAAAAAGCATATTGCGGTTCACCGGGAATTTGACCGCGATCTCCCCTTAATTGCGGGGGACGCCCATCGGCTTCAGCAAGCGTTTTTTAATATCGTATTCAACGCGGTTCAGGCGATGGACGGCCAGGAGCGGGATCGACGATTGACGGTGAGAGTGGCGTGTACTCAATTTCCGGTGGTCGGTGGGAATTTGGTGGATGGCATTGAAATTCAATTCGAAGATACCGGGCCAGGGATTAGCCCCGAAACCAAAGCCAACATTTTTAACCCATTTTTTACCACCAAAGACCCCACAGGGGGCAAAAATGTCGGGCTGGGATTGTCGATTCTCTACGAGGTGATTTCTGGGCATGGCGGGTATATCGATGTGGAGTCGGAATTGGACAAGGGAACCGTGTTTAAGGTGGTGTTGCCAAGGTGGGTGGGGGGTATGTCAGCGACGGCGGAGTGAATCCCCATGGGGTAGGTGTTTTCGGTTAAAGGCAGCCGGCTGGAACGTGGACTAAATTTGGGCCGATTTGATACCCCTCTGATCCGTTTGTAATCACGATCCCAACGGGGCATTTGTGGGTATCCATGAAATGGGTTATCGCCTGCAGTTGAGGTCGTCTTAAGGAGATGCCAGACTTGATTTCAATAGGAATAACTCCAAATGGGCCTTCTATTATAAGATCGATTTCAGACTGGTTATCAGTGCGATATGCCCATGCTTTATATGGAATTAGGCGGGAGGTCAGGTTTCTTAAAATCTGCTCGGCGATAAAACATTCCCAAATAAACCCAAAATGAGGGTGATTCATTAATGTTTGCTTGGAATGGATATTTAACATAAAGCATAATAGGCCCGAATCTCGAATATATCCTTTGGGCATTCGGGTATGGGACTTTAGGGGATTGGCACAAAAGACGGGTAAATGTCGCCATAAAAAAGTGCCAGAAGCAATGTCTATATATGATTTTATGGTGGGTTGAGATACGTCAAGAGAGCGGGCAAGATTAGAGTGATTAATAAATTGCCCAGATGACATCCCTAGCATTTGAATAAATCGCCGATATGAATCTAGTTTTAGTCCTGGAAATAATCGTCGGATGTCCCGTTCGATATATGTTTTGATGTAGTTGTCAGCCCATCTTTGCCTAAATTGGGTAGAATGGGTTTTTGTAACAACTTCGGGGTATCCCCCCTCCACGCATCGTTGAATTAGTGTTTCGAAAGAATGGGTAGGATGTAGTTGGGCGAAATCGGACCAGTTTTGGTCGGTTAGAATGTCATAAAAACGACTGGTTGGTGTGTGAGTTGCTTCTGTCCAGGTAAATGGATCCAATTCGCATATCGCAATGCGGCCGGCAAGAGATTCGCTGATATGGTGTAGAAGTTCAGGCGAACTTGAGCCGCTTAATAAGTATTGGCCTGAAATGGCTCTGTTTTGGTCAATTTTTACTCGCAGTGCTTTAAATAATTCGGGACTTAATTGCGCTTCGTCGAAAATTATCGGGGCAGGATTTGTGTGGAGAAAAAATTCTATATCGTGGTGCACTAGATCAAAATCACTTTGTTTTTCTAGGTCGAATCTTCGAATGTCTGGAAAAAGATGATGTAATAATGTGGACTTGCCGACCTGGCGAGCTCCCAGGACAACTACCGCTGGAAATTCCGTCATCAAAAGTCGAATAGATGCGGATATGTCTCTGTCTATGGTATCCATTATCAAATGGTAGGTTTGAAAAACCGTAGCGTCAATAGCGTAGACGCAAGGTCGTGGGGAGCGTGTGGGGAGGGGTGAGTGAGTCTCCCCTCTAATACCTCCGCACTAATCCCACCACAATTCCCAAGAAATTCTGAGTCAACCATTGTTTACGGACTTCCTTTACCGTGTGGTTGCCAAATGGTGTCCAGACCATTCCTAGTCGGGCTTTGATAATTCGTCCGATGGCTGCGTGATTTTCATCCCTAACCATGATCACCGATTCGTGCTCCGTTTTGCCATTGGGATCGATTAAAACCACGTCGCCAATCGAAAAGTCGGACACGGTGCGATCAATCAAAATTCCAGTGGTTCCGGGTGGGGTGTCGCTGAGGACCATCGACTCTTGTTTTTTAGAGGTGATGGGTGGCCGTTTCGAGTGGGTGGTGTGCAGGAGATACTCAGATAACGGAAATACGGGGATGTCGGTGGCGGCTGGGCCATGAGCGTCTCGTCCAGAGTCTTCGGTTTCATATCCGACGGCCTGTAATAGGTCTTGGACATCGACGCCAAGCGCCACCGAAATCTTTTTTAATATTTCGTAGGACGGGTTTTTTTTGATGTTTTTTTCGATGCGATCTAAATATCCATACGAAATCCCGGTTATTTTTCCGAGGCGATATAACGTCATTTTTTGTTTGAATAATTGATGTTGGAGGTATTCGGCGAGGTTCATTAGGCCGCCTTACTTACGAGGTCGTTGTTATTCTATGGATACTAAAAATATAGCATGCTTTACTTTCTGTAAGAATATATTACTATAGAGATATATATTTGATCGTAAATAGATATATATAGAATTACTTAGGGGGACTTAATGACTACTATGTTGAGAAATACTGTGTTGGTTGGATCTGCACATAAGGCGTCGGCAACGGCGATTCAGGAGATATTGGTTTTGAATGATGTTTGTCATGTAACGTCGTCGACAACGCTATGGAAGAAGTTGAAAACGGAGTCGGAGTCCGTGGGGTTGGTGATTGTGGAGGATGAGATGTGGGGCAAGAATTTTACTACGGCGATTGCCAGAGTTCGAAAGAATTATGGGGTGCCAGTGGTGGCAGTTCTATCGGATGCAACGGAAAAAAGTATGGGCCGCGCGCTATTGGCGGGGGCGTCGGGGATTGTTCGTGGGCCGATCCTGGATGTTCACGGGATTGTCGATGCCGTAAATGATGCAATGTTAGCTTATTAATTGCAATTTATTTTGAGTTACAAATAAACGTTATTGATAAAAAATAAATATTATATTAGTTTGCATGTCAATATAATTTATTGAGGTGTAGAGTTGGCGATGAAAAAAGGGTTGATTGGGGTGTTGGGTGCCGGGATATTTGGGATTGGTGTGGGGGTATTTGGGCAAACACCGACTATCCCGTTGTATTATTTGAATGGAAATATTGGGATAGGAATTACGAATCCTGCGTCCAAGTTGGTGGTTTTTGACGATTTGGGGGATGTTAATGTTGATATTCGGACTGCTGCGCCGGGCAATGATGCGATTTTAAATTTAATCGGAAATTCCGGTGGTGGGTCCGACGGAATCATTCAGTTTAAAGACTGGGACGGGGTCTATCCCAAAGGGGCGATCGGTTACAAATTTAATACGGGGGATATGACATTTTCGACTTCGGCGAATGAGCGGATGCGGATTACGGCTGCTGGGAAGGTTGGGATTGGGACAGCGGGGCCGGATGCGAAGCTTCATTTATTTGGTACCGGCGCAGAATTTGTAGCGGCGCATATTCAGAATGGATCTGGCGGCAGTGGGATTGCAAATATTAAGATTGGGGCAGGAACTCCCGAGGTCCAATATGGAATTCTGGGAGAATACGGCGTGGATAATAGTTTCAGAATCGGAGCCGTGGGCCCCGCAGGGAATCATAATTTGCAATTTCATACGGGGAATACTTCGGGGACGCAATTGAGTTCGGAGCGTATGCGGATTACGTCGGCGGGGAATGTTGGTATCGGAACCCCATCGCCTACCGAACTTTTACATGTTAATGGCAATATTCGGACAATGGTGGGTGGGGTTATGTACACGGATACAGTATCGGGCATGAATTGCACATTTAATATTAAAGCCGCGGGTGCTGGGGACCCTATTCTTTTTAGTCAGGGGTACGCGGAGAGAATGCGGATTTGGAATGGAAATGTGGGAATTGGAACCACGTCTCCAGAACGGCGCATTGACCAAGTGGGTTCAATTGCAACGGGATACGCTATCCGGTCTCAGATATCAAACGGGGTGACAGTCTTTCCCAACACAGCCTGGGTAACATTCGAAGCAAAAAATCAAAATCAGACTGCGGGTAATTCTGTTGCATATGGGTTTTTTACGAATGATGCGAGCGGTAACGATAATTATGCGGCTGGAATAGCTGCCGTTTTTACCGCAAGAGCAGCATCGAACGTGAACGCTGACCTAGCATTTACCTTGCGAAACGGTGCTGAAGGCCACCTTGAACGTATGAGGATTCTTTCTGGCGGTAACATCGGAATTGGAACATCGACGCCAACCGAACTTTTACAGGTCAACGGCAACATTTCCACAAGCCTTGGGGGCAGTGTCATTGCAAAAACTTTGCTGTGCACGACGGGTGAACTTGGTATTAAAAGTCGCTCGTTTGGAGATGATATCGCTTTTTATGGGGGTACTACTGAGAAAATGAGACTGGCGTCTGGAGATTTGATTTTGCCAGGTACGCAGTCTGGATCCGATGGAAATTTTGCAGCCATCGTATTTAGGAATACCGCCGGAAACTACGGGGCAAGAATAACACCTCGGCGTATCGGTGCAGATGATGCCACTGGGTTACTTTTTTATACCTCTGCAACTGGCGGCGCTTCTACCGAACGAATTCGTATTGATCCCAACGGCAACGTCGGTATCGGAACCCCCACCCCCACCGAGCGCCTCGATGTGAGCGGCAACGTCAACGTTTCCGGGACCCTTCGTGCATCGCAAGTGATCGTGACTACCGAATCGTGGGCGGACTATGTTTTTGAGCCTGATTACATATTGATGCCGCTCGCGGACGTTCGACAATTTATCGCAACGAAGAAGCATTTGCCGGAGATCCCATCTGAATCTGATCTGAAGAAAACCGGTACTAATGTGAACAAGATGCAGGCCCTCCAGATGAAAAAAATCGAAGAATTGACCTTGTATATCCTTCAACTTGAGGACCGAATTAAGGCGCTTGAAGCGCTTCAACCTCGGTAATCCCCATGATCAAACAGTATTGGGCGAACCTATTGGGGATGCTCAGCATCCTGGCGATTCCAGTGATGGCGAGCGTTCCCATTCAAATCATGGATGTGGCATCGGGGAAGATATTTTATTTTACCGACGCAGGGATAGTGGCAAATTTACCGGGGGTGAACGGAATCCTATCGTTGAGTCGCACGGCCTCCGTCGGGACGCCATCGATTGGGGCGGTATTGGTCGACGGCAAAGCCGTTAGGACGGGGGATTATGTGAATAGTTGTCCGCAGTTTACCGTCTCAATTGCACCCGCAACGGGCGGGGATATTGGATCTTATCTATTTCAAATTATTAATTCCGACAGCTTGGCGATTGTGGAATCAACGGCAAATGTGTTGGGTACGGCGGTAACCGCCTCCGTGGACTTGGTATTTCAACCGACGGCGGCACTCGCGTCCGGCGGACAATATTTTGTCCGAGTAAATGCAAAAGACAGCGACGGACGATCGGTGACTGAAAATAGCAACATCTTCAAATTGGACGAAAAATTTAGGGTGATGAACGCAATGAATGGCCCCAACCCCTTTAATCCAACGAAAGAATCAACCTATATCGAATACCAATTAACCAAAGATGCCGAGGTCAAACTCTATATCTACAGCATTTCGGGGGAGCAATTGTGGCAACGAACGATATCCAGTACCGCCGGGTACACCAGTATCCCGTGGGATGGCCGAAATACCTTTGGCGAGTTGGTTCCGAACGGAGTTTACATCGCATATCTTGTCGGGAAATCGGGCGCGGACAAAGCCACCGCCAAGGTAAAGATGGCGGTGTTAAAATGAAAATAAAATCATTTTTGAGTGGGCTACTGATCCTCGCATTTCCGTTCTGTAGCTTTGCCAACTCTGGCGCTGCGTTTGAGTCTGGGCCGAGTGCGCGGGCCTCGGGGTTGGGGCAAAGTGTCGTCGCGGATATTTCTGATAGTAGCGCAATTTTTTGGAACCCTGCGGGGTTGGTTCATGTAGTCTCGGGAATTGGGGCGCTTCGATATCGGGCGTTTGAAACGGACTACACCGCCGTCCAAGTTGCGGGGGCCATTGGAAATATTGGGATCGGTGCCGGTTACCTGGGCGCGTCGGTGGGGGGGATTCAGTATTCCAGTCGGGTCGATGGCCGAGCGGTGTCGACCGGTGAAATCGACTCTTACGGGGCCAGCGGCTGGTATCTCGCGGCGGGAATTCCGGTGATGGACACGGTGTCGGTCGGGGTCTCCGCAAAGATGCTGTCTCAGCAACTCGGTGGATTTTCGGCGAATGGGATTGGTGCGGATCTTGGCGCGCAGTTTAAGGTGAATTCCTGGTGCCGCGTGGGGGTGCTACTGCAAAACGCGATTGCCCCGCAGTTTAAGTGGACGACGGAGTCCGGCGCGGTGGATCCTATGATTTTGAACGTGATTCCGGGTGTCGCCTTGAATGTGGCCGACGGCCTGACGGTAATGTCTCAGGCGGTTCTGCAGGACTCGCGGCCTGCGATGGTGCAATGGGGAGTCGAGTGGGTCCCGATGTCGGTTCTGGCGTTGCGCGTGGGTCATAATAGTCGGGAGTTGTCGGTGGGGACAGGGATTAAATTAATGCCCCTGACCTTGGACTTTGCGTGGTCGAGTACGTTGGTGGATGGGCTGGATGATACCTATCGGATTGGGGTGGGATATGGGTTTTAGGGTGGGACGGGCGTTTGGGTGGATGAATGTTGGGATTTCGTATCTTTGCTTAACCTTTATTTTAATGATGCTTCCGGGAAATATTGAAGCTATTCAGTATGATGATTACCCGATCATATTTATTCATGGTCATTCAGGAAATCAAGACGTGGAAGACACTTGGCTTCCTATGGCTAATCAGGTAAACGGGCTGTATGGATATTCGTACTATGGAAAAATTTGGGGAAAGTCAAAATTGCCTAAGCCGTTACCCAAAAAATCTATTTTTATTTTTGGATTTTATCGAGATTCAGAGGTTGAAATTTTTTCCGGTTCTAAGGGGAAAATAGGTGGCATTCCATTGACGAAAGGATCCGTTCCATCGGTAGTTGGCACAGAGTTGACGATAGGGTTCGTGGGTTGGCCACCGGCAACCGGATGGTATAAGACTAGGGATGTTGATTACAAAGATGACTATTTTGATTCTAATCGGGTCTCATATGCCGAGCGATTGAGCGCGGCCGTTGACGCTGTTTTAAATGCCACCCATTCGGATCGAGTTATTTTAGTGACCCATAGCATGGGCGGGCTTGTCGCGCGATCGTATATTCGATGGTTAGGAGGTGAAAAGAGAGTTTTTAAACTTTTAACTGTGGCGGCTCCAAACCACGGAATTGCGGATGATAATCGTGCGGCGATGGAAATGATTTCGAATGCACATTCTTCTGACGAAGCAGGAGGGGAATACCTCGAAATGAGTGCTCGGTCTAGTTTTAATGGAAAATCTTATGCCGCTTGGCTTAATGATGGATGGGCCAAATTTTGTACCGAGAAGGGTGTTCGATATGCGACTGTGGCTGGAAACAAAGACCCATATCCATTGATCGATATTGGTATTAATTCTGATGGGGTTATAGATCGAGATTCAGTTTTTTTGGAAGGAGCGGAATTTAATGGATTGACTCCCGCGTCTCATATTAAGAACTTTGGACTGCCGTTTGTGGCTGTATTGTCCGATGATGAGAGTGTAGTTAATTCAAATTATACTAAGGAGATAATTAAGCGGTGGATTTTTCAAGACGAGGTTCACATTGGGGCTGTCGTGACGGACAAAAAGACCTTGTTTACATCTCCTTTTAATGAAAAACTTTTATTTCAGTACGAGGCATTTCCGGATCCGGTGGTTGCCCGTGTTCTAATAAGTAATTCTGCTGGAAATACGGTTCTTGATAAATGGATACCTGCTTATTCAGGACCGCCTATATCCGGGATTCATCACTTTATTGTTGATACCGCAGCGTGGCCAAGTGGCCCATATCTTGGATATATTGAGGTGTACGATATGAATGGAAGTGTCTTTAAAAAAAATTTGAAATCCATAAAGCTGACCGGGAGTGGCGGGGTAAAGTCAAATTCACCTATTCTACAATTTTCAAAGACCCCAGAGGGATATTCTAATGTTCGACAAGCGGACTTCGAGGTAAATTCTGATCAACCCTTAACATCGTTTGCCTATAAAATTGACGGAGGTCCATATTCGGAATTCGCAGGGGGCAATAATAAAATATCGGTTAAAAATTTAGGGGATGGTATGCACACGATTTATGTTACGGGTATAGGTCAGGCTCGAGATCAAGATCCAGCGGTATTTCGATGGATAGTCGGAAAACCGGGTGTGGTTACCATCAATAATCGTGTGATTAGTGGTTCGGAAAGCGTAACTGGGGCTGAAGTTATTCAAACGACGGGGATAGTTGAGGTTCGGACGGGCGGCTCACTAAAATTACAGGCAAAAGGAAAGATTGTGTTGGGTCCGGGATTTAAGGCTCTAAAAGGAAGTAAATTCCAAGCAATAGCGACAAGAAATACGCAATGAAAATCAGTCTCGTTACCTTGATGCGGAGGTGCTTTTTTCGGGTCGCGAGTTGGTTCGGACGGAGGGCATAGTTGTGGTGAATCAATGCGTAAAAGTTCGGTTTTTGTCGAAACGAGAGATCCCGCTAATGCCAGCATTTATTGGAAAAGGGGAGTTGTTTTCAAGCTGGAATAACTCGAATTTTCTAATGACAGTCGCTAAGTTTATGCTCGTTAGTCTTTTCGCGGTGGTAGGTCTTTGTAACAAGATCTTGGGAGATGACCAATTACAAGCGGTTCCATTTGGGACGCCCTATCATGCCCGCTATCGTGATGATTTCCCCACGTTTAATACTGCACTTACTCCTATTCCCACGAGAAGGTTAATCTCTGCAGATAGGAGTGATTCTGAATCGGAATTTGAAAAATTTGGTATTTCGCCAGCGATAGCTTGTTTGATTTTGGACGAGCGGCGACTATTTTTTGGCTACCAATGGGATCTCGACGTTCCAATTTCAAAAACTGAGTCAATAAGCTTTGAGTATTTTGACTTATTCCAACCCAATTTTTGGGGTGGTGGGCATGGCGCTTCTTATACAGGATTTCGGATCGCAAAATCGGTCACATTTCACATTGTTGACTATCCTGTCACGTTAAAGCCCGGTATTAACTTAATTACGGAAAATGTATTTTCAATTTCTATGATGCAGCACATTGGATTTTCTGTTGAAACGGAAAGTGAACTCCATTGGGGTAAAAATACCAGCCTATTGTCGGGAGTCACTTATATCTCTGATTTTAGCCATTCAGGGGTTGGCTTTTTTTGGGCAGGCAGACTGTATTTCACTTTTCCTCCGACTTTGGAGAAGACGTAACCGAAATTGCAAAAGCTGGACGTCGATACCTACGGACGACTCACCCAATCCTATTTCCCCGGGAGCTCTGAAGGCAATTTGTCGGTAAAGAGTATCCCAACGTACGTGACCAATCTTCCAGGGGTAATCGATACCACAACGGTCAAATCCCGCGACGGACAAATTTTTAGAACGTATCAATACGTATATGATCCCGAAGGTCGAATCTCCCAAACCCAATTGGGTGGGACGTTCCAGGAAACAACATATTATGATCAACCCACGGTATTAAATGGAGTCGGAAAAGCGACCGGTTCTGACAATAGCGACGCCAGTACCTCTGCTGATTTTGATAAACTAGGACGCGTGACTGAGGCCCGACTAACCGTAAAGAAAAACAATCTCAATAAACTGTTGAAAGTGGATTATGCCTACAACGCCACCAACGGGAATTTAAGCCAAATGACATATGGCGATAACAAGTCCGTCAATTTTACCTACGACCCCACCACCCAGCGAATGACGGGGCTAAAATACGATTCCAAAAACGTAGTCAGCTACACCTATAATAGTAACGGAACGATCGCTACAATGGGGTATGGCAACGGAATCACGATGAAATATACCTACGCAAAAGACGTTTTATTGAGCAAGATTTCGGTAGTAAACGCCCAAAACGTCGAGATTTACAGCCAAAACTACAGCTACGACGCAAACGGATTAATGAGTGCAACGGACCACACGGAATACGTAAGTAACAAAGGCCGAGTCACTCGGAGTTACGCCTATGACACCCGAGACGAAATCACGAGTATCGCATTGGCCTATTCCACCTCCAATTGGACGGTCGCCAACACCAACAAAAGCTACGACTACGTATACGATGCAAACGGAAACGCCCTCAAATACGAAACCCCGAAGCTGAAAGACCTGGCCCAAAACAACATGGTGATCGACACGGAATCGGACCGCCTCACCGAGAGAAAGAACCCAATAGTGAATCAATCGGAGAAATTCACGTATGACGGTGCCGGAAACATGACCCGCCGAGATCTAGTAAATACCGTCACCGGGGTAGTCATCAGCCGAACGGAGTACGTCTACAACTACCAAGACCAGCTCTCTGTAGTGAGCCAAAACGGGCAAATCATCGCAGAATACGGCTACGACCCCAACCGCCAGCGAATCTATTCCAAAACCTACGCCAGCCCCTATCAAAGCGAGAAATATTATTATTGGAGTGGCGGGCAAATCATCGCGGAAGGTGATACCCAACGCGGCGATTACACTGTCCGCTATATCTACAGTGGCAACCAAAAAGTGGCGATGGTCCGCAAAGATGCCACAGGCACCGAAAAACTCTACTACTTCATCAACAACGCCCAAGGCACGCCGGTAATGATTATGAGTGATACCGGAAACCCAGTTTCGAAGATCGCGCTGGACGAATGGGGCAACCTGAATCAAGTGGAGTACGGAAACCTCAACGAAGTGAACTACACCGGGAAGAAATATGAGCCTGCGACGGGGTTGTACTACTTTAACCAGCGGTACTACGACCCCAGAATTGGGCGGTTTTTGAGTGAGGATCCAGCTGGCCAGGCGTTTAACCCGTATTTGTATGGTGGGAATAATCCGATGGGGTTTGTGGATCCGGATGGGGAGTGGTTTTTTGATTGGGTATTGTCTTGTTTTGGGCCATTGGGGACGGCGCTAGGAACAATTTTGGACGCGGCAATAGTAGAGGGTGCAAAAAGTGCGGCGATAAATGCAACGAGCCAACTGGCGTTTACGGGAAAAATTGATATGAATTCAGTAGGACAGAGTTTTATCTCTGGAGGAATTACGGCTGGTTTAGGAGCTGGTGGAGGTTTGTTTAAAGCGGGTGGTGCAGGTATTTTGGATCATATGCTTACGGATGGATTGAACGCGGGAATTACAAACGCGGCGGTGGGGGCAGGCCTTGGAAGAGGGAATGCTTGGGATAATTTTACGCGAGGATTTGGAAATGGGGC
>CAIPHK010000001.1 GCA_903864835.1 uncultured bacterium | reverse complement strand
TGATTCAACAGGGTCGAAACGTCAGAGCCAGAACAAATCGCCGTACCAATGGATTGAGGGTAACCGATCCACGACCCCCGTAAATTGGGCCCTGGCGACCGTCACTTTCAAACGCCGAGTGTCGAGAATAGTGATGGCGTTAAGAAATTACACAATATGCCGGCGGTGTCGGCTCGAGATTTCTAAGCGCTCTGGCAGCACATTTTCTCGCCCTAGCAGTGGCCTGATGATCCCTGAGAAGTGCACTTAATGGATCATGAACCGGCGGCCACTAGGGCTTGGAGATTAGCCGGGGCACTGGAGAAATTGCGAAGCGCTGTGACCGCTCCATCACCCCCATACTACCGCCCCACAAGAACCCCGTTATCGTCTCATCCCTGTACCAATTTGACATCCTCCCCACCCTAAAGGATCGGGTTTTCCGCACGATGGATAAGCCCGGCTGAGAAATTGCCAAAAGAGGTAATATAAGGGACACTATTGAACTATTATGCAGGATGAATTAAACCAAAATACACTCTCTAAAAAAGAAACGAAGGTCGTTAGATTCGACTGGGCAGTGAAGTATTTTCTAAGAAACAAAGCTAATTTTGATGTATTAGAAGGTTTTTTGTCGGAATTGCTAAGAACAGACATAAAAATAGATCAGCTACTAGAAAGCGAATCAACACCGACCCATGAAAAAGCGAAACTAACTAGAGTAGATTTGCTGGCAGACACAGACAAAGGGAAAGTAATTATCGAAGTACAGGTGGAGAGAGAAGCTGATTATTTAAGCCGGATACTCTTTGGGACATCAAAGGCCATTTGTGATTACCTAGAAAAGGGTGAAGACTACTACAAGGTACAAAAAGTGTATTCAGTTAGCATTCTATATTTTGATATGGGTCATGGCTCGGACTATCTTTACAAAGGCCTGACAGAATTTCGAGGTCTACATAACCATGATCTATTAGGCTTAAGCGATAGTGAAAAGAAAATCTATCAACACCAGGTAGATACCACCTCAGATATTTTTCCAGAATACTATTTAGTGAAGGTCAATCAGTTCAGGAACAGCATAAAAGAAAAGCTAGACGAATGGATGTACTTCTTCAAAAACTCCAGTGTAAAGCCAGAGTTCACGGCCAAGGGTATTCAAAGTGCCGCTGAAAAACTCTCTGTTATTAAGATGGATGCGCAGGAACGATTAGCCTACGATTCTTATATGTTGGATTTAAGCTATGAGTCTAGCATGCTGGATACCAGGTTTATTGAAGGTGAGGCTATTGGGATAGAAAAGGGGAAGATCGAAGGGAAAATCGAAGGGAAAATCGAAGGGAAGATCGAAGGGAAGATCGAGATAGGAAAAACCCTCAAGACAAAGGGATTTTCTTATTCAGAAATTACAGAAATTACAGGATTATCTCTGGATGAGCTTGAAAAGCTGTAATTATGAGGGCAGACGAATTTTTGTTTTTGAGTTGTCCTTACATAGTTTAAATTCCACCATTGGCAGTATGCGTCACTATATTGAAAATCAAAGACTGGAGAGACTCCCAAGCGCTGAGGCAGCCTCTTGTTTCGCCAAAGGAGTGGCCTGCGGATCCCTGAGAAGTGCCCTTAATTGATTATGAACACCGTCTGCCACTAGGGGTTGGCAATTAGCTACTCACGCCGCCACCACCTGAATCTCCACAATATGGACCCGCTCATCCACCTGAGAAATACTCACCACGTGATACCCCTGTTCGGTGACCGATTTCGGAATATAATCATCACCTCGCCGTATTAACGCACAGGGGGGCGCGGAAATCACCGAGTCCCTACTCTTTAACCCGATTCCGATAACCCAAGTCAAACCGAGCAAGAAGTGCCGTTTTTATTTTCTGATATTGTTTTTTTTGAGTCGCGTAATCCCCCTGAACCTCTTGCAGCAATTGCATCGCGGTGACCACATCCGTCGAATCCTTAATGCCACGATCATAATCTTGGAGGGTACTTTGAAGGAATTTTTTGCTTTGGATGAGTCGCGATTCCGAATGATGAAACAACTCGTGAAGGTGAATCAATTCTTCTTGCGACGCCTTAACCTCCGCCGTCAGGCGTTGTTTTCTATAGGTTAACTCGGCAGAATGCGCCTTCGATTTGAGTAGTCCCGACTGAACTTCCGACTGAATCTGATTACCATCAAAAAAAAGAAATTGGCCTCGAATCCCAATCGTCACATCGGTTCTATCCGCCCAATTGGAAGAGGACCGATCCAATTCCGAGTGTAATGCATCCGTAGCAAATAGATCGATCACAGGATGGGACTTTCCCCTGATCTTATCGGTTTGAAGCGAGACTATAGTTTCACCGAGCGTCAATTCCTCGATCTCTATGGATCGGTCCAGCGAAAGCGATTCTTTAACGATCTGATCATGCGGATGAGGAAGCAATTTTTCAGAAACCCCAATCACTGTCCCGTCAGAGAATCCCAATACGGCATTCATTCGAATCAATAGAATCTTTTTTTCGTGATGAAGACTTTCGATGCCTTCCTCCAATTGACTTTTATAAATTTCGAACCCTAAAAGGTCCGTTTGAGTGAGAAGCCCACGTTTAAACCGATGTTTTGCAGAGGCATAGCTCCTCGCATTTTGGCCCAAAGTTTCTTCCAAGTTACGACCCATTTCATCGGAATACACGAGCTCCCAATACAGGTCCTGAGCCTCACTCAATTCCTCAGCCACCGTCCTCGTGAGCTGGACCTGAGCTAACCCGACTTGCGCCTGACGAATCCCTTCTTCCACATCATCTTGCACCCCCCTCGAAATGGGAAGAATAAAGTCCAAACTACCCTCAGGCTGAAATCGAACACCGTCCCCACCCCCAGATTGGAACCCCAAGCCTGCCACCGTCCCCGAAAGCTGCGGGCCACGTGCTCTTTTTACAAAATCTTTTCTTGCTTGTGCGGCAGAAATTGAAAGGGCGGCACTCTGTACCGCCCCATTTTGTTTTAAAATAAGGGGTCCTAAATCATCATATTTAAGGTTAAGCGTCGCATTTCCTGCGAGGACACCATTGCCCAATCCAATCAGATAAATTCCAATGACACACCCCCAAAAGAGGGGCCCCTTAAACCAAAACCGCGGCTTCATTTAGTCCAGTTTATCAAACGCAACAAAAATCGCTTTTCCCTGATCTGTAATCATTACGTCAATGTTGTAAGGCTTCCGGATCGGTCCCTTTGGAAGTTTACCGATAAACGAATCGCCCGATGCCGTCAGTTCCAATTCTCGTTTATCCCACGCATTTTTGCCTTTGGATTCCAAGATTGCTTTCCCTTTTTTTCCAAATTGAGACAGTGGGAGTAACTGCATTTTGGGAGTATAGAGATATACCCGAACCGTACCGTCGTCAGACCGAAGCAATTCTCCTTTATAGATTAACGGTGCGTTGCGACCTAATTTGACATTGCTTGCCTGAATTACAGGTGCGATTACGCCCCCATGTACGGGCGCATCGGTCAGCCGAGGGCCATGTCCGCCGTCATGTGCTGCAATTGACGTACTAAGCCCCAAAACTAAGGCCAAAATTAACTTTTTCATTTCCATTCTCCTTCTTCTTCCGTAGACCGACTTGAATCGTTGCGTAGCGCCGCCATTGCCTTACGTCCAAACCGATAAAAAACAGTAGGCGTAACAATAATATCAAGCAAGGTCGACGATATTAGCCCACCGACAATCACAACGGCTACTGGGTACAAAATTTCTTTTCCTGGTTCGCCTTTGGATAGCAGCAGTGGAATCAATGCCAAGGCCGCCGTAAAGGAGGTCATTAATACCGGAACCAACCGTTCCCGAGCGCCCCGAAATACCAACTCCTTATTAAATGTTTCCCCTTCATGTTGAACCAAATGAATGTAATGACTAATCATCATGATTCCATTACGAGTGGCAATTCCACACAGCGTGATAAATGCGATGAGGGTTGCGACCGAAAATTGGCGTTCCGTGATATAGATCGCCACAATACTTCCAATCAACGCCAACGGCACATTCAGCATAATTTGGAGGACCAATGCCCAAGACTTAAAGTGCATATACAAAAAACCCATAATCGTCACCAACGATATCGACCCAAAAATCAAAATCAACCGAGTTGCGTGTTGCTGACTTTCAAATTGGCCTTCCAGTGAGATGTAATATCCCGCGGGCAATTCGATATCTTTACCCAATCGCGTCTTGATCTCGGCAACGACACGTGCCAAATCCCCCCCTTGAGTATTCGCCGAAATCACAATTCGACGCTGCAAATTTTCCCGATTAATCATATTAGGGCCACTACTCTGATAAATATCTGCGATATCTTTTACTTGGACGATGCCACCATTCGGCAATGTTTTAACCAGTACCTCTCCAATGGCTTCGGGCTGACTTCGGGAATGATCATCCAATCTCATGACGATGTCATAGACCCGTTGCTTCTCTATAAATTGCGCGACCACTTCGCCATTAAGGTATCCTTCGAGATCCTGAACAACTTCTCCGGGACGAATCCCTAATGGGGCAGCCGCTTCCCGATCCACCGCGATTTTAAGCTGGGGAATCGGAATACTGGGTTCCAATGCCAAATCAACGACCCCTGGGATATCCTTTAAAGCCGTTTCAATCTGTACACCCAAGCGTCGTAATTCTGTCGTTTCGGTCCCAAAAAGTTTAATTGCGATCTGGGCTCTCACCCCCGACAATAAATGATCCAACCGATGACTAATCGGTTGACCAATATTCACGTAGACATCTCCACATTTTTCAATATTTTTCCGAAGTTCCTCTAATACAATTGCCCTCGGACGGCCACCGTCTTTAAAGTCGACATCAATCTCGCTCCAATGAACACCTTCTGCATGTTCATCCATTTCGGCTCGGCCAGTCCGTCGGATCGTTGATTTCACTTCTGGAACTGCCAGCATGGCTTTTTCAATGGCCGTACCCAGTTTATCTGAGGCCGCAAGGCTAATCCCTGGCGCAGCGGCAACGCCAATGGTCGCGGTCCCCTCATTAAACGGCGGTAAAAAATTGCTACCCATTTTCGGAATTAAACCAACGCTCAACATGACCAGAATCAAACACCCAAAAATAACCCGATACGGGTAATCCAGCGTCATGGTTAGTAGACGGTGTTGCTGGGCCTTCAAAAAAGCCACAAAGCGACCATCTCCTTTTTGGTTCAAAAGCTTATCCCCGGTTAAAAGGTACGAACAGAGCACCGGGGTCACGGTTAATGAAACAATGAGAGACGCAATCAAAGAAATAATATACGCCATCCCTAATGGCTTAAATAAGCGTCCTTCGATCCCCCCTAAAAAGAACAGCGGCAGAAACACCAAAATCACTGTGATAGTGGAGAAAATGATGGAATTCCGAACCTCAGACGATGCCTCATAAATGACGCGGAGTCGACCCTTTGGAGACCCATTGGCGTGATTTTCACGCAGGCGTCGGAAGACATTTTCCATATCCACAATGGCATCATCCACCAGCTCCCCGATTGCGATCGCAAATCCGCCTAAAGTCATCGTATTGATCGTCAGATCAAAGAGTTTAAATACAATTACCGCCAGCAATAGCGACAACGGAATCGTAACAAGGGTAATCGCGGTACTACGCACATTCACCAAGAAGATAAAAACGATAATTGCGACCATTATCGCGCCATCACGTAGGGCGACCAGCACATTGTGATTGGCCGCTTCAATAAACCGCGATTGTTTAAACAGATCCGACTTCAATTCAACGCCTTTGGGCAGTCCCGCTTCCATTTCTTTGAGCGTATTTTCAATCTCTTTAGTTAATTTAATGGTGTTGGCATTCGGTTGTTTTTGAATCGTCATCACCACAGAATGCTGGCCATTAATACTCGCTTCGCCCCGCTTTATTTTGGCCCCGACTTCCACTTTCGCGACATCTTTAACCAGTACCGGTTTGCCCAAATGAATTCCAACCACAGAATTTTCAATTTCTTCCAATGAGGTTACCCGACCTAATGGACGTATCAAATATTCCTGATTATCAATATCAATAAACCCTCCCGTAGTGTTATTACTAATTTCAGATAATGCGTGTTTACACTCCTCCATGGAGATTCCGTGTCTCTGTAAACGGTCACTCGATACGAGAATTCGATATTGCTTCACTTCCCCGCCCATCACCACCACTTGGCTTATCCCCGGAATCCCCATCAACCGAGGTCGCACCACCCAATCGGCCAGTGTCCGCAGATCCATCTGGGACACGCTATCGTCATGGGACGCCAATCCAACGAACTGAATCTCCCCCATAATCGATGTCATTGGCCCCATTACCGGACGCATATCGTTGGGCAAACGATCCCCTAATAATTGAAGCCTTTCCGCCACAAATTGCCGATTGCGGAAACTATCTGTTCCCCAAGCAAATTCAACGTGGACAATCGAAATACCCACCCCGCTCGACGACCGAATACGCGTCGCACCGGGCAGCCCATTCATGACAGTCTCAATAGGAAGGCTCACTAAGGTTTCGACTTCTTCAGGGGCTAATCCATGCGCTTCCGTCAAAACAGTGACAGTCGGCCGATTAAGGTCCGGAAATACATCTACGGGTAAATTGGCCCCCACCCATACCCCGTATGCCATCATGCCACTCGCTATTAGCAAGACAACAAATCGGTTCTTTAACGCATATCGAATAAGTGCATTTAACACGGTTGGGTTCCTGAAAATTTCATGTATGCGAAACAACCTAACCGGCTATCTAAATTTAAGCAATAATTAACCCGTTCTGCCCGCGGGATGGCTCTGAAACAAAATCACCTTTATTTCGACTACAAAATCGTAATAAAAAATCCAATACTATCCATATTTGAACAGGGAAACCCCCGAAATCGCATAAACTGTTGGCACCTTTTTTGTTTTATTACAAAACACTATAAAAATTAGGGCTTTGAATTTTGGTGCAGCATCATTTTCATTGCCCCATCCGGAGGTCCAAATGCTAGGTGTTACCGCAATCTCACGTGTCGCAGGTCGACAGGTCACGCCCTTGTTAGCCAGAACATATTTACCCGCTTTCCAACGGATTGAACCAACAATTTCCCGAAATGCCACACCACGGGGTGCCGATTTCTCAAGACATCCCGTCTTAAATTCCATCCACCACAGAGCGTACTCCACGAGTAGACCATCGCCAGGGAGTGGCCCCCTGGTGACGTCTGGAAAAGCTGAAAATAGCGACGCAGAGGATACCAAATGTAAAGACTTCAAAATTGATCTGGGCTTTGCGGATTCCGGCGCGGGAGGGGCCATTTTTATGATCCAAGCCTACGCCACTCTATGTGATTTCTTGATCGAATCGACCGCCAAATACACAGTAAAATTTTCGTTTCGGCATATCGGGGATGGCCACAATGCACCCTACGGAGGTAAACCCCCCACCCATATCAAAATGCTAAATAGAGCGATGATGACGTATTTGGATCAAAAAAGCGTAAGCATTGCGGTGATTGCGTGCAATACCGCCTCCACGCCTTTTAATGCGGCCGAACAACAAGCGTTAAAAAAATTGGCCCCAAATATGGAAGTCATTCCGATTATTAGGCCCACCGCAGAAGTAATCCACCAAACCGGCCGACTTATCCCAAATGGTAGAGGCAAAAAAGAAGTCCACATCGGACTACTTGCCACTCGGGCCACAATCACGAGTCAACGCTATAATATCGAGCTCGCAAAATTACATACGGCGAAATATTCACCCGACGGTACCGGTGAGCAGCCTTACACAATTATCATTAATGCGGATCCGTTTATCAAAGGCAAACTCGAAAATGAGGAGACATTTCAGTTCTATAGGGTTTACGAAGGGAGGAATCCCGTTAAGCGAGGCAGTCATGATGAAAAAGTCATTTTTCAAAAAATTAATACGAATCAATGTATGCATCCGGTCCAATATATTCATGAACATGCGCCGTCCAGTTGGGTTAGTATTATTGAGGGAAAGGGAGTCCTGAAGGAAAAAAATGAGTCCACGGGAATCGTGGAGGACAAAGATTTGGGAACCATGACCACCGCTGAACGAGGGGTATTGCTCGATACGCATATTGAAAATGAAATGAAAATATTTTTTGACTTTTCATACAAATTCTTCAAAATGACTAAACAGAATCCGTTCGAAGGACTTTCTAGTGTCGTTTTGGCATGTACGCATTACCCCAAAGCAGAAAAAGGAATTCAGCAGGCACTGTGGGGAAGGAAACTTGATCGGACGACCATTGTGTCCCAGGGTGATGTCTTGGCAACGACGGTTATAAAAAGTGCGATCATCAGAAAAATTGAGACCGGCTTGGATAATGGATCCATTCAAAAGCGAGATGTACCATTACCGCCAAACACAATCCCCCTCCCGACATTACGGTCCGAAACAACCGTTGACCCAAATTTACCTAAAGATCTCGCATCGTTTGAAGTAGTTAAGGATGTCAGCAAAGAAATCAACTCACTAATTGCAGGCCGAATTAAATTTTCGATGATCGACCCTCTATCTCCAATTAATAGCGATGATGACACTCAATAAATAACCGCCGAAATGTTGATGTGGCAATTAAATTTTTAAATCATTAAGATAGATTTAGAAAAACAAATGTTAAACCACGTTTTTTTGCCACATCAGGAGGCCCGTTATGTATCGAGTCCCGTCCTCTATTTACCAAATTCCTCGAAGAGCATTTAGTCTTGCGCCAAATGTCCCCAAGGCCCCCGCACCATTCCGTATTGGGTTCCCGGACTCGGGTGTGGGGGGTATTTTCTTTATGATTAAGGCCATGGAACATCTTACCGACTTTATACTCAACTCTGAGTCAAAGTATAACGTGGCAATATCGGGCATTCATTTGGCTGACAGTGCCAATTTTCCATATGGCGCTCATGCACCAAGTAAAATACAACGATTCACTCAAGACGCGGTCGGATACCTGTTCGAATCCGAAAAATGCCAAGTCGTTTCGGTTGCATGCAATACAGCTTCATCGATTACAGAACCCGATCCCCATCCCTTTAACCTTGTGAATCAAAACGTAATCTTTCCGATCCGGCGTTCGGCCGAGTACATTTATTCCAAACGTCAATTCAAGCCCAATGGGCCGACATGGGAATTTCATTTTGCACTGTTTTCTACGCCGACTACCGCTACCAGCAATCTATATCCCGACCATCTCGCCAAACTTCACAGTAGGGAG
Organism: uncultured bacterium; assembly: GCA_903864835.1. Taxonomy (GTDB): domain Bacteria; phylum Margulisbacteria; class Marinamargulisbacteria; order SXXA01; family SXXA01; genus CAIPHK01. Next base: position 60,888 of record CAIPHK010000001.1, on the reverse strand, counting down.
TTTGGGCCAAAGAGCATAACCATTGCGCTACCTGCAGACAATAACCTCAATATGCCCCGAATATACCGGGGGATTCACGCATTAGATCATGGTAGCTCCGACGAAATTCACGCTATTAGTGAAATTCAAAATAAAGCGAGTTCCAGTCCAGTTCAGTATCTTCATATATTTGCGCCCTCCCGATGGGCCAAAATGATAGAAAGATCTGATTCATCCATCGGAGAAGAGGTACATAACGATCTAAATAAGATGACCTTAAATGTTCCCCGACGTCACCTGCAACGGTTATCTGGTGCGGCCCTATGTTGTACCCACTTCATGACAATTGACCGTAGCCTTAGAGAGTGGTTGTGGAGAAATGATTTACTATCAGTCCCGATAATTAACCCGGCCGAATATATCGCTGAAAAAGCATTATTGCCTACCATTAGCTCAATCCTTAATCGTGAGTATGAAGAACGCGATAGGCCTATTCCAATTAATCAAATCCTTCCCATAAAACTATACTCAAAATCAACAATTGCACCCGGAACAAATCCAGAGACCACGCTTGCAAGGATGAAAAAAGCAGCCGATACATTTAGCCCAGGGGCAGCCAAAACTATCGATTTTTCCGCGATACAGCAATATAATATTACAAAATTCAAAAAAAGGGCACACGCCTAAAAACGCATGATCGCGATGCATTAAGGGATCACATCAACAGGGTGGGAATACCGCTAAAAACCCGACAGAATTCCCACCCACGCGCCGCCTAGGCCGTCAACAACACCTCAGCAAGATGACTTTCTGCCGCCTTCAACGCCTTTGCCACCGATTCCTCGCCCATAGAAACCCCTTCCGCGCGAACAAACGAGACATCGCTTATTCCCAAAAAACCAAAAATCGCCTTAAGGTAAGATTCTTGATGATCAAATGCTTGCGCTGGCCCTTCGGTATAGATCCCACCACGGCTAGACACAACGATGACCTTCTTATCGGAAGCTACCAACCCTTGAGGCCCCGTTTCCGTGTATTTAAACGTCCGTCCCATCCGAGAAATGTGGTCAATCCACGCCTTCAACGACGATGGAATATTAAAGTTCCACATCGGAGCGCCAATCACAATCACATCTGCTGCCAATAGCTCGTCAGTCAACTGATCCGATACACGGATCGCCTCAGCCTGAGCGGGAGTATGATTTTCCTTGGGTGTAAAAAAAGAACCCAATATCTCGCCATTAAGGTGAGGCAATATTTCTGTTGATAAATCATGGTAAACAACGTGTGTATCCGGATACTTCTCAGTCAGTTTTGATACAACTTGCTGGGTTAGTTTTTTAGAAACAGACCGCGCTCCCATTGGACTACTATCGATATGCAAAATGGTGTGTGACATACGCAATTCCTCACTAAAGTTATTTCTCCGACCGACGCTGTCGCCGAAGCCGTAACACCCATAATAACTGTAACCCAAATAGTTACACAAGATTAATTTTGCTGAAATTTATCCAAGATCTGGCAAGACCCCCACGACCACCCCGATGACGAAGACATTCCCCCGCTCAGGGTCCCGATAAAACCGAACGGCCCCCTCCATTTTATTGGCAATCGCCTGCGCAATCGACAGCCCCACTCCCGCACCCGAATATGTCGCAGTCTTCGTCCCTTCCACCTGAAAGAACGGTTCAAATAACTGGGTTTCAACCTCCGGCGCAATGGGATAGCCCGTATTTCCAACAGAAAATTCAAGACCACACCGGTTGTTATCGGAATCAATCTGATCCGATATTTTCAACGTAATCGTACCGGCTGCGGTGTAACGGATGGCGTTACTCAACAAGGCCTGCACCATCTTTACCAGATAATGCCGATCACCGACTAAGGTAAGAGTCTCGTCGCTCAATCGTGACGAATATCTTACCGACGGGTTTTTTAAAAAAGTGGCCGCATAGGAATCTAACTGGTTCGCCAGGTCTTTGAGAATAAACGACTTCCGTTGAAGAACAATTTGTTCGGACTGGATAATTGTAAAATCCAATATACTTTCAAAAAAATGATGAATCCGATTACTCGATTCCCGGATAATTTCGATAAAAGGCTCCAAGCTCGACGGCACCCCATTTTTTTGGATCAATTCGAGAGACCCCGAAATACAAGTCATTGGCGTCCGAATTTCATGAGTAATATTATTTAAAAAATGAGTCTTCACTCGGGCGCTATATTCGGCGCGCGATTTCGCTTCTTCAAGTTCCCGAGTACGCAAACTGACCTTGTCTTCCAAGCTCCGTGAAAGCGCTATATTTTTATTATTTTCCAGGGTTAATTGCCGCAATATACGCTGTCGTTCAATAGCGTAATTAATCACTTTTTCAAGCAAGTCCGACTCCAACTTTTGCTTCACGATATAATCTTGTGCCCCCAATTTAACCGCCTTCATCGCGATCGGCTGATTCTCTTCGCTGGTCATAACAACAATTGGAATCATAGGGTGGGCATCAAATAACCGCTGAAACGCATCGAGGCCCGACGCATCTTGCAAACTTAATCCCAGGAGAATCACATCGGGATCAATCATTCCTGCGTCGGCAATTCCTTGCGCGAGGGATTTCGATCGATATACACGAAACCGGGGGGGCTCATGCCGAAGTGCCGCTATAATCAACGCAGTATCGTCTTCGCTGTGCTCGATTAACAAAACCTGAATGGGCGCAAATATAGTTTCCAAAGTTCCACCTTATTGAATAGCCAAACCGAGATGCCTTGGGGCATAATTAGAATAACAAATAGTTGAAAGCAGAATCCATCGTGTTAAGCGGCACCGCATTCATATATGACTTTTCGAACTCCGAAGAGTCACAATATCTCACTCTATTCGGAAAATCATCCGATAATACACCGCTGACTTTTCGTGTTTCACTCCCTTCATCCGACGATTCCAGTTTAGAAGCCACTTCGTTTTTAGACTGTGACCAATGGATTACCGCATGCCCCGGGTCGTTTATTCATTGGCAGGCCGAGACAATCGTAGATGGCATACTCATTTCCCCAACACTACGCCCCGCAGATCAGCGGTGGATCCCCCGATTAAGTACCGCATCTCTTGATATTGAAACCAGTTGCTTCGGAAACAAGTTATATTGCATCGGGATCCATTTCCAAGATGGCGACCACGAATTATCCAAGGTATTTATGCTCGGGCGGCAACGGGTTCAAGACCACCGCATTGACTATTTTGAGTCTGAACAAGCCCTCCTCCACCAATTTTGCGACTGGTTTCGATCCGTTGACCCGGACATCCTTATTGGGTGGCATATTCATGAATTTGATATCAAGTTCATTGCGCAACGATGCCGAGAAAATAATGTTGCGTTTGACCTGGGCCGACATCACCTCAAATGGATCGACGACCCGGAGAAGCGCAAACAACGGGCCAGCATCCCTGGCCGTGTCATTCTCGATGGCGATGAATGCATCGATGTCCTCGGCATCCCTTTAAACGGGTTTTCTTTAGAGGCTGTTTCTCAACAGTTTCTAGGTGAAGGCAAACTCATCCGTCCCGAAGACGACAAAGTCTACGAAATCGAACGAATGTACCGACATGATCCACATGCACTCGGCCTCTACAACCTCAAAGATTGTGAATTGGTCACCCGAATTATGCAGAAATTGGATATTGTTCCGACTCTCATTTCGATTGCGGCTCACCTCAACTGCCCACTCACGTTTACGGTCCATCCTAAAAAGGCCCTCGACATCACCTACGCGCGGGGGTTTTTAGAACATCGGGTTCGCCCATCCTCAGCAACAGAGTCCATTCTGACAGAACCCCATCATTTTCGAATTAAATCCGTACCTGGACACCATGAGCATATTGCAGAAATCGACATCTCCCACCTTATTGCCGTTGCATCTGAACTCACAGGAATCGACGCCCTGGCCAACGCAACCCACGGACAAGCCGCCATTTTTCCACAGATTTTCTCGTCCGTTTCAAAACAAGACGGTATCCCGCCTGCCATTCTCAAAATGACTCAACACTATCTGTATAACGGTTTCGAATCGATCACCCAATCATCCAGCCATCGATTCTTTTCAACTGAAACAAAAATACAACTCAAAACCGCCAGTACGATGCTATTTCGTGCGATTGTGACCACATTGCGAGACAACGATTTTCGACCACTACTCCACCACAATGGGAAGCTTATCGTCACTATCGGAAACCGACCGATCACACCGGAACGACTCGCCCTATTGTCCGACAGTATCCATCGGAAGATGAGCCGCCCCTACCCTAACATTGCGCCATTCAAGGTGATTGTGTCGGATACGTACGACCATATCTACATCCCCGCGACCCGCCATTGGGGACCCCACCGAACCCCCCATTTTTTTACGGGAAGAGTCAGTGATTCCATACTCAAAATTGACCATATCCAAGGCACCAACGGGAAGTCAGTCCAGCCTCAGCTCCTAACCACAACTATCCAAGGCGTATTCCAAACACTGTTTCAAAAACAACCCATGATCTCGTGGCTCGAACTATTTATTAAAACTCTGGAGTCCGGAGAGTATGATTCTCAACTCATTTTTAGTAAGCGGCTTAAAAAATCCCCCCGCCGATATGGACCGAACGCCCCACCCCATATTGTTGCGGCCCGAATATCTAAAAAATTTAGCGGCAAAGTCCAATACGTTTACACAAAATCGGGCCCCCATCCGATTTCGGTCCAGGGATACGATATTGACCACCAGTTCTATATTACAACGGTCATCAAGCCTATTTTAGAAATCATCGCCGACGACTACGCCATCGATACCGACACATTACCAAACAGTGCTCAGCCCCGGTTGTTTTAACCTATTCCGATTGAGTCGCCGGAACAAGGAGATCTGATAACGGAACCGAAGTTACTTCAGCATTGGAGTCCCCGGGCTGGGATGAGGAGTTATTACCCGCCTGATACTGAGAGTTATATTGAGCGAACGTCACACCTTCTCGATTAATCACCCGCGGACTCCCATCTGGTTCAGGAAGCGCCACGTTTTGAAACGCCCCTGAGGATACTCGTCTCCCATAACTATCTCGCCGAATTTGCTCAATCCTAAACGGTGCCTTTATCTTTTCCAACACCCGATTATCGATATCCCATAACGACTGCATCGGAATAAACATCGAGCCCCAATATCCTGCACCATCTTCTTTCCCCTCATACAATTTGGGCCAAGTTTTAACCGACACAAATCCTTTATCCGTGCGATCATTGGCAGAAATAGACCCAGTTCCCAAAGTCACGGCAATCATAGTAAGCATCGCAATCCATCGATTCATGACGATTCACCTCCGGTTACTCAAATCACCCTTGAGGCGTGAGTTTTGATAAGTATACCCAATTTTAAAAAAAACAACCGTTGAGATCGTTTACATGCCTCTTCACGCTCTCTATACTCGACATCCTCAACTCAAAACTTATGTATTGGTGGCCCCACAATGAAACTCCCAGAAAAATCACAGCTCCTCATCGAGCACCTCAGTCGTCGAATTCTCGTCCTTGACGGTGCGATGGGCACCTCGCTTCAAGACATGAACTTAACCGCCGCCGACTTTGGCGGAGAACCGTACCTAGGGTGTAACGAGTACCTCAACATTACCGCCCCCGACGCCATCGAAACCGTCCATCGGAAGTTTATCGAAGCCGGAGCGGATATTGTTGAAAGTAACACCTTTGGGGCGACCCCGCTGGTCCTCGCTGAATATGACATTTCCCACTTGGTTTACGACATCAATTATAAAGCCGTGGAAATCGCAAAACGAGCAGGGATTCCTTTCGAAACTTCCCAACGCCCCCAATTTGTCGCCGGGTCCATTGGCCCTACAACCAAGGCTTTATCGGTCACCGGTGGCGTCACGTTCGACGAACTTGCCGACCATTTTGAACAACAAGCCATTCCATTGATCGAAGCCGGTGCAGATTATCTTCTCCTCGAAACCGCAATCGACACGCTTAACCTCAAAGCCGCTTATATTGGGATTCTCTCCGCATTTAAAAAACTAAATATCCAACTTCCTATTGCCGTATCGGCGACGATTGAAACCATGGGGACCATGCTGGCCGGCCAAGGCGTTGAGGCAATTCATGCCTCGGTCGCCCATATGAACCCGTTATATATCGGTCTCAATTGCGCCACTGGCCCCGAATTTATGCGCGATCATATTCGAACGTTCGCCACTATTTCTCCATTCCCGGTCGCCGTCGCCCCCAATGCAGGAATTCCCGATCCCGATGGCACCTACCCAGAGGGCCCAGAGTCATTGGCCGGTACCATTCGCGACTTTATCCAAAACGGATGGGTCAACGTGATTGGCGGATGTTGCGGCACCACCCCTGCCCATATTAGGAAACTAGCCGAACTCGCCAGCATGGCTCCACGCATCCCCAAAGGTGACGGTAACGCCCGCGTCTCAGGACTCGACCCATTGGTCCTGGACGATGACGGTCGCCCCTACATCGTCGGGGAACGCACCAACGTCATAGGTTCGCGGGCATTCAAAGCATTAATTACGGAAGAAAAATTTGAAGAAGCCGCCGAAATTGCCCGCAAGCAAGTCAAGGCCGGCGCCCATATCATCGACGTCTGCCTCAGCAATCCCGACCGCGATGAAATTGCGGATATACATGCATTTATGAGTCACGCGGCCAAGCTCGTCAAAGCCCCATTCATGATCGATTCTCAGGTCCCGGAAGTGATTGAAACCGCGTTTAAACTGACCCAAGGCAAGTGTATTCTCAACTCCGTCAACCTCGAAGACGACGGCAAAAACATGAAAGTACTGATGCCCATCGTCCAACGATATGGGGCGGCGGTGGTGGTCGGTTGTATTGATTCCGAAATGGCCGTCACCTCCGACGACAAGCTGCGAATTGCGACTGATTCGTATAAAATCCTGACCGAAACCTACGGGATCGCTCCGGAAGATATCATTTTTGACCCCCTCGTATTTCCCTGCGGGACTGGCGATGCCAAATATTTTGGATCGGGGAAAGACACCATCGACGGCATCCGAAAGATCAAAGAGCGATTCCCTCGGTGTAAAACCGTTCTTGGTATTTCCAATGTGTCCTTTGGTCTCCCCACCGCCGGACGGGAGGTGTTAAATTCCGTTTTTCTATACCATTGCACCAAGGCTGGATTAGATCTCGCCATCGTCAACGCCGAAAAGCTCGTCCGATTTGCCCAGATTTCTGACGAGGAAAAAGCCCTTTGTGACGATCTCATTTGGTATCGAACCGATAACGATAATGACCCAGTCGCAAAATTTGCCGCTCATTTTAGGCACAAAAAAGTAGTCACTGAAGTGATCGATCGATCCGCACTCTCAGTGGAAGAACGCATTGAAATTAATATCGTCCAAGGCACCAAAGAATATCTAATCGAAAATCTAGATCTCGCATTAACCCAATGGGATCCCTTAGGCGTTATTAACCATCCGTTAATGCGGGCGATGGATATCGTCGGCAAAATGTTTAATAACAACGAGCTCATCGTCGCCGAGGTGTTACAGTCCGCCGAAGTCATGAAAACCGCGGTCAGCCATTTGGAACAATTTATGACCAAGGAAGAAACCAATGTCCGGGGCACTATGTTATTAGCGACGGTTAAAGGCGACGTCCACGACATCGGAAAAAACCTTGTTCAAATTATTTTGAGTAACAACGGGTACAAGGTGGTCGACTTGGGGATTAAATGCCCGCCGGAAACATTAATCCAAGCCTACCGCGACCATTCACCCACCCTGATCGGATTGTCCGGACTTTTAGTAAAATCGGCCCAACAGATGGTCATCACCGCGTCAGATCTAAAGGCTGCAGGAATTTCTATTCCCATTCTAGTCGGCGGAGCAGCGCTCACAGGGGCCTTCACAGCCACCAAAATTGCCCCTGAATACGGGGGAACTGTTGTTTATTGCAAAGATGCCATGACTGGCCTCGCGGTCGCCAACGCCCTCATGGACCCAACGACCAGCGTCGACGCACTTCAAAAAATTTCCGACCTTCAAACGGAGGTCCGAAGTGCCGGGACCACCGGAGACCGAGGAACTTCCCGACGCGAGTTTAAAGAAAAGCTAGTCATCACCCACGACGGACTCACCGCCAAGCCGCCGACATTTGATCGACAAATCGTCACCGGTAAAATCGATGAAATCTGGAACTATTTAAACCTACAAATGGTATTCGGCAATCATCTCGGCTACAAAGGGAACGTTAAAAACAACCTCGAGCGCGGTGACGAAAAACTGGTCAAATTGGTCCAGAGGCTCGATGTCCTAAAACAACGAATTCTCAACGAGGATCTATTGTCCGCAAAAGCGGTCGTCCAATATTTCAACGCCAAGCGATTGGGAGATTCGATTCAGATTTATGACCCCACTGGCACCCACGTCATCGAAACATTTACCTTCCCCAGACAATCCGAAGGACTGACTCTCTGCCTTGCGGACTTTGTCGCCGAAGACCGGATGGACTTTATCGGCATGTTTGTGGCCACCTCTGGAGACGGCGTCGCCGAAATCGCAAAGGAACTCCTCAACGCCGGCGACTACTTCGACTCCCATGGCCTGTCCGCAATCGCGCTCGAAACTGCGGAAGCATTCGCTGAATACCTCCATACCCAAATCAGAACCGAATGGGGAATTCCAGACGCGCCGGGCACCGCCATCGAAGATATTTTCAAGCTCAAATACACCGGGGTCCGTGTCTCATTTGGATACCCCGCCTGCCCTCGGTTGGAAGACCAAGAAAAGATGTTCCGACTTCTCAATCCCGAGAGTATCGGCATCACATTGTCTGAAGAATATATGATGCACCCCGAAGCCTCCGTATCCGCGCTCGTTTTTCATCACCCTCAAGCCCGTTACTTTACGATTTCGGATTCGGACATGGTTAATTTTGAGGCGGGGTTAGCGTAACTCAAGGATGACAAACTGAAGTCCTCAATGTACCTTAGCCCTATAATTTTGAACTTTATGTTCACTCAAGGAGACCCGTTGTGTTCAAAAAAATTCTAATTGCAAACCGGGGGGAAATCGCGTTACGGGTCATCCGAGCCTGTCGGGAGTTGGGCGTCAAATCCGTCGCTATCTATTCTGAAGCCGACCGAGATTCACTTCACGTTAAATTGGCAGACGAAGCCATTTGCGTCGGCCCCGCGTCACCGAAAGAAAGTTATCTCAACATTCCCAGGGTCATCTCTGCCGCTGAGGTCAGTGGCGCTGAAGCCATTCATCCCGGCTACGGATTTTTATCAGAAAATGCCCATTTCAGCGAAGTGTGTCGCGCCAACAACATCGTATTTATCGGTGCGAGCCCCGAAAATATTCGATTAATGGGCAACAAAAGTGAAGCCAAATCAACCATGAAACGCTTCAATGTTCCCACGGTCCCCGGTTCAGACGGGATTGTTGAATCAGAAGACCAACTCGATAGCATTGCTGAACTCACAGGGTTCCCCTTGATGATCAAAGCCTCCGCAGGTGGCGGCGGAAAAGGGATGCGCATCGTCCACAATCAAAACCAACTCCACGAGCTCTATACCATTGCCACTAACGAAGCCAAATCCGCATTTGGAAACGGCGAAGTCTATATCGAAAAATTTATTGAAAATCCCCGTCACGTCGAAATCCAAATTTTATCGGATCCCACAGGTCACGCCATTCACCTTGGCGAACGGGATTGCACCATCCAACGACGCCACCAAAAGCTGATCGAAGAAGCTCCCTCCCCTGTCTTAGACGAAACCCTCCGCGAAAAGATGGGTAAGGCGGCTGTAACCGTTGCATCCGCTCTCAAATATACCGGCGCCGGCACCGTTGAATTTTTGGTCGACCGTCATCTCAATTTTTACTTCATGGAAATGAATACACGAATCCAGGTCGAGCACCCCGTCACCGAGCTAGTCACGTCGATTGACTTGGTTAAAGAACAAATTCGTATTGCTGCAACAGGAAAATTATTGCTTCAGCAATCAGATATCCGGTTTCACGGCCATGCCATTGAATTCCGTATTAACGCAGAGGACCACACCCGTCATTTTGCGCCCTGCCCAGGCAAAATAAATTTATTTTTACCTCCTGGAGGCATCGGCGTTCGAGTCGATAGCCACATCTATCCCGGCTATGTCGTGCCCCCATTTTACGACTCGCTACTGGGAAAACTAATTGTCTGGGGCAGCGATCGCGCCGAAGCCATCGCGCGGGCAAAACGCGCTCTGGATGAATTCATTATTGATGGCGTCCACACCACCATTCCGTTTCATATCCAAGTGTTGCAACACCCTCAGTTTGTCAGTGGGGAGTTCGACACCTCATTTATCGAAAAATATATGCTTAAAGAAAATGGGTAAACGCAGTACGGGCCGAAAATTGGCCATGCAGATTTTGTATCAAGCGGATATACGAGACACCGACGTCGACAAAGTCGTCTCGTATTTCTGGGATGTTCACAAATTTGAGGCAGATACCACCGAATGGGCCAATGATCTCGCCATAAAAACATGGATCCACCACGAGAAAATTGATCCCATTATTGAAAAGTTAGCCATTGGTTGGGACTTTGATCGCCTCAATCCCATCGATAAAGCGATACTTCGATTGGCGTTTTATGAATTAATTTACGAAGACATTACCCCCAGCATTATCATTAATGAAGCGGTAGAAATCTGTAAGAAGTATTCGTCCGATGACTCTCCCCGATTCGTTAACGGCATTTTAGGACAATACGTCAAACAATGTTCACAGGCATCATAGCCGGATCTACGACCGTCTCTACGATCACTGCATTAAGCACGGGTCGTCAACTTCGAATTCAGTTCCCGGGGGCAAACACCCGGCTTGCCTCTGGGGACAGCATCGCCCTCAATGGGGTATGCACCACCGCAATCGACATTGATGCCTCTGGATTTTCAATCCAGCTCCTCCAAGAAACGCTTAAAAAAACCAATTTTAACTCAATTAAAGTTGGCGATGCCCTCAATTGGGAACTCAGTGCCACCCCAACCACGGCCTTAGGTGGACACATAGTCTATGGGCACGTCGATGAAGTCGGGACTATTTCGGCAATATCCGACGAAGGCCCGTTCAAAATTCTGTCAATCGGATATTCTCCCCAATTTCGGGTGTATTTAATTCCCAAAGGGTCCATTTGTATCAATGGAATCAGCCTCACGGTCGTTGACGTCACTCCCACCACGTTTTCCTGTCACATCATTCCACATACGATTGCAAACACGGGATTGTACGCTCAAAAATCGGGAAATCTTGTCAATCTTGAGTATGACATCGTGGCAAAGTATCTGTATAATTTTCACAGTTTTAGTCAAGAAGCCTCGGAAAAGTCGCTTCTCGATACCCTCAATAAAGCAGGATATTTATGAACCCCTTCAGCTCAATTCCAGACGCAATCGATGATATCTCTAACGGAAAAATGGTGGTTGTCGTCGACGACGAAGACCGCGAGAACGAAGGCGATTTGGTCATGGCGGCCAGTTTCGTCACCCCCGATGCCATCAACTTTATGATTCGATACGGAAAAGGACTCGTCTGCCTTCCGGTCACTGAAGAACTCCTCGACCATTGGAACCTTAAGGAAATGGTGGAAAAAAACGAAGATCGCTTACAAACATCCTTCACAGTTTCGATTGATGCAGCACCTCATCTCGGGGTCAGCACCGGAATTTCAGCATCCGACCGTGCCCGCACTATTCAAACATTTATTAATACAGCCTCCCCTGCCAAAGACATCGTATCCCCCGGCCACATATTCCCGTTGCGTGCAAAAAAAATGGGTGTTCTTCGACGCGCCGGCCATACGGAAGCATCGGTTGACCTTGCCCGAATGGCCGGCCTCGTTCCCGCCGGTGTCATTTGTGAAATCATCAAAGAAGACGGTCAAATGTCACGAGTTCCCGATCTCATTGAATTCGCAAAAACCCATGGTCTTAAAATGATCACAATTAAGGAATTAATCCGACACCGAATCCGGGAGGAACGGTTTATCGAAAAAATCGAATCGGTCCCGCTTCCCACCGAATTGGGTGACTTTGACATCACCTGTTATCGCGATGTCATTAATGGCAAAGACCACCTTACATTAACCAAGGGCGCCATTAGTGGAAAACCCAACGTTCTCGTTCGGGTTCATTCAGAATGTGTCACCGGCGACGTGTTTCACTCTGCCCGTTGCGATTGCGGAAGCCAACTGCACGAAGCCATGCGAATGGTCGAAGCCGCAGGCGAAGGGGCCATCCTCTATATGCGCCAAGAAGGCCGAGGCATTGGAATCGCCAATAAACTCCGCGCGTATAAACTCCAAGACAACGGATACGATACGGCGGAAGCCAACATTCAATTGGGGTTTGCGCCTGACTTGCGAGACTACGGGGTCGGCGCACAAATTCTATTGGACTTGGGTCTAAAAAGCATTAACCTAATTACCAACAATCCCACAAAGGTCGTCGGTCTCGAAGGGTACGGGATTGAAATTAACGCTCGGGTTCCCTTGGTGATTGCACCCAACCAACATAACGCCCACTATCTCCGGACCAAAAACGAAAAAATGGGTCATCTCAGCGCATAAGGAACAATCATGAAAGAAATTAAAGGTAAGCTTGACGCAACCGGCAAACGATTCGCCATCGTCGCCGCCCGATTTAACGACTTTATCACCCACGCACTCATCAAGGGTGCAGAAGATGCGCTAGAACGCCACGGCGCGACCACCGACAACATCACGGTGGTTTGGGTTCCCGGTAGCTTTGAAATCCCTCTGATCGCCCAACGATTGGCAACGTCTCAGAACTACGACGCTGTTATTTGCCTCGGTTCAGTGATCCGGGGAGCAACGGCTCACTTTGATTTTGTAGCCAGCGAATCCGCCAAAGGAATTGCATCCGTCGCACTGTCTACCGGCGTTCCAGTTGTATTTGGAATTTTGACCACCGATAGCATTGAGCAAGCCATCGAACGGGCGGGTACCAAGCTAGGAAATAAAGGGGCTGAATCTGCCACCAACGCGATCGAAATGATTTCGTTGTTGGCCTCACTCTAAACGCAATGGACATTTCGTCGATTTCAGGATCATTCGCGCCCTTACCGCCGGCACCGGTTCATCGAGCTACCGAAGATCCCCATCTATCGGCCATTCGATTTGGAAGCGACGATGTCGAGCGAGTGAACCCCTCCGAATTCGGGGGTCCTGAAAGCGACAAAAGTATCCTTCAGCAGCTGACGGTCACCCGCCAAGACTCTGAAACCAGCTCCACGCGACTCATGGATAAACTCCGGACGCTTCAAGTACTCAAAAAATCCAACGATCCCAACGACCGGATGGACGCCATCAAAGAATTTGGACGTCTGGTGACCTATAAAAACGAAGACGCCAAGTCCATTGGTACCGCCGGACTCCTCAGCGCCATCTATAACAACTTTAACTCGGACGAAATCCATTCAGTGGTGGCGATGTTGACCCTACTTTTGGACCCCAAGCTCACGTTGAGCGTCATCGACTTCGAACGAATCTCCAACAGCGTCTTAACCGCCTTCGTCAAAAACAAAGCCAACATGAATCTCCAGACCATTCAGGACATCATGCAATCCATCGACAAACTTCAGCTCCGAAAATTCGAACATTTAACGTCACTCATTGATGAATTTATTGAGACCCCCGCCGCCGCACTGGAAAATGCATCCAATCCTCTCAATGCCGGAACCAAAGGAAAGATGACGATATCTCAACTCGTGGCGGCAGAAAATATCAAGAACATCCCTGGGGCAATTGCGTTACAACGTGCTGAACCTAAAGTAACCCGCCCCAACCTCGACGGATTATTGGCCACGCTCAACACGCTCCGAATGATGTATATTTATTCACTATGGCCATCGTTATTGAGGTCACCTCAATTACTTATGTTGGTCATGTTACTGGATCGCATTGGTCAAAACATCGTCACCCAAAAGCGTAAAATGCGACGGTTAATCGCCGCGTTGGTCACCCATCCATCGGCCACAATTCCGGATCCTTTCCTACAGAAAATGCCGGTCTACGTGGTGGACTACGATCCCGAAAATTACATTCGAATTTTCCACGATAAATTTTTATCGCTTCAGGATTCCGGATTTACAACGGTATTTGCACTGCTTCCCCATTCCGATTTTTGGCATTCCTATCACCACGCCCGCCACGCGCTCACCCGCCCCACCGCCAACATCATCGTCATCGACACCAAATTGTACGGCCTGGCCCTAGGAATCCTCGTCCGAGAGGTAGCGTTACGGATGGCCAAACTCCAACGCCGTGACGAAATCGACGGGCTGATCCGAAAAATGCTTCCCTTGATTCACTATTGGATCGTCCCGTCCCAAACCAAGACCGTCAACGGACATTTTTGGTATCAAAAAATGAAACGGCAGTCCCCTTTCAAAGACCAAATGCAAAGTGCCAACCAACTCCCTATTATTGGATTTGGTGAAACGGCGGGCATCGTTGGAACGGCATCGAATATGACCCAGGGTCTTTTAAAACTGGAAGCAATGGTCGTGGAACTCTATCACCGCAACAACCAAGCCCCACGAATCATCATTATTGAGCACCACAACATGCACCCGGTGGCCGCCAGTTTAGAAACCTACTTTCAACGTGTATTCCCGACAACCAAGGTGTCAACCCAGCTCACCACCCGGTTCTTAGGCAATGAAATCGGTGAATTCATCGGAGTTTTGTCGGTATAAGTCATACTTCTTTCCGGTGTTTCGTACCCCTCTGTCCGAAAATTTCACTAGTGCCTGGTCTTTAAAAAAAAGGGGACGCGGTGTGAGTCCAACACCCTCTGTTGATTTGTCCACTCTCAGGCGCTAAAATTAAATGAAATTAATGGGGGAAAGCTTCCGATAACTAGTCGGAAACATTAAAAACCAATCATTTTCAGGAGGATTTATTATGCAAGGAATACCAGGCTCAACAGCAGGCACAACAGGAGCACCAAGACCCGGAAGCCCATCCACCATTGGTGGATCAGCAGACGCAGGACGGAGTAGCCCAACATCAGGCGTTTTGCCAGGTCAAAACATAGGCAGCACCATTGGAGTATCTGCAGTAGGACAATTGCGCCCCACAGAAGTCGTTGACCCAACAGCTTCCTCTAAAGTTACATCTGTCGAACTCCATGACCCTTCTTCTGCGGAAGCTAGCAAATAGTTAGTCCGTCATCAATCTGCTGCCGTACTACGGCAGCAGATTGAAACTACTTATGGCAAATACACTTCTTTCAATTTTTGATTCCAAAGGGAAACCATCTCGCGAGCTTCTTTCACTGCTTAGCGAATCCACTTTAAACCAGTTTTCCACCCTTCATCAGTACCTTCATGCCCACAATCTGACCGCAGATCCTAAGCAATTAAGTCGGTTACGGATACATATTGAAGAAAGTATTTCGGAACAATGCCGAAAGCATTCCTTTGTGATGTATCGCATGTTTGAAGTCTCTGGCAACTGGAACGACGGCCCAGACTACCAAGTCAAATTGTCGTTTGGTAAAAACTTACTCAAACTCTCTCCTTCAGATCCATTCGAATACGACCATTTAACAAAATTCGAAGACGCTATCAGGGACGCCTACTCTGAATTTGGGCTTGCAACCAAGACCGAATCTGCCATCAAAATAGAATTTGAAAACTGGCGTCCGTCCTTATTTGGCAAGCGTTATCCACTTCAAAAAAACAATCTACTCAACAAGATCCTGCATTTTATAGGATCTAAACACGTCCTCCACATGACCAAATACAAAAAAGGGCTCGCGATTATTTGGGGACATGCAAAAATAAAAAAAATTGGAATCTACACGATCCGAAGGTTTGTGGATGAGGTCATTCGCAGCCCTAGTTTCCCCGTTGCAAACGCAGCCAGTGTCCTTGATAACGAAATCATGACACGCCAGGAATCGATGAGGACAGTATTTCACCAAAAATGGGCACCGATTATTAAGTCCGACTATGAAGATTGGAGAGTCCAGGAGGATCCCTATTGGAATATATCCTATGGAATCCGACAACATGCACTCCATCTTTACGATTGGACCCAGCCCGAAGACATTGCAAGGATCGAAGACGAACTGGTCCACGAAATGGAAGAAAGCATTATCTATCACGAAATCGGCCACACCGTAATCAGAGAAATATTTTTACCTCTAGAAAACATTGGAATTGGGCTCGGCGCCACCCAATACAACTGTTTTTTTTACGATGGAATTTACGAACTTTTAGCCGACTTTGCACCCAAACATAAATTAGGTCACGGTGCGATGGCCCAAATGATTAAAATTAGCAAAACAGACCGTAAAAAAGCCGAACGCATGTTTTACACCTATCTATCCGATGTCTGGTTCTTCGATACTGAAGACAAATTTATGTTCGATTACGCCAGCCTGGTAGTACTCTGCATGCTACGCTATATCAAGGATGACCGAAGTGTTGATTTTACAGCGATGGCCAAAGACATTACATACCAAGAAGACCGAACCCAGAAAAAACAGCTCACGATGATTGAGCGGATCCAAGAACTATTTATGTGGGATACCGATGAAATTGGCACGATCGCAAAAAAAACAAGCTTCAAAATTAACGACGTCACTTGGTCCTATCAACAATTGATCAAAGACCGACTCGTTCAGGCCCGTAAAACATATCCTGAAATTGACCCCGAAGGATATAGCTTCCTTCAACCATTTTGGACCAATATGTATTCATATATCCATCATTTTACGGATGAAGAACAGAAAATTCGGGATGGATTAACCCAGTCCGTCAAAAAGAATTTAATGAAATTCCTGGTGTTATCTTGTGGTCGAAAAAAAGCGGAAGACTATCAATTCAACCATATGCAATACATTGTCGATCGTTGCTTTGAAGTCGGCTTAGTGGCTTACCCGGCTAATTCGCGATCGATTATTTCTTAAAGTGTTTCGCCCGAACGTTCAGTTGTCCCCGGAAATCATATCTGGCTATCCGTCACTGAGTGAGTGGCTGATTCAATCTGGACGGGCAGACCTAGACCCCATCGTGCTGCAACACCAAATCGAATCCGACTTGATTCAGCAAGCCACTTATTTCTCATTGCTTCAATTTTGGCAGCATGAGCAAACCGGGATTTGGGGTGAAGTCGGAGAAGACGCCAGCCGTCTCTCCTTTACGAGAATCATTCTCCAACTCCCCGAAGATATGAACGTCGAAGTTAGCCATATCACCCAGTTGAATGCCCAACTCCCTCGACTCTATGCGGACTTTAATATTACCGATGTCCCTCTCGACACAATCAAGGAACGATTGGGCGATTATCGATTTAAGTTGGCAGGAATGGAATTCCAACTCCATGACTCCGAATGGATCAACCAGTTGCTCCAATTTATAGGATCCGATCTGTGTATACAATCGGGAGACTACGGCCACGAACGGGAGCTGATTCTAGGCCATGGCAAAACGTTCCAGTTTGACGAATACCGCGTCGTCGACCTCACCTCCGAAGTGATGCGAACCGCCAACATGGTAACCTCCCTCGCCGCCGCTATCGGGCATAATCAAATTTTTGTGCGGCACGCATCGCTTCAAGGGATCTTTCAACTCAAATGGGATTCATTTATCTCCTATCCGTATCGGTTCCATGAGAGCCCTGAATTTGAAGCGGGCCATCAACTCAAGGCGCTCACCTGCAACGCGTATGAGATTCGATCTCTCTCCGACCTCGCTGACCGAAAAACCGAGTTTTTAAAAGATATGCGGGAAAATATACTTTTCCATGAACTCGGCCATGCGGTAATCCAACATCGGCTCCTTCCCACCCCGATCGCAACCTTTAGCGAAGCATCTCAAATAATTTCCCATCCGTTCATCCATAGCCTCCTGGAGCTATTGGCTGAGATTGCGCCTAAAAACGGGGAAATCCTAGGTCCCCTTTGGAATATCGCTCAGGTCGCAAGAACCACCCCCTCAAGGGCCGCGAGAATGTTCTGGATGTACATGTCCGACACCTGGTTTTTTGATACTGCCGATGACTACATGTACTTTTATTCAGACCTTGTGGCACTCACGTTCGGGGCAGCAATCGATGTGGATGGCACGTTGGACTTCGATCACTTCGAATCCGTTGTCTGGGGGAAAAATGGCGTCTTAGAGATGACGTTAAAAACAGTGGAGGTCCTCTGTCAGACCATCATGACCGAAATGGAGCCCCTCATTTACACGATCGAGGATCAGGCAATGTCGTTTATCCTAGCCAACGAATGGATTAAAACAAAGCTTGTTGAGGAAAATGCCCAAGACTCCAGCGCGTATCTCCAACAAACCGCGCAGTGGCACCAGCTATTAAATATTGCCCTTGAAAACAAAGACTTCGAACACCAAACCCTCACGATGTTAGAGGAACAGTCTCACCAGTTCATGACCCGACTCGCAGAAAAAACGGGCTTTACAGGTAACAACCCACGACACAAGGTCATCGAACGGATCCTAAAAGCAATTTAATACCCCGTTGACCCGTTGATACGATGATAATTGTGATCCTGAAGCGCCCAAAGGCCCAAGATGTGCAATTTATCGAGGGGCGCGGTGTAGCGGAGGCTACATAAGCCCCCCGAAAATTGTGCAGATTGGGCCTTTCGCCGCAGAATCTACGATTTTTTTGTGATGGATGAGCTAATCATCGACATCAACGATTCTGTTTCCAAAATGCGCCCGGTACCAATGGCCACGCAAGACAAGGGATCTTCAGCCCGCCGAATGGCAATTCCGGTTTCCTCAGACAAATATTTAACCAGTCCATGAAGCAAAGACCCCCCACCCGCCATTACGATCCCATGCTCCATAATATCCGCCGACAACTCCGGAGGCGTGCGCTCCAGCGTCATTTTTACCGTATCGACGATCGCGGCAACTGGTTCCGATAACGCATCGCGAATCTCATACGACGACAACGTGAATGTACGTGGAAGACCGCTCAATAAGTCTCGGCCTCGAACCGCTTGTGTCAACTCTTCATCAAATGGATAGGCGGACCCAATATCAATCTTGATTTTCTCCGCCATTCGCTCACCGATCAACAAATTATAATTTTTTCGGCAATGCGCGATAATCGCATCGTCAAGCTCATTGCCTGCAATCCGAATCGATCGACAGGTCACAATTCCACCCAAAGAAATTACCGCAACTTCGGTTGTACCGCCCCCAATATCCACCACCATCTGACCAGTGGGTTGCTCAACCGCAATCCCAGCGCCGACCGCTGCAGCCATTGGCTCATCAATTAAAAAGGTTTCTTTTGCACCGGCATTATATGAGGCGTCTAAAACCGCCCGCTTTTCAACATCCGTAATTCCCCAGGGAACCCCAACCAATACTCTTGGCCGAGAAATCCGTGACCCCGCGATTGCTTTTTTTACAAACTCCCGAATCATTTTCTCTGTGATGTCAAAATCAGCAATAACCCCATCCTTCATCGGACGCACTGCAATTATATTTCCGGGGGTGCGTCCCACCATACTATAGGCTTCTTGCCCGATCGCCATGACCTGACGGGTTGCCTTATCCAAGGCTACAACCGAAGGCTCACGCACTACGATACCGACGCCCCTGACATAGACCACTGTATTTGCAGTGCCTAGGTCAATACCCATATCTTGAGAAAAATTTTTAAGAATACTATTCCAGATGCCCATCGTTGCTCCAGTTCGATACCAGTTAGGCGTCTATACTATAGTTTTTCAGAATGCCTAACAACTGCATGATTGGTAACCCCATTACCGTATACCGAGACCCAATGACCTTCTCAACAATTGGAAAGGTCTCATCTTGAATTCCATAGGCTCCCGCTTTATCAAGCACCGATGCCTCCTCAGCATAGCGATGTATCTCTGCGTCCGTCATCGAACGGATCGTCACCGTCGCACTATCACTACGAGACAGCTGCCGGTTATTGACCGTATCAACCAATCCAAACGCCGTAATCACCTGATGGGATCGGCCTTGAAGCCCCATAATAATAGCTCGGGCATCCCGCCGATCACGAGGCTTTCCAATCACACGACCATCACACACTACAATGGTGTCCACACCCAGTATAAGCCCAGAGAACGCCGCGACACTGGCCTGAGCCTTCTCCAGCGCCAGCCGCCGGACGGCTGCCCGAAGAGATCCACCAGAGCCCAAAACCTCGTCGTCTAACTGATTCCTAATTACTTCGAATGGAATTCCGAATTGATGTAAAATATCGGATCGTCTCGGTGACGATGACGCCAGGAACAATCGCATATTTCCCCCTAAGGGGTAACAATCGATGCGTTAAAGCCTTTTCGTTGAAGATCCGCAACGATCCCATCGGCAACCGTTGCATTTCGAAACGCCCCCACCTGTAAAATCCAAGAACTACCATTTTCCTTGATATACACAGGGTACCCCAATTTTTTTAATCGCAATTCAATTTCAAGGGCCTCGCTACGGGTACTAAATGTACCTGCACTTACCTTAATTAGCCCCCCAACAGGTCCCCGCTTCGCCACAGGTACCACTATCGCTTTCGACACCACCGCTCTCGGCGTTGGCACCGACACCGATTTTGCGGGCTGAGATATAGGTGCCGTGTGAACAATCTTAGGCACAACTTTTTTTGCAGGACGCCGCGCCGGTTTTGAAACAGGCTCTGCCGCTTTAGGTGCCGGCGCTGACTCCACCGCAGTTTCATTCGCGACATTGGATGAGGCCTGTGCCAACAATGCTTCCATTTCATGGATTAAACGTCGATTTTCGGCATCTACTTTTGCGACATCTCCGTCAGAATTAACCACCTGAACAGTGGCCACTTTTGCTTGGAAAAGCATCTTGGTGCCCCATTTAAAGGCAATTCCAAAAACCAAAACAACCCCGAAAACCACACCAGCGGCAATCCACGCCGAGCGATTTAACCCTTTGCGTTCCGGTCGTTTCTCCCTAAGGAGATCCCCAAGTCCATCATTGAACTCAAGATGGTCGTGTTGTTCCTGTTCCGACATAATCGCGCAGTTTACTTGAACATCCTATTATTATCCAGAAACCGACAAGAATCTTACAATCTCGTCCGACATCGCTATCGTATCGGAGTATCCCAACTGGGTCAGCTGCTTTAAAAAGGGCCCCTCAAATAATAAATAACTAATCAAATCGGATGCTTCCGAATCGGTTCCAAGCCCTCGAATTAAATACCGCAGGAGCGGCGGTGCAGCACCAACATTCGCCATCGCAAGAGCACCCAAGTCAGCCTGAGGACGAATCATCAGAACCTCAATTTTCTTCAACTCAGATGAGGGTGACTCTCCCAATATATCGTTGATTCTTGTTAACGATTCGTAATCGTAGTCAACCGCATCTAACAGAACAAAATTGAGCAATACACTCAAAATACGAGCCAAACTGGGATGTTGAGGCTTCACTTCGTTTGCGCTGTCTTTGGCACGAACCCCAATTACCAAAATACGCTCGGCACCTAAATGAACCGCCGGACTCATAGGGGTATAATTCCGAAGACTTCCGTCGCCATAATAGTCCTCACCAATCCGAACTGGAGGAAACAAAATTGGAATCGCGGAGGATGCCATAACATGTTTAGCGGTTAAAACGGTTTCAACACTTTCCCGACGAATCTTTTTCCAGGGAATCCCCGCCTTGTTGGTGTAATGAAACACCCGGCTATTGCCCGTCGTATAATTGACCGACGTTAATGCCAGTCCACTCACCAAGCCGCTATCAATGTTGGTCTGAATTTTTTCGAACTGAATTTCACGCAATATCAATTTAAGTAAAGGAGTGGTGTCTAGAAGCGACCTCACCACTTTTTTGTCGTATAAGCCACCGGTACTGAGTTCCCAAATCCACCGGGATCCACGCCCCATTAGTGACTTAAAATCAGTCCGAAAGATTTGTTCTGTGGACAACCCTTCCCAAAACTCAGCAAGTCGATGGGTGGCATATCCAAATTGATCCGCATTGGACACTAGCCACGCGGCGTTAATTGCGCCGGCACTGTTTCCTACAAATATTTCAAACGGTGCAGAAATCCCGTGATCACGCGCAATCTCCCCAATGGCCCGAATTGCGCCCGCTTGATAAGCGCCTCGCGCTCCGCCCCCTGTTAATACAATTGCTACCCTTGGTTTGCTCATGATGCCGTTCCATATCCGCCACAGTCATCCTAGTTCAAACAAAATTCGTACACAATAGAAATATCGCCAAAATCCATGGTGTATTGCATCTTGTATATCTTTTTAATGTTATCGCTGCGACTTAAATTTTTTTCAATTATTACGTTTATATCTTGCTCGGACATGAATCGCCTCCCGAAATAGTCATACTCCTGGACTACCCTTTACAAAGGATTCACAAAACATCGAATAAACTAAATAAATAGACTTACAAAGGGTTCATCTCTATACTGTTGTACCCATTATGATTGCCAAAGCAATGCTACTCGGTGTAATCGAAGGACTCACCGAATTTATTCCAATCTCCTCGACAGGCCATTTAATTTTGGCGGGCCACCTCTTGGAGTTTCCAGAGCCTTTTGCAGGGACATTCGACGTTGCCATTCAGGCCGGAGCAATCTCCGCCGCTCTGGTATTGTATTGGCCCTTTTTCTCCAACTTCTTAAGGCCACGCCATTGGGTATCCAAAGATGCGGCGCTCATCGTTATCAGTTGCCTCCCTGCCGCTATTATAGGCGCATTAGCTCATTCAATGATTAAAAAATTACTATTTACACCGTTATCCGTTGCCATTGCGTTCGTTGTCGGTGGGGTTGCGCTATTAGTTATCGATAAAAAATGGGCACAAACCCAAGAGACAAGTATTGCAAAAATGACCTATAGACAAGCACTGATCGTGGGAATTGCCCAATGTGCGTCATTGTGGCCAGGAATGAGTCGATCCGGTTCCGCCATCGCAGGCGGTCTAATGTCAAAAATGGGCTACCAAAGCAGTGCCCGCTATTCATTTCTTATTGCGGTCCCGCTCATATTTGCAGCATCGATATTTGATCTGGGAAAGTCAGGGTTTGTCCTGACGACAAGTCAATGGATTGCTATTGCCGCCGGATTAATTACATCATTTATTGTGGCCCTAGCATCCATTAAATTATTTCTTGCCTTTCTCAACCGATTTCGGTTGGCACCGTTTGCGTATTATCGAATCGGTGTTGGAAGTATCATTATTCTTGTGGAGCTATTGAGGTGAAGCCTTGGTCCAGAACAGCTGTTGTCATACTCAGCATTTTGACGACCGCAGTGGTCACTCCTGGTAAGTCAGCACTACCCACCGACCCAGGAATGGCCCGCCACGCTGTAGATTCCGCATATTTCCTCGCCCGAAAAGAAAAAAACCCTCAAAACAGATTACGTTATCTATCCAACGTCGCGATCGGTTACGCATCAAGGGGAGACGATGAAGCGGCCACTGAAATTTTAAACCACCTTCGAGAAGCCAATTTAGGAAATGCGTATTTATTTCTGGCAAGTAATGTTGCAGTCGAGCTTATTGATGGCGGCGAAACAACCAAAGCGATCAGTTTAATTAATCAGCTCAAAGACCCTGCGGAAAAAAATTCTGCGATTGATGCTGCGGTTGGCTTTTTAATCAAGAACAAAAATATAGACACCGCAGCAACCCTTGCGCGAGGTGTCCAGAATGCTGCCCGTAAAAATCGATTGATGCTCGACGTTTCAGAGGGGTACGCCGCCAATGGGTTTATAACCAATGCATTGGAAGCCGCCGAAACAATTACCGACTCGGGAAAGAATATTGCGTTATCTTCTATTTGTTTAAAATTGGCCGACAGCCAGAACTACCCGAAAGCGATAGAGACCGCAGGGCGCATTACCGATGGGGCATTGTCTCAAAGGACACTCGCACGAATCGTCCAGGTACAAGCATCCGCCCATCAATTTGACTCGGCAATACAAACGTTAAAATCCATTACAGACCCAAGTGCAAGGCAACATGCATTACAAGCCCTTGCTATTGGATACATTCAGAACAATCAATTTCCGGATGCCAAATCAATATCTGATGGGATTACCAACGCGGCCTCCAGGGAGGCTATTTTAAGCGCGGCGGCCGTCGAATATGCCGTTCTAAAAGATAGTGAGCACGCAAAAAAAACACTCATGCAACTGGGAAAGGCCGCCAAAAGCACCACGTCATTTGCAGTAGCGACAGAGTTGGCCAGTGACGACAATTTTGAAAGCGCCTTTGAAATTATCAACACGCTTCCGGATGCCGACCGGCTACTCTATTTACCCAAACTGGCAGATGAATTCGGAAAATCTCCTCAGTATCTTTATAGCCAGCTCCTCTTAAAACAAATTAATCCTGCAGCTCTCCGATATTTGGCCACAGAAAAATTCATACTGTCGTTGGCCACCCATGCCCAAGCCATTAAAGCAATTCAGTTAACCGGGGAAATTTTGGATCCCGTTGTTAGAGATCGAACCTACGGCGAATTGGTGAAAATATTCATCACCAAAAATGCGTTCGAAGCTGCGGGGAGCGCCACTGCACTGATCCAAAATCCAGCTCAACGACTATACCAATACTGTGTTATCGCCAAAGAAGCCCATAGTACCAAGCAAACCAACGACTGGTTAGAAAAAGCGCAGGGCGAATTTAATCGATTGCAGACGCCCCCCGTTCAAATCGAAAGCCTCGTCAAAATGGCTGATGTCCATCTCACCGCCGGTGGCGTCCAGCGCGCAGAAGATACCCTCAACAAGACCCATGACCTGTTAAATCGCTTAAGCATTGCCCCGGATGCCTACTTAAGCGCCGCAACATTGGTTATTAACGCTCACGAGAAGACCGGTATTTCGACTGAGGGTCTGTACATTATTCGACAGCTGCGACCCGAATCCGAACAAATAAAAGCACTATTGAGTCTCCCCCAAGCCTCAATTAAGGACCCGGAAATCGAAAAGCGGCGACGGGGGATTTTTAGAGATATTTCGCGACAGTAACTGTCTTCCCCCGGAGTCAATCCGATGGTACAATCGGGCCCACGCGGGAGTAGCTCAGTTGGTAGAGCACTAGCCTTCCAAGCTGGTGGCCGAGAGTTCGAATCTCTTCTCCCGCTCCATATGTATTTGTTTCGCCTCTCTCACGTCGCTCACGCCGGACCAAACGCGGTCGGACTTGCTGAGTCAGATCCTCCCTTAAGCTCAAGGCTGTAGGGCGAATTGTAAAAAAATATCTAATGACACCTCCATCACTTGTTGAATTGCAGTATTTCACTGCATTTACAGATGCTCTCTTACCCCTGGATAGCGGCCAAACGTTGGGGGATGTCACCGTCGCATATGAAACCTATGGAACCCTTAACTCGAGCGGATCCAATGCGATTTTGGTGTGTCACGCATTGTCGGGTGACGCCCACGCCTCAGGGTATTCCGCCCACACCCCCGACTATCTCGGTTGGTGGGACGGGGTCATTGGACCCGGAAAAGCCATCGATACCGATCGGTACTTTGTAATTTGTTCCAACGTACTCGGAGGATGCAAAGGATCCACCGGCCCGTCGTCCGTCAACCCCGTAACCCAAGTGGCCTATGGTCTCCATTTCCCCGTCATCACCATCGGAGATATGGTCAAGGTTCAGCATGCCCTCGTCAAACACCTCGGCGTTCACCGTTTGGTGAGTGTCATTGGCGGCTCCATGGGGGGAATGCAAGCACTCGAATGGGCCATTATGTACCCCGAAATGACATCCTCTGTAGTCCCTATTGCGACCACAGGGCGGCTGTCACCCCAATCATTGGCGTTTGACGCCGTTGGACGAAATGCGATTATTCTTGATCAACATTGGAACAATGGATTTTATTACGGGATCACTAATCAACCGGAAAAAGGGCTCGCAATTGCGCGAATGATTGGCCATATCACCTATCTGTCAGAAGAAGCGATGATGCTTAAATTTGGACGAAATCTTCAAACAAAAACCGATTATGGGTATGACTTTAACACCGAATTTCAGGTTGAATCATATCTTAAATACCAAGGGGAAAAATTTGTATCTCAATTTGACGCCAATTCGTACCTGTACTTAACAAAAGCGATTAGCTATTTTGATCTGTATAAAAAATACAATAGCCTGGAACAGGCGTTCGAAAATTCGCTATCGCGATTCCTGATTGTATCCATTTCTTCGGATTGGCTGTATCCCCCTAAACAAAGTAAAGATCTGGTAAAAACATTAATGAAACTCAACAAACCCGTTTCGTATTGCGACATTCAATCTCCCTACGGGCACGATGCTTTTTTAATGAAGAGTCCGGAACTAGAACAACTCCTTTCCCATTTTTTATCCAACCATGACCCATCGTAAACATCGCCAGAAAATTATCGTCGACGCAATACCCGCCAACGCCAAGGTCTTGGATCTCGGCTGCGGAAACGGGGAAATTCTGCTTCGACTCAAAGAAGAAAAACAGGTCAATGCCTACGGAATCGATATCAATTTTGACTCCATTTTGTCATGTATTAAACATGGGCTTAATGTATTCCAAGGCAATATTGATGAAGGCCTCAAAGAATTTTCAGACCAATCGTTTGACTATGTTATTTTGAGCCAAACTCTACAGCAGGTACGACGGCCGTTGTTCGTTATTTCCGAAATGCTCAGAGTCGGCAAACGGGCCATCATTATTTTCCCCAATTTTGCATACTGGAAAAACCGAATTCAAATCGTAGCCGGGTTGTCCCCAAGAACCCCAACCTTGCCGTACAAGTGGTACAATACGCCGAATATCAGAATCGTCACGATCCGAGATTTCAAAACCATGTGTCATCAAAAAAAATATAGAATCGTCAAAGAAATGACCCATTCTGGAGATCGGCTTCCGCCGATTTTTGCACGGTTCAGCAACGCCCTTTCCCCGATCGGTATGTTTATAATAGAGAAAGGAGCTCATTCATGAGCCGCTATCCGCACACAATCCATCCTACGGAAACGTCCATTCAAATTATCCAATTCCAATCCGGCCCGATGCAAAACTTACAATATCTCATTGTTGATCCCGTCTCCAAAACAATGGCCGTCGTCGATCCAGCCTGGAATATTGCGCCAATTATCGATTTTTCGACTGAATTCAATGTCGCTATTACTCAGATTTGGGTTACCCATGGCCATTTTGACCATGTCAATCAATTGAACAATCTGATTAATGCAGTCAACGGAACCCCAACAATTGTGCTGTTTAAGACGCCATTATTTACACCCGCGAGCCCCCACATTCTTTCTGTGGACGACGGCAGCTCCTTTGAATTTGGAAATACCCAATGGAAGGTGCTTCATACACCAGGGCACTCTCCGGATAGCGTCTGTTTACAACATGCGTCCCACTTAATTTGTGGCGACCTCTTATTTGTCGATGCCTGTGGCCGATCGGACCTCCCCGGTAGTAATCCTGTAGAAATGAAAAATAGTCTGTACCGACTCAGCCAGCTACCCAAAGATACCGTAATCTATCCGGGTCATGATTACGGCCCCACCCAAACGGACACCATCGGCAACCAATTGGAAACCAATCCCAACCTCATTTTTTCGCATCGACGCTCGTCGGTTACGTTGGGATAACCATTGAGCAAGCTACTTAAAAGAATCCTCGTCCTTCTCACGATTCTTTTTGGCGGAATCGCGTTGTTGACGTCGATATTTTCCAGTTGGAATCTCTATCGACATATGGCCGATGAATACCGAAGTCGCGGACGTTCCGTCGCCCGAAGTTTGGCGGATATTGGAACCACAGTACTTGATAGCCAAGGGGCACCGGTGGCACAAGCCATTTTGAGCCAATATTTTGAGGCGCGTGGGGTAGTTTATATCATCATTCGGGATCGCGAAGGGATGATCAAGTACCACACGTTTTCTGGGAGAATCCCCGTCGAACTCGCCACCGCCCAACCCGGAAGGACTCCGATAATACGGAACCGAAAAATTCGAGACCTTGGGGCAGTATTTGATATAGTCGAACCCATTCACGGAAAATCAGGGGGCACGGTTCAAGTTGGAATGGACGAGGAATGGCTCAACTCATTGGCACTCCACTCATTTTTGACCCAACAGTTCGTCGTATTTTTGGTATTTATATGCACCATTGGGTTTGCATATACCATTGTTAAAAAGATTTCGTCGCCATTGCAAACACTCGCGGACTACGCCGAAGACCTTTCAAATTCGGAATTTTTATCTCCCCTCCCCGGCCAAAAACGTATTTTAGAAATTGGACGCACCACTACCGACGAAGTCAGTGAACTCGCCACCACGTTTATCCAGCTCGAGAATCAATTGATCGCGTATATTAAAAATCTGCGAGAAACAACATCCATAAAGGAAAAAATTGAAAGCGAACTGACCGTCGCACGAAGCATCCAAATGAATATGGTTCCGAGGGACTTCCCGCTGTTCCCCCATCGCACCGAATTAAGTCTGTTCGCCATTATAGAGCCTGCCAAAGCCGTCGGGGGCGACTTTTACGATTTTATGCTATGTGAAGATACCAATACCCTCGCTTTCACTATCGGAGACGTTTCCGGAAAAGGAATTCCAGCCGCATTGTTCATGGCGATGACGACAACATTGATCAAGGCCACCGCTAGCCAAATTGAAGACCCTGCATCCGTCATTGAAATCGTTAATAAAAAATTGTGTGATGAAAACAAAAGCGGACTTTTTGTAACCGTATTTTACGGGGTACTCGACCTCAATACCGGATTACTTAAATACACGGTCGGCGGACATAACCCCCCGTATGTCATAAATAAGGGCGCTGTAACTGAAATCCATTCATCACCCGGGCTACCGATGGGAATTGACGATACCGCAGCTTACCAAACCGAGGAACTCCAACTCAGCCCGTCCGACATGATCTTTTTGTTTACCGACGGCGTTACCGAATGCAGAAACATTCGGGGTGATTTTTATAAAGAATCTGGGTTGGAATCCCGCCTAAAAGGAACCGCCGGATACAACTCCGCCGCAGTGTGTGACCATGTTCTCCACGACCTACAACTCTTTTCGCGTGGGGCTGCTCAGTCCGACGATGTCACGATGGCCACCTTACAGTGGATGGGACCCACTGACCGCGTTGGCTAACGCGTATGCCCTGCGCCCAAAACAATATATTTAGTCGTCGTTAACTCCGCCAACCCCATCGGTCCCCGAGCATGCAGCTTCTGAGTCGAAATCCCCATTTCTGCCCCGAATCCAAATTCGCCGCCATCGACGAACCGAGTCGAGGCGTTAACCAAAACTGCCGCAGCATCAACCTGGGTCGTAAACTGGGTGATCGCCGCGTGATCATTGGATATGATGGCCTCTGAATGAAGGGTTCCATGTGCACCAATATGGGTAATGGCATCGTCCAATGAATCAACCACTCGGACGGCAAGAATGAGGTCCAAATATTCAGTATCCCAATCTGAGTCTTGCGCAGGAATCGCCTTAGAAACGATCCGACAGGTCTCCGCACACCCTCGAATTTCAACCTTATTGTCGACCAACGCACCCGCCAACTGTGCCAGAAATTGTGCCGCAATCGCCCGATGAACCAATACCGTTTCGCAAGAGTTACACACCGACGGCCGTTGGACCTTTGCGTTGACTATAATATTAGTTGCCCACAAAAAATTCGCGGACTGGTCAACAAAAATATGGCAATTTCCAATACCAGTTTCGATGGACGGAACCGTCGCATTATTGACCACTGTTTGGATCAGAGTTGCCCCGCCCCGAGGAATAACCAAACTTAAATGCTGTTTCATTTGAACCAGCTCCAAAACCCCCGCCCGTGACGTATCCTCCAGCAACTGAATCATCCCTGGCGGCAATCCGGGTGGAATCGCTGAATCCAAGGAATCAACAATCGCACGATTCGATCGATAGGTTGAGGAGCTTCCCCGCAACACCACCGCATTACCGGTCTTTAGACAAAGCCCAACTGCGTCGGCGGTTACATTAGGTCGGGCCTCATAGATAATCCCAATCACTCCCAATGGAACCCGTACTTTTGACAGCTTCAACCCATTCGGTTGAACCCAGCCATCCACCACTTCGCCCACGGGATCTCGAAGGGCCGCGATCGCCCGCAATCCATCTGCCATTGCCTGAACCCGTGATGGTGTTAGCGTTAAACGATCAATAAGGGCGGCCGTTAAACCATCCGCTTCGGCTTGCAGAATATCATCTTGATTCGCGGCCAATATATCGGATTCATCTCGTTCAATCGCCGTTGCCATCGCGAGTAAGATCGCATTTTTTTCAGACGAATGTAACGATAGCAATGCGCCTAATGTCGATTTTGCCTCGGCACATTGGTCTACTATTTTTCGCATGACGCACCCACCTTTGTTCCAATGGAGTCCCCACGCTGAATAGCTGCAATGACCCCACCGCGTCGCCCGTTGGCGATTACAACCTCAATCCCTGATTGGGACGCATCACGTGCTGCGGCCAATTTTGACGCCATGCCTCCTCGACTTCGACCATTTTGAACATCCCGGGCCAACGCCAGGGTGTCCTCCGTTACGTTCGGCAAATGCTCGATCAACACCGCATTGGGGTTCTCTTTTGGATTATCTGTAAAAACCCCATCGATATCCGATAACAAAATCAATCGGCGCGCTCCCAACAATCGAGAAACTACCGCCGACAACTCGTCATTATCCCCAAATTTAGGACCAATTTCGTTGGTCGCGACGCTATCGTTTTCATTCACAATCGGTACGACCCCATGTTTTAACAAATGGGTTAACGTATTCTGAGTATTCTGCATCACAATTGCATTTTCGAGGCCATCTTTTGTCAAAAGCAATTGACCCACCGCCCGGCCTCGACCTCCAAAGAAACGAGCGTACTCTTGCATCAAAAGTATCTGTCCGACTGCCGCCGCCGCCTGTTTCTCAGGGATAGTGGCCGGCGTAAATCCAACCCGTTCTGCCCCACATGTAATCGCACCCGAGGTCACAATTACAACATTAAATTGATTCCGATCCAGTTCATCACAAATTTGATGAACCAACTCCCGGAGGTTGTTTAGATCCAACCGACGATCATCAGTTGTCAGAAGATTTGTTCCTATTTTGACAACAACAATCGGATTCATACAATCACTTCCTTAAGTAAGTATTGAATCAATTCAGTCAGCCCCAATTTGGATACGGAGGATATTGGCAGTACATCAATGCCATTGGCCTTAAATATCTCCAGATACGGGACAAGCGACTCCTCGTCCACAAGATCACATTGGGAAAGCAATACTTGAGTCGGCTTTTCCGCCAGTGAATGCTCGGTTTGGGCGAGCTCATGAACCACCGTTCGATAGTCATCCAAAGTGGCTTCAGGTCCGTCCAAATTAATGGCGACCAAATGAAGCAATACTTGAGTCCGTTCAACATGCCTCAAAAACTCGATACCCAATCCATGCCCTTGTGCCGCACCTTCAATTAACCCTGGAATATCGGCGACGACGATTTCTCGATTGTCCGCACGTAACACCCCAAGATTAGGAAACAATGTAGTAAACGGATACGCAGCAATTTTTGGATTGGCCCGCGTTAACGCGTTGAGCAGCGTTGATTTGCCTGCATTAGGCAATCCCACCAATCCGACCTGAGCAATCATTCGAAGTTCCAGGCGTAACGACATTTCGTATCCAGGTAACCCAGGCTGTGCGTACCGTGGCGTCCGATTGGTCGCCGACGCAAACCGCGCATTACCAAGGCCCCCTTTACCCCCAACTACCGCGATATACCGCTGATCATCCGATACCAAATCAGCAACAAGTTCATCGTCCTGGCCAAAGAGCATCGTCCCGATCGGAACCCGGATCACCAAAGGCGCTCCATCAGCCCCATAGCAATTTTTTTTGCCACCCTTTTCCCCGTTTGGGGCAGCGTACCGACGCTTGAGGGTTAAATCCATTAGCGTCTGAAGGCATCGAGTCGCTAAAAAAACGATATCCCCGCCGCGTCCCCCGTCGCCACCGGCAGGCCCACCCATTGCAACAAATTTTTCCCGATGGAAGGTGACTGCGCCCGCGCCACCGTCCCCTGCTTTTACAACAATATTGACGCTATCTACAAATTTCATATTTTCAGACCCTATATTCTATCCAAATAAAAAAAGGTGCCCAGCATTACGCCAAAGCACCTCTTAAAAACCATCAGTAATACGACCGAACTATGCAGCGTAGACGGAAATCTTCTGCTTATCTTTCGTGTGGTGCTCAAATTTAACAACGCCATCAATTTTAGCGAAGATGGTGAAGTCCCTACCTAATCCAACATTGTTCCCTGGGTGAAACTGGGTTCCACGTTGACGAACAATAATTGCGCCAGCTGGAATTAATTCCCCGCCAAAGGCCTTAACACCCAACCGCTTAGATTGACTGTCTCGACCGTTCTTAGTACTACCCTTACCTTTTTTATGTGCCATTGCAGGACTCCTTAATCTAGTTTCAAACTAATATGAGATAATTAACCGTTAACCGTTTCCACTTTAATGGTCGTTAACAACTGACGGTGACCCGCCTTCTTTTTATAGCCAGTCTTTGGCTTAAACTTAAATACAATCTTTTTATCATCTTTAATATGATTTAAAATTGCAGCAACCACAGTCGCGCCTTCAACATAAGGCTGACCAATTTTAGTTTGACCTTCGTTGTCGACTAAAACCACCTTATCAAAGGTGAATTTTGAGGCGATTTCGCCTTCTAATTTTTCAATATCAATAATAGTTCCAGCTTCAACCTTGTATTGTTTTCCGCCAGTTTCAATAATCGCGAACATAGCTTTCCTCCACTTAGATACAACAAAAACGAAAATGGTAGTTCTATTTGTACTCAGTGTCAACAATTGGGGCTCTGCGGCTGAATACCCAATCTGTGCTGTTTTCGGTCGACTTATGTGGCTCTGCCACACTGCGCTGACCTAGAAATAACGCATCTTAGATACTGAGCCGTATCGCTATCAAATACCGGCGACTTTAGGAACTCAGACCGTCGTGGTAATGTTCTGCGTTACAATTTCTACACCAATTTTAATAGCGTGAGGTATACCGGATGATTAAAACCGATTATATATGGAAAAATGGCGACTACATCCCATTTGAGTCCGCCAACGTTCACATTCTCACTCATGCACTGCATTATGGGACGGCCGTTTTTGAAGGAGTTCGTGCGTATCAAACGGAACGAGGGCCTGCCATTTTTAGGGCCAAAGAACATTATCAGCGACTCTTAGATTCCGCCAAAATTTATCTAATGAAGACCCACTACACAGTGGATCAATTAGTCGAAATCAACCGGGACCTCTTGGCAAAAAACAACGTCGAAGCGCTCATCGATTCCAACAAAATTTCGTCGGTATATATTCGCCCGTTGCTCTATGTCGGATACGGCGCGATGGGACTCAATCCCGGAGCCAATCCGGTTGACCTGATGATGGCCACTTGGGGATGGGGAAGCTATCTCGGTGAAGACGGATTAGAAAATGGCGTTCGATGCAAAGTAAGTTCATGGGCCCGAATCGATAGCCGAACACTTCCCCCGCTCGCAAAATGCACGGCCAATTACGCCAATTCCATATTGGCAAAACAAGAGGCCCTCTCCGCTGGCTTTGATGAAGCGATTCTACTCAATACCAATGGATACGTATCCGAAGGCCCTGGCGAAAATATTTTTATCATTAAAAATGGGGAGATTTTAACACCTCCCCCTGCGGACGGACCGCTAATGGGGATCACGGCAGACACCGCAACCCAAATTGCTCGATTTTTAGGATTGACCGTGTCGTATCGGAGCCTCTCTAGAGACGAGTTATTTTTAGCGGATGAGATATTTTTTACCGGAACGGCCGCCGAGGTCACCCCGGTACGAGAAATTGATGGTCGGATTATTGGGAACGGAAAACGGGGCCCGGTGACCGAAGCCATTCAGTCCAAATATTTTGATATCGTCCATGGCAAACTCCCCCAGTTTTCGTCTTGGTTGACGTTTATCCGTTAATTTTGTGATCCGAAAACTACCTAAGGAATATAAGCTAATCAACCGGGAAATCGGTTGGTTGGCGTTTAATGCTCGGGTACTTCAGGAAGCGGAGTCAGCCAACGTTCCTCTACTCGAACGGCTCAAGTTTTTAGGAATATTTTCATCTAATCTTGATGAATTTTTTAGGGTAAGAGTGGCCACATTACGTCGCAGCGCAAAACTCAAAATTCCTGCGGCATATCAGGATGAAAAACCGGAAAAAACCCTCAATCAAATTCAAGAAGTTGTACTAAAACAACAAAATCAATTTGAAGAAATCTTCAAACAATTGACCCATGAGCTTGAAAAGGAACGGGTGTTTCTAATTAATGAAACGCTACTCACACCCCACCAATCACAGTTTGTAAAAAACTACTTTTCAGAAGTGGTTCGGCCCGCGCTGGTGCCCATCATGCTCAACCAACTTTTGGAAGTCCCTGAACTAAAGGGCCACGCGATCTACCAAGCGGTCACGATGACCAAAGGATCTCGGAAAAAAACAGATTATGCGCTCATCGAAATCCCCACGGATCTAGTCCCCCGATTTGTTGTTCTTCCCGATACCCCTAACGGCCAATATGTGATGTTGATTGAAGATATCATTCGGTATTGCTTGGGCGATATTTTTGCGATTTTTGATTACGATCACTTTTCATCCTACACAATCAAACTCACCCGAGATGCGGAAATCGATATTGATAACGACATTTTGGAATCCTACATCGACAAAATCCAAAAAAGCATCAACCAGCGGCGTCACGGACAGCCTGTTCGATTTATTTATGAAGAAAAAATATCAAAAGATCTTCTCCATTTTTTAACCAAGAAACTCGGAATCTTTCGTGCGGAGTCGTTGATCCCCGTCCGACGTCGTTACCATAATTTTAAAGACTTTATGGAATTCCCCAAAGTCGGCCCCGCCCACCTCTCTTACCCATCGTTTCAGTCCATTCCCCACCCCGACCTCGAGGGCCAATCGAGCCTGATGTCCGTGCTACTCACCAAAGACGTCCTGCTCCATTACCCCTACCATTCATTCCACTACATCATCGACTTATTACGTGAAGCAGCCATTGATCCGAAAGTGGTCTCCATTAAAATCACGCTATATCGGGCGGCCCGCCATTCGAATATTATCAATGCGTTAATCAATGCAATCCGCAATGGAAAACAAGTGACGGTCGTAATCGAGCTTCAAGCGCGATTTGATGAAGAGGCCAATATCCATTGGAGCAAAATCCTTTCTGAAGAAGGGGCCAAAATAATTGTGGGGGTCCCTCAGCTCAAAGTTCACGCCAAAGTCTGTCTGATCAGCCGCAAAGAAAGCGGTAAAATTCGACATTACGCCAATGTCGCCACCGGCAATTACAATGAAACTACCGCTCGATTTTATACAGATCACAGCCTCCTCACAGCAGACAAGCGGATCACCTCTGATGTCTCTAAGTTATTTGATTTCTTTGAAAACAACACCCGCCTAGGAAGTTACCAGCATCTGATTCTTTCGCCATTCCACCTTCGCAAAAAATTACTACTACTGATTCACCAGGAAATCAGAAACGCCAGACGGGGCCTACCGGCTCAAATCACAATCAAACTAAATGGTCTCACCGACGTTAAAATCATTGCAAAGCTCTATGATGCCAGTAGAGAGGGCGTGGATGTCCGCCTCATCGTCCGTGGAACATGTGCCCTTATTGCAGGAAAACGAGGCATCAGTGAATCCATTAAAGCCATCAGTATCGTCGACCGATTTCTGGAACATTCTAGACTCTATTTATTCCACAATGGTGGCGATGAAAAGACATTCATTTCGTCTGCCGACTGGATGGGACGAAGTTTCGACAACCGCATCGAAGTAGTCTGCCCCATTTACGATAAAGTACTAGCCCACGAGCTCAAAACATATCTCGAAATACAACTGTCGGACACCGTCAAAGCCCGAACTCTGAGTCAGCCCATCAACGAGTATCAACAGGGACCCCATCCGATTCGGTCTCAAGAGGCCATATTGGCGTACTTAAGCCGATGAAGGAATACGGCACGGAGGCA
This sequence comes from uncultured bacterium, assembly GCA_903864835.1. Lineage (GTDB taxonomy): Bacteria > Margulisbacteria > Marinamargulisbacteria > SXXA01 > SXXA01 > CAIPHK01. The sequence goes on along the minus strand of CAIPHK010000001.1, from coordinate 24,720 downwards.
CGGTCCAATCACAAGTTAAAATTTGCAGCGATCGACATTGGAACCAACGCCGCCCGGTTATTGCTGACTCACGTCTACTTTGATCGCGGTCACCCCGTTTTTAAGAAGGTCGGGCTGTACCGCATCCCCCTACAACTGGGTGACGACGTCTTTACGTTAGGCCGAATATCGGACAAAAAAGCTGAAAAGCTCCACCACACCATGGCCGCATTTTCGCATCTGATCAAAATCTTCACTCCGCTCGCGGTCATTGCATGTGCAACATCAGCGATTCGGGAAGCCGAAAATGGCCAAGAGCTGGCGGACAAAATTTCGGCCGAAACCGGTATACATATCCAAGTCATCGATGGAAAAACCGAATCTGAGATGATTTGCCAAAACCATCTGTTCACGACATTTCCGGACAGCGCCAATTATCTCTACATCGATGTAGGCGGTGGCAGCACGGAAATATCCCATTTTGTCCGCCAAATATCGACCCATTCCCACAGTTTCAAGATCGGAACGTTACGACTAATCAATAACTGGGTCGAACCTGATGAGTGGGATCAAATGAAAGCCTTCATAAAAACCGCCGTGGACACCAAGGCCAAGACGTTTTCCATCGGAACCGGCGGAAATATTAGCAAAGCGCTTTCCCTTACGGGTGAAAAAAACACCCTAAAGCCGGTACCCTTGGAAAAACTCGAAAAGTTATTTGTCGACCTAAAAAACTTATCGGTGAAAGACCGAATTATCAAACTCAACCTCAAGCCCGACCGAGCCGAGGTCATTGTGCCCGCGTTGGATGTGTATATCAAGGCAATGAAATGGGCAAAAATAAAGGCGATTTATATCCCAAAAATTGGGCTGTCGGATGGGTTAATACAGCATTTATTTCATGAGCATATTACGACCCATGCGATACCGTTTGAGACGGTGTAACTCACCGCAGATCCCTCACTACGAATTACTCACCCCGATCTCTCCAAAAATTCCACTAGTGCCCGGTGTTGCGGAGAATGAAAGGAGCTACGTTAACCTCACCCCACCCTTCGGGCACCCCTCTCCATTGACTGCGTCAACAGAGAAGGGCTGGAGGTAATATTTCCATTTGGTATGAATGTTTTTAAATTGGATGGCGAAGCGTTTAAGATAGAAGTTGATGAATAATTTGGGCGTCGATTTCCGCCGTCGGATAAGGAATAGAGGCGATCAAAACCGTCCAACCCTCGACATCAAAATCAGGCCAAACTGTGTGAGTGCCATAAAGGAGCGACCGAAGGGCGTGAGGACTGGCGCGAGTTTTGGCCGTAAAAAAAAAGGGGTTGAAAGGGGTCTTCCCCTTCCGGGGGTGTGGGGGCGCCACCCCACTGTATTTACAATAGAAATTTAAGATTTCCCCTGATAAAGTAATCCCCCTATGTTTGAAAACGCATCAAATTTCAATATCTCCGACCGAATCGGCTACCTATTTTCCGAATTCTTCGGGTTAATTTACCCCTACGTCCACAACCATTTCGTAAGTTATTCACTCATCCTAGCAATCGCCGCAGGCCTCTCATGGATCAGCATCAAAAGGTTCAAAAAAACCCGCTCCACCGGCGAAAAAATAGTGTGGGCGATCATCGGGATTATTGCCGGGGCCTTTGGTGCATGGATAGTACTCTTCCACTTCCACACTTTTTTACAAGCCGACATGTATTACATGGACCAGGCAAATCCAGCCAAATAGCGAATCGCCCCGCTACCGTTTACCGATCACAATCTGCTCAATCGCACCCATCACACTATCCAGCTCGTCGTCCGTAATCACATAGGGCGGAGCGGTATAAATCACATTCCCAAACGACCTCAACCATACCCCGCATTCAGCCGCGATTTGAGACGACTGCCTTAAAATCGAAGAATCAACTACTTCAACAACCCCCAAGGCACCCATCACGCGAACATCGCGCACCTGAGACAGGCCGACTAATTTTAACAATCGTTTCAACCGGATTTCGATCTGCGTAATACGGTTCAAAACGCTTCCATCCATCATCAACTCAATACTCGCCAACGCCGCCCGACAGGCTAGCGGATTCCCCATAAACGTCGGGCCATGCATCAAGGCATGATCAGCAACATCCGAATAAAATCGCTCAAAAACATGGGGTCTAACCATCGTTGCCGACATCCCCAAATGGCCGCCAGTCAATGCTTTACCAAGCACCGATACATCTGGAACAACCCCAGCCAACTCCGAGGCAAACATCACCCCAAGCCGACCAAAACCCGTCGCGACTTCATCACAAATTAATAAAATACCAACCTGATCACAAAGCCGACGAAGACCGCGCAATACATCTGGGTGATACAGATAAAATCCACCCGCCCCTTGCATCAAGGGTTCAACAATCAGCCCACACAACTGATCTTTATTAGCACACAGAATCGTCTCCACCACACTCAAATACTCATCAACACCGGACGCACCCCATTTGGGGGGACGCGGCAATTGAATTTGGGGAATCAAGACCCCATCGAATAAATGATGCATCCCTTCAACAGGGTCACATACCGACATCGCCCCCAATGTGTCCCCATGATACGCACCGGAAAGAAACGCAATTTTCGACTTATTAAAAAGCCCTTGATTTCTAAAATATTGAACCGCAATTTTCAGGGCGATTTCGACCCCAACCGACCCACTATCCCCAAAAAAAACATAGGATAAATCCCCTGGAGAAATCTCGGCCAACCGAGCGGCAAGGTCATCAGCCGGTCCATGACTCAGCCCGCCCAACATCACGTGCGGTAACCGTTGTGCCTGGTCTACGATAGCCGCCACAATTTCTGGATGGGCGTATCCATGGATCATGCACCACCACGACGAAATACTGTCGATCAATTCCCGCCCATCATCCAGGCGCAATCGTGCCCCGTGACCGGAGACTACGCGAAACGGAGTCGGCATCGATTTCATTTGTGAATAGGGATACCAAACAGACATACGGACTACTATACGGGAAACACTGCACCCAAGAAAACATAGATATCAAACCCAAAGCCCTATGGAATACTGCAACGAATTGGAGTACGATTAGTCAAATTTTTTTTCAAGGAGATCCCCCAATGGGAGCAGCTTCGCCGAAACAATTCATACGAGCCTATGGCCTGGATGAAATCGCCCTCGTCCCTTCTTCAATTACCATCGACCCCGAACTCGTTGACACTTCTGTTACTATCGCAGGAATCAATATGAAGTTCCCAATCTTTGCGTCGGCCATGGACTCCGTAGTCAGCCCAAAAACCGCAGGAATCATCGGCCAACATGGCGGTGTGGGCGTTCTCAATCTTGAGGGCGTTCAAACCCGTTACGAAGATGCGGATACCATCCTCGAAAAAATTGCATCGGTCGATCGGAACGAATACGTTCAAACCATGCAAGCGCTGTATCAAAACCAACCCGTAAAAGATGAGTTGGTCATTCAACGAATTAAAGAAATCAAGGCCCAAGGGGTGCCAGCCGTCGTTTCCTCAACGCCTCAAAGCGCAACGCGCCTCGGCAAGTTGGCAGTGGAAGCCGGTGCAGACGCGTTTATGGTTCAATCGACTGTCACATCAACCCGATTTAAAGGAAAAGAAGGCCAAGCAATTCTGGACCTTTCTGAATTATGTAAAGCGTTACCCATACCCGTCATGGTCGGAAATTCGACGACGACGGATGTCACTATTGAACTCATGAGAACCGGCGTCGCTGCGGTATTTATTGGTATCGGCCCTGGTGCTGCATGTACCACCCGAGGCGTGTTGGGTATTGGTGTTCCGATGGCGACCGCGATTGTTGACACGGCATTAGCGAGAGATCAATATTTTGAGGAATCAGGTCGCTATATTCCGGTGATTGCCGACGGCGGAGTGGTGACCTCGGGGGATATCTGCAAAGCACTGGCCTGCGGTGCTGATGGGGTCATGATTGGATCGCCATTTGCAAAAGCAACCGAAGCCCCCGGTCGTGGATTCCATTGGGGAATGGCCACCCCAAACGCGGTACTTCCCCGTGGTGCACGAATTCATGTGGGGACGATTGGGTCACTAAAAGAAATTCTTGTCGGACCATCGAATACCGATGATGGCTCTCAAAATATCGTGGGTGCAATCCGGACCTGCCTGGCCACTTTAGGTGCCGCAAACATTCGAGAAATGCATGATATCAACGTCGTCGTTGCCCCATCACTATTGACTGAAGGTAAGATTTACCAACGGGCCCAACAATTAGGGATGTATAAAAAATAATGATCGTCATTCTTGATTTTGGATCTCAATACAGCGAATTAATTGCCCGACGAATTCGGGAACTTCGGATTTATTCCGAGGTTATTTCCCACACCACTTCCGCGGACGATATCAAGAACAAATACAAGGCCAAAGGGATTATTCTTTCAGGTGGGCCGTCCTCTGTATTTGAAGCCGACTCCCCAAAATGTGACCCGGCATTGTTCAAATGTGGGATTCCAATACTTGGAATATGCTACGGGATGCAGCTTATGGCCGCCAGTCTCGGCGGAAAAGTCGAACGCGGCACCCACCATGAATACGGCAAGGCCAATCTTTACATCGATAATAATTTCGACCTATTTCAGGGCCTTTGGTTGGAAATGGCGATATGGATGAGCCATGGCGATTCCGTCGTTGATTTACCTGCCGGATTCCAAATATTGGGACACACGGAAAACACCGCGATCGCCGCATTTGGAAATCCAATTCAAAAACACTACGGCGTCCAATTTCACCCCGAAGTGGTTCATACCCCCAAAGGGAATGAAGTTATCCAAAATTTTGTTATTTCAATATGTGAATGTGCCCAAGACTGGACACCCGCATCGTTTATCGACACGGCAATTCAACAAATTAACGACACTGTCGGTGATAAAAATGTCTTGTGTGCGTTGTCAGGTGGAGTGGATAGCACCACAGTTGCGGCGCTGTTAAAAAAGGCCATCGGAAACCGGCTCACCTGCTTATTTGTCGATCAAGGGTTTATGCGTAAAGACGAAGCCGAACGGATTCAACTGTTATTTGAAGGCGACTTTGATATTCGTTTGATTTACGTCGATGCCAAGGACCGATTCTTCGACAAACTCAAAGGCGTCACCGACCCCGAAGAAAAGCGAAAAAAAATTGGGGAAGAGTTTATTCGGGTATTTGAAGAAAAAGCCAAAGAACTCAAAAGTGATTTTCCGTTTCTTGCCCAAGGAACGTTGTACCCGGATATTATTGAATCAGCCACCAAGGGTGTCGCCAATACCGCGGTGAAGATCAAAACCCACCATAATGTAGGCGGCCTTCCTGAAAAAATGGACTTCAAAATTATTGAGCCTCTCAACAAATTGTTCAAAGACGAGGTTCGTCGTGTTGGCCTCGAACTGGGTGTACCTGAAGAAATTATTTTTCGTCAGCCGTTCCCTGGCCCTGGGTTGGCCATTCGAATTTTGGGCGAAGTCACGCGTGAACGAGTCGCTATTCTCCAAAATGCGGACGCTATTGTTATGGAAGAAGTTAAAGCCGCTGGATATTATCGGAAGTTATGGCAATCATTTGCAGTCTTGTTACCGATTAAAACAGTGGGTGTTCAAGGCGATAACCGGACCTACCAAAATACAGTTGCTTTCCGTGCCGTCACCTCAGAAGATGCAATGACTGCACAATGGGCACATCTTCCCTACGATCTCCTTGAACGTGTTTCATCCCGAATTTGCAACGAAATTCCAGAAGTAAATCGAGTGGTTTACGATATTTCATCGAAGCCACCCGCTACGATTGAGTGGGAATAAGACACTAATTATTAATGGGGGGGCCCCATTTTTAACGAAACAGATCCTCAACGGAAATATGCCCACCCAAGACCGCTTTACCGACGATACAACCGGAAACGCCCAACGGTAACAATTGGCGAATCTCTTCGACGTGGGCAAGAGTACCGACTCCTCCTGACGCAATGACGGGTAACCGGGTGTTCTGAGCGACCTGGGTCACTTGGGCAAGGTTAGGCCCTGCCAATGTGCCATCTTTGGCGATGTCCGTGTAAATAATGCCCGCTAGCGGCAAATCACTAATACATCGCACCAAATCAACCGCCGTTGTGGCGCCCACGTCTAACCACCCTTCGGTAGCGACATTCCCATTTTTAGCGTCAATTCCGGCAATCACACGATTAGGAAATTCCCGAATAATCGCCATGGCTCGGTCGTATTCTTTGATCAATAGCGAGCCTAAAATGATGTAGTCGATCCCAAGATCAAACAGCAATGCAGCCGTTTCTACGGATCGAATTCCGCCACCGACTTCCAACGTACAATCGACTGAATTCCGAATAGATTTGATGGTTTCAAGATTAACCAGTTTCCCATCTTTTGCGCCGTCCAAATCGACCAAATGAATTCGAGTCGCTCCCGCTTTGAAGAACAATTGCGCGGTGTGGGATGGGCTCATTTGATAGTGTTCAACCTGGGAATAGTCGCCCTGAGTAAGCCGAACCACCTCCCCGTTGAGTAGATCAATCGCGGGAATTACTTCAAACATTGAATCGATAGCTCCTTCAGTTGTACGTCAGATACAGGGCTCGGCGCCGAAGTTAATGGGCAAACCGCGGCCGTTGTTTTGGGGAATGCGATGACATCTCGAATCGAAGTTGCGCCAGCCAACATCATAATCAACCGATCCAATCCCAACGCCAATCCGCCATGTGGCGGGGTCCCATGACGCAATGCATCCACAAAAAATCCAAACTTTGCATTAATCTCATCCTCAGATAAATTCAGAAGGCGAAACACTTTTTCCTGAAGATCAAACTGAGAAATACGAATACTGCCGCCGCCAATTTCTGTCCCGTTCCATACGATGTCATATGCCAAGGACCGAACGCGAAACGGTTCCGATTCCAGCCACTGGATATCCTCCGGGTTGGGGGCGGTAAAAGGATGGTGAACCGCCATTACCTCGCCGTTGTTACCCGGTTCGAACAACGGAAAATCGACTACCCATACCAAGCAATCCGCTTCCGACCGAAGAGAAAACCGTTGGGCGAGTTCGAGTCGAATTTTTCCAAGTGCCTCCTGAACGGTTCGCATGGTCGGATTCGCCACCACCAAAACCGTGTCCCCGACCAACGCTCCTGTGCTTTCTGTGAGGGCTTTTAAATGACTTTCTGATAAAAACTTTACGACAGGCCCCGTAATTCCATCGGGTTGAAAGTGAAACCACGACACCCCTTTGATCCCCATTGAGGCCACGGATGCCTGTAGGTCATCCACCACTTTTCGGGAGATCAACGACACCCCATTCGGAACCCGAATCCCCATGACATGGCCACCCGCAGATATAATGTCGGTGAACACCTTAAATTCAGAGTTCGCAAATGCTGAGTTCAAGTTTTGGAGCTCCAACCCAAATCTCATGTCCGGCCGGTCCACCCCGTACCGTGACATCGCATCCGCATATGTCATCGTTGGAATATGGTCTGGGAAGGATCGTCCTGCCACCATGAATACACCGCGTAGGAGATCCGTTACCAATGCAATAATTTCATCTTGATTAATAAAAGAGAGTTCTAAATCCACCTGGGTAAATTCAGGCTGACGATCCGCACGTAAATCTTCGTCCCGAAAACATTTGGCAATTTGAAAATACTTTTCAAATCCGGACATCATCAATAGCTGTTTAAATAGTTGGGGTGATTGCGGTAACGCAAAAAATTCGCCGGGATGGACCCGGGATGGAACCAAATAATCACGCGCTCCCTCGGGCGTGCTTTTCGTCAATAAGGGGGTTTCAACTTCGATAAACCCCGCCCCATCCAAAAATCGTCGAATGGATTGAGAGACATCATGACGCAACTTAAACCGTGAAAAACTCGCCGGTTTACGAAGGTCGAGATACCGATATTTCATCCGTAAGACCTCATCGACGACGATATCATCCGATACCGAAATCGCGGGAGTAATCGCCCGATTGAGTATTTCCATTCCCGTTACACGCAATTCAATTTTTCCCAACGCGATCGTCGGATTCGCTACTTCACGCGCTTGGACGACCCCGCTAACAGACACAACCCATTCCTGGCGCAGACTCGTGGCGTCGGCCCATTGGACGGGGTCAATCACGAGCTGAACGATCCCCGTTCGATCTCTCAGTTCAATAAATAGAACCCCTCCCAAATCACGTACCCGATGGACCCATCCCGCCAATTGAACATCCGTCCCTACGGATACAGCCGCTAACGTCCCAATATCATGGGACCGATATTTACCCATGACCTGGCCCAAATTCAGCCAAAAGGAACTCTAATACGGCGTCAAAATCGACGGATTCTTGCGTGCGATCCGTCATTCTTCGCACCAAAATATTGCCTTGCTCTGCTTCCGTTTCTCCATAAATAAGAACCAAACGGGCATCTAATTTATCCGCTTGTTTTAAATGAGATTTAAGATCGGTTTTGCCCGCTTCCAGCTCCACCCGGTATCCAGCCCGTCGGATCCGATCCACCAACAAGAAACATTTGGCCACTTGATCAAATCCCACAGGTGCCATATAGATCAACGGATTCACTTTTTGGTGGTAATCCGAAAGCTCCTGAAGAATCATTACCGCACGTTCAATTCCAAACGCAAACCCCACCGCTGGCGTTGCCGGCCCACCCAATTGACTCACCAGCCCATCATAGCGACCACCCCCACACAGTGCATTCTGTGCACCCAGTTGGTCCGACACAATTTCGAATGTGGTTCGCGTGTAATAATCCAACCCCCGTACCAGTTGTGGATTAATTTGGAACCGAATACCCAAGTTATCGATATACCCAACCACATAATTAAAGTGGTCGGTACATTCATGACAGAGGGAATTACGAATATCCGGCAACCCCGTCATATACGTCTTGCAGGTTACATTTTTACAATCCAAAATACGCAAGGGGCGGGAATCAAATCGCCGATTACAATCCTCACATAAATTCTCTAAATTCATCCCAATAAATTGCTTTAACCGTTCTTCAATCACCGGACGACATACAGCACAGCCCACCGAGTTAATCGTGACCGACAATCCACTGAGGCCCAGCTCGTCAAACAAATGGACGCCCATTGCAATGACTTCAGCATCTGCAATTGGTAACGCATTCCCTAAACATTCCACCCCAATTTGGTGAAATTGGCGGTATCGCCCCGACTGAGGACGCTCATACCGAAACATCGGACCGCAATAATATAACTTGGCCACTTTTGACTTGGCGTAAATCGAATTCTGAACATACGCCCTAACCAAGGGCGCCGTACCTTCGGGTCGAAGAGTTAGCCGACGATTCCCCTTGTCGGTGAATGTATACATCTCTTTTTCAACGATATCTGTGGCGTCTCCAATCCCGCGTTCAAAGAGCTCAGTATGCTCAAATATCGGGGTTCGAATTTCTTGATAGTTATATAGTCCAAAAAGACTTCGCGACGACGATTCAATGTAATGCCAAAACGGAATTTCGGACGGCAAAATGTCCTTGGTGCCTCTAGGAACGGTGTATTTTTGACTCATCTTTGTATTGTTTCAAATCAGGTGTCGCGTTGGCAATGTCGTTTGTGTTCGTTTGACCGTAACGTGTATGATCGAACGCATGAAAGTCATCATCGCCGAAAAGCCGAGTGTCGCCCGGGATATCGCTCGGGTACTCAAAGTTACGTCCAAAAAATCGGGATACTTTGAAGGTAACGGCTACCAGGTCACATGGGCGTTTGGACATCTTGTTCGACTATTGGATCCCGACGAATACGACCCTCAATTGGGTCGATGGCAACTCCAGGATCTTCCGATTATTCCCGACGAATTCAAAATAGACACTACCAAAGACAACGGTGCCAAGGCCCAGTTTGAAACCATCAAAGCGTTAATCACCTCGGACGCAACCAGCGACGTCATTTGCGCCACCGATGCCGGACGTGAAGGTGAGCTTATCTTTCGGCTTATTTACCAATTGAGCGCATGTACAAAACCCACTCAGCGACTGTGGATTTCGTCCCAAACCGACGATGCCATTAATGAAGGATTTGCGACGTTAAAACCAGGATCCGATTACACCACGTTATATGATTGCGCCCGATCGCGATCAGAAGCCGATTGGCTCATTGGAATTAATGCGACCCGGGCGTACACCGTTCGGTTTGGAAAAGGACAAGGGGTTATGAGTGTGGGGCGTGTCCAAACCCCGGTACTCAAAATGATTGTCGATCGCTTCCTTGCCGCCACCGCATTTGAGTCACAGGCCTACTACGAAATCGAAGCCACCATCCACCACTCGAATGGAACATTTAAGGGGTTGTGGATTAACAAGGACCAAGAAAGTCGCCTCTCCGACAAAGCAACCGCGGATACCGTTGCGGCATCGCTTAATAGTAGCCCTAACGGGGTAATTGCATCCGTTTCCATCAAAGAAAAAAGAGAACAGCCCCCATTGTTATATGATCTTACCGAACTCCAAAAAGAGGCCAATCGCAAATTTAAATTTTCGGCTGAACGGACCTTAGAAATCGCTCAGGCCCTCTACGAAACACACAAAATCATCACCTATCCCCGAACCTCGTCTCGGTATCTATCCGATGACTTGGTCCCCAAGCTGCGCCCGATACTGCAAACGCTATCCGAATGGAGACCCGCATTTGCGCCATTGGTGGCCCCTCTGATGGAAAAGCCACTCTCTCCAAGTAAACGAATGGTTGATACCGAAAAAGTAACGGATCACCATGCCATCATTCCCACCGGTCAGTCGCTCAAATATGTAAAACTATCTACTGATGAAGCCCATATATTTGACCTTATTGCACGGCGATTAATTGCCGGATTTTACCCTGACTGTTTAAAAGAAAGCACCGAAATATACTGCCGCTTTGGTGGGGAACAGACGACCAAATCAAATGGCATCGTCACACGTGCCCAGGGATGGAGACAGCTTTACTCTGACGATGATGATGAAACCGCAACCGCATTACCGATTGTCGCTGCCGGAGAGCCTGTCATCGGGAAGACATTCAAAGTCCTCACAAAAAAAACAAAAGCCCCACCCTTGCACACTGAGGCCAGCATCTTAGCCTCCATGGAAACCGCCGGTCGCCAAATCGACGACGATGACGTTCGTGAAGCGATGAAAGATTGTGGACTGGGCACACCCGCCACCCGCGCTCAAATTTTGGAACGCCTCATCAAGGTGAGCTATATTACCCGAGAAAAAAATCGATTAATCCCCACCGACAAAGGGTTGCAACTCATATCCGTCATTCAAGACAAAGAGTTATTATCTCCCGAACTCACCGGTGAATGGGAACGAAAACTCAATTTGATTCGATCCGGGAAGCTGGCCCGTGCCAATTATATGGAAGAAATTGCAGGGTTCGCACGCCGGGTAGTGGGCAATGTTCAATCCGTTTCGCAGTTCCCATCGATTGGCACCTGCCCCCGATGCGGTGGCGTCGTTACAGAAACTCCCAAAGCGTTCAGCTGCCAGAATTGGCGGACCGCTGGATGCAAATTTGCGATCTGGAAAGAAATGTCGGGTACTCCCATCTCAAAAGAAATTGCGACCCAACTGCTCACTGATGGCGTCACCCCGGTCATTAGCGGGTTTACCGCCAAATCTGGAAAACAGTTTTCGGCAAAATTAGCGATTAGAGACGGCGCCGTCGTAATGACGTTTTAGGGACTGAACCGATTAGAATCCAATCCAATCCCGGTCAATTGGTCAAGTAGGACATTGACCGTTGGGCGATGAGTCGGATTATGGTCCAAACACGCCTCAGTAACGCGAACAATCGCCATGAGCCGTGCTTGAAGTGGCTGATTCTTATTAATTTTTTGAACTTTTTTTAATTGCGCGGTCGCTTGGATACAAAATGAAAGGGACGGATTCTTGAATTGGGGTGCCTTTCGCCACTGCCTGTCGGTTGGAAACCCAACGGAATCCACGACATTATTAGCCGCTAAAATCTGATACAACATCACTCCCACTGGAAAAACGTCTATTTTTTGTATATCCGGAAGGACCCCCTCGCCCTTGCGACATTCCGCTAATTCGGGGGCCGGAAATCGCCCACCCACCCGAAACGGCAAGTGCACGCCGACGTCTTGAACATTCAAAAAAATGGACTGCCCAAAATCAGATGCAACCACTTTGCCCGCAAATTTCAAAAAATTGTCAAATTTACTATCCGAGTACCCAACCCCGGCCGAATGAATCCAAACCAAGCATCGGACCACCTCGATAATATCCGCGACGCCCTCATTAAGATGCCCCTTCTGGGGAATATCCAGTTTTGAGCAGACATCACTCACCATGGCAAATCGAGGCACTTTTCTTGGGCGGCCATCTCGGGTATCCATATAGATAAAGGCCGTCCTAACTGGCAAAACATGGGGGCTACTCAACGCGTTTAACAAGATCCATTCAGTCAGCGCCGCAAACAGGGCGTCCGGGCGTGCCAATTCCGTGACTTTCATTGCGCATTGACCCACTTTCCCATCGCGACGACCGATACTTACTTGCTTAACCGAACCGAATGATGATTTTTCGGCCAGCCGCCCCAGCTTGGGCATCCAAATCGTCAGCCCCTCGTGATCCACAAAGGGAACAGTTGATATGTCGTCAAAAAATCGACCGCTGCCGCGGGTCGTATATACCGGAACAATTGCCGATAATATCTCCAGCGATTCTGGAGTGGATACCTTGAATTTCCGGGGATCTTGAAGAAAACAGTGCCGAATAATCGACAACACCTTCTGTGCGTTCAAAATTCGCTCAGCCATTTTATCGAGCGACTCAATTTTAAGAAATATGGCCCGGGTTACTTGAGCCAACCGACGGGAATCGTCGCTTGAGAGCGCCTCCAGATTGACCCATTCATTCAAAACACTCCGAAAATGGCGATCGGCAGCCATCGTAGTTGGGGGGCCCATCCCGAGCAACTGTTTAAGCATCGTGTCGCTACCCAGCGGTTCTGGCCCCTCGAACGACCTAAAGCGCATTGGCAGTTGGTCGACAGAGACTCCGGTGCCAGACACCGCAACTCTACGAGAAAAAATGACCCCAATCCCCCCCAAATTCACCGAGTAACTACTTGGTTTCTGAAGTTTCTTCTGCAGGTTTAGCGGCTTCAGCCGTTGACGCGTCTGTTTTTGCGTCATCTTTAGTTTCGCAACTGGCTTTTTCTGTTTTGCAAGACCCATGGCCGCATTTTGATTCGCAATGAATCGTACAGGATAACGTTCCCACTGACAGTAGAATAACAACGACCGCAATAATTTTTGCGATCCATGAAACAGCTCCGGTTTCTTTTTTAGCGGACAGTAACAATGCGGCGCCTGATGCTAACGCGATTAACCCAATAGCAATGGACAAATGAAAAAGACATGGCATGTCAAATCCTCCTAAAGATAATAAATAGACCCATTAAACTGAAATACTAGCCAGATAAGAATACAGTATCAAGGTCCGTTAGTAACCGGCACCTAAGGCACGCTGCAATTCAATATAGGCCCGAGCGGCATTGCCATACTCCTGAGTCGCCCCAATTCGGGCTTGAAGATACTCAATTTCAACTGCCGACCGACTCATGTAATTGGTAAATCCGGCTTGAAACTGGTCCCGTGCGAGTGAGAGTGCAGTCCGTTGCTGACGCTCTGCCGCTTGCCATGCGGTGACCGATGACATCGATTGAGTGTACGCGACAACTGCGCTTCGAAGCGTCTGCAACGCCTTCTTTAGCGCCGACTGATACTGGCTGATGGCTTCTGCGTTACGGGCATTCGCCGCATCCACGCCACTTTGAAGCCGTCCAAAATTAAATATCGGATAGTTAAAATCAGCATTCACCGACCATATTTGCGCCCCATTTTGCAACACGCCATCGGTCACGCTTTGCACTTCGTAAAGACCGCCGACGGTCACCTCGGGCCACAACGCCGCTTCTGTCTGAGCAAATTCGGCGTTGGCCGCCGCCAATGCAGCCCTCGCCTCTCGCACATCAGGGCGATTTTGCAGCACCGCCACATCCTCCGCCAAGACGGTTTTGAAGACCGGCAATTCAATTTGAACCGGCTCGGCCGCCAACAGTTCCGCCACAATCCGATTATCTGTGGCGCCGACCAATTGATCGATTTGATAAATGGCTTTGACCACCTCTGCGTCGACTGCCGGAAGTTTAGCTTCAAGCTGACTTTTAGTGGATTGAAGTTGAACTACCGGCAATGAATCTGCCAATCCCGCTGCGGCCAAATCCGACTGTAATGCCACTTGGGTATCCAGCTCTTGAACCTGTTGAGACATCAATTGATAGATCATCCGATTTTCTCGCCACCGAATCACCGCAGTCACCAATTCCAATATCACCTGTTGACGGGCCTCGTCTAAACCGGCCGTTTGAAGGTCTAACCGCGCATCCGCTGCCTTGATTTGAGAGTCCATTTTCCCAAAAAAATCCAACGTCCACGACCCTTGAATTCCCAACCGATTGATTGACGCATCCTTGATTGAACTTGTATTTCCTCGCGAGACCGACCCCACTACCGCAATACTGGGCCACCATGCCGCTCTCGGGGTTTGCGCCGCCGCCTTGGCTTCGCGAACCCGCGCATTCGCCACCTGGATATCTAAATTTTCTTGCTTTACTTGATCAATCAATCGGTTCAGAAGCGGATCATTAAATGCCATCCATCCACCGGAATTTTCAGGGTCATCTGTTGCAAACAGCGGCCCTGCGATCGCCAAAAATGCAACCAGAATCAATAAGGCCCCCGACTTCATCGATTTGATTCCGTCGCTTGCTGTTCAATAAACACATCCATTTGTTGTCCAACAAACACATTGGTCGAACTGGCCTCTAATTCGTAAATCACCTGCATGACGCGGGTATCCACCCGTTGCCCACCGGTAGCGAGGTTCACCTTGGGCTTAACATAGGGCTCAAACCGAACAAATCGCAACGGGATTTTGAGCTCTGTATTACCTCGAGGAGATCCAAATGCCTTGGCATCTTTATCAATTCGGCTTGCGTTTTGTTCGTCAATTTCAACCCGTACCCGTAATACCCGAGTATCGCCCATCCGAATCAATGGCTCCGCCCCACCGGTGGTCAGGGCATACTCCCCGGGACGAATATTAACTGCCAAAATTTCACCCGACATCGGCGCTTTCGCTGTTAATCTCTCTTTTGTCGTCACCCATTGCCGCCACTGAGCGCGGATCTCATCCACCTTGGCGTCTGCCACTTTGGCGCCGTATTCCCGACGGGTAAATTCATCTTTTGAGACCGCCCGGCTGTCCTTCAATGCTTTCACGGTCGCGTACTGATCATTGGCTTGCTTCGCCTGCAACTGAGCCGACTTCAAAGCCGCCTCCAGCGTTGCAAGTTGTGCATTAACGTCTCGATCGTCTAAGGAAAAAAGAGGCGTTCCTTGCTGAACATGAGCTCCCACTTTGACGTACACTTGGCGTACGATTCCCGGCAATTCACTGCCTATCGACACCAATTCGCTGACAGGTTCAACGATACCAATCCCCGCGATCGATTGTTTAAATTCCGAGGTGGGGGGCAGAACCAGCGGCTCTTTTCCCGGCGTCGACTTACGCGTCAGTACCGATCCTACCGCCAGTGTCAGCGCGATTACCGCCACAGCCGGAAGCTTCCACCCTTTTATTCCACTCAAAATTCCCATGTCTATTACTCCTTTACTTCAACCAACGCCGGATAGTGATCCGACGCAATCCGGCCATCATTCATTTCTATAATACGATCCGCAAACTGATGAATTCGGCTGTCGTGAGTTACGATCAACACCGATCGGCCGGTATCATTCGCAACCTCTCGCAAAATTTGCATCACCTCGCCGCCGGTTTTGGCATCCAACGCCGCCGTCGGTTCATCACACACGATGAATTTGGGGTTGTGAACCAACGACCTCGCAATCGCCACCCGTTGCTGTTGGCCGCCTGACAATTGATTCGGTAACTTATCAACCTGGCTACTCATGCCGATCTTTTGCAAGACGTCCTTCGCCCGATTGATTGCGACGTCGTTTCCGATTCCTGCGGCAATCAACGGCATTGCTGCGTTTTCAGCGGCCGTCAATGCAGGCAGCAGATTATATTGTTGAAAAATAAAGCCAATATTATGTCGCCGAAATAATACTTTCTCTCGGTCTTTCATCCGGTTAAGGGAATGCCCCATCACCACCACTTCCCCCGAGGTGGGAGACAGAATCCCCGACATGATGGAAATAAGCGTCGTTTTTCCACACCCCGATGGCCCCACCAACATTGTGAGTTCTCCCAGTTTCACTTGAAGAGTAATGTCCATCAGAACCTGTATGACACTATCTCCAGCTTTAAATTGTTTATTGAGATTCGAAACGCCTACTGCAATTGTCATTGTTATCCCCTAAACACTACAGCAGGATCGACAGTAAAAACTTTTCGGAGACTAAAAATGGTCGAAATTAAAATAATGATCGTAATTATTCCGGCACTCCCCGCCATCACTTGCCAATGTAAGAAGAAGCCCCGCATCGCGGGTGAATTGGACGTTGCTTTAAAGAATAATGCCGTCAATCCAATCCCTAGGCTATAGCCCACAAACGCAACCAATGCCGCTTGGGTCAGCACCAAACGCAGCAGCTGTCCGTTGGTCACCCCGAAGGCCTTCATCGCGGCAAATTGCTTCAGGTTTTCGATCACAAAAATATAAAACGTTTGGGCCGTAATTGCCGCGCCAATGAGCATTCCGAGGAATACGGTAATTCCAAAATTAATCGGAATACCGGTACGCGTGAGGTAATAATTAATACTTCGCCAGGCAAATTCGTCTTGGGTCAATGCCTGAAGTCCGGTTTGTTTTCCGATACGATCCGCTAACACCTTCGGGTCCGTTCCCGCCGATTTCACTAAAATAAACGACATCTTGTTACAACCTTGAGGGGTAATTTGTACCGCGGTTGCATAGGACACGTAGATTGTGGGAAAGGTCAAAAACGTCGGCGTGGAGTCGCAAATCGCACTTAGCGTCAGGCGATTATCGTTCACCTCGATCTCGCGATCTAATTTAAACGGCTGCTCCGGCCACGTAAATTTATACCCATTTTTATCAATCATCGCCGTTTGGGGGTGACGAATAGATTCAGGGTCTCCCATATATGATTTGGGGCATATCCCCACCAAACTCACGTCATCCACACCAATCAGCTGAACCTGTTGCGTTAATCCATCTGGCATCCGAATAGTCGATAGCCCCTTAAAAAACGGAACCGCCCACTTCACCCCAGGGACCGATCGGACATTAGTGAGCTCCACATCGCGTAACGGTTCCACCTCTTCGATGTAGCGCACTCGGGAATCCATGACCCAGACATCGGCCTCGGTCACATCATTTACCACGCTGGCCGTGCGGGACATCAATCCAATAAAGATCGACACCTGCTGGGCCATTAAAAGCGTGGCAAACGTCACCCCGAAGACTAATCCCAGATATTTGGCCCGGTCCCCCAACAACATTTTGATGGCAATTTTAATCATGGAGGTATCCTACCGGATAAGCGGCAAAAGGGGCCAGCAGACTATGTCACTCCCTTGGCGCAATCTGCTGACCCCTTTACGAAATCCCCGTCGAAAAATCGCGGGCAAAATCCGCCAACGCAGCGGTAATAAATTCTTTATCCAACCCCATCACCGTATGCCCCAAAAAACCCATTGAAAAACAAGTATGGGTGATCGTAAAACAGGTTCGGTCTAGGTTAACATTCGCCCGAATTTTTCCTTGAGACCGAAATACTTGAAGCCGCTCCAATAGCCAGGGTGACCCGCCCTTGTTAAATCGCTTTTGCATTTCGAGTGCCACATCGGGGTCAATAATCGCCCTAGAAAGCATCACTTTCAGGAAGGACTTTGTCTTTTGATAGTGGTCAAATTTGTATTGAAAAAAACTAAGTATCTCACCTTCCAATGTATCCGCAGGGGCATGCCCCACACAAATCCCGTGTTCGGCTTCTTTTTCCACATATCCTCGAATAATCTCGACCAAAAGGCCCGCTTTTCCATCAAAATACCGACTAATAAGAGATTCGTTGATCCCGGATTCTTGTGCGATTAATCGTGTGGTTGAGGCATCATATCCATAGGTTGAAAAGACGTTGACTCCTGCATCAAGCAATCGTTGAATACTGCCTTCCCGGTCTCGCTTTTTGGGTCCAATTGCCTCTGCCATCGGGGCAATTTAACACCGTAAAATGTGTATGTAAATGATTACTTGCAACCAAGCTCCGGGTGGAATAGACTGCATTATTAAGTATGTGATTACTTAATTAATCGATATCGGAAGTGGACCATGCGCCCAGTTATTCTTGCTATTAGTATTTTCTCCGTTCTTTCAGTTCCCGTATTTTCCGCCCAAGAATTATCCCTTGCTACTGCGATTCAAGAAGGGAAACTTAAGTCCCCTTCGATTCTAAAATCTACCGCATTGCTGCGAGAGGCCAGTTTCAAAAAAGAAGAAATTCTGGGTAGCGGATTTGCGCCCAAATTATCGGCCAATAGTAGCTATTCTTTGAGTCGAAAATATGAAGTCCTCGATATTCCGTTCAACGGGGAAACGGTAACCTTCCCGTCCATTTATCCCACGACGGTATATGGAATCAAAGCCAAACTGCCCCTCTTCGATGGATTTGCAAACCAGGCTGCACTGGACTCCTCCGATCTCCTTGAACAAGCCGCTCAGGAGAACCTTAATCTCGCTGAATTTCAGCTGGAGCAATCGATTCGATTGGCCTATTTCCACGCCTTTACCGCCCAGCAATTGCTGACGGTCACCGAACATCACGTCAAAGTCCTCCAAGATCATTTAAAACAGGTTCAAATTCAAAAAAAGGGAGGCACTGCGACTGCCTACGATGAATTGCGAATTCAAGTCCAGTTGAGCGAGGCCGAATTGGATGCGGCAGATGCAAAAGATAACGTGGTTATCTCTCATCAAAATCTAATTCAACTTTTGGGTATTGTGCAGGATGATCGGCGCTTAATCGACGAAATACCATCACCGGATATCAAACGCCTCGAACAATTAGTGTTTGATGGCACATTTAAAACCCGGTCAGATATCCAATCCCTCAGGCTTCATTGTGCCTCACTTGAAAAACAAGAGCATGAAGATACCCCTTGGTTTGTTCCCCAAATCGCCGCCGTTGGGTCCGCCGATCTGTATAACAATCAAAATGATGCCATCGCCAGCGATGCCTTTCGGTCCGCCTATCAGACGGCAGTGGTACTGAATTGGAACCTGTTTGACGGAAATGTGTCGAAGGCAAAATCAGACATCGCCCATGCCCAGAGAGAAAAAATTGAAGCCGACATCAACGCAGCGAAACTCAACGCCTACGGCGACTTTGAGCAAATGAAACGGAAATACATCAGCAACACGCGTCGGTTTGAAATTAAGAATCTGGACACACAGCGGTCTGAAGAAAGCGTCCGTTTGGCCCGACTTGAGGCGAGAGCCGGAAGCCGAACCAACACGGAGGTACTCGACGCGGAGCTGGATCTATTTCGGTCCAAAGCGGGAAGCGTACTCGCCAAAATGAATGCTGTTGAAGCCTTAATTAACCTTGAAATCACATTAGGTAGGAGATTGTAATGAAAAAGAAACAAATACTCGTTGGGGCCGTCGCCCTCGCGGTCGGAGCCGCCGTTTTATATTTTGGATACCATTCATACATCTATGTATCGACCAACAACGCAACGGTTGAAGCCAAAACCACCTTGTTATCCGCTGAAGTCGGGGGGATTATCGAAACCGTTAGCGTCGAAGACAACCAAGCCGTCAAAGAGGGTCAGGTATTGGCCACATTACGCACCGAAAACTATCGCAACGCGATGAATCTGTCCAAGGCAGAATATGCGTCCCTCGCGGCCAAACAACATAGTGCGGACTTGAACTACAAACGCCGTGAATCGTTATTCAAACAAGGTGCGGAAACCAAGGAACGCCTTGATGCAGCCCAAGCCGAATACAAGTCGATCACCGCCCAGCTTAGGGCCGGCGATGCTACAGTCAAACAATCCGAAGACAATTTTTCGCATACCGAAATCAAAGCACCGGCCAACGGAACCGTCGCTAAAAAGTCATTCGAAATTGGGATGTCAGTGGTTCCTGGCCAACCGCTTGTGGGATTTGTAGTTGGGGATGAACGTTGGGTGGTTGCAAACTTTAAGGAAACCGAACTGGAAGGAATTGCACCTGGAAAATCAGTTAAGGTCATTGTGGATGCGATCAGCAATAAAACATTCACGGGTGTCGTCGATAGTATCAGCCCCAGCACGGGTGCCGCGTTTAGCCTACTTCCGCCGGACAACGCGGTGGGAAACTTTACCAAAGTGGTTCAACGGGTCCCTGTAAAGATCAAATTGGTTCATCTATCCGCTGAGGACGTTAAGTTACTTCAAGCCGGGTTGTCCGCCGAAGTCACCATTCGACGACGTTAATCACGCGTGATCCATGAGTAAAAAATCGATCATTATTATCGTCACCGCTGTTTTGGCTGCGCTTCTGGAAATTCTGGACGCCTCCATCGTCAACGTGGCCATTCCGACCATGATGGGCAATTTGGGGGTCACTCTGGATGCCATCAGCTGGGTATCCACCGGATACATGATCGCAAACTCGATTATCCTACCGATCGCCGCATGGTTTGGGACCCGATTGGGACGTCGAAATTATTTCACCGGGGCCATTCTCTTGTTCACGTTGTCCTCATTTATGTGCGGAATATCGCCGAATCTATATACCCTCGTCTTCTTCAGAATACTTCAGGGCCTGTCGGGTGGTGCATTATTGCCGACTGCACAAACCTTGATTCAGGAACAATTTCCAAAAGAAAAAGCAACCTTGGCGATGGCTATTTTTGGAATGAGTATCATGATTGGACCCGCATTGGGTCCGGTCTTAGGTGGATATCTCACGGATACATTCGGTTGGCGCGCCATCTTTAACGTTAATATTCCAATCGGGATCATCGCCGCTATTTGCTCATACATATATATCGACCAGAGCGTTCCGGACGCCTCAGCCCCCAAGAAATCCGTCGACTGGCTGGGATTCGCCCTGCTCTTTTTGGGCATTGGGTGTTTCCAATTTATTTTGGAACGCGGCCAAGCGGAGGGTTGGTTGGATTCCATCACGATTCGAACCTGTCTGCTATTTGCATTGGTAAGTAGCAGTGCATTTATATGGTGGGAATTGCGAGTCAAAAACCCCATTATGAACTTACGGCTGTTTAAGACGAACGCCGTCACTGCGGGGTCCGCGTTGATGATGGCGTTGGGGGTAATCCTCTATACCCTAACCTTTGTGGTTCCGGTATTAAGTGACAACATCATGAAGCTCACCGCCACGCAAACAGGGATGTTATTTATCCCAGGCTCTATCGCTACGGCCATCAGTATGATGATGGTGAGTAAGGTATCCAAGAAATTTCATCCTCGCGCCATCATTTTGACAGGCATAGGAATCGCGACAACATCAGTATTATTAATGACCCAATTTAGTACCGGTACCGGTCCCAACGACTTATTTTTGCCTTTAATTTTTAGAGGTGTCGGCGCTGGCCTATTATTTATCCCTATTTTGAGTACCGTCACCAGTCAATTTAAGGGGGAAGAATTGGCCCAGGTGAATGGGTTGATGAACTTCTTTCGACAAATTGGCGGAAGCATCGGCATCGCGTCGTTGTCACTGCTATTGACCCGATTTAGCAAACAAAACTATGAAGATTTACGCGCAAAAGTATCACTCCTTAACCCCGCTGCTTATCATGATTTTATGAAAATTTCTGGCAGCGCGACCTATCGAACATTGGGCGACAATATTGGATTTGGGAGCCCCGCGTCTTTCGCGATAAAGACACTATACGGACGGGTGATGAGACAAACATTTATGATGAGCTTTAATCAGTTATGCTGGTGTATTATTGGAATTATCGTATTGATGTTAATCCCCGTGTTTACCATGAAGATGCAACGCCGACTGGATACTCAAGTTGACGCGCATTAGACCCTCAGCCAAAAAGACCCCTATGAAACCATATTTCATTGTATCGATGTTGATCTGCTTCTTAACCGGACCATTGTTGGCCGCCGACGATACGCGAGAGGTTAGCATGGTTCCAAAAGAAATTTATGGGAGCCCTTCGGATAATATTCGTATCCGACTGGGGAATGGAGGCGCTGGACCCACAGGCCTCTTAAAGGCATTGGCTGACGACTATCTCACAGAAAAATCGGCCACCTACTCAATCGCATGGTATCAAGATGTGAGCCCTAAAACCCTAGAACAACTGAAGAAAGGGGTCATTGACATCGCGTTGGTGGACGAAAAAAATCAAGGTGATCAAGCAGTGGCTGACGGATGGGCGACCCATCCCACCCCTATTTTTAACGACCAATTTTTAATTATTGGCCCCATTTCTAACCCTGCATCAATCGCCACTGGCGACACCACAGAACCCTGCTTAAGAAAAATTGCACAGCGAGGGAATTTGGAGAGCTACCCCCTCTTTTTATCGAGAGATGACCAGTCGGCAACTAATGTTAAGGAACAATCGCTATGGACCTTGACCGGACTGTCACCGTGGACCAGTACCGCAAATTGGTATTTTAGATTCCATGTCTTTCCTAAAGATGCCTTGATCCGTGCGGCTGGAGACGGGTTGTACACCATCACCGACCGGGGAACATGGTTATCCACCCGCGCAGAGATAAGTAACTGCCGAATCTACGTTGAAGGCGGCGAGCAGCTGCTCAATCCTTGTTTTGCATTGTTAGGAGCCCATCCGACAGAGGAGACGATGGAGTTCTTAACCTATCTGACGAGCATCCGTGCCCAACATCTCATCTCGGAATTTGGAAAAAATACCTATCAGGGTGATGCGTTGTTTACCTCGGCGCAACTCGGGCTGCCGGATTGAGATAACTCGCCCTCTACCTCAAGTGCATTTCAGACACTGGGTAAACTTTAGACTGAGACTTCTCTCCCGCTACGTCGACATGCTATGTTTATATTCAAAATATTACATAAGGTTGAAGGGGCTTTGTAATACAACCTATTTTTTAGAAGTTTTTAATACTTCAAAACATCAATCAATAGACGAGGTAAAGATATGAAGAAGTTTCTTTTAGTTTTGGCAATTTTGGTCGGGATTAGCTAATCTGCTTTTGGATTCGCAACCGTAGTAACGACGATCAAAGGCGGAGATTCCATCACTTTTAATAGCAACCTCCAAGATATCGATGTCTACTTAAACAACCAACCCATCGGAAGATATTACAATGGCGCGTTTACCTACAAAGTAAAAAGAGATGGAAAACCCAAAGTATTCACCTTCAAAAAGACAGGATATAAAGATGTCGAAGTTAAGTTAAACACCAGCTTTGACAATATGTTTTGGGGAAACCTACTTGTTGGAGGGTCCCTTGGATCATCCACCGACAGCTGGTTTACCAACAATTCTCAAGAGTATTCTCCCAACCAATTCTTTATCCAAATGGAAAAAGCGTAAATTTAATTGAACTGGCGAAATCGAGTAATAGTCGCAATTTTGCCAGCCCTCTTTTTGCAGAGTGTGGCTCAGGCTGCGACTCAAAAACGCAGTTCTCGGGTGGCGTCAGAAATTATTCGATTTTCGTTGTTTAACTAGGACAATTTGATCGCAGATCACTATGAAAGAACAAACGATTATATTGGCGAATTGGCATATATTTTATATAAGAACACTAATTGCCCCACGGAGAACTTTATTTCCATTTTGAACGACGATGACTTGACTCACGAATCGGATCCCGTCCGATATCTGGTCCTGATCAATAAAAAAACAAAAGCGCAATGCGGGTACTACTTTTTAGATGATTAAATGGGGGCTAATTTTTCTAATTGGGCTAGCGAGTACCTGCTATGCTGATGAATTCTATCAAAGCCGCAAGTGGCTCAACCTGCTTTACTATGAAAAGGTAGGTGATGAATACCGTAGTGTCGCCGATGATGATCGCTTCTTTGTCAGTAAATCCGGAAAAACTGACCCCAAATTGGAATATGAAGCAGAGTTAAAACGCTGCCGTGCTCAAGATCCAGAATTCAGGAAAAAATTTCCCCTACGTTATAAGACCATCTCACAAATCAATCGTATTTTATATACGCCTCTCGTAACCGCCAACGAGGATATCGCCTCCGTTGTTGTTGCATTTCCGAATCGCTATATGGAGAACCCCGCGTCGATGTTTGGGCACCTTTTCCTCATATTGAAGTCAAAACAGGGCCTGATGGATAGCGACATTCTCCATTATATTGCAGACACTGAAGGCAGCGATCAAGCCGCTTACATTTACAATGGATTAAGTGGGCAATTTAAAGGATGGTTCTTGAGAGAGCCCTACTACCGAAAAATTAAAGAGTATAACTACATCGAAGACCGCGAAATTATATATTACGACCTAAAATTATCAGCTGAACAAATTGAAGACCCGGTCCAGCCCCTATAAATTCAGACACAAATAGACGCTGAACAAGAGAGGAAATCTTCCAAAACAGGCGGAGCCTGTTTTGCGTGTAGAGCCCTAAACTGAACAGGGCTCAGATAATTCAAAGAGCCATGAGGGCGCTTAGTGTGAGCTTGCCCCCTGAAGGTGGACCAGAG